>CAZMXP010000065.1:0-25052 GCA_964570285.1 uncultured Planctomycetaceae bacterium
CGGCCACCGCCGCCGCCGCCGCCGCCGCCACCGCCGCCGCCGCGCGGACGCTCGTTGGCCTCGTTGACGCGAATCGGACGCCCGCGGAGGTCCTGGCCGTCACAGGCGGAGATCGCCGCGCTCGCGTCGGCGGCCGATCCCATCTCGACGAAGGCGAACCCGCGCGGACGACCGGTGTCCCGATCCGTCACGATGCTGACCCGCTCGACCTTGCGGCCGTCGGCCGAGAAGAGATCAAACAGATCCTGCTCGGTCGCCTCGAAAGAGAGATTTCCCACGAAAATCTTCGTTCCCATTGCAAATGGTCCTTTCCGTTCGCGGCCCGGGATCCTTTTCTCAATCGACGGAAAGGTCTGGTCGGAACTTCGATTACACACACACAAACTAAAAGCGGAAGCCGAGCCAGGGTCGATTCCTTGGGAACGGCCGGCAACCGAGACAACAGAGAGTCTACCAGCCTGTCTACTTCCCCGCGCGCAGTGCGGGGGGGCCCATGGCCCGCAAAGCGGGCGACGGGCCCTAGGAAACCTCACCCCCCCCTGCCCCCCCCTAATCCGGCACCCCCCAAAGCTGCCACGCCGCCCAGTACCTCGGGTGGGCCCACCTCGGCTCGGCGCGCACCGCCTCCTGAGCGGCCCGGAGGGCGGCGGCGGCGTCCGTCCCACCCGTTCGCCAGAGCCGGTAGAACCCGCCCATGAGCACCGCGGTTGCCTCGTCATCGACCCTCCACAGGCTCACGAGCACCCGGGGGGCGCCCGACGCGGCGAACGCATGCACGAATCCGAAGATCCCGTCAGCACTGTAGTTATGGCCGATTCCTGACTCGCAGGCAGCGAGGACAGCAAGGTCCGCGGGCACCCTCAGGCCGAACAGGTCGAGCACGGTCAGCGGGCCGTCCGCGAGGGCCAGCGCGGAGAGCGACGGCCGGGCGGCGTCCACCCGGCCGTGGCAGGCGAGGTGGAGGGCCCGCCAGCGCTTGTTCCCGGCGAGCGCCCCCGCGAGCGCCGCGCGGGTGGCCTGCGGGCCGAGCAGCACCTCGTCTCCCACCGCGTCGGCCTCCTCCCGGGAGGAGGGCAGGTTGCCCTCCGGGTCGCCTATCGCGAGCACCCCCCTCCCTGGCGGAGGGGGGAGGCGCCGCAGGGCGAGCAGTGCCGTCCCGGAGGGAACGTAGGCGACGGGCCAATCGAGAAGCGCCGCGAACGGCACGGTCGCGAGCACCCCCTCGGGCGAGATCAGGATGCGCGTTGTCCCCTCGGGGATCGGCAGCGGATCGATCAGCAGCCTGCGCGCCCGCTCGACCGCGGCGGCGCCTCCTGCCGCGGCGGCGTGGAGTGCCGTCGCGGCGTCCTCGAGATCCGCCGCCGCCTCGAGCAGGCAGACCTCGGCACCCTGCCGCGTCAGCACAAGGGCCGTCGCGCGCGGGCGTGTCAGCAGGTAGAGGACGAGCACCTCGTGCTCCGCGAGAACGGCGCGGACCGACTCGCTCGTCGCCGGCTCTGGATAGAACACCGGCGCGGCCGCCTTGGCCTCGCGCTGCGATCGCTCCGCCGCCTCCACGAGCCTGCGCCGCGCCGCGTCGAGTGCGGCGCGCGCCTCGCGCATGACATCCCTCTCCCCGGCCGCGACCGCCGCCTGATAGTCGCGCAGCGCGACGCTCTCCGCACGGCGCGCCTCGCGCTCGTCCTGGAGGACGGCCGCCGGCACGACGGCCTCCCGCGTCGCCTCCCCCGCGGCGAGGGACTCGACAAGCGACCCCGCCCTCGCCCACTCGGCGAACCAGAAGGCGAGATCGGCGTCGCCACCCCAGCGCGCGGCAAGAAACCCGACCAGCGCCGGATGCTCGAACCGCTCCCGAGCGCGGGCGCCCTGCTCCGGGGCGAGGCCGCGCACCGAGAGGCCCCCGAGCCGGAGCGACTCCTCCGCCGCCTTCGCGGCTTCAGGAAGTGCGTCGCGCTGGATCTGCACGGCCGCGAGCCCCGCAAGCTGAACGGCGAGAGAGTCCCGGTCCTCGAGTTCGCGCGCCAGCGCCACCGCCCGCTGCCGCGCCGCGAGCGCGGCGTCGAACTCGTCGCGCTGGAGGTGCGCGCTCGCGACGTACCCGAAGGTGTAGAGGAGCCCCCGCCTGTCGTTCGCCCGCTCCTGCGCCGCCTGCACGTCGCGGAGGATGACCAGCGCCTCCTCGTGTCGCCCCGCGGTCAGGAGCGTGAGCGCGATGTTGGAGGAAGTGGCGAGCGCCCCGTCGTCGTCCCCCATCTCGAGGAGCAGCGCCTTCGCCCGCGCGAAGTGCGAGAGCGCCTCGTCGTAGCGCCCTAGATCCCTGCACGTGAGCCCCATCGTCCCCGAGCACATCGCCTCGAGGCCGCCATCGCCCGACTCGCGCGCGTAGGCCAGCGCCGCGGCGTGGTACTCGAGGGCCCGTTCGTAGTCGCGCACGACATGGTGCAGGTTGCCGAGGTTCCCGCGGACGATCGCCTCGAGATGCCGGTTGCCGAGCTTTCTCGCCCCCGCGAGCGCGGCCTCCTCGAGGCGGAAGGCCTCCGCCACCTCGCCGAGATCGCGCAGCACGATGCCGAGGTTCGCCTGCGCGCGCGTGATGCCGTCGAGGCTCCCCCGCTCCACCTCGCGTTCGAGCCGCGCACGCCAGAGGTCGCGCGCCAGCGGCAGGTTCCCGGCGTCGAGAGCGGCCCCGCCCGCGAGGTGAAGCTCCCTCGCCTCGCGCGCGAACCAGCCGAGCTCCCGCGCCTTCGCAGCGGCGTCCCCGGCCTCCAAGGAGAGGCCCGCCCCCCCCGCCCGCCGCGCGGCGACATGCCGCGGCAGCGCCTCCACATCGCGCCGCGGCGCGGCCCTCGCGTACGCCTCGGCGACCTCGAACTCCCCCATCTCGCAGAGCGCGTCCGCGACGAGCCACGGGTCGGGGTCGTCGCGCGCCGCCAGCGGCCCTAGGTCGCCCCCCTTCCGGTGGAGCGCGACCACCTCCGCGGCGGCCGTCGCCGGGTCGGCTCCGGCGATCCTGCCGATGAGAAGGAGCAGGAACGCGACGCGCCTCAAGGCGCCATCTATTGAAGCACCCGAAACCCCGTCCGGGCTCATGGGTTAATGATGTCGATGAACCTCCGCCGCCTCGTCTGCCTCGCCCCCCCCTTCCTGCTGGCCCTCGCGGCGCTGGTCGCGAGCGCCGGGGAGGCGGCGCGCGGCCGGGCACCCGCGCTGAAGGCGGCGGCGCGCGTCGACGCGCTCCTCGAGGCTGTCCTCGCGGAGAAGAAGCTCAAGGCCCCCCCCCCCTGCGACGACGGGACCTTCGCGCGGCGCACCTACCTCGCGGTGCTCGGCCGCATCCCGACGACTTCCGAGCTCGCGTCGTTCGTCGAGGCCAAGGGTGCCGACAAGGGCCTCGCCCTCGTGGACGATCTTCTGGGGGCGCGGGGGCACGAGAGCCACCTCTTCAACTGGTGGGCGGACCTGCTGCGCGTGAAGAGCCGCCTGCCGAGGCAGATCTCCGGCGAGCCCTACGCGCACTGGCTCAAGGAGTCGCTCGCCGCCAACAAGCCGTACGACGACATGGTGCGCGAACTGCTCACCGCGGAGGGGCCGGTGCACAAGCGCGACAACGGCGCGACGGGCTACCTGATGCGCGACCGCAACATGCCCGAAGACAACATGTCGAACACGATCCGGCTCTTCCTGGGCTCCCGGGTCGAGTGCGCGCAGTGCCACAACCATCCGTTCGACTCCTTCAAGCAGAAGGAGTACTTCGAGATGGTCGCCTTCACCGGCGGCATCCAGTACGAGAGGCGGCCCCGGGAGGATCCGCGCGCGATCCCGCTGATGCGCACGGCGCAGCAGCGCTGGGGACAGAACGGCGTGCGCGCGCTCTTCCGCACGCTCGAGCCGTCGATGACCGGGATCTACGGCACCGGAACCGGCGCGGCGCAGCTTCCCGCCGACTACCAGTACGACGACGCGAAGCCCCTCTCCTGGGTCACCGCGCACGCGATGTTCGCCCCGAGCCTCTCGCTCGAGGCGAGCCCCCCCTCCCCGCAGCGCGAGCCGCGCCGCGCGAGGCAGAACCAGCAGCGCCGCGGCAGGGGAGGACCGCAGGCGGAGGAGATCGACTCGCGCGAGTCGTTCGCCGCGTGGGTCACGTCGCCCGAGAACGAGCGCTTCTCGGCCGTGATCGCCAACCGCGTCTGGAAGCGCCTCTTCGGGCGCGGACTCATCGAGCCGGTGGACGACCTCAAGGAGGACACGCTCTCGACCGCGCCGGAGCTGCTCACGCACCTCGCCGCGCTCGTCCGCGAGCTCGGCTACGACCTGCGCGAGTTCGAGCGCACGCTGCTCTACACCCGCCACTGGCATCGCGAGGCCTGCCTGCCGGCCGAGGTGCCCGGCGACGCCGCGGACCTGCGCGGGCCGCTGATGCGGCGCATGACGGCGGAGCAGGCGTGGGACTCGATGCTGACGCTCGTCGTGCCCGACCTCGACGGGACGCTCGCGCCGCCGAAGAGCCCGCGGGCGGAACTCGTCTACCGCGAGCACGAGACGCTCGCGAGCGCGACCGACGAGCAGATCCTCGAGCGCACGGGCCTCATGGTGCTGCGCTACACCGATCCCGCGGCGGCGCGCAAGGAGCAGCAGCGCCTGCGCGAGGAGCGGAGGAACGAGATGATCCGCGAGATGGCGTCGGCGGGGCCCGAGGAGCGGCAGCGGCTGCGCGGCGGGCGCGCGCTGCGCGACCTGCAGCGCGCGAGCGACCTCCCGTCCCCCGCGCCCCCTGGACATCTGCTGCTGGAGTTCGGGCAGTCCGAACGCGATCTCATCGACGCCTCGCACGCCGACGCGACGGTGCCGCAGGTGCTCGCGCTGCTCAACGACTTCCTCGAGCAGCGGCTGCTCAACAACCGCTCGGCGGTGCTCGCGAAGGAGCTTGAAGGGGCGAGAGACGTGCCCGGCAAGGTCCGCGTGGCCTTTCTCGCGGTGCTCGGCCGCGCGCCGACGCGCGGCGAGAGCGCGCTGTGGGAGCCCGACATCGCGAAGAGCGGCGCGCGCGCGCTGCAAGACCTCGTCTGGACGCTCGTGAACAGCCACGAGTTCCTCTTCGTCCGCTAGCGGAGGACCCCATGCGACTCACCAAGCTCTCGAACCGCTGCGACGACTGCACCCGGCGCGACTTCGTCGCGGGCGCCGCCAAGGGGCTGCTCGGCCTCGGCGCGATGCCCTGGCTGACGCGGCTCGCCGCGGCGGCGGAGGAGGCGGCGATCCCGCTCGGCCCCGCGACGGCGCGCAACGTGATCTACCTCTACATGGCGGGCGGCATGAGCCATCTCGACACGTTTGATACCAAGCCGGGCGCCGCGACGCAGGGGCCGACGGAGACGATCCGGACGAGCGCCGACGGCGTGCGCGTCTCGCAGCACTTCCCGCTGCTCGCAAGGCGCATGGACCGCGTCGCCGTGATCAACTCGATGAACTCGACGCAGGGCGCGCACGAGCAGGGCCGCTACTTCATGCACACCGGCTACATGCTGCGCGGCACGATCCAGCACCCGTCGATGGGCGCGTGGCTCGAGAGGATGCGCGGCCGGCTCAACCCGACTCTGCCGGGCCACGTCGTCGTCGGCGGCGGCGCGGGCACGGCGTCGCGCGGCTTCTTCGACGCGTCGCTGATGCCGCTGCCGATCGGCGACCCCGCCGCGGGGCTCTCGAACAGCCGCCGCGCGGAGGGGATCTCCGAGGCGCGCTTCGAGGACCGGATCCACCGCCTGGAGCAGATGAACGCGGCCTTCCGCGAGCGGTACGACGGCAAGGCGCTCGACGACTACGCCAAGATCTACGAGCAGGCGGTGAAGCTGATGTCGAGCAGCGACCTCGCCGCCTTCGACATCGCGCAGGAGCCCGCGGCGGTCCGCGAGGCGTACGGCGACGACCGCTTCGGGCAGGGCTGCCTGCTCGCGCGCCGCCTCGTCGAGCGCGGCGTGCGCTTCGTCGAGGTCGTCAGCGGCGGCTGGGACACCCACAGCGAAAACTTCGAGCAGATGGAGGACCTCTGCCCGCCGGTCGACCGCGCGCTCAGCGCGCTGCTCACGGACCTCGACGCGCGCGGCCTGCTCGACGAGACGCTCGTCGTGCTGACGACGGAGTTCGGCCGCTCCCCCGACATCTCGCAGGACCGCGCGAGCGGCCGCAACCACTATCCGAAGGCCTTCTCGGCGCTGATGGCCGGCGGCGGCATCCGCGGCGGCCGCACCCACGGCAAGACCGACGCCGAGGGGCGCGAGATCGTCGAGAACCCCGTCACGGTCCCCGACTTCAACGCGACGATCGCGCACGCGCTCGGCCTGCCGCTCGAGCACAAGCTCTACTCGCCGTCGGGCCGCCCCTTCACCGTCGCCGACAAGGGCACGCCGGTGCTCGCGCTCTTCTAAGTCATGACGACCACGCTGCTGCTCCTGCTGCTCGCCGCCGACCCGGTCGACTTCGCGCGCGACGTAGTGCCCATCCTCGAGGCGCGCTGCTACCAGTGCCACGCCGTCGAGTACAAGGGCAAGGCGAGAAAGCCGAAGGGCGATCTGCGCCTCGACTCGTTGGAGTTGATTCTCAGGGGGTCCGGGGGCAAGAAGCCCGTCGTCGTCGCGGGCCATCCGGAGAAGAGCGAACTGATGCGCCGCATCGCGCTGCCGGGCGACCACGAGGACGTGATGCCGCCCGACGGGGAGACGCTGCCCGAGGCCGAGCGCGACCTCCTCAGACGCTGGATCGCGGAGGCGGCGCCGAAGCAGGCGCAGCCGTCCGCGAACGACCCCTTCGCGCTCTGGCGCTCTGTCGGAGAGGGCCTGCCCGCGGCGCCGCAGGCCGCCATCGATGCGGCCTCGAAGGCGACGGGCGCCCGCATCGAGCCGCTCTTCGACGGCAGCCCGCTGCTGCGCGTCGACTTCATCGCCGAACCCGCCCGCGGCGACGACAAGGCGATCGTCGCCCTCGCCGCCCTGCGCCGCAACATCGCGATCCTCTCCCTCGGCGACACGAAGGTCACGGACTCGTCGATCGCCGAGATCGCGAAGATGCCCGCGCTGCTGCGCCTCGACCTGCAACGCACGGCAGTCACGGACAAGGGAGTCAGCGCCCTCGGCCACGGCGGCCCACCCGAGCTCCGCCGCCTCAACCTCTACGGCACCGCCGTCACCGACGCGGGCGTAGCCGCCCTTGCCGGTCTCGCCAAGCTCGAATCGCTCTTCCTCTGGGAAAGCAAGGTCACGGAGAAGGGCGTCGCCGCGCTCCGGGCGGCGCTGCCCGGATGCAACATCCGCCTCGAGGGCGACCTGCCCGAGCCCGAGGGCCCGCGCAACCCCGATGCGAACCCGGGGCGGCGGCGGAACAAGTGACACTCCGGCACGCCGCCCCTGCGGACTCCAAGTCCGCACCCGATCCCCGCAACCCGTGTTTCGCCAACACCTTACACCGGTGCTAGTGGCTGAGTGCCCGCGCGTCGTGGTAGCATCGCAGTGGCGAGACTTCCCCGGAGGGAAGCCCCTAATCGAGGCCTCATCATGACCATCCTGGAGCAACTCGAAAAGCACGTGCGCGCGCTCTCCCCCGAGGACCTGAGGAAGTTCCGCGCCTGGTTCGTCGAGTTCGATGCCCGCGCCTGGGACGACGAGATCGAGGGCGATTCGAGGAAGGGCAAGCTCGATCGGCTCGTATCGGAAGCGCGCGCAGAGCACAAGTCTGGGAAGACGCGGGAGATTTGAGGCATTTCGCCTCGTCCCGGTTCTGGGCGCTCTACAAGGCGCTGCCGCCGGAGGTTCGCGCCTTGGCTGCACCGGAAGGACTGCCCTCGTTCTCGCCGCTGCTGCGTATCCGGAATCCGTGCACGGTAAGGACGGTAGACTGGAGGCGTGGGCACACCGCTGACGTAAGGAGCAGGCGACCGCGTTCAAGCGCCGCTGGGAGCTCCTACGCGCACGCGAGATCGCCGAGTTGCGCGCGACGCCCATCGAGGTGAAACTCCGCCAGCTCGCCGCGCTCATGGCGTCGGTCCGGGATCTGGGCTGGGACGACCGGCTCGCAGAGGGGGAGACGGCGGTCTGGCGCCGCTGGAAGCGCCTCCGGGACGCCCGTGGCTGACGAGCGCCCTCTCGCCGGGTTGACAGCCGCCCTGCGCGACCTCGCCGCGTGGATCGACGCGGCAGGCCTGCGCGCGGCGGTGATCGGGGGCGTGGCGGCGTCGCTCGTGGGACGTCCGCGCCTGACGCGCGACGTGGACAGAATGCGCGGAAGGCCGTGAGAAGGCTCAGCACTGGTCCCACTCGTGGATCGCGCCGCGCGAGTCCTCGACCGTCACCGCGTAGTGCGCGGGGACCATCCAGCCGCACGGCCCGGGGCGCGCGAGGCCGCGGATGAGATGCACGGTCACCGCGCGGTCCGCGAAGCAAATGGTCTCCTCCGCGAGGCTTTCTCCTGTGGTCCTCATCGCGTCACCCGCGTCTCGGCGTCCGTGATCAGCCCTGCGCGCCGCAGCCAAGCGAGGCGGCCGTTCGAGTTCCAGATCCGCGCGCACTGGAATCTCACCGCCAAATCGCTCCTCGCGAAGTGCCAGACGTCGGCGCTCGCGACGATCCGGCTGCGCAAGCGCTTCGCGAGGGCGAGCGCCCGCCTCGTGGTCGTCGTTGTCGTTGCCATGCGCGCATTGGGGTTCTGCCGCGCGACGCAATCCAGTCCTTTCGTGACGGATTCCAATCTTCCGGCGAGCCGAGCAGACGGCTAGCAGCGGCGTGGCCCGGGACGCCGTCGGCTACTTCCCGGATAGGTGGACGGCGTGCAGGAACTCCACCACGCGGCGGGCGCCGAACTTCCGGAACGCGCGGTCCCTGTGCTTCTTCACGGCGGACACCGAGATGTCGAGCAGTCGAGCGATGCCCTCGTTCGTGCGACCGCCGAACACCATTGCCCCGACCTCGGTCTCGCGCGGGCTCAGCCCGTGCATCGTCGCCGCCTCCGCGAAGATCCGGCCCAGGTCCGAGGCGCGCCGTCGCAGGCGCTTGCGGGCATCCGGTCGCTTCCCCTGGTCCATGCGTCCCCTCCGCGTCTACATCCCGCGCCGATTCTAGCGCGAAAAAAAATGTAAAGCCGGTCCGTTGATCGGATTCGCGGAATGGCCCCCTTCGCCACGGCGACGCGTTCCATTAGGTTTGGTTGTCGTCTCTTGGCCACTGTCCTATTGGCCACCTTGCGCAGAGCGGCGGGTGCCACTACGGTGGCGGTCGAGTTCAGCGGCGCACGGGCCTGCGGGGGCGATGCCTCGCGATCCGGATCGCGGGCGCCAGCGGAGAGTGCCGCGGACCGGGCGGGCGTCCGGCCGCGAGGAGGTGGCGCGATGAGGACGACGGGATCGGAAGTCGACTGGCGACGGCGGGGCGCGTCGCGACTCGGGGAGCACCGTCCGACCCGGACCCGGCCGTCCGGAGGACCGGTCGGATGAGCGACTTCCGATTCGTCGGGGAGCCCTTCCACGGCAAGGCGCCCGAGGCGTGCTTCGGCATCGCGGTCGCCGATTTCGGAGGGGCGGACTCCCTCACCTTCTCCGTCTACCACAGGGACCGCGAGGAGGACGCCTGGGCGTTGCTGCGCCAGGCCGACATCCCCGCTGGCGCTTGCGAACTGACGATGCGGGCCACCGACATCAAGCGGATCCTCCGGCACGAGGTCGCGGGGAGCGGGCACTCCGGCCGCGGCCCGGCATCGCTCTGGCTCTTCGAGCCGGCGTGGATCGCGGCGCCGGAAGAGGGGGACGCCGATGGCGACACCCCCGGCGGGCCGCGGGCGAGAGGTGAGGAGGAAGCGCGATGAGTTCGGACCGCTTCGAGATCCACCGGTACAAGGGGATCCTGCACGTCTGGCGTGCAGGCAACCCTGTCGCCTCGCCGTCGCCCCAATTCACCGTGACCTACTCCCCCGAGGAGTGCAGCGACTGGGTGACGGAGGCGGCGGCACGGGCCGCGGAGAACGCCGCGCGCGGGGAGCCCGACGCGCTGGACGACGAGCTGCCCCGCGAGGAGAACGACGCCGGGCCGGGAGTCGAATCGAACAGGTGAGCAACCTCGGCGCCGAGAAGCGCCGTGAAAGTCAGTGAACGCGTCGGCGCAGGGCGCGCCGGCGCAGAGGTCGAGCCTCCCGCCGCATCGACGGTCGATGCGCGGGGGGACATGGCAAGGAGAAGACAATGGCCGGAGAACTCGTCCCCCTGGTGCTGCTGCCCCGCTACACGTCGTACGTCGGCGCGACCGACTTCACGACGATCGGGATGGAGGTGAGCGACTACAGCAAGGCGATCGTCAACGTCTGGCGCGGGCCGATCATCGGCACGGCCGGCACCTTCGCGTGCGTCTTCGAGGAGTCGACCGATCAGCTCACCTGGTCCACCTGCACGAACGGCACCGGCGGCGACCCGGGCCTCAGCACCGAGGCGCAGTACAAGCCCGAGCTCAACAAGCGCTGGTTCCGCATCAAGGTCACGATCGGGGGCACGCTGCCGGCGGCGAGCTGCTGGGCGATCGGCTACCTCGAGCGGCGCGAGAGCTAGGGGCGCGCCCGCCATGAGGGAGCCCTCCGTCCCGGTCGTCCTGTTCGGCCGCTACTCGACGCTGCACGGGACCGGCACGTTCGTGACGCTGCCGATCGACGCGACGCCGTACGAGTCGATCACCCTGCAGGTCTGGCGCGGGGAGATCGCGGCGATGCACTCGTTCCTCTTCGTGCTCGAGGAGTCGACGGACCAGCAGGCCTGGTTCGTCCTGGCGAGCGGCGACCCCGGACAGGACACGGAGGTGACGTACTCGGCCTCGCTGAGCAGGTCCTGGATCCGGGGAAAGGTCACGCAGGCCGGCGTCTCCTCGGAGATCCCCACCGTGTCGCTGCGCGCGACGGGGGATCTCCACTTGCGGAGGAGGTGACCGGAGCCCCATGATGCCGGCCGTAGGTTGCCTCGAGCCGTGCCGCGATGCGTCCGAGCCTCTCCGGCGGGCCGGAGAGGCCGGCGCGCGCCCGTGCGGATGCGCCAAGGCGGCGGGCGCGGGATGCGGGTGCGCGGACTGCGGGGCGGCCGGCACTCCCGTCGAGGCCGGAGCAACCGGGCAGGGCACGATCGCCGCGGCACACCCAGGCGACGAGGACGGAGGGGCGCAGGCCCCTCCCGATCTCGCCCACTTCCAGCGGATCGTCGAGAGTCTGGGTGTGATGACGCCCGCCGTCGGCATCCCCCGCTCGGCCCTGACACGTCGCGGAGCATCGGCGCGCCCGCCCGTGGAGCTGCCGTTCGCGGCGCGGGACCGGTGCGGCGAGTGGCACCGCGAGCGTCGCCCGCGGGCCTCCTCGCTGGACCTCTGCGTCGGCCCTTGGGCGCCTCCTCCGCGCGGCACCGGCACCACGGTACACGAGCCGCTGGAGGCGGGGCCCCCACCGTGGGGCGGGGTCCTCGACATCCCGGCGCCGCCCCGATCCCCCTGCGCGTCGGCCTCCCCCGACAGCTTCGACGCGGCCGTGGAGGCACCGGACGAGTGGACCGATGACGACGGGGACTCCGAGGCCGCGGGCTGCGTGGCGCCCAGCACGCGCGCCCCGGCCGGTGCTGGCATCAGGAGGTGCGCTCAGCGCGCGCACGACTTGGATGCGGCCCGCGAGATCTTCCCGGGGATCGAGAGCAGGGAGCTCTGGCGAGGCAAGGCGGGGCCTCCGGCGCTCGACACATGCGATTGCAAGTGTGTCGACGAGCCGCGAATCGTCCTGCCTCCGGCGGAGCCGCAGGACGGCATGGTCATCGACGTGCTCCCCGAGGAGCCGAGGATCCTCGTGCATACAGGCCCGTCCCATGAGACTCCGCCGATCCCGGCAGCGCCCGAGAAGGGACGCGCGCGGTTCCCCTGGCCGTTCCCGCCGAGGCCGCTAGAGCTTGGGGCGATGATCGCGCCGCCCGCGGGGCGCCAACCCGGCGAGCCACTGGTCCACGGCTCCCCGGAGGCCGTAACGCACGGCGGCGCGTCCGGGACCGACGCCGAGCGCTCAGCCGACGGCCCCTCGACGCTTGCCGCGACGGCGGCGCCGGGCCCCGCGCTCATCGACGTCCGCGAGATGCCTCCCACGACCGCATCGCGGCGAGGGGAGCGCCCGGCGCCGCCCTCCCTCGCGGAACTCCATCCCGGCGATCCGCGCCGGACACCGGTCGGCCCCCCCGCGGCGCGCGAGCTCGCGCGCACGCCGACGACGGTCGCACCGCCCTTGCATCCGAGGCTCGCGGAACCGGCGACGCGGGGAGCTGCATCGGCCGATCCGGCGCGTCCCGAGGGCTCCGGACCTCCGCGGTCCGCCGGCTCGCAGGCCTCCCTCACGACGGGCGTGACCGGGGACAAGCGCACGTTCGATGCGGGAGCGCTCGCGCCGCCGAGCGGCACCGCCGGCAGCGTCGCGTCGCTGGCGCCGCACCGCCACTCGGCGGGCATCGACGACCGCAGCGTCGTCGCCGCGCCAGGCGCGACAGCAGGGCGAGGCGGAACAAGCCGTCGGACGGGAGGCAGGCCGTGGTGATGGTCCGGCCCATAGGCGCTGCCTACACCCCTCCGCCGCGCTCGCGCGCGGCACTCGCCGACCCCAAGCGGCCGGGCGCGGCTGCGGCAGTGGCCACAGACGGCACTTCGCTCGACGTCGGCCCCCCCGCGAACCAGGCCCGGGCCGAGGCGCGCCTGTCGCCGCCGTCGGCGAGCCAAGGCGTGCTCTCGCCCCCGGGAGTCGCGCCGCCCCGAGCGGGCAAAGGTCCGGTGGGACCGGCCGACGTGAGGATGGAGAGCGCGCGCGGGCTTGAGAGCACGGGGCTGGAGAAGGGCGAGGGGCGCGAGCCCCCGGCGGCCCTTGGCGGAGGCACGGTCCCGCGCGCGGCGCCGCCCGCCCGTCCGTGGGCGGGCGCCGCTCCGCCGCGGGAGGGCGACCGCAAGCACGCCGTCGATCCTGTGGCCAGCCCGGGGAAGGACTCCTTCGTCGTCGGCGACGTGTGGATGGGCGCCGCGCACGCGGGGTCGCAGGCGGCGCTGCAGCACGCAGACCGCTTCGCCGCCTCTCTGGGGGGCGAACTCAAGCCAGCCGGCCCCCCGGGCCCCCCTGCGGCCGCCGGCGAGAAGCCGCGCCCCGACGCGGACTCTGCGCCCGGGCAGCGCCAACTCGCAACACCCCCGGACTTCCCCGCGGACCGCGGCTTCGGCAGGGGGACCGCCGCCGCACCGCCGGGCGCGCCGTCCACGCGGCGCACCGCCGCGCAACTCGGCACCGTGCCGGGCCGCCGGAATGCAACAGAAATCGCGGACGGCTCGTCGCAACGTGCGAGCGTGCAGTGGGGAGGCCACGCCGGGCCCGCGGACACGACCGGCGTCGCGACCGAGGGGTCGGGCTCGGCGCAGGTGGCGGCGAGCGAGGGGGTGCCGACGCCGGAGCCGATGGTCGCGACGGGCCGGGGGACGGCGCTCTACTCCGGAGGCAGGGGAGCCTCGGGGGGCGACCCGGGGGCGAGCGTGAAGCGGTGGGCGAGGGCCGACAACGACCTGAGGGCGGCGGCGAAGGAGCGAGGAGACCTCCAACGCAAGCGCGAGGAGAAGCAGGGCGCCATGGCGAGCGCCGAGAAGGCGAGACTGGACGCGGCAGCGGCAAAGAGCAGGGCGGGGAACGCTGCCGAAAGGGCGAAGGCGGAACGTGCCGAGAACGCTGCGCACGCGGACTGGATCGCGGCCAAGCACGAGATCGCGAAGATCGATGCCGGGATCGAGGAGCAGCGGGGAAAGGAGCGTCGAGCCCGCGTCGAGCGCGACTGGAACGGGGACAGGCTCGACGCCGCCGACAAGAAGGCGGCGGCTGCCCTCTCGCAGAAGATGGACGACGATCCCGCGTCGAAGCGGCGTCGCGAGCGCGAGGAGCGTGCGGAGCAGCGCCTGAAGGACGCGGAGGCGCGTGCCGACCAGAGGCGCGAGCGCAAGGGGGAGGCGTGGAACCGCCACCGGGAGGAGCGGCAGGAGCGGCTCCGCGAGAAGCGCCGGGAGAGGGAGGAGCGGCAGGAGGCCGCGCGGAAGGCGCTTGCGCTGTCACCCTCGGACTTCGCGAAGTGGAGGGCGGCGCGACAGACGGTGCGCTTTCTCGAAGGCGCGATCCGCGAGCAGCGGGCGATCCTGGACGACCCGAAGGCCACAAGCGAGGAGAAGGCGGCGGCGAGAAGGGAGATCAAGGAGCTCGAGGGGCAGCAGGCGATCGCCCGCGCCGACCAGCAGTGGATCGACGAGGGGGGCTTCCCGCTCCACGAACTCGACTGCTGCGACCCGGCGTACGCGCGCTGCCGGCCGCCGTGCCTCCCCGAGCAGAGGTGCGACTGCGTCAAGCCCGAGCACTGCGGCCCATCGAAGAAGACCCCCGGCGAGAGTGGCAAGGGAGGCGATGGCGGCGTGCCGCCTGGGTTGCGCGAGGAGACGGTGACGGCGGCGCGCGACAGTGCGGCGCCAGCGGAGGAGCCCGAGGGGCCGGAGGATTCGAAGCCGGGCGTGGCGCCGCCGAGGCGCGGGGGCGCCCGGGGCCGCGACGGCGGCGCGGCGAGCCCCGTCTCCCCCGAGGCCACGCCGGAGACGCAGACGATCGAGCCGCCGAAGCCGCCGGACGTGCCGGACGACGACGGCAAGGGCGACGCGGACGCCGCTGGCCCCACGAGGAAGCGCGGGACCTTCGTGGAGGAGATCGACGACGACGGCAAGCGCGTCTACGCCGTCCCGGACATGTGGCAGGGGGAGGGTGGCGAGGACGAGGAGTTCGGAACCGTCCTTCCGTCCGGCAACCCCTGCAAGCGGCCGCCGCCCCCATTCCTCGTTCTGTGGGAGAAGTCAGGGGCGCGCCGCGTCGGCGTGATCCGGGACGCGGACACGATCCGCTTCGTCTGGGATCTCTACTGCCTGAGTTGGCGCGCGGGCGACCGGCGGGGCCGACTGGAGGGGCTCAACGAGACCGTCGTCGAACTCGTCGATCCCGCGGAAGTCGACCTCGGCGCCCTCGAGGAGGGGTTCTTGGACGCGCTCTTCGCGGAACTCGCGAAGTGGGGCGAAGCGGGCAAGGATCTCGTCAAGGAGCAGGTCGAGGCGCTGCTCGCGCTGCCCGACATCGCCCGGGCGTTCGTCGAGGATCCGCGGGCGGTGATCGCCGCGATCCCCGAGGCGCTGGCGGGCATGCCGGGGGAGGAGATCGCGAGGATCAAGGAGCTGCTGGTCGGCGCATGGGAAGGTGACCGGAAGGCGATCCTCACGGTCGTCGCGAACATCCTCGGCGGTGTGATCGTGAGGTACGGGGCGAAGTTCGTCAAGGGGCTGGGGGCAAGACTGAAGAAACTGTGGGATGCGCGGAAGGGCCGCAAGACGGCTGGAGGGGACCTCCCTCCGATACCCGACAGGAAGCCCCGCCGCGGGAAGCCTCCCGACAAGGACAAGCGGCGTCGCGATCGGGACGAGGAGAAACGTCCCGACGACAAGGAGCGACATGAGACCGATGAGCCGGACCGTAAGCGTTCAGGAAAGAAGCGCAGGGCGCGGACTCATGGCGACGAGTACAATGAGGTCTTCCAGACGTCTAAGGGCCCCGTGGAACTCGATGCACGTCTGCTGATCGAAGGCCCCGATGGAAAGACCGTTCACTTGTCCGACGTGATGGCGTTCCCCGTCGGCGCGGAGCGCCGGAATCTGGGAGCGACTGAAGTCTTGCGAATACTGCGACAGCAGATCGGGCCGAAGTTCAAGGCGCAGGGGTTCCAGCGCATGCGAATAACCGGAGATCGCATCTCCGGAGCAAAGGCCCTGTCCGGCAAGGCGGATCGCGGCGTTGATTTTACCGTCGACCTCTAGAGGTGCACTGACGTGATTGACCCCCGTACTCTGCAGCAACTAAGACTGCTGTTAAATGCTGGACTCATCAACGAATCTGTGGCACTCCTGAAGTCGGCGGGCTTGAGCAAGGCCAAGTCTGCCAGGGCACTCGAGGAGGCAGGGGTGGGGCCTGGAGATGCGAAGCGCCTCGTTCACGAGAGTCCGGTGTGGGCCGAAGTGCACGAGCGCGATGAGGAGTTCTTGGCTGCGCTGCAAAAAGCAATGGAGGAACTGGACCGCAGTTCCAAACCCCAAGAACCCTAACACCGATTGTCTTGCTGTCTCTCACGTGTCCCTCCCAAGAACTCGTCCGCACCCGGATTCTCGCCGTGCAGACCACGCTCGCGAGTCCATCGCCGCCTACTACAAGGCTGTCGGCTCGGGCGTCTTCGAGGCGCTCGGCAAGGACCTGCCAGCGGCGGAGGCCAGGAGGGCCGTGGATGCGCTCGGGCTCGGCTCGCCTCGGGCCGTGGAGACCGCTGTCCCTACCGAAAACTCATCCGCACCCGAACCCGATAGCGAACATAGCAGGAATGAGCCACGAGCACGCGGGGAAGTGGCGGAATCGGGACTCCGTGGCTCGGGCACGGGGCGGCGCGAGCACGACGGGGCCGTGTCGGGCTCCGGGAGACAGGGTCGATCCGGCCGTCAGGCCGAGCGGCGGTAGCGGTGGTGCAGCCCGCCGAGGTACGGCACGGCGATCACCGGTCCGGGACCGCGCTCGACCTCTCGCGGCTGCGGCGCGTTGCGACCGAGCGACTGATGGCACCGCGCCGAGTTGTAGTACTCGGCGTACGCGCGGAGGATCCGACGCAGGTGACCCTCGCCGAGCGCGACGATGTGGTCGGTGCACTCGCGCCGGATGCTGCCCAGCTCTCTATCACGACATACTGCACTTCCTGTTCGAGTTCTCGACAGCGATTCTACTCCGGACGGCAGGTTCCGGCTACCCGGGAGAGGCGCGCTCCGGCAGGCTGGGGGCCATGGCCACGAAGCGAGCGCAGCGGAGCTACGACCACAGGCTCGTCCGGTTGGTGCAGCGGACGCGCGACCCGGGGATCGCCACGGCATCGGCGAGCCCTGCTCCACCGCGGCGGGATGGCTCAGGCGCGCCCCGGAGGAGCTGACGACGGCGGCCGTCGTCGATGCGCCGGTGGCCGTGCTCGTCGCGCGCATCGCCGTGCTCGAACGGCGCGTCGCCCGGCTCATGGCGCTGCTGCGGCTCTTGCTCGCGCTGCACCCCCTGCTTCGCCCGAGTCTGTCGCGCCTCGCCTCGTGGCGGCGGGCGGCGACGCCCGGCGGTCTCGACGACGACCACTCGCGGCCCGGCACCTCGCCGCACCCGCTGACCGCCGCCGAGGTGGCGGGGATCCGCGAGATGGTGACGTCGCCGGACCTGCGCCACGTCCCGACCGGCTGTCTCGCGATCCTCGCTCAGCGGTCCGGCCGCGTTCTCGCCTCGCCTTCCACGCGGCACAGGCTCGTGCGCCCGCGCGGCTGGCGCCGCCCCCGGCTCCGCATGCATCCCAAGGGCCCGAAGGTCGGCATCCGCGCCTGCAGGCGCGACGAGATCTGGCACATCGACACGACAGTCATCCGGCTTGTCAATCGCACCCGCGCCTACCTCCATGCGGTCATCGACAACTTCTCCCGGCGCATCCTCCCGTGGCAGCTCAACGACCGCTTCGAACCGGGGACGTCGGCGCGCATCCTCGTCGAGGCGGGCCGCAACCTTGCCGACGCCCCCGCGCCGCGCGGTTGTGCGGGGGAGTCCGCGTCGCTTCGCGCCGCCTCCCCCCCCGCCCCCCCCACGCTTCTCGCCGACTCCGGCGTCGAGAACCGGAACCGCTCGATGGACGCCCTCGTGGACGCGGGCCTCCTGCGCCTCGTGCTCGCGAGGACCGACATCTGCTTCTCGAACAGCCTCATCGAGGCGTGGTGGCGGTCGCTCAAGCACCAGTGGCTCTTCCTGCACGCGCTCGACTCGGCGGCGAAGGTCGAGACGCTCGTGGCGTTCTACGTCGCGGAGCACAACGCGCGCCTGCCGCACTCGGCGTGCGAGGGGCAGACGTCCGACGAGATGTACTTCGGGACGGGGGACGCCGCGCCCGGGAGGCTCGCGGCGGCGAGGCGCGCGGCCCGGCGGGAACGCCTGGCGACCAACCGGGCGGCGCGCCGCAGATGCGACGTGCGCCTGGCCCGCGGCGCCGCGCCCCACCTACTCGTGCCGCAGCGCCTGGATGGGGTCGAGCGACGCCGCGCGGGCGGCGGGGTAGAGGCCGAAGAGGATGCCGATCGCGGCGCTGATGCCGACGGCGAGGATCACGCTGAAGGGGGTCACGATGGTCGGCATGCCGGCGGCGCGTTCGATGATCCAGGGGACCGCGACGCCGAGGGCGACGCCGATCAGGCCGCCGAGCGTGCTCAGCACGACGGTCTCGATCAGGAACTGCTGGATGATCTGGCGCCGCTTCGCGCCGATCGCGCGGCGGACGCCGATCTCGCGCGTGCGCTCGGTCACCGACGCGAGCATGATGTTCATGATGCCGATGCCGCCGACGAGGAGACTTATGCCCGCGATGGAGCCGAGCACGATGTTGAAGGTGCGCTTGGTCGCCTCCGCCTGCTTCAGCAGCGCGAGCGGCACGCTCAGCTTGTAGTCCTCCTTCTTGTGGAAGCGCTTCAGCATCGCGCGGATCGCGGCGGCGGTGCCCTCGACCTCCTCCAGCGACGCGACCTCGACGAGGATCTGGTGCAACTCGACCAGCTCGCGCGAGCGCGAGCCCGCCGACCGCTGCTGGATGATCTCGCCGTAGCGCTCGCGCGCGACGTTGATCGGCACGTACGCGTCCACGTCGCCGTCGAGCGTCGGCATCGACCCCTCGCGGCTCACCTCGCTCGAGACGATGCCCGCGACGGTGAAGTAGTCGCCGCCGATCCTCACCGACGTGCCGACCGACTGCCGCGTCGCGAGCAGCCGCCGCGCCCCCTGCTCCGTCAGCACGCAGACGCCCGAGAAGGCGTCCATGTCCCCCGGCGCCAGCGTGCGCCCGGCGAGCACCTCGCGGCGCACGAGGTCGAACCAGTCGGGCGTCGTGCCGACGAGCCTCACCTCGATCGCGAGCTCCCCGACGCGTCCCTCCTTGCGCAGGAGCTTCACCGGCACCGTGCGCTTCACCTCCGGGAACGACGCGCGGATCCGCGCCTCGTCGTCGTAGGTGAGCCCGTAGACGCTCATGAAGCTGCGCGTCGAGCTCGCGCCCGAGACCGCCTCGTCCTCGGTCGGCTTCTGCGAGCTGACGATGATGTTGTTGGACCCGAGCCGCCGGATCTGGTCGAGCGCCTGCGCGCTCGCCCCCTCGCCGACGGCGAGCATCGCGACGACCGACGCGACGCCGAAGACGACGCCGAGCATCGTCAGGAGCGACCGCAGCTTGTGCTGCCAGAGGTTCTTCACCCCGAGGCGGATGCTCCGAGGCACGCGCACCGTCACGCCCCCCGCTCGATGCGCAGCACCTTGCCGTCGCGCATGTGCAGCTGCGCGCCCGCGTGCGCGGCGATGTCGGTCTCGTGCGTCACCATCAGGATCGTCTTGCCCCCCGCATGCAACTCCAGCAGCAGTTGCATGATCTGCTCGCCGGTCGCGCTGTCGAGGTTGCCCGTCGGCTCGTCCGCGAGCAGGATCGCCGGGTCGTTGGCGAGCGCGCGCGCGATCGCGACGCGCTGCTGCTGCCCGCCGGAGAGCTCCGAGGGCCTGTGCCCGAGCCGGGCCCCGAGCCCCACCCGTTCGGCGAGTTCGCGGGCGCGCTCCGCCCCCTGCTCCTCTTCCCAGCCGAGATAGAACAGCGGCAACTCGATGTTCTCCTGCACCGTCATCTGCGGAATCAAGTTGAAACTCTGGAAGATGAAGCCGAGATAGCGGAGCCGCAGCGCGCTCCGCTCGTCGTCGCCGAGCGCGCCGACATCGGCGCCGTCGAGCCGGTAGCTGCCCGACGTCGGCCGGTCGAGGCAGCCGAGCAGATTCAACAGGGTGCTCTTGCCGGAGCCGGACGGCCCCATCAGCGCCCAGAAGCTCCCGCGCTCGAACCCGATCGACAGCCCCGCGAGCGCGTGCACCTCCGTGCCGCCCATCTCGTAGGTCTTGTGCACGTCGCGCAGTTCGATGAAGGTGGCGGCGCTCAACGCGAACGCCGCCTGCCCGATCCGGGTTCTCCGCCGGTCGATTCCGGGGGGGTGCGGGGGCCGGGCTCGGGCTCCCGCGCCCGGACGGGAGCGTGCAAGGGGGGCGCGAGCAGCACCTTCTCGCCCTCGGCGAGCCCCTTCAGAACCCGCACCATGCGCGTGTTGTCGAGGCCGATCTCGACCTCGCGCCGGACCGGGCCTCCCTCGGCCGGCAGGTAGACGATCGGCTTGTTGCCCTCGCGCACGACGCACTGCACCGGCACGTGGATCGCGTCGTCGTAGCTCTCGACGAGGATCTCCGCGCGGCAGCTCATGCCCGCGCGCAGGTCGCTCGCGTCCCCGTCGAGGTGGACGTCGGTCGAGTAGACCTTCAGGTCGGGGTTCATCCACGCGGAGGTGGCATCGGGCAGGACGCCGATCTTCGCGACCGTGCCGGGGAAGCTCCGCCCCGACGCCGCGTCGACGGTGACGCGCGCGGCCATGCCGACGCGCACCTTCTCGAGGCTCGACTCGTGGATCTTCACCTCGACCATCATCGACGCGGCGGTCGGCAGGTAGATCAGGTCCTGCCGCTCGCGCACCTCCTGCCCCTCGGCGAGCGGCTCGCTGCTGTTGCGCCAGCCCGAGCTCTGCCCGGTGCTCGCGTAGACGACCATGCCGGGGACGGGCGCGACGATGCGGCACTTCGCGATCTGCTCCTCGAGCTTCTCGAGCTGCGACTTCTGCCGCGCGAGTTCGCCCTCCTTCGCCCGCTGGTCGGACTCCGCCTGCACGAGGTCGGCCGCCGCCTGCCGGCGCACGCGGTCGAGCGCCTTCTCGGCCTGGTCGACGCCGCTCTCGAGCGCCTCGAGGTTGCGCACGTGCGTGTACTGCTCCAGCACGCGCCTCTTCGAGACGGCGAGCGCGAGGTTCAGGTCGGCCTTCTTCAGCGAGAGCTCGTCGGCCTGCAGCTCGATCAGCGAGAGGTAGCGCTGCGCGTGGAGCTTCTTCGACCACTCGAGCTTGTCCTTCGCGCGCTGCACCTCCTCGCCCGCGATCGTGATGTCCGCCTCGGCCTGCTGCTGCTGCTGGGGGTACTCGCCCTCGAGGTACTTCGACAGGTCGAGCCTCGCGAACTTCACGTCGAGCTCCGCCTTCGCGATGTCGCTCTCCGCCTGGCTCTTCGCGACCGCGAGGCTCTCGCGCGCGCGCACGAACGCCGCCTCGGCATTGATCACCGTGATGACCTGCGACCCCTTCTGGTCGACGAGGCGGCTGCTGTCGAGCTGCACGAGCAGGTCCCCGGCCTTCACCATCGTGCCCTCCGGCACAAGCGTCAGCACCGAGTTGCGCCCCTCGACCTCGCTCTTGAGCACGACCTGCTCGCGGTTCTTGATCGTGCCGGATTCGGTCACGCTGATGACGAGCGGCCCGCGCCGCGTCGCGAAGAGCGCCCCCGGATCGACGCGGGCCGAGCCGGCGAAGGCGCCGCTCAGCAGGTAGGCGCCGCCCGCGAGCGCGACGACCACCGCCGCCGCCGGAAGCCACCGCCGCACCGCGCCCCGCTCAGCCCGCTTCATCGACACCCACCTCCCCTTCGGTCCACCGTCCCTGTTCGTCCACGTCGAGGAGGTCGAGATCGCGCTGCAGTTCGAGTTCCGCGACCCGGTAGTCGACGAGCGCCCCGGTCAGCGCGTTCTGCGCCGAGATCAGGTCCTCGGTCGCCTCGAGCACGTCGCGCACCTGCGCCCTACCCGCCTCGAGGAACAGGTTGGTGCTGTCCACGCGGTTGCGCGCGAGGCCGACCGCCCGCGCCTGGATGCGGACCCCCTCCCGCGCGCGCACGAGGGTGCGCAGCCGGTCGCGCACGCCGCTGCGCACGGCGTCCTCGATCGCCTCCTGCGCCCGGATCGCCCGCTCGAGCGAGACGAAGCTCTCGCGGTAGGCGTTGCGCTCCGCGGTGCGTTCGAGGGGCAGGTCGAGCAAGAGCCCCGCCGAGTAGACGCCGCGCGACGGCCGCAGCGCGCCGTCCGCGGACTCCGCCGAGCCCAGCCCGCGCCCCTCGCCGGCCGAGGCGCTGCCCGTCAGCGTGAGGCCCGCCCGCAGCGCATCCGCCGCGACGAGCACCGCCCGCTCCGCATCCTCGACGCGGCCCCTCGCGACGCGCAGGTCCTGCCTGCGCCCGAGCGCGAGCGCGATGAGCCGCGCCTCGTCCCTTCCCGCCTCGGGTCCCGGCGCGACCAGGTCCACGGGCGCGTCGGCGGCGGGCACCTCCCCCCCGGCCCCCCCCTCTTCCGCGATGCCGAAGGAGCCCCGCACCTGCTGCGTGGTCCGTTCCAGTTCGCCGCGGTCGAGTTCGAGTTTCGCGTCCGGCGGCAGGCCGAGCGTGGTCTTGAAGCGGTCGAGGCTTCCCTCGTACTCCTGCCGCGCGCCGATCCAGCGGTCGCGGGCGCGCAGTTCGTCCTGCCGCGCCTGGTCGACCTCGATGCCGCTGATGCGGCCCGCGCGGTCGAGCGCGTCGGTGCGGCGCGAGAGCACGACGAGGTTTCGGTAGTTCTCCTCGGCGTTGCGCACGCTGTCGAGGCGCCGCAGCACGTCGAGGTAGCCGCTCGCGACGGAGACGGCGAAGGTGCGGCGGAAGCGGTCGAAGTCGCGCAGCGCGTAGACGACCTCGCGCTCGGCCTGCGTGAGCGGCTCCAGGACGACGCGGCGGCCGGCGCCGCGCAGCAGCGGCACGCTGACCGACGCGTCGCCGAAGAGGCCGTAGGCGGAGGCGCGGCCGCCGGTCAGCAGGCGCACGACGTCGAGGCCGATCGAGCCGGCGAGCAGCACGCCGTTCTTCAGCAGGCGGCTCGCGCCCAGGTCGGCGCCGCCGGTGACGCCGTCGGGCGCCGTGGGCGACGAGAGGTCGGCGGTCGCCTCGGCGTTCGCGCTGCCGGAGTAGATGCCGCGGAAGGCGTTGCGCTCGGTGTCGAGGTCGAGCGCGGTGAGGAAGACCGCCTCCTTCGAGGCCTGGTACTCGCGGCTGTTTAGCGCGCCGACTTGCAGCGCGTCGGGCAGCGTGAGCGCCTGCGGCGCCTCGCCGGGGGGGGGCGCGGGGGCCAGCAGCAGGCGCTTGCGCAGCGTGTCGGAGGGGCGCTCGATCGAGAAGGGCTCCTGGCGGCCGAGCGCCTCCTTCTGGCGGCTCTCGATGATGGCCGCCGCGGCGGCATCGGCCTTCGCGCGCTCCTTCGCGGGCACGCGGCAGCCCGCGACCGCGAGCAGGAGCAGGAGGATCCGGGCGTCCAAGCCCGCAGAGGATAACCGCCGGGCGCCTACTTGGGCGCCTACTTGGGCGCGTCGAGCGCGCGGACATTCTCCTTCGCGCGCTCGATGACCGGGCGCTTCATCCAGCGCAGGTCGCGGGCGAGCCCCACCTTCGACAGGAACCAGACAAACCACTTCGTCGGGTCCCAGTGGTACCAGCGCACGCCGTTCCGGTAGTCGCGCTGGAAGCGGTGGTGGTAGTTGTGGTACCCCTCGCCGAAGGTGATCAGCGCGGTGATCCAGCTGTCGCGCGCGGTCGTCGAGCGCGAGTAGGGCTGGTTGCCGACGATGTGCGCGACGCTGTTGACGCAGAAGGTCGCGTGCCACTGGAGGATCAGGCGCAGGAAGCCGGCGCAGAGCAGCGCGCCGATCGGGTCGCCCCACGCGAAGCCGATCAGCGTCGGCACCGCGGCGCCGACGAGCAGCGCGAGCAGGACGTAGTAGCGGTGCTGGAAGCGCACGAGCGGATCGCGGATCAGGTCGCGCACGCGGTCGAAGGCCGCCTTGCGCGGCCGGTCGAAGAGCACCCAGCCGATGTGCGACCACCAGAACCCCTTCTTCGCGTTGTAGGGGTCCTCGTCGTGGTCGGTCAGCGCGTGGTGCTCGCGGTGGTCGGCCGACCACTTCAGCGCGGACTTCTGCGCGGAGGCGGCCCCGAAGAGCAGGTAGAAGAGGCGCACCGGCGCCGCCGCCCGGTAGGTGCCGTGGGAGAAGAGCCTGTGGTAGCCGCCGGTGATCGAGAGCCCGCAGAGCGCGAGCCAGAGAAGCCCGAGCCCGACGCTCCACCAGGAGAACTCGATCGCGGCCAGGTAGACGATGCCGAAGATCGCGACCAGGTGCGCGCCTCCGACGAAGAGCGTGTTGAGCGGGTTGAGCTTGAGTCGTGTCATCGTTTCGAGGTCTGCGTGGCCCTAATGTACTCGACGGATCCCTAAGGTAGCTATCGGTCGCCGCCGGTGGCGGGCGTCAGTCGGGGGGGCCGGGGGGGGGCGATGCTTCGCCCCCGTGGCATGATGCATGCTGGCCGGTCATCGAAGAGAGGAGGCCCCGGTGGCGAACCGCAAGCAACACGCAACGAAGAAGAAGAAGACGCCGACGTGCAAGGTCCAGTCGGTCATGAGCACGGCGGTGGCCTGCTGCCGGACGACCGCCTCGGCGGCCGAGGCGGCCCGCCTGATGTGGACGAACGACTGCGGCATCATCCCGGTCGTGGACGCGGAGGGTCGGCTCAAGGGGGTGATCACCGACCGCGACATCTGCATCGCCGCCCTCATGGCCGGGAAGACGCTCGCGGCGATGCCCGTAGGGGAGGTGATGTCGCACGACATCGCCACCGTGCAGGCGGACGCCGACCTCGCCGAGGTGCACGCGAGGATGCGCGAGCGGCGGGTGCGGCGGATCCCGGTCGTGGACGCGGAGGAGCGCCCGGTCGGCATCGTCTCCCTCAACGACCTCTCCCTCGCGGCGGCAGGGGCCCGCGGCCCGGAGGGCAGGGCCCAGCAGCAGGAGGTCGCCTCGACCCTCGCCCGCGTCAGCGCGCACTGGGTGCCGGCGTCGGCCACCGAGGGCGCCCTCGGGGCCGCCACCCCCGCCCGCGCCTGAGTCGTCCCCTGTACCGTTCATGACGTGATGTCGGGAACGTTTTGGGGCCCCCTCATAGGA
>CAZMXP010000066.1:0-24995 GCA_964570285.1 uncultured Planctomycetaceae bacterium
GATGATGTTCACCGAGAGCTCGGCGAGCCGGCGGACATTGGCCTCCCGGGCGCGGAAGTCGCCCCCCTTCACGGTGTCGTGGAAGAGCCGGCCGATGCTGTCGCCGTCGCCCGCGTAGTTCTTCGCCGCGTTGATGCCGCCCTGCGCGGCGATGCTGTGCGCGCGGCGCGGGCTGTCCTGGAAGCAGAAACAGTCCACCTCGTAGCCGAGTTCGGCGAGCGTCGCCGCCGCGGCGCCGCCGGCGAGGCCCGACCCGACGACGAGGATCCGGTACCTGCGCTTGTTGGCGGGATTCACGAGCTTCATCTCGCGCCTGAAGCGCTGCCACTTCGATTCGAGGGGGCCCCGGGGGACGCGGCTGTCGAGTTTCATCGCTGGCCCACGAGACCGACGAGGACCGCGAGCGGAAGGAGGATGTTGCCCGCCGCGACGGAGAGGCCGAGGCCGAGCGCCGCGCGACGCAGCGCGTGGAACCGCAGTCCCGCGGACTGGAAGAGGCTCCGGCTGCCGTGGAAGAGGTGCACGCCGAGCAGCGCCTGCGCGGCGACGTAGCCGAGCGCGACGACCGGGTGGCTGAAGGCGCGCACCACCATGCCGTAGACGTCCAGCCTCCCCCCGACCCCCTCGATCTCGCCCGTCGGGACGACGTGCAGCGTGAAGTGGAGCAGGTGGTAGACCACGAAGGCGAGCAGCACGAGCCCCGAGAGCACCATGTGGCGCGAGGCCCAGCTCGCCTGCACCGTCGCGTCCACGGCGTAGGGGACCGGGCGGGCATCCCGGTTCCGGCGGGCGAGCCTCAGCGCGGTGCCGACATGGAGCGTGAAGACCAGGAGCAGCAGCAGGCGCATCGGCCAGACCGCCTGCGGGTGCGTGTGCATCCAGTGGGCGTACTCGTTGAGGGCGTCCCGGCCCAGCAGCAGCAGCAGGTTGCCCGCGAGGTGCGCGGTGACGAAGCCGAAGAGCAGCAGCCCCGTGACCGACACCACCATCTTGCCGCCGATGGAGGTCCGGGCGAGCCGCAGCAGCCGGTTCCCGGGGGCGAGATCGCCTGCGGACATGGGCGGACAGTGTACGTTTGGGCGCAAGCCGGTTATCCATAGGGGGCATGCGCCCCCGCCTGTCCGCGTGGCTGCCGCTGCTGCTCGCGCTCCCCGCCGGGGGAGGGGAGGACGACGGGCCGCCGCACGTCGACGGCAAGGCGATCCTCGAGCACGTCAAGTGGCTGAGCGACGACGAGCGGCAGGGGCGCGCCGCGGGATCGCCGGGCGAGGCGGCGGCAGGGGAGTACATCGCGGCGCGGCTGGCGGCCTTGGGGTTGAAGGGGCTCGGGGAGAAGGGGTCCTACTTCCAGGACTTCAGCCTGCCGAAGGGGTTCGAGATCAGGGCGGAGACGCGGCTCGCCGCCGCGCGCGAGGGCAAGGACGAGACGGTCGGGTACGGCGACGACCTGAAGCCGCTCACGCTGTCGAGCGCGGGGGAGGTGACCGCGGCGGCGGTCTTCGCGGGCTACGGCATCGCGGCGCCGGAACTCGGCTACGACGACTACGAGGGGATCGACGTGAAGGGCAAGGTGGTCCTCGTGCTGCGCAACGCGCCGGCGTTCGAGGACCGGAAGAGCCCTTTCAAGGACCCGGAGACGCGCCGGCGGTATGCGGTCTTCGAGGCGAAGGTGCGCACCGCGGTGGGCGCCGGCGCCGCGGCGCTCGTGATCGTCAACGACCCCGAGAACGTGAGCAAGCCGAAGGAGGACGTCGCGATGCACGACGTCGGCGGCGACCCCTCCGGGATCCCGGTGTTCCACGTGACGCTGCGCGCGGGCAAGCGGCTCGCGAAGGTGCTCGGGCTCAACCTCCAGCGCGAGCAGAGCGCGATCGACAAGGGCCTGAAGCCGCGCTCCCGCGACCTCGACGGCGCGACGCTCTCCGTCCACGCGATGCTCGAGGCGAAGCGCCTGCCGGTCCGCAACATCTGCGGCCTCATCGAGGCGCCGCGCACCATCGAGGGCGCGAAGGAGACGCTCGTCGTGGGCGCGCACTACGACCACGTCGGGCTCGGCGCCTACGGCTCGCTCGCCGGCAGCAAGGGGGACGGCGCGATCCACAACGGCGCCGACGACAACGCGAGCGGCTCGTCGAGCCTGCTCGAAGTCGCCGCCTTCCTCGCGGCGCGGCGCAACGGCCTCCGCCGGGACGTGCTGATCCTCTTCTTCACCGCCGAGGAGCTGGGCCTGCTCGGCAGCAAGCACTACGTCGAGAGCCCGCTCGTCCCGCTCGAGCAGTGCGTCGCGATGATCAACCTCGACATGGTGGGCCGGCTCGAGCGCGGCAAGCTGCAGGTGGGCGGCACCGGCACCTCGCCGATCTTCCCCGAACTGCTCGAGGGCAAGAACCGCGCCCACCGGATCGACTGCAAGTTCAACCCCGGCGGCCGCGCGCCGAGCGACAACACGTCGTTCTACGAGAAGGGGATGCCGGTCCTCTTCTTCTTCACCGGGCTCCACAAGGACTACCACCGCCCGAGCGATGACTGGAAGGGCATCGACAGAAAGGGCATCGAGAAGGTCGCGCGCCTCGCCGCCGACGTCTGCCTCGACCTCGCCACGCGGGAGACGCGCCCGCCGTTCACCCGCAGCGACGCGACCGGCCTCGACATGGGCCCCTTCCTCGGCCTCTCCCTCGAGCAGAGGCAGGACGGCGTCTACGTGATCTTCATCGAGGACAAGAGCCCCGCCGACCGCGCCCGTTTCCAGATCGGAGACAAGGTCGAGGAGTTCGAGAAGAACCCGATCCGCTCGCTGACCAACTTCAACCAGGTGCACGGAAACTGCACGCCGGGCCAGAAGGTCGTCATCGCGGTGCGCCGCGGCCCGCGCCTGCTCAACCTCACCGTCATCCTCGGGAAGGACTAGGTGGGTCCTCTCGCGATGGCGTGGCGCAGCCTGCGCCAGCGGTCGCTCGCCAGCGCGCTGACGGCGCTCTCCGTCGCGCTCGGCGTCGCGCTGCTGGTCGCGGTGCTCACGCTCGAAGCCGCGGCCCGCGACTCCTACGCCGGCACTGCGCGCGGCGTCGAAGCGCTCGTCGGCGGCACGAAAGGCAGCCGCATCGACCTCGTGCTCTCCGCGCTCTTCCATGTCGGGCGCGCGCCCGGCCGGGTCCCGATGGCGCTCTGGGAGAGGCTCGCCGCCGACGACCGCATCGACTACGCCATTCCGGTTGCGATAGGCGACACGTATCGCGGAACCGCGATCGTAGGAACGACACCGGACTTCCTTGCCCACCTCTTGCGGATGGAGGGGGGGCTCGGGGGGGAGGAGGCGGTCGCGGGCGCCGACTCCGGGGTTTCCGCAGGCCAGAGTTTCGTGCCTTCGCACACCGGGCTCGAGGACGATCCGACCCACGAGCATGAGCCCTTCACCGTCCGGGCGGTCGCCCCTCGCACGGGCACGTCGCACGACCGCGCGATCTACGTCGGCCTGCACGAGTTCCTGCACCTGCGCGGCCACGCGGGGCTCGCGCAGGGCGGCGACGCGGTCACGGCCGTGCTCCTGAAGACGAAGAGCGGCTCGCCGCTCGTGCTCGAACCCCTGCTCAAGGAGATCAACGACGGCGACGAGGCGCAGGCGGTGAGGCCCGTGCAGGTGATCGCCGAACTCTTCGACCTGATCGGCGCCGCGCAGCGGGTCCTCGGCTGGGTCGCGTGGCTCGTGATCGCGGTCGCCGCGACCGGCGTCGCCGTCTCGCTCTACCTGTCGATGAACGACCGCCGCCGCGAGGTCGCGCTGCTGCGCGCGCTCGGCGCGACCCGCGCGCGCATCCTCGCGACGGTGCTCGCCGAGGCGGCGCTGCTCTGCGGCCTCGGCGCGCTCCTCGGCCTGCTGCTCGGCCACGGCGGTGCCGCGCTGCTCGCGCCGCTGATCGAAGCGCGCGGCGGCATCCGCATCGACGGCCTCGCCCTCACCCCCCCCGAGCCCCCCCTCATCCTCGCGCTGGTCGCCCTCGGCCTGCTCGCGGGCCTCCTCCCCGCGATGGCCGCCTACCGCATCGACGTCGCGCGGGGGCTCGATCCCCTCGCGTAGCCGCCACGGCGCGGGCATCGCGGCCCCGGGTCCCCCCGCCGGTCACCTGCGCGCCTCGATCGACCAGAGGCGGTGCTTCAGCTTCGTCAGCGCAGCGGCGAACGCCTTGTCCTCGGGGTCGAGGGGCGGGCCTTTCGACATCGCGAGCTCGAGCAGGAACTTCTCGAAGCGCGGGAAGTGTTCCGCCGAGATGTCGTCGGGGATGACGTTCGCGAGCCCCGCGATCGTCGTGCGGCAGTCGGTCAGCAGCTCGGGGTGGAAGTCGAGCACGAACGTGAAGATCTCCGCCGCGCGGCCCGCCTTGAGCGCCGCGGGGAGCCCCGGGTGGCCGAAGGCGAGCGCGACGAGGCTGGGCGCCTTCTGGGCGGTCTCGCGGTCGACGGATTCCTTCCCTAGGAGCGTCACGAGGCAGAGCGCCGCCGCGTCCGCACCCTCGATACCCTGGTCGGTCCGCGCCACGATCTCGAGCCGCTCGCGCATCGCGGGCCTGCCTCCCGCGAGGACGAGGACGGGGTAGAGCCTCCGCATCTGCGCGACCGTGAGCGGGATGTTGCTGAGTTCGGCGTGGCTCAGGACGTCCGAGGCCGCCTGCGCGATCGTGTACTCCGCGCGCTGCGCGCGCATCGACGTCTCGTGGAAGCCGTACGTGCGGAGCGCCCACTGGATCCGCGCGTCGAGCGACGCGCTCTCGGCCTCGGGGCTCCCCGGCGCGGGGAGATGCGCCTCGGCGACGAGCGCCTCGATGCGCTGCTCCGCCTCGGGGAGTTGGAAGCCCGACGCGCGCACGATTCCCGCGGCGTCGATCAGCACGAGGTGGGGCAGGGTGCGGACGCCGTACTCGGCGTCCATCGCGCCGCGCTCGGAGAAGGCGACGAGGGGGGAGCCCCCGAGGGGGGTGGTCCGTGCGCGGACCCCCTCGTGCTCGGCATCGGCCCCCGCCTCGACGACTGCCCCCTGCCCGTTCTTGAATCGTCCTTCGAGACCCGTGACGGCGACCACGGCGACACTGCACCCCCTGAAGCGCTTCTCGATGCGACGCAGCACGCCGAAGTCGGCCATCGATTCGTCGTTGAGCGTCGAGAAGAAGTGGAGCAGCAGCACATGGCCCTTCAGGCGGTCGAGGGAGTCGGCGTAGCCCTTGACCCCGATCCGCGGATAGGCCCCTCGCGCCCCGAAGTCGGTCGTCCACGCGAAGCGGAGCGGGGGCGCCTCGCGGCCGATGAGCCGGCCGCGCGCCCACGCGCCTCCGCAGCGCGCCGCGAAGTCGAGAAGGTCGCGCCGCGACGTCTCCGGCGCACCCTCGGCGGCGCTCTCGGCCATCGCGCGCAGGCTCTCGAGCAGCGGCTCGCGCTCCTCGGGCGTCCCGAGTCGGATCGCGGTCTCGAACAGCACGGTGGCCGCGGTGGCGGCGGCGGGGGGGAGGTCGGGGCGCAGCACGCGCGAGAGGCCGAAGAGGGAAGGCTTGACCCGCGCGAGCACTTCGTCGGGAAAGACCTCGAAGATGCGGAAGAAGAGCGAAGGATCCTGCGCGATGAGGTCGTGCAGCCCCGCATGCGAGAGGGCCGCCACGAGCGCCTCTTCGGCCCCCTCCGCGGGCGGCGCCGGCAGGAAGTAGAGCCTGATCACCGCGGCGGTCGCCCCCGCGACCCCCTCCGCCTTCGCCTGCTGGGCGAGGCCCGCGACAGACTTGTCGATCTGATCGAGGAGGTCGACTGCCCCCTTCAGCGCCTTCGCCTCGGCCTCCGTCGTCGCCTTTGCCGCGCCGGCGAGCGCGCGGAGCTTGCGCCTCATGCGGTCGCGGGCCCACGGGTCGACGTCGCGGGCCGAGAGCAGCGAGCGCAACGCATGGCTCATGTGCCCCACGGCGAGCGGCGGCAGTTCCGGCACCAGCAGGCGCTCGAGCCCGGCGATGCTCGTCGCCAGTTGCGCGATCACGGTCCGGTCGAAGCGGCTCTCCGGCCCGAGGCAGCGCAGGAGGTCGGTCGCCTTGCCCTGCCGGAGCGCGTCGAGGAGCCCCGGATGGCGGAGCGCGCGGCCCAGCGCGATCGAGAGCTGGCGCCGCATCTCGGCGAGTTCGCCGGGCGGCGTCTTCGCGTCCGGATAGCGCAAGAGCGACAGCGCGACGTAGGCGGCGAGCGCCCCCTCCGCATCGGGCGCGCGCGACAGCTCGAAGAGCCGCGCGTAGGTGACCGGCCAGCCGATGCCGGGGGCCGCGCCGCCGGCGGCGCGCAGCGCCTCGACGCGGGAGCGCTGGGTGGGCGTCAGCGGCCAGCCGGCGCCCTCGATCGCGGCGAGCAGCCCCGTCGGGCCGAGCCGCGCGATCTGCGCAGCCGACAGGTCGAGGGCGTGGATGCCGGAGAGCGCCTCGAGCGCCGCCTTCGGCAGCGCCTCGGCGGGCAGCGACCTCGAGGCCGCGGCGAACGCCTCGGCGGCCCTCTCGACCTCGGCGTCGGAGGGCGCGGTCAGCAGCAGGAGGGCAAGCAGCGCGGCCAACGGCGCCAAGCGTAGCGCACCCGGGGCCACGCGTCACCCCCGCCCCCTTGGCGCAGTAGACTCTCGCCCATGACCCTCCCCGTCCCGCTGCAGGCGGCCGGCCTGCTCGTGCTGTCGAACGTCTTCATGACGTTCGCGTGGTATGCCCACCTGAAGGACCTGCGCAGCAAGCCGTGGATCGTCGCGGCGCTCGTGAGCTGGGGCATCGCGCTCTTCGAGTACCTGTTGCAGGTGCCCGCGAACAGGATCGGCTACCGCGCGCTCTCGCTGCCGCAGCTGAAGATCATGCAGGAGGCGATCACGCTCGCGGTCTTCGTGCCGTTCGCGCTCTTCTACATGAAGCAGCCGCTCAAGCTCGACTACCTCTGGGCGGCGCTCTGCATCCTCGCCGCGGTCTATTTCATCTTCCGGAAGTGAGGGGAGAGTAGCGGCGCAGCGAACTCGCTCGCGATGGCACACGGCCGCATCGCCCGCTCCTGGATGGCCCCCCCGACCGGGGGGCAACGTGCTAGGATTCACCCCGCACGGACCGGCGTATGCCCCCGATGGACGCGAGAATCAAACGATGATCCAGCTCGTGATTTCCTGCAATCCCGACGTGATGGGCGGAACTCTGGTCTTTCTCGGCACGCGCGTTCCCGTCCAGACGCTTCTCGACTACCTCGAGGCGGGCGAGTCGATCAACGATTTCCTCGAGGGCTTTCCCATGGTGACCCGTGAGCAAGTCATCGCGTTCCTCGAGCAGGCGAAGGACCGTCTCGTCGCGGCCGTCTCGTGAGGGTCTTGCTCGACGAATGTGTCGATTGGCGGCTGGGGCGCATGATGACGGGGCACGAGGTGCGCACGGCTCGCCACATGGGGTGGTTGACGGTCAGCAACGGTGAGCTGCTGACGCTGGCGGCGAAGCAGTTCGACGCCTTCGTCACCGTGGATCGGAACCTCTCCTTCCAGCAGGACCTCCGCGCGTTCGAAATCGCGATCATCGTGCTCCGCTCGAAGTCCAACCGCCTGGCCGACCTGCGTGTCCTCGTTCCCGCGCTGCTTGAGGCCCGTCCCAAGGCGAAAACCGGGATGGCGACCCTCCTCGGGACGTAGCCCCTCGCGCCTCATCGCCGGGCCCTACGCCGGCAGCCTGAGCGTGAAGACCGCCCCGCCCCCCTCGCGGTCGGTCACGGCGATCGTCCCCCGGTGGGCGTGCGCATAGCGGCGCACGAGCGCGAGGCCGAGGCCGCTCCCGCCGCCGGCGGCGCCGCTCGACCCGCGGCGGAAGGGCTCGAAGATCGTCTCGCGCTCGGCGGCCGGCACCCCCTTGCCGCGGTCGAGCACGCGCAGCTCGAACCCCCCCGCGCCCCCCCGCGCCTCGATCCTCACCTCGCCGGCGCCGTACTTGACCGCGTTGTCGATCAGGTTCACGAGGATCTGCGTGAGCGCGTCCTTGTCGAAGCTGCACGGGGGCAGCGACTCGGGCACGTCGAGGTGGAGCTCGAACCCCTTCGCGCGCAGGTAGGGGAGCAGCACCTCGGCGGCGTCGCGGACGACGGGCGCGGGATCGGAGGTGCCCATCTCGAAGCTCTTCCTCCCCTTCTCGAGGCGCGAGAAGTCGAGGACGTTGTTGACAAGGCGCGCGAGGCGCTCGCTCTCGGCGCTGATCAGCGCGAAGTAGTCGCGCGCGGTCCGCTCGTCCTTGACCCAGCCCTCCTTCAGCATGTCCGCGTACATGCGGATCGACGTGAGCGGCGTGCGCAGCTCGTGGCTCACCGCGCTGACGAACTCCGTCTTGCGCTCGGCGAGGCGCGCCTCGGCCCGGATCGCGCGCCACGCGAAGATCAGGCCCGCCGCCGCGACCGCCGCGACGGCGCAGAGCGTCCAGAAGGTGCGCCTTCCCGCCTCGTCCATGCGCTCGAGCAGCCCCTGCGCGGGCTTCATGCGGAAGAGCAGCAGGTAGCCGGGGGGGGCGAGGGCGCGGTCCGCGTCCCGCGTGGAGGGGATCAGGTGGCGGTAGAGCGTCAGGGGGAGCCCGAGGGGGGTGGTCAGCTCGAGCCGCGTGCGCACGTCGTCCCTGACGAGCTCGACGCGCTCGATCCGCTCGTCGGCGCGCGGCACGACCGACTCCGGCGACAGCGGGTCGAGATAGTGGCGCGCGATCCTCGCCGCCTCGACGCGGAAGCCCCCGCCCGAGCCGGTGGCGATCTCGCCGTGGAACGTCAGCGCCTGGCCGTCCGCGTCGCGCCGGCGCAGCGCGACCTCGGCGATGTCGCCCGGCACCTCGCCGCCGTCCGCCATCGTCACGCGCCCCGCCGCGTCGATCGAGAAGCGGTCGGTCACCGGCCCGCGCCGCGCCGCCCCCTCGCCCGCGGCCTCCGCGCGGTAGAGCCCCTGCAGCTCGCGCACGAGCGCGTCGCGCAGCGCGTCCGCGCGCCGGTGCATCGCCTGCCGCTCCGCCTCGACGAGCATCGCCTGCTCGCGGCGAAGCCCGGCCGCGCCGAAGTAGACCGCGGCGCCCACCGGCACGAGCACGAGCAGCAGGAAGAGCAGCCCGAGCGTGCTACGCGTCGGCAAGGCGGTAGCCCTTCCCCCGAACCGTCAGGATGACGCGCGGGCGGGCGGGGTCGGACTCGACCTTCTGGCGCAGCTTCAGGATGTAGTTGTCCACGGTGCGCGTCATCAGCCCCGTCGCGGGGTACTCCCAGACCTTCACGAGCAGCTCGTCGCGCGAGACGACCCGGCCCCGGTTCGCGAGGAAGAAGCGCGCGAGGTCGAACTCCTTCGGCATCAGCGGCAGCAGCTTGCCCTCCCGCCGCGCCTCGCGCCGCGCGAAGTCGAACTCGACCTCGCCGAGCGTCACCTTGTGGTCGCCCGCCTGTTCGCCCACGTGGCGGCGCAGCCGCGCCGCGACCCGCGCGACGAGTTCGCGCACGCTGAAGGGCTTGACGACGTAGTCGTCCGCGCCGAGGTCGAGCCCCTTCACGCGGTCGCCCTCCTGCCCGCGCGCGGTCAGGATCAGCACGGGCGTCATCACGCCCTCGCCGCGCAGCCGCTTCAGCAGCTCGAAGCCGCTCATCCCGGGCATCATCAGGTCGAGCACGATGAGATCGTAGGCGCCGTCGCGCGCGAGGCGGTAGCCCTCGGTCCCCTCCTCGGCGACCTCGACGCTGTAGCCGTGGAACGACAGGGCGTCCCTGACGCCGCGCGCGACGCCGGCCTCGTCCTCGACGACAAGTATCCGCTGCTTCATGCCCTCTCCGTTGAAACGCTATCCCCTGGGACGGTGCAGCGTGTCAACAGTTCGTCACAAAGTCTCGCGTAGGATGGCGGCATGAAGGGCGCGCTCCTGCCGCTCCTCTTCGGGGCGGTCCTGCTCGCGGCCGGGCTCGTGCTCTACCTGGCGATGGGGGAGGGGCCCGGGGAGGGGCGGAGCGAGCGGGAGGCGACCGCCTACGAGGCGGCCCGGGAGCGGGAGAGGCCGCCCGCGGAGCGGCCGAAGGAGCCGAGGACGCCGCGGCCCCCGGGCCCCCCCCGCTTCGCCGTCGAAGGCGTCGTGACCGACCCGGAGCGCCGACCCATCGCCGGCGCCCGGCTGCTGTCGGAGGTGACCGACGCGCGCGGTCGCTATGCGGTCACCCTCGAAGGGCCGCGCTTTGTCTACGACCTCTGGGCCGTCGGCTACCTGCCGGTGGTCGGCGAGGAGGAGGTGCTCGAGGGGGAGGGGCCGTGGACGCGCGACTTCGTGCTCCAGCCGGCGCCGACGCTGCGCGGGCGCGTCACCGCGGAGGGGGGGGCGCCGGTCGCCGGGGCGGTGGTCTATGCGATCGCGGCGGACCGGCTGCTGCTCGACAGCCGCACCGTCGCGAACTCGACGGAGACCGACGCGGACGGGCGCTACGCGTTCCCGGGGTTCGACGTCGAGCGGACGGATGTCGGCGTGCGGGCGCGGGGGTTCCTGCCCTCGCTCGTGCCCGACGTCGCGATCGCGCGTGGCGTGCTCGACGTCGTGCTGCAACGGGGGCGCAGCGTGACGGTGGTGATCGAGGGCGAGCCGCCGCACCATGTCAGCGTGACCGCGAGCGATTCCAGGCTCCGCCGCATGCTGCTTCCGCCGGGGGGGCTCACCGCCCTGGCCGACGCCCTCGTGGGACGGACGCTGGCCGCCTTCCCCGTGATCGAGACGCCCGTGGAGGGCCGCGCCGTCCTCTCGGGGATCGGGCCTGGGCCGGCGGACTTCGCCGCGCTCCTCTCGTTGCCGGAGGAGGCGGTCCTCGACTCGACCGCCGACGTCGTCGCGCTGCGGTTCGCGAGGACCCGGCGCATGAAGATCCACGTCAGGGACGCGACCACCGGCGGCGCCCTCGAACCGCGCCGCGAGCGGCTCTCGGGCGCCGCCGCGCCGGTCGAGGTGGTGGGGGACGGCGAGGACGCTCTCGTGCCTGCCGACGGGCGCCGCCACACGCTCCGGTTCAGCCTCGACGGCTACGAGACGGCGGAGTTGCCGCTCCCCGCGGAGGGCGATCTCGAGGTCCTGATGCACCCGGTCGCCGAGGGGGAGGTCGGCACCTTCCATCTGATGTTCGAGCCGGAGTTGCGCGGCAGGGTCGCCATCGTCGGGCGCGGCCCGGGCGGCCGCCGCGCGTTCGAGCGCTTCGTCGAGGCGCCCGACCGCGAGGGGCGCTGGACGCCGGAGCCCGTGCCGGTCGGGGAGTACACGCTCTCGGTGCTCGCGAGCGGCATGGTGCCGGTCGAGCTGCCGCGCGTCGTCATCGTGCGCGGCCACAGGGAGACCTTCCGCGTCGCGCTTTCCGCGGGCGGCGGCCTCGAATTCAAGGTGACCGATGCGGAGGGCAGCCTGCTCGACAAGGTCTACCTGCTGCTGAAGGACGCCGCGGGCCGGGAGATCGACGTGCAGATCCTGTCGCGCGTGAGCGAGGGGCGCGGCTTCCTGTCGATCAACTTCCTGCCGTCGGCGGCCTCGGCGCGTGCCGACAGCGGGCTCGCCGAGGGGCCCTACACCCTCGCCGTCTACCGCGAGGGCTACGCGCGGGGGGAGCAGGCCTTCACCGTGCGCGGCACGGAGGTCGCGCAGGTCGCTATCGCCCTTCGGCGGGAGTGACGCCGCCCGGGCGGCGGTTCGCGATCTCGACGAGCAGGCGGTCGCGCTCGCTGCGCCAGAGGTCGGCGAGGTCGCCGGGGAGCTTGACCTCCGCGAGGCGACGCAGGCGCTGTTCGGCGAGGTCGGGCTTTCGCGCGAGCGTCATCTGGATGCGCTGGAGCTGCTCCATCAGCAGGGCGGCGGCGGTCTCCTCGGCGTGGCCCGCGGCCCGCGTCCACGGGAAGTCGAGGGCGACCGCGGCGTGGTTGCCGAGCGTGAGGATCAGCGACTCGTCGCTCGGGTCCTGCGCGAGGCCGCAGGTGCCCGCGCGCGCCGCCGCCGCGAGCGCGTCCTGTCCGTACCACTCCCGCGAGAGCTGCCAGCCGAGCAGCCCGAGCACGACGCTGCACGCGGCGAGCGCGAGGCGCCGGCGGCGCCGCATCCGGAGCTGGCGCACGCGCCCGGACTCGATCTCGGCGACCCGGTCCGTCGCCTCGGCGCACTCGCGGTCCACAGCGAGCACGTTCCGGTAGTAGTCGAGCGCCTTGTCCCAGGAGTTCCGTCCCCACGCGCGGCGGGCGAGCACGAGCAGCTCGCGGGCGGCCTGCTTGGGCTCGTGCAGCTTCACGTAGGTCGCGGCGAGCGCCTCGCGCAGCGCGTAGCTCTCCTCGTCGCGGGCGAGCAGGCGCTGGTAGACCTCGAGCGCCTCCTCCTGCATGCCCTGCGACGCGAACGCCTCGGCGAGGCGCCGCCCCGCCTTCATGAACTCCGACCGGTCGCCCCGCCCGTCGTGGATCGCGACGATGCGCTCCAGCGTGTCGGTGTCGTAGGGGACGAGCACCGCCGCGCGCTCGTACGCATCCCTCGCCGGGTCGAGGTCGCCGCGCTCCTCGTGCGCGTAGGCGAGCCGCTTCAGCTCGCGGGCGGCGTCGTTCTTCCTCCCGCCGCGCTCGAAGAGGCGCACCAGCTCGCGCCGCGACTCGAGGTCGCCCGCCTCGCGCTCGAGCGCCGACTCGAGATAGCCCGCGGCGCGGTGGATCTCCCCGGCGGCGCCCGCGCGCCGCGCGAGCTCGCGCAGGTGCTCCGCCGTCGCGCGCTCGACGAGGCCCGCCGCCGCGAGCGCGGCGATCGCCTTCATCACGTGGAAGCGCGTCTGGGGAAGCTCGGCCAGCAGCGCGCGCACGTCGCGGGTGCCGTCGAGCAGCGCGAGGATCTCCTCCGTGCCGGGCGGGACCTCCGCCCCGCCCGCGGCGGCGGTCGCGAGGAAGATCTCGCGCTCGGAGGAGATGTGGCGCGAGATCGACTCCCACTCGTCGAGCCGGCGCGCCGCCTCCATCGCGAGCGCCATCGCGTCGATCGCGATCTCGAGGCCCGTCTGCTCCGCGTCGAAGTCCCTCGCGCCGGGCCTGCCCTCCTCGAAGACGAAGGAGGCCTCCCGCCACCCGAAGAGGGCGATCACCTCCTCCTCGATGCGGTCGCGCACCGCGGCCGCGAAGCGCGCCTCGTCGAAGCCCTCCTCGCGGCGCAGCGCGCGCAGCAGCGTCAGCCGGCGCCGGCGCCGGCGCGTGCCCGAGATCACCGCCGGGTCGATCGCGCCGCTCCGCTCCGCGATCGCCTCGTAGTCGAAGGCGCGCTCCTCGCCGTCGCAGCGGAACGCGCGGATCTTGCCCTCCTCGATCCACAGCGCGACCTGCCGCTCCCGTTCGCGCACGGCCAGCACGCCGCTCAGGCGGTTGAACGCGACATTCTGGAAGACCTCGGGGAGTCCGATGGTCGTGAGTTCGCCGGCGAAGCCCATGGGTTGACGGAGGCGGGCCCCGCGCGCACGCGGCCCGGATCGTCCTATCGGCATCCGCGGCCCCGCGGCCAAGCCCCCGCGCCCCCCGGTGATTTTTTTGCACCCTGTCCACGGAATACGACGCGGGAACACGCACGCGGGGCATGACGGCGAGGGCGCGCCCCCGCTATAATCGCGCCCCAGTGAGGACGAGGCGAGGATGAGGTGCGGCGGGGTCGTACTCCGGGCGCGCGCGGGCGTGAGCTTGCCGCTGCTGCTGTTGGCGCTGGCGCTGCCCGCCCCGGCGGCGCGCGCCGACCTCTTCACCGCCTCGGATCCCATCTTCGGGCGCCCCGTCCTGCTGCGGGGCAATCTCGAGCTCTTCACCTACCGGCCCGACGTGACGGTCGAGCGGCCGTGGATCGCGCGCCAGCTGGCCCGGGACCGCTCCTACGGCAGCGGGACCGCGGCGGCCTCGATCCTCTCCGACCGCCGGGCGATGGACGCGTCGGTGGCGTCGAACGACTACGCCTCGGCCTACTCCGTGGAGGCGACCAGCGCCGCGGCCGCGGACGCGAGCCTGCGGACGGGAGGCACCGATGACATCCTGGCCGAGCGGGCGCTCGCGGGCGCGCTGGGGGACCACACCGTCTCGGAGGAGGAGATGATGGCGCTCGTCGCGCAGGTGCCCGGCTTCGCCGTCGCCCTCGCGGACGCCCTCACGACGTTCAGCGACAGCGCGCTGCGTCTCGCCGTCAACCTCCGGCGCTTCCTCGGGGGCAAGGGCGCGATCGACTGGGCCGCCGTCTTCCGGAACCGCGAGGCCCTGTCGCACAGGCGCGCCGAGGCCCTCGCGAAGTCCGGCGGGCACTTCGCCTCGAAGACCGACGAGATCGAGGATGCGGCCCAGAGGGGCGCGAGCGTCAAACGGGCGGTGCGCTCCGCGCTCAAGATCGTCCTCGGGGTCGGCATCGGCCTCCTCCTCTGGCTGCTCGTGCGCCGGATGTAGCCGCGCGCCCCGCCGCCCGATAAGGGGGCATGCGGGCCCTCGCCCTCGCCCTCCTGCTCGGGGTCGCCGCCGCCGACGAGATCGTGCTCAAGAGCGGCGGACGCATCTCCTGCGAGGTCGTCGAGGTGCGCGAGACGACCGTGCTCGTGCGCCTGCCGAACGGCTCGATGGAGATCGAGCGCTCGCGCATCGAGGCGATCGTGCGCGAGGCGAGCGGCGACTACCTCGGCCGCGAGGCGACGGGCCGCCTCAGGACGGGCTCCGCCGAGAGCGCCGTCGCCCTCTTCGAGAGGGCCCTGCGCGAGGATCCCTCCAGCGCGGTCGCCCGCGCGGGCCTGCTCGACGCGCTGCTCGCGCACGGCAGCGACCTGGCCGGGCGCTTCCTCCTCGACGAGGCCTGGGCCGCGAGCGAGCGCATGCTCGGCCTCGCGGCCGGTCACGAGGGGGCGCGGGGGCTGAGGAGGCGCATCGAGGCGGAGCGCGCCGAGAACGACCGGATCGCGGCCCGCGCGCGGGATCTCCTCGAGCGCGCCGACTTCGAAGGCGCGCTGCCGGTGCTCGAGGGCTGGCGCCTGCGCCGCCCGCCGGGGGACCCGGCGGCGCGCTCCGCGCTCGCGGCGGCCCACATCGGGTGCGGCAACGCGCGCCTCCGGGCGGAGGACCCGCGCGGCGCGATCGACCACTTCCGCGCCGCCGCGTCGTACGGGGAGTCCAGGCGCGTCGAGGAGGCGCTCTTCCTGCTCCGGCCGGTCTCCTTCCTCGAGGCGCTGCGCAACGGCGAGACCGCGGAGGCGCGCCGTCAGCTCGACTCGATCTCGACGACCTACCCCGATCCCGCCGTCCCGCTCTTCCTGAAGGCGGTGCTGCACCACGTCACGGGCCGCGTCGAGGAGGCGATCCGCGCCTACGCGGAGGCGGAGCGCGTCGCCGAGCGCGCGCCGGGGCCGCGGAAGGGGCTCGCCTACGAGGTCGTGAAGGCGCAGGCCTCCGCGGTGCTGCGCGCCGCGGTCGCGAGGCCGCCCCAGGAGGGGGCTTCCCGCTGGCGCGAGACCTTCCTCGCGCCGCTGCGCCGGGACGCGTCCGCGCGGCACTTCGTCGTCTACGCGCCCACCGACCGGATGGCCCGAGACCTCTCGGTCGCGGCCGACCGCCTCTTCGGGGAGATCGCGCGCGACCTGCTCGGCACCCTCCCCGAGCCCCACCCGATCGAACTCGTCGTGCACGCGTCGCGGCAGGCCTACCTCGCCGCCGACCAGGTGCCGCCGGGCAGCCCGTGGGCGGCCATCATGATCTCGCGCGAGAAGACCGGCGGCGTCTGCTACGACACGCTCGACGAGAAGGGCGAGGCGATCGTGCGCATCGAGGTCTACTCCGACGCGGCATCCCTGCTCGAGGACACGCTGCCGCACGAGATCACGCACGCCGTGCAGCGGCGCGGGCTCGCCGTCTACCGCCGCGCGCACTGGCTCGACGAGGCGCTCGCGATGCAGCGCGAATCCGAGGCGTCGAGGGCGCGCCGCATCGCCGGCGCCCGCCGCGCGCCGGCGATGATCCCCCTGCCGGAGCTGCTCTCGCTGAAGAGCACGCCGCCCGACCGCATGGAACTCTTCTACGACCAGGCGTGCGCCCTCGCGGAGTTCCTGCGCGCGCGCGGCAGCGCCTCGGGGTGGCGCCGCTTCCTCGACGCGTTCGCCCGCGGCCCCGTCGAGGCGGCGCTGCGCGACGCCTGCGCGATCGGCGACCTCGACACGCTCGAGCGCCTCTTCCGCGACTGGCTCGCGGCGGGCCGCTGACAGCGTCCCCGCCCCCGGGATAAGCTCTAGGCCCTAGGAGCGAGTCCTATGCACGCGCGTCGCCTGGTCCTGATGCTCGCGTTGGGGTCTTTGGGTTGCGGCGGCACGGAGCCGCCGGCCATCACGTGGCGGGCGCCGCCGGGATCCGCCATCGCGCCGCGCGTGACGCCGGTGGCGGATCTCGCGGCGCTGCCGCGGGCGGGCGCGGTCGCCGCGGCGGGGGTGTTCGAGCCGTCCGGTCTCCAGATCCCCGGCGGGCTCGAGGTGACCTGGCCGCTCCGGTCGCCGCGCAGGGCCGGCGAGCGGCTCCTGATCGCGGTGCTGGACGAGGCGGCGCGCGCGTGGCGCCCCACCGGCGAGCGCGCCACCGTCGGCCTGTCGGGGCGCGACGCGAAGGGGACGGTCTACCACTTCTCGACGATCGCGGTGCTGGACGAGCAGGGGGGGAAGGAGGACGAAGGGGAGGAGGGAGAGGGCGAGGGGGAGCGGGGGCCGCGGATCAAGATCCCCGGATGGAAGTTCCGGACGCTCGCGCCGGAGGTCAGCGACCAGCGGAAGTTCAACGACGACGCGAAGCGCGAGGCGGCAAAGCTCCTGCAGCAGAAGCTCGGCGCGGTCGGCGGCGGCAGCGACTACCGCGCGATCGGCGACCTCTTCGCGAAGCACCCGTTCGCCGAGGTCGAGGCGATCGCGAAGCAGAAGGGCGACAAGCGGCTCGTCAGCGAGGCCGACTCGAGAAAGCTCGGCGCGATGCGCCGGGAGATGATCAACCAGGCGATGGGGGAGGCGATCAAGGAGCTCGACCCGAGGGGCGTGCTGACGATCGGCATGCTCGACTCGGGCAACAAGAACAGCGGCATCGCGAGCGACGTGGACCAGACGGTCTTCGTCGTGCCGAAGGACGTCGGCGCGCACCTGAGCCCGCCGGTGGACGAGGCGGCGGTGATCCGGCGGTTCAACGAGAAGTTCGAGCGGAAGTTCGGCGTCACGCCGGAGCGGATGGGCATCGAGAGCCTCAACGGCGCCGACTTCTACCCCGACTGGCGGCAGAAGCAGAGTGTCGCGCGCTTCGTCGAGGAGGCCGACCGCGTCGTCGACGAGAAGCGCAAGAACCCCGAGGCCTACCGGTCGGAGGGGCAGCTCAAGAGCCAGGCGGAGGGGCGCGGCTACGAGGCGCTGCAGGAGCACCACCGGCGCGTCGCCGACCTGCGCGCCAGCGAGGAGAAGATCGAGAACCTGAGCCGCGACCCGCGGCTCTCCGAGGGGGAGCGGCGCGCGCAGGCCGACGCGGAGACGAGGAGGCTGCTCGAGAAGTACAAGGAGAAGTACCCGGCGGCGAGCCTCGAGGAGCTCCGGGCGAAGCTCTCGCTCGATTCGCCGTGGACCGAGGTGCGCATCGACCCCCGCACCGGCGCCCCGGTCGTGAGCCAGGTCGAGGACCCCAAGAGCAAGGTGCTCGCGAACCAGCCGGAGTTCGCGAAGCGGTTCGCCTTCGACGGCGCCTGGGACAACTGGATGATGTTCGAGCACCACCCGCACAACCGGCGCAAGTACCTGCTGCGCAGCGTCGCGGAGGGGGCCGGCCTCGTCCGGCGGCTGCCGCCCGGCAAGGCGATCTCGACCTTCGAGTACGAGAGGGTCTACGGCGCGGGGGACCACGCGGCCCTCGACCGCTTCATCGACGACGTCTACGCGCACAGGCCCGACGAGGCGCGGCGCAAGTACCGCCGCTGCCTCGATGTCGCCGCGCGCGAGCGGCTGCGCCACAAGGGCGCCCCGAACCCCGCCTCCGGCGCCGACTACTCCGACAAGGAGGTCCTGCGCGAGTACTGGCCGCTGCTGTCGGAGAAGGAGGCGCGCCTCTACGAGGGCATGTCGAAGGAGGCCTTCGAGGCGACGCTGAAGGAGCGGGCCTTGCGCGCGTGGGAGGCCGACGCCCGCGAGATCATGATCGAGAACCTGCTGCGCACCGCCCCGGCCACCGCCGCGATCCTCGACGGCGGGCTCCGCGCGGAGGAGGTCGCGCGGCTGCGCGCGACGCACCCGCACGCGAGCGCCGAGAAGCTCGCCGCGGCGACGCGCCGCCAGCTCTACCAGGGGTTCCGCGACCTGATGTCGCCCGAGTACGCGAAGTACCTGCACGCGCCGCAGGGGCGGACGCCCCCGGCCCACGACCTCGTCCACCGGCTGCTGACGCAGCTCGGCCACCGGGACAGGGCGCTGCACGCCGAGGTGCTGAGGATCGCGCAGGACGCCGCGGCGCTGCGCGTCCGCACCGACCCCGGCGAGCGCACCTTCCGCCAGGAGGTCGGCGCCTACCTGCACCAGTTCGTCAGCGAGCGCATCGGCGCCGCCGCCGACGTCTACCGCGAGGCGAAGAAGGGGTTTGCCGAGGGGAAGTACACCAAGGAGTACGTCGGCGAGAAGCTGCTGCACGCGTCGGTGGAGCGCTGGGGCTCGCTGAAGGGCCAGGTCGCCTCGTCCTTCGGCTGGGACGTGAGGAACGTCCACATGCTGCTCCCGGAGGGCGGGCTGCCCCGCGTCGAGCTCGAGTTCGGCCCGCAGAAGTGGAGCCTCAAGAAGCTCGCGACCAACATGGCCTGCGCCGGCAACGCCGACTCGGTGCTGCAGGTGATGCTCGCCTACCAGGAGGGCGGCCGGGAGGCGGCCGCGTGGGCGGCGGGCTTCGAGCTCGTCATGAACGTGCCCGGCGTCGCGCAGGCGAACGCGCTGAAGGACCTCGTCGTCCACAAGCGCCCCGAGGGCGCGGTGATGCTCGGCTCGGCGATGCTCGTGCCCGGCCTCGGGCAGGCCTTCGTGCTGATCAGCATCGGCAAGACGAGCGTGATGCTGCTCGGCAACGCGGTGCTCCAGCCGCTGCACGACGACGACGGGGACAAGCTCTACCAGGGCTTCCTCGGCACCGAGAACGGGTTCAGGGCGGTGCAGCAGTCGCAACGGTGCAACCTGTTGCATTTCGTCCCGCGCCGCGTCGTCGTCGTGCCGGTCACGGGGCCCGACGGCAAGACGACCCACTGCCCGCTCTGGGCGCCCTACCCGCGGCCGGAGGCGGAGGCGATCCTCGGCGTCTTCCCGGAGGAGCATGACGAACTGGGCGAGGCGCTCGGCGGCGGCGAGGAGTGGGAGAAGCGGATCGCCGTCGCGAACGACTGGGTCAACCACCCCGTCGAGTACTTCGAGGCGCAGCGCGCGAGCATGGCCTATTACTACCGCGACAGGTTCGGCAAGGGATTCCTCGAGGCCGCGGTCGAGAACCCGGAGGCGGCGATGCCGCGCCTGCTGCGCTTCTTCGAGGAGCGCGTCGACGACTGGGTGAAGGCGAAGGGGGAGTTCGCGGAGTTCCCCGAGAACACGCTGCTCGAACGGCGCTTCGAGGACTTCCCGGCGGTGCGCCAGAAGGTCGCCGCGCGGGCGGCGGGCGACCTGCTGCGCAGCGCGCAGATCGTCAAGGCGATCGAGGATGGCATCGCGCAGAAGGTGCGCACCCACCGCGACGGCGAGCGCGACTTCCAGACCGGCGCGCTTCTGACGGCGATCGACGAGGCGTGGAAGCTCGCCTCGGAGTCCGACCTCGCGCAGGCGCTCTACTCCATCGTGGATGCGCGGCGCGAGGAGGGGCGCGCCCCCGAGCCCCGCGTCCACGCGTGGCCGAGCGTGACGCAGCGCGAGCGCGACGACGGCGAGACGATCGAGTTCATGATCTCGGTCGTCTGCGACCCCGAGGCCTTCCCGCCGCTCTCCTACGACGGCGACTCGGCGGTCTACGACATCGCCGTCGACTGGGAGATCGGGAAGAAGGGCGAGCGCGAGCGCGAGGTCAAGGCGAAGGTCAGCGTCTTCGACAGGAACAAGAGGCAGGTGGGCCCGACCGTCGAGGTGCCGATCGGCACCGGCGAGGGGCCGAAGGAGCGGTCCGAGTCGGTCGAGTTGCGCGTCTCGCACGCGGGCACGCACGAGGCCTACGATGCGAAGAAGGCCGATCCGCGCGCGGAGATGTGGGGTGGGGAGAAGGTCTCAGGCCGCACGACCTCCCTCTGGATCTGCTGGGAGGGGGCGCCGGGGGAGGGAAAGTTCGAGTACGAGATGGCGGTCTCGGGAGGAGCGCACGGCTACGAGAAGATCTCGAAGGGCGACGCCTTCCCGTCCGACCGCTTCCCCGGCGAGGTTTCCCCTTCCTCGCGCTCCAACCTCTTCCAGCTTCCGGTCGAGTGGCCCGAGGGGCACGTCGGGCGCTTCCGCGTCAAGGGCTCGATCCGCGCCTCTGGCGGCGAGCGGTTCGACTTCGACGTGCCCTTCGAGATCCCCGACCGGCGCGAGGCCGCCGAGGCGACGCTGGTGTTCAAGCACAAGGCGTTCGAGACGTACGACTCGGGCAAGGCCGACTTCTGGCGGAAGAAGTGGGGCGACGATCCGCTCGAGGGCGGCGGCAGCCTGCAACTGCACGTGCGATGGAAGGAGGTGCCGCCCGGCTGCACCTACTTCTATGATTTCGTGACGAGGGGGGGCGTGCCCGCCTTCGAGCTGAAGGAGTGGGGCCAGATCGAGCCGACCGACGACTTCCCGCCCAAGCCCTACCGGAGCGGGGCGGGGAGCAGCGCGTTTTCGATCCCGGTCCAGTGGCCCACGGGCGCGGGCTCGATCGCGATCGAGGGGCGGATTCTCGCGCTGCCGCCGAAGCACTATCCCGGCGAGAGCTGGCGCGAGGCGAAGCCGGTCGCGGAGATGGCCTTCGAGAAGCGGTTCGATCTCAGGAGCCGGAGCCGCTACGCCGAGGGCACCTACCGCGTCGGCGACGGCACGTCGATCTACGTCTGGGTGCTGCTCGGCTGCGTGCAGCGCGGCGCGCGGCCGGTCGCCGTCACGATGGGGGGCAAGACGCAGCATGTGATGAGCGACCAGAGCTACAACAGCGGCGGGCCCTTCTACGGGCGCTCCGGCGCGATCCACTGCGTCGTCGTGAAGATGCCCTTCGGGACGGCACCGGCGGAGAGCGCCACGGTGACCTTCCGCGACTTCGGGGAGAGGGTCACGCTCGACGTCCCGCTCAAGCCCGAGGGCGGCGCGGCGCAGCAGATCCAAGGCCCCAACGAGGCGATCCGGGACTACGAGCGGCAGGCGCTCGCGAAGATCGCCAGGCTGACCGAGGGCCGCGCGCCGACGCCCGGCGACTGCGACGCGATCTTCCGGGAGTACCAGTCGATGTACTCGCACTGGTGCCCCTACGACCAGGGCAAGGCGCAGGAGTACGCGCGCCTCTGCGAGGAGTACATGGTCCGCTACTACACGTCGCAGCTCGAGGGGACGAAGGACCCGGTGCGGCACGCGCAGCTCCGCAAGGTGATCGCGAACTGCTACGGCATGCGCTACTGGTGCGCCGTCGCGTGGGGCGACGCCGGGGTCTCGGGCCGGTTCTCGGAGATGGTGTCGCAGGTGCAGGCGGCCGCGATGGAACCCGGCGACCTCGCCGCGGTGCTCACGGGCCACTACGACAACCACGCGCGCACGCTCTTCTCGCTGACCGGCGATCTCGCCGCCGCCGACGCCGCGTGGCGGCAGGCGCGCGAGCACGACAGGAACGCGACCGGCGTCGTCCGGTTCGGGACGCCGGCGGGAGAGCCGAAGAGCCCGTTCGAGGTGGAGGAGTGGTTCCGGTAGGGGCGCGCATGCGCGCGGGGGCCCGGGGGCCGCCTCGTTCGGGAGGCCCTCGAACGGGCGCGTGCCGGTGCGCGGGATGCGGGATTCCTGCGGCACGCCGTGGTCACCGTCGATCGCGAGGAGTTGCGCGTCTACCGGCGAATCCGCCGCGACGCCATCCCGGTGGTCTGCCCGCCGCAGGCAGACGGAGGGCGTCCGCCGCTCCCCCTCCCCGAACCCCTCCCGATCTGCCTCGACGGTGACGAGCCCGCGCTTCCGCGCTCGCGCCAACTGCCGGTGGCTGCCCCGCCGACGGACCTTCATCGGAACGAGGCGCCGTCGGGTCCCGGGCCAACGCCCGCTCGAGGGACATCCCTCGTCGGGCCTACCGCTTCTTCCCCCCGACACCGGGTACGCTCGCGGCCTGGACCATCCACGCCGCGACTTGGCGTTCGTCGAGGTCGTCCACGGATCTGAGCTCCACGCCCCGGGTCGACTTGCCCATCGCCACCGGCGTCACGGGCGGCACCGGCCTGAGCGCGGCACCGTTCACGAACATCAGCTTGGCGTGGTCGGCGAATCCGCCGCAGCAGAAACACCAGCCGTCGCCGACGCCGTAGTACGACATGCCCCACTTCACGGAGCGCCGCAGTGCGGGAAGCGTCCGGGCCGCGAGGGCGTCGACGCGTTCCGCGATGCCGCGCTGAGGCTGCGGCAGGCTGGCGATGTAGGCGAAGACCGGCTTGTCGCCGGCCGCGGCCTTCGCGGGGCTCGCTTTGCCAGTCACCATGGATTCCGGCAGGGTCGTGGCATCCCCCCCTCTTGCGGCCCTGCCCTTGGCCGGCTTCCGGCCCGCGGGCTTGGAACTCTTGCCAGTCTTGCGGGCAGGCATGGCGGTCTCCCGTGCCGTGGAAGTGGGTCGGCCTGGCGACTCTGCCGCTCAGCGGCGAGCGGCCTCCGCCATGCTACCGCCTTCTCCCTGGGCGCGCCCGCCCCTCGTCGGCTGCAGCGGCGTGTTAGGCGGCTTGCGCCCACTTCAGGAATACGCTCAAGGCATCCTCGAGTCGAAGCGGCCCGCAGGCGGCGTGGAATACTGAACCTTCCACCCAGCAGCGAAGCCACCCGGTGTCGTGTTCGTAGTGGTCCTCCACCACGTCGAATGGTCGGCGCTCGAGAGGCGTACCCGCAAGATCCGCCTGGACGCTCCACCCAGGGTTATCAAGACTCTCGATCTTGACGCCCGAGCCGTGCTCCCAGTCGCCATCGCAGCTCGACGCAAACCAAGCGGCCAACTGGGTGATCACGGATGTCATCGCGTCCGTCCGGCTAACGATCCGGTTCAGCGGAGGGCCGCGCAGCGGACCGTCCGCTGCAACCGGTTGTTAGCCCGCCGGACGCTGGCCATCCCGCATGACTCGATGAAGTCTGACCAAGTCCCAAAGCCGTTCCGGAGTGTCCCAGAGGTCGACCACGGCGTCGAGCAACTTGTTCCACCCAATCCGGGCCTCCGGGTCTCGGCCCATTAGTCCCGGTGCCTCGGCTTCGTACCCTTCCAGAGCACACGGTACATCGTCGAACGGGATTGCGGCAAAGTCGGAGGCCGGATCGCCCCAGCCTGCGTCGCCCCAATCGATGATAGCCAGCAACACCCCGCTGGATGAGCACATGACGTTCATCGGATGGATGTCATCATGGATGAAGCGGGGCTCGATGATCTCCGCGACGCGTGGCCGCAGTTCTTCTGCCATCCCTTCCACTTGCCTGGCCATGTCGATGTCTATTCTTCCCGCATCGATGAGCCGCCCGAGGACGCCTCCGACATCCTGATCGCGCGCCGGTTGGTCGAGGAAATTGTGTGGATCGGCGCACTCTCGCACCCGCAGATGAAGCTTCGCCAACTCGCTGCCGACGCCTCGCCACACGTCGGCCATCTGCGCTCGGGTCAGTGTCGCGAGGCCCAGCGTTTCCCCGTGAACGCGTTCCCACAACGAGAACGGTCGGTCCACCAGCGTGCGCGTGTCGTCGAACGCAATCATTCGAGGCGTTAGAATGCCTGCCCCTCGAGCCACCGGCGCAGCGACGGATTCCGTGCGCGCGTCCGCCTCACCATCTGGGTGGTCTGTTGCAACGCGGAGCACGACATCAGACGTCGCAAAGATCAGATTCGCCACACCAAGCGACGGCAGCGGCTCCCACGGCCCCGGGACGCCATGCCTTGCGAGGATCGCATCCACTACTGTGGGGCCAACATTCATCTCGTTGCCTGTCGGGCTAACGCCTTGCCGCTCAGCGGCGGCCGAAGACCGACCGCTGCAGCGGCTTGTTAGGAGGCCCCCGTCTCACGACTCCTTCTGTGCGGTGACCGGCCGTCTCGGTGGCAACCGCACGACCGGGCGCCCACCCGTCGCCTGCCGGGCTCGGGCGGCGGCGGCGATCTTCTCGATATCGTCGTCAGACGCCTTCGCGATGGCTGCTCGCACCGCATGGACTTCTTCAACGATCGGATCGGTCTGCGGCATGACTCCTACTCCATGGTCAGTTCGATCGGCGTGCAGATGATCGGCGGCTCGAAACCAGCCATTCGGCACAGCTGTTCAATTCTACCACGACGGGCGGCGTTCGCGATGTGCACGCAGTTCCAGGTCAGGAGGTAGTGCATCCCGTGGACCGTGGCGACCGCCACATGCAGCGCATCGACCTTCGCCTCAGGGGGGAGACCGCCACCATCCAGGAGCCTCCGGGCCAAGCCCGCCGCCTCGGTTGTGACATCAAGCACGGACACGTTGCGCAGGGCCTCGATCCGGCGGGCCGCCGCCCCCGCATCGCCCCCCGACGCTTCGTCCAGGACAAGCTGCGAGATGTAGATATCGAAGGCGTCGCGCCCCTCCCACCACTCGCGCGTGACCTGCTGGTGTGCCGCAACGAGTAGATCCCGACTCGGCAGCGCAGTCAGGTAGCTGGGAATGGTGGTCTCCACGTACGCTCGGGGCTTCACCGCGCGTCGCCTCGTCTGCTTCGGAAGTTCACGCCCATGGTCAACGATTCACTAGACCGCCTAACGCCGTGCCGCTCAGCCGCGAGCGGCGGTTCCCATGCTACCGCAGTCAGGA
>CAZMXP010000067.1:0-9998 GCA_964570285.1 uncultured Planctomycetaceae bacterium
GGCGCCGCCGCCCGCCGCCCCCTCCGCCGAGCCGGTGGTGCACGCCGAGCCCCATCCGCCGGCGCGCGAGGTGGTGCGCGTGCAGGTCGCCTCGGCGGCGGAGGACGTGGAACGGCGCGTCGCGGAGGAGCACGCGCGCCGTCGCGAGGCGACCGAGGCCTTCATCGCCGACCTCCCGGTCGTCGAGGGCATGCAGCTGATCCCCGCGGGCACCTTCCTCTTCGGGCCCGAGGGGCGCGAGATCTTCCTCGACTCGTTCTACATCGACCAGACGCCGGTCACGAACGCGCAGTACCTGCGCTTCGTGCGCGAGACGGGTTTCCGCGCGACGCGCTACGCGGACGACCCGCGCCTCAACCACCCCGACCAGCCCGTCGTCGGCGTCTCGTTCGGCGACGCGCGCCACTTCGCGAAGTGGGCGGGCAAGGAGCTGCCGACGGAGCTGCAGTGGGAGAAGGCGGCCCGCGGCACCGACGGGCGCTTCTATCCGTGGGGCAACGACCCTCCCGGCGCGTCGGACGCCTGCTTCGGGCTCGATCCGGAGAAGGGCGTGCCCGCCGTCGTGGGCAGGAGCCCCCGCAACGTCTCCCCGTTCGGCGTGCAGGACATGTGCGGCACGGTCTGGGAGTGGACGACGACGCCGTTCGCGAAGGAGAGCGACTTCCGCGTCGTGCGCGGCGGCTCCTACAACGACCCGATCGAGTTCCTCGCGCTGCCGGTGCGCCTCGAGGCGCACATCAAGGACAAGTGCGAGGCGATCGGGTTCCGCTGCGTGAGGAACATCCACCACTAGGTCGCCGCCGCATGTCCTACGTGTTCGTGGACCGGGTGGTGGAGTGCGAGCCGGGGGTCCGGATCGTCGCGAACAAGGCGCTCGCGTTCAACGAGGAGTTCTTCCGCGACCACTTCCCGGGCATGCCGGTGCTGCCGGGCGCGATGATGCTCGAGGGGTTCGTGCAGGCGGCGCGCCGCTGCCTCGCGGCGGCGGACGGCGGCAGCGACGCGTGGGTGCTGCACGCGGTGTCGAACATGCGCTTCAACCGCTTCGCGACGCCCGGCGAGGTGCTCAGGCTCGAGGCCGAGCGCGATGGGGAGGGGTCCGGGGAGGGCGAGGTGTGGTTCAAGGGCAGGGCCTCCGTCGACGGCGACGGGGTCTGCCGCCTCCGCTTCGCGGTGCGGCCGTCGGCGTAGCCGGATACATTGACGCGGCCACGGCGCTTGCGTAGGGTTGCCAGCGGCCGCTTCGGGAGTCACCTCGGGAGACATCAATGGGCGACAAGGAGATCATCGAGAAGGTGCGCGACTGCGTGGCGACCGCGCTCGGCCGCGACCGCGAGGAGGTCACGCTCGAGAAGGTCCTCTCCCGCGACCTCGAGGCGGAGTCGATCGACTACCTCGACATCACGTTCCAGCTCGAGAAGTCCTTCGGGATCACGATCCAGAAGGACGAGCTCTTCCCCCAGAAGATCTTCCAGGACGAGGCGCTCGTGAAGGGCGGCGTCGTCACCGAGAAGGGGCTCGTCTTCCTCGCGGAGAAGCTCCCCTATGCCGACCTCGCCTCCTTCGCGAAGGATCCCAAGGTGACCCGCGTGCCGGACCTCTTCACGGTCCAGCTCCTCGTCAACTATGTCAAGACCAAGCTCAAGGCGTGACCGCGCCGGGAGCCGCCGCGCGATGCGCTACGTGCTGATCGACCGTTTCCTCGAGCTCGAGCCCGGGAGGCGGGCGCGCGCGGTGAAGTGCGTGACGCTCGGCGAGCCCCTGCTCCGCGAGACGGGGATGTTCCCCGCGCCGCTCGTCCTCGAGGCGCTGCTGCAGACCGGCGGCGTGCTCGCCCGGGCGGCGACCGGCTTCCGCCGGATGAGCGTGCTCGGGAAGGTCGAGAGCGCGGAGTTCCCCGCGAGCGCCCGGCCCGGGGACCGGCTGCAGCTCGACGTGGAGGTCGCGCTGGCCCGGCCCGAGGGGACGCTCTGCAAGGGCGTCGCCACGGTGGGGGGGGAGGAGGGGCGCGTCGTCGGCCGCGCCTCGTTCCTGATCGTCTACGTGCCCGAGGGGATGGCGCCGCCGCCCGACGCGGCGCGCGAGGAGCAGCGCCGGACGCTGATGCGCGCGCTGCGCATTCCCGCCGTGACGGGATGAGGGAGGTGGCGGCATGAGGCGGCGCGTCGTCGTGACGGGTTTCGGCGCGGTCGCGCCCAACGGGCTCGATGCGGAGGCGTTCTGGGCCTCCTGCGTCGCGGGGCGGTCGGGCATCGCGAGGATCGAGAGCTTCGACGTGGCCGGCTTCCCGGTCCAGATCGCGGGCGAGGTGCGCGGGTTCAGGGCGGAGGACTTCGTCGAGAACCGCAAGTCGCTCAAGATCATGGGGCGCAACATCCGGTTCGGCGTCGCCGCGGCGCAGATGGCGATGGTGCAGTCGGGCCTCAAGGAGAGCGCCCCCGACCCCGGTCGCTTCGGCATCGTGATGGGGTCGGGCATCGTGCCGACGGATGTCGCGGAGATCGGTCCCGCCGTCGCGGGCAGCCTCGACGCGGACGGCAACTTCGACGTGCGCCGCTTCGGAGAGGCGGGCCAGAAGCTGCTCTTCCCGCTCTGGCTGCTCAAGCACCTCCCGAACATGGTGGCGGCGCACATCTCGATCATCCACGACGCGCGCGGCTGCAACAACACGATCGTCACCGCGTGCAGCGCGTCCACGCAGGCGATCGGCGAGGCCGCCCGCATCCTCGAGCGCGGCGACGCCGACGTGATGCTCGCGGGCGGCTCCGACTCGCGCATCGACCCGCTCTCGCTCGTCGCCTACCACCTGCTCGGCGCCGTCTCGCGCTCGACGCGGCCGCCCGCCGAGGTGAGCCGCCCGTTCGAGCGCGACCGCGACGGCTTCGTGCTCGGCGAGGGCGCGGCGGTGCTCGTGCTCGAGACCGAGGCGCACGCGAAGGCGCGCGGCGCGACGATCTACGCCGAGGTGACCGGCTACGGAAGCTCCTTCGACGCGTTCGCCGTCACGAAGCCGGAGCCCTCCGGGCGCGGCGCGCTCGCGTCGATGCGCGAGGCGCTGAGGGACGCGCGCCTCTCCGCCGACGCGATCGACTACGTCTCCGCGCACGGCACCTCCACGCTTCTCAACGACCGCGCCGAGACCGCGGCGACGCGCGAGATCCTCGGCGCGCGCGCGCGGAAGGTGCCCGTCTCGTCGATCAAGTCGATGATCGGCCACCTGATCGGCGCCGCCGGCGCGATGGAGGCGCTCGTCTCCGTGCTCGCGATCCGCGACGGCGTCGTCCCGCCGACGATCAACATGGACCATCCCGACCCCGAGTGCGACCTCGACTACGTGCCGAACCGCGCCCGCGAGATGAAGGTGCGCACGGTGCTGTCGAACTCCTTCGGCTTCGGGGGCCAGAACGCCTCGCTGATCCTCTCGGAGTACGGGGGGTGAACGCGCGCCGCGTCGTCGTGACGGGGATGGGGCTGATCACCCCCCTCGGCGAGGGGCTCGACCGCAACTGGGAGCGCATGCTCGCGGGCGCGTCGGGCGTGCGCCGCATCTCGCGCCTCGACGTCGCGACGATGGAGGTGCAGATCGCGGGCGAGGTCGTGCCGCTCCCGGCGGTGCCCGAGGATGCGCACGTGCGCGAGCTCGGCATCCACTCGCGCTTCGCGCTCGTCGCCGGGCGCGAGGCGTGGGCCGACGCGGGCCTCTCCGCCGGCGCCGCCGACATGGAGAGGGTCGGCGTCTTCCTCGGCTCGGGCAAGGGGATCGTCGAGGTGGACCGGCTCACCGAGGCGGTGAAGGCGGCCGCCCGCGGGGGCGGCGGCGCCATGGACCAGAACGCCTTCCTGCTGCGCGCGCTCGAGACGACCGACCCGTGGCGCCGCCTCGAGGAGGGGTACGAGCGGGCCGGCATCCATCTCGGCCTCGCGCTCGGGGCCCGCGGCCCCCTCTGGGTCTGCATCACCGCCTGCGCGGCGGGCAACCACGCCCTCGGCGAGGCCTTCTGCGCGATCCGGCGCGGCGACGCGGACGTGATCGTCGCGGGCGGCACCCACAGCCAGATCGACCTGATGAGCCTCGCCGGCTACGCGACGCTCGGCGCGCTCTCCGCGCGCAACGACGAGCCCGAGCGGGCCTCGCGCCCCTTCGACCGCCTGCGCAACGGGTTCATCCTCGGCGAGGGGGCCGGCGTGCTCGTGCTCGAGGAGCTCGGGCACGCGCGGCGGCGCGGCGCGCGCATCCGCGCGGAGATCGTCGGCTACGGCAACACGGCGGACTCCTACCGCGTGACCGATCCGCACCCCGACGGCCGCCCCGCCGAGGCGGCGATGCGGCTGGCGCTGCGGAGCGCGGGGATTTCGCCCTCCGCGATCGGCTACATCAATGCCCACGGCACGTCGACGGCCCAGAACGACACGATGGAGACCGCCGCGATCAAGCGGATTTTCGGCCCCAGGGGCGAGGCGCCGCCCGTCTCGAGCACCAAATCGATGGTCGGCCACCTGATCGCCGCGGCGGGCGCGGTCGAGGCGGTCGCCTGCGTCCGGGCTCTAGAGGAAGGGGTCCTACCGCCGACAATCAATTACGAGAACGAGGACCCGATGTGCGATCTCGACTACGTGCCCAACGAGGCGCGGGAGAGGCGCATCGACTTCGCGATGAACAACAGCTTTGGGTTCGGCGGGCAGAACATCGTCACGGTCTTCCGGCGCTTCGCCGGCGCGTGAGGACATCGGCGCGCTCGAGCGCCTCGCCGACCGAGTCGCCGAGCTCGAAGCGCGCCTGCGCGCGGTCGAGTGCGCGTCCCCGCCCCCGCCGCCTCCCCCCGCGCCCCCCTCCCTTCCGCCGCCCGAGGAGCGCGAGGGCGTCTTCGGCCCCGCGATCAAGCGCAGCGACTCCTCGCGCCACCGCGACGCGGTGAGCCGCGCGCTCTCGATGCTCGGCATCGTCGCCGAGCCCGCCGCGAGCGCGGACGCGCAGAGGAAGCTCTCGAGCAGCCACGCACGCGCCGTCGCGCGCATGAAGCGCCTCTCCGGCCTCGAGGTCGCCGAGCCGGAGGAGCAGGCGCCCGCGCCCCCGCCCGCCGCCGTCGCGGACCCCGTGCCCGCGCAGGCGCCCGACGTCGCTCCGCCGCCGGCGGAAGTGGCCGCCGCCGCCGACCCCGACGCGGCGGTGCCGCTGCCGGAGATCGTCGCGCGCGGGCCGGTGGCGGTGGAGTTCGTGCCCTACGAGCACGAGACGGTCGACCTCGACGGCGCGCTCGCGATCGAACTCGGCCGCGAGGAGCCGCGCGCGCGGCTGCGCTCGATCCTCGTGCTCGCGTCGGAGGTGCTTGCGATCGCGGGGATCCTGCTCGCGCTCCCCGGCCCGGCGGGCGTGCTCGCCGGGGTGCCGTTCGTCGCGCTGCTGGCCGCGCCCCTGTGGGGCACGCGCATGCGCACGCTGAGGGCGCACGCGCGCTTCCTGACGCTCGTGCTGCTCGCGCGCTGCCTCGCGCCGGACATGCTGCTCGCCGACGCGCACCCGGCGTGGCGCAACCCGCGCTTCCTCGCGATGGCCGTCGCGGCGCTGCCCGCCGCGGTCGTCGTCGCCCGGGGCGGCATCGGCTGGCACGTGATGGTGCTGGGGCTCGGGGCCGTGACCGGCGGCGCGATCGGCACCGAGTCCGGGTCGGCCGCGATCGGCATCCTCTGCTCGCTGCTCGTCGTGGCGGTGGGCGCGCTCGTCCGCCAGCACCGCCGCGGGTAGGGCGCCGGCCCGTCCCGGTCCCCTGCGGGACGCACCGGGGTGACCACGATCGGGGACGCCCAAAGCGCGCGGGGCGGGCTACGATGCGTGTTTCGCCTTCGGAACGGCAAGTGCTGGGAAGCGGGCGGTACGAAAGGAGTCCGTTGCATGAAGAGCCAATTCTGGGCGGGCGCGCTGCTGCTCGCCGTCACCGTCGCGGCCTGCGGTTCGACGAAGACGAGGCGCACCGACATCGGCGACGACGACGAGATCATGGGGACCGGGATCGAGTCCGCGGACGTGGAGGGGATGGCGCACCTCTCGAAGTCGATCCTCGCCTGCGCCGAGCTGACCGGCCCGCAGCGCGGGAACGTCGCCACGGTCGCGATCTACCCCGTGCGCAACGACACCCGCTTCGACTTCGACGGCGAGCTCTTCGTGCGCCGCATCCGGCAGGAGCTCGTCAACCACGCGCAGGGCCGGGTGCGCTTCATCTCGCGCACGAGCGAGGACGAGGCGCTGATCGACCGCGAGCGCGCGGAGAAGCGCGAGGGCGAGCGCACGTCGACGAAGCAGGTCACGAAGACCGGCGTCGACTACTACCTCACCGGGACCGCCGGCGCGATCAGCAAGCTCGGCAAGGGCCACATCGAGTCCGACGCGATCTGGATCGACTTCCGGCTCGTGGACGCCGAGTCCGGCGACATCATCTGGGAGGACGAGTACAAGACGAAGAAGGTCGGCAAGGCCGGCGTCCTCTACCGCTGATGCGCCGGCTGCTCCTCGCCCTGCTCCTCGCGGGCGCGGCGTGCCGTTCGCGGCCCGCCGTCGCGATGCCGCCCTACGGCAACATGGAGGCGGCGTATGCGCGGCTGTCGGCGATGGAGGCGGGCAAGGTCGCGCCGGAGGACGAGGCGCTGGTCGCGTGCGAACTCGCGACCGCGGCGATCTGCGTCGGCGACGAGGCGGGGGCGTTCCGCGCGCTGCACGCGGCCTCCCGCGTGATGGGGACGCTCGAGTCGAGCTCGCAGGAGAACCTGCGGGCGATCCTCGGGTCGGAGGCGACGAAGACGTGGAAGGGCGACCCGTACGAGCGCAGCATGGGGGCGCTCTACAAGGGGCTTCTCTACTGGCGGCGCGGCGACCTCGACAACGCCGCCGCCTGCTTCAAGAACGGGCTCTTCGCCGACGGCTACAGCGAGATGGGCGAGCACCAGGCCGACTTCGCGGTGCTCGCGTTCCTGCTCGGCTGGGTGAACACGCTGCGCGGCCGCGGGGAGCAGGCGCGCTTCAACTTCGAGGAGGCGCGCGCGAACCTCCCCCAGAACCCCTGGTTCGAGGACCCGCGGCCGGGGGAGTGCAACGTGCTCGCGGTGATCGACATCGGGCGCGGGCCGAAGAAGTACGCGGCCGGCACCGGCGATGCGCTCGTCAGGTTCGCCGCCTACCCGCACGGGGAGGCGGGCGTCGAGATCCTCGTGGACGGCCACCCCTGCGGGAGGAGCGCGCCGGGCGTCGACCTCTACCAGCAGGCGATCACCCGCGGCAAGAAGGTCATCGACGGCATCCGGAAGGGCAAGGCCGTCCTCAAGGGCGGGAGCTTCGTCGCCGGCGTCGTGCTGATCGACGAGGGGGTGCGCCGCGACAAGGGCGGCATGGTCGCCGTGGGGGCGGGCCTGCTGCTGCTCTCGGTGCTGACCGATGCGCGCGCGGATACGCGCCACTGGACGATGCTGCCCGCCGAGGTGCACGTGCTGCCGCTCTCGATCGCGCCGGGCCGACGCCAGATCGAGGTGAGGGTCCTCGACGCCTCGGGCCGGCCCATCCCCGGCTGGAGCCGCGGCTTCGCCGTCGACGTCGGTCCGGCACGGGACTCGCTCTACTACTTCCGGCCCGTGCCCGGCTACGGCATCCACGGGCTGCTCGGGCCCCCGGGCCCCCCCCAGATGACCACTCAAGGAGACGCAAGATGAAACAGGTGCGCCTTGCCGTGCTCGGCCTCGTCCTTCTCGGCGCAGCGTGCTCGCACAGCTCGCGCCGCGTCCGCGTCGACAACGCGCCGCAGGTCACGGTCGTCGTGCACGACGACATCGACCAGAGCGTGGAGGTGAAGAGCCACTCGATGGAGCGGCTCGGGGACGGTCGCCTCGGCGTCCGCCTGCTGCTCGAGAGCGGCAAGGGCAAGGACCTCGCGGTGATCGTGCAGACCAACTGGTTCAACGACCGCGGCGGCATCGTCGAGGCGGGACAGGTCCGCACCGTCGTCCTGCCGTCGGCCACGCCGACGCTCGTCGAGGACGCCTCGATGGGCCCCGAGGCGACGGCCTGCACCGTCTCGGTGCGCCCCTCGAGCACGCGCCGGAAGAACTAGCTAGCCCTCCCCTTGGTGACCGGGGACGCGATCGAAACACCCGCGATGCCAAGGGGCTGCGAACGCCGCACCCTCGTCACGCCAACTCACTCTGGCACGGCCGGTTGCGGCAGGGGAAGGGCACCCTTGGGGGGTCGGGCAACCGGGAGGTTCGCGACGACGATGCCCGCCTCCGCCCAGAGGCCGAGCGACGCGTCGTTGCCGTTGCCGGGGCGGATCACGCCCGCGCCGCCGCCGAGCCAGCCGCGCTGCTGGTTGGACCAGCAGACGGTGCGGCCGGAGAAGTTCGCGAGCAGGTTCATCGCCCAGCGCCCGGTCAGCGGCGTGTGCTCCCAGAGCGTCTGCGCGCAGAAGAAGTCCACCTCATGGTCGCGCACCAGCGCCTTCCACGTCTTCGGCGTCATCGTGTCGAAGCAGAGCAGCATGCCGAAGCGCCCCCACGGCGTGTCGAAGTAGCCCGGCTCCTTGCCGCGCGACTCGAGGAAGTTCTCGAACATGTAGAGGTTGATCTTCCGGTAGTTCGCGACGAGCCTCCCCTGCGGGTCGAAGGCGACCATCGAGTTGTAGTACTTCGTCTTGCCGCCCTCGTCGCTGCGTTCCAGCACGTCGGTCACGACGTAGGCGTCGACCTCCCGGCTCAGGCGGGCGTAGCGCACGAGGTGGTCGGCCATGCCCTCGCACCCGGTCTCCCAGAGGGGCCCGGGGGTCGGCGCCGGCGGCAGGCGGGTCGAGAGGAACTTGCGCGAGCGCCCCGCGATGCGGATGCCGGTGTTGCAATACTCCGGCGTGATGATCACCTTCGCCCCCGCGCGCGCCGCCATCCGGATCAGCGGAAAGGTGCGCGCGAGGTTGGCGTCGAGGTTCCGGTCGGCCGCCTCCTGCGTGGGCCGCCGCCCGTTCACCGACGAGAGGTGCATGATGGCGACGCGGAAGGTGTCGGGCCCGAGGGGGCGCTCCTCCACCACGCGCAGCATCTTCGAGGTGCAGCAGCAGAGCAGCAGGAGGGCCAGCGTGGCCGGGGCGCGGGACGACATGGGGCGGTGAGGATAATCGGAAGGTGCGGCCCATAGAATAGTCCCGCTCGACCCGTGGCACTCCCGATCCTCTTTCTTCTCGCGCTGCTGCTCGATCCCGGCCCCGCGCAGACGATCTCCGGCAAGTTCGTGCCGAGGGGCGCCTCCGCGCTCCCGGCCGAGCTGCCCGCCGACGTGGACGGGCTGTGCAGCCTGATCGAGCATGGGCACGAGACCGCCGACCTCTTCGCGGCGCTCGGCGACGCGCTGCTCGCGCGCGGCGACAGGGCGCTCGCCTACCGCGCGTTCGACAAGGCGCACCGCCAGGGCTTCCCCGACCGCGCGCGCCTCCAGGCGCGCAAGGACCTCGGCCTCTTCGTGCCCGAGGCGACGATCCGCGCCGAGGAGCGCGAGGCGGCGATCTGGCGCGATGCGCTCGACTCCTACCGGCGCGTGCACGGCGGCGACCTCGGTCCCTTCTACGGGAAGTACGGGCGGCCGGAGGAGAGCCTCGACGCGGTCGTCCGCACGTGGCGCGTCTCGTGGGCGGGCGGCGTGCTCGGCATGCTGCTCGGCGCCACGTTCGGCGTCGGCATGCGCCGGCTGCCGCGCCGCGCCTCCGCGGTCGCGTTCGCCGTCGCGCTGCTCGCCGCCGCGGGCGCGCTGCTGCTCTCGCGCCCCGGCCTGCTGCCGCTCGGCGCCGCGGCGTCGACGGCGGGCGGCCTGCTCGTGCTGCTCTTCGGGAGGGCGAGGGCGTGAGCCGCGGCGACTACGGAGGCCAGCGCCGGAACATGGAGGACGACTCCATGGTCGGCACGCTTCTCTCGCAGGCGGAGGTGATCTGGCCGAAGGAGCGCGAGATCCTGCGCCGGAGATATGGGGGGGTCTGGGG
>CAZMXP010000067.1:10098-24919 GCA_964570285.1 uncultured Planctomycetaceae bacterium
GGGCGCAGCGGAGCCTTGCGACGCGGAGCTCCCCCAGCGATCCGGGGTCCGGGGGGGCGCAGCGGAGCCTTGCGACGCGGAGCTCCCCCAGCGATCCGGGGTCCGGGGGCGCGTGCTCGACCTCTGCTGCGGGACCGGCGAGGCGCTCCGGAGGCTGCGTGCGGACTTCGCGCCGCGGCTCGCCGTCGGCCTCGACCTCTTCCGCGGCCACCTGCGGCGGGCCGAGCGGCCGGTCGTGCAGGGGGATGCGTTCCGCACGCCTTTCCGCTCGGGCAGCTTCGATCTCGTGATGGTGCGCCACGTCCTGCAGGCGCTGCCCGACCCGGTCGGCCTCCTGCGCGAGGCTCGCAGGCTCCTCGCCCCCGGCGGGCGGCTCCACCTGCTCGTCGAGGACTACGCGGCCATCCTCTTCGACACCGAGGACTACGACACCGCCGACCACTTCCAGCAGGTGGCGCGGCCGTTCCGGGCGAAGGGCACCGACCTCTACCAGGGGCGCCGGGCCTACCGGCACCTGCTCGAGGCGGGGTTTTCCCGCATCGAGATCGAGCCGCTGCTCGTCGACACGCTCAACTCCGACCGTCGCGTCTTCGCCGACATCTTCCGCTACTGGCGCGACGGCTATGCGGCGACGCTCGCGGGGGTGATCGGCACCACCGAGGCGGAGGTCGTGCGCCGCTTCGACGGCATGATCGAGACCTGCCTCGACCCGCGCCGGTATGCCGCCTGGCTCCTGCTTTCGATAGACTGCGCGCCGTGAAGATCGACGTTGTCGGCGGCGGCCCGGCGGGCCTCTACTTCGCGATCCTGCGCAAGAAGTCGAGCCCAGCGGACGCGATCACGGTCCACGAGCGCAACGCGCCCGACGACACCTTCGGGTGGGGGGTCGTCTTCTCCGAGGCGACGCTCGACAACCTGCGCGAGGCCGACGGGGAGAGCTACGACGCGATCACGGCGACGTTCGCGAAGTGGGACGCGGTGGATGTCCACTACCGCGGCGAGGTGGTGCGGTCGGGGGGCCACGGCTTCTGCGGCATCGAACGGAGGAAGCTGCTCAACATCCTGCAGGCGCGGGCCGCGGCGCTCGGCGTCACGCTGCGCTACGGCGTCGAGGTCGGCGACCTCGGCGGGTTTGCCGACAGCGACCTGGTCGTCGCCGCGGACGGCATCAACAGCCGCATCCGCGCGCTTCACGCGGAGAGCTTCCGGCCCGCCGTCGACGAGCGCAACGCGCGGTTCATCTGGCTCGGCACGACGCGCCCGTTCGAAGCCTTCACCTTCCTGCTGCGCGAGAACGCCCACGGCTTCTTCACCGTGCACGCCTACCAGTTCGACGAGAGGCTCTCGACCTTCATCGTCGAGACCGACGAGGAGTCCTGGCGCGCCGCGGGGCTCGACAAGGCGACGACGGAACAGGCCGTCGCCTACCTCGAGGATCTCTACCGCGCGGAGCTTCTCGGCCACCGGCTGCTGACCAACAAGTCGGAGTGGATCCGCTTCCGCACCGTCACGAACGGCTGCTGGTCCAGGGGCAACGTCGTGCTGATGGGGGACGCGGCGCACACGGCGCACTTCTCGATCGGCTCGGGCACCAAGCTCGCGATGGAGGACGCGATCTGCCTCGACCTCCAGCTCCGCGAGAAGCCGACGCTCGCGGAGGCGCTCGCCGAGTACGAGCGGGAGCGGCGCTGGTACACCGAGCGGCTCCAGGCCTCCGCGCAGGAGAGCCTCGAGTGGTTCGAGACGATCCGCCGCCGCGCGCACTACACGCCGCGGCGGCTCGCCTACAGCATGATGACGCGCAACAAGCGGCTCGGCCACGACAAGCTCTTCCTGCGCGACGAGGGCTACATCCGCGGCGTCAACCGCTGGTTCGCCGAGGAGGCGGGCGCGGCGACCGCCGAGCCCCCCCCGGCCCCCCTCTTCATCCCCTTTCGGTTGCGGTCGCTGGAGCTTGCCAACCGCGTCGTCGTCAGCCCGATGTGCATGTACAGCGCGGAGGACGGCACCGTCAACGACTGGCATCTCGTCCATCTGGGCAGCCGCGCCGTCGGCGGCGCGGGGCTCGTGATGGCGGAGATGACCGACGTCTCGCGCGAGGCGCGCATCAGCCCCGGCTGCGCGGGCATCTACGAGCCCGGGCACGTCGCCGCGTGGCGGCGCGTCACGGAGTTCGTGCACCGCTTCACGCGGGCGAAGATCGGCCTGCAGCTCGGCCACGCGGGGCGCAAGGGGTCGACGCGGCTGATGTGGGAGGGGATCGACGAGCCGCTGCGCGAGGGCAACTGGCCGATCGTCTCCGCCTCGCCGCTGCCCTACCGGCCGCACGGGCAGGTGCCGAGGGAGATGGGCCGGGCCGACATGGACGCGGTGAAGGCGGACTACGTGCGCGCCGCGGGCATGGCCGGGGAGGCGGGCTTCGACCTGCTCGAGATCCACTTCGCGCACGGCTACCTGCTCGCGAGCTTCCTGTCGCCCCTGACGAACCGCCGCCGCGACGCGTACGGCGGCCCGATCGAGAACCGCATGCGCTTCCCGCTCGAGGTCTTCGACGCGGTGCGCGCGGCGTGGCCCGCGGCGCTGCCGATCTCCGTCCGCCTCTCCGCGATCGACTGGCATCCGGAGGGGCAGACGATCGAGGAGAGCCTCGAGGTCGCGCGCGCGCTGAAGGGGCGCGGCTGCGACATCCTCGACGTGTCGAGCGGCCACACGTCGCTCGACGAGAAGCCCCTCTACGGCCGCTGCTACCAGGTGCCCTTCAGCGAGCGGATCCGCGAGGAGGCGAAGATCCCGACGATCGCGGTCGGCGCGATCGGGCGGCACGGCGAGGCGAACGCGATCCTCGCGAGCGGCTGCGCCGACCTCGTCGCGCTCGCCCGCGCCCACCTCTACGACCCCTACTTCACGCTGCACGCCGCCGCCGAGAACGCCTTCTTCGGTCAGCCCTGGCCGCCGCAGTACGGCCCCGCGAAGCCGCTGCCGCGCGAGACGCTGCCGTGGCTCGAGCGCGAGCGCTCGCGCCGGAAGCGGTAGCGCCGAAACGCCCCGCGCCACCCGGCATCGAAGTCCCGACGTCGCACTTCCGCGGCGCACGAAAGGACTCGACATGAACACGAAATCGGCACTTCGCAGGATCGCGGTCGGCGCCGCGGTCGCGGGCATCTTCTCCGGCGCGGCGATGATCCCCGGATGTTCGTCCGGCAACGGCTCGCCCTCGACGGAGAGCAACGGCTGCGGCGGCCCCAACGGCTGCGGCGGCGACGCGAAGAAGGAGAAGGACGGCAAGGGCCACGACGCCAACGGCTGCGGCGGCGCGAACGGCTGCAACGGGGCCAACGGCTGCAACGGCCAGGAGTCCGGCAAGTAGGGACGCGAGGGCCGCGGGATGTGCCGCGGCCTCGCCCGCGCTTCCGATGGACAGGCACCCCTTCCCCGACCTCGGGCTCGGCGTGGGACTCCGCTCCCGCCACGTCGCGCACATCCTCGAGCACGGGCCCGAGGTCGGCTTCTTCGAGATCATCTCGGAGAACTTCATGCGGACGCGCGGGCGCCCGCTCGAGGTGCTCGACGCGGTCGTCGAGCGCTACCCGGTCGTCATGCACGGCGTCTCGCTCTCGATCGGCTCGACGGATCCGCTCGACCGCGGCTACCTCGCGGCGCTGAAGGCGCTCGCGCGCCGCGCCCGCGCCGCGTGGGTCTCCGACCACCTCTGCTGGACCGGCGTCGCCGGCGTCAACACCCACGACCTGCTGCCGATGCCGTACACCGAGGCCTCCTTCCGCCACGTCGCGCGGCGCGTGCGGGAGGTCAGCGACCTCCTCGAGCGGCCGCTCGTCATCGAGAACCCCTCCTCCTACGTGGAGTTCGCGGGATCGACGATGCGCGAGGAGGAGTTCCTCGCGCGGCTCTGCGCCGAGACCGGCTGCGGGCTCCTGCTGGATGTCAACAACGTCTACGTCAGCGCGTTCAACCACGGCTTCGACGCCGAGGCGTACATCGACGCGATCCCCGCCGGGCGCGTCGTGCAGGTGCACCTCGCGGGGCACACCCACAAGGGCACGCACATCCTCGACACCCACAGCGAACGCGTCGTCGACCCCGTTTGGCGCCTCTACGAGAGGCTCGTCGCGCGCACCGGGGACGTGTCCACGCTGCTCGAGTGGGACGACGGCATCCCCCCCTTCGAGGTCGTGCACGACGAGATCCGCAAGGCCCTCCGCTACCGCGAGGAGACGCGCCATGGCGCCGACGCGGCCTGACCTGCCGCTCGACCGCCTGCAGGCGTGGATGTCGGCGGTGCTGCTCGGCGGGGGCACCACGGCGGAGGCGCTCGCCGCGCCCGAGGCGTCGGCGATCGTGCCGGCGGACCGCGTCGGCGACGTCGTCCTGCCCTCGCGCTCCCTCGATCCCGTCGCGCGGCTGCGCATCTACCACGCGATGATCGCGTCGCGCTTCGAGTCCTGCCTCGGCGACGCGTTTCCCGCGCTGAAGGGCGCGCTCGGCGACCGCTTCCCCGCCCTCGTGCGCGACTACGCCGCCGGCCATCCGTCGCGGAGCTGCACGCTCGCCGACCTCGGGACCGCCCTGCCCGCCTACGTCGCCGGCTGGGAGGGGCTCGACCAGCCGGCGAGGGACGCCCTCGCGGACCTCGCGCGCCTCGAGCAGGCGGTGGGCGCCGCCTGGGACCTGCCCGCGTCGCGCGCGCTCTCGGCGGGCGACCTCGACGCCGTCCCGGAGGAGGCGTGGGAGGAGGCGGTGCTCGAGCCCGTCCCCTCGCTTCGGGTCGTGGCGCTCCGCCACGACGCGGACGCTGCCTACGAGTCGATCCAGTGGGGGGGGGGCCCCCCCCCACCGCGGGGCCGGGGCCCTTCTCTCGGTCCCGGTGGGGGGGGCCGGGGGGGGTGCCGCGCCGCCGGGACCGCCGCGTCGCCGTCTACCGGCGCGGGGGCGCCGTGCGGCGGCTCGCGCTCGACCGCCGCGGCTCCGACCTGCTCGCGGCGCTCTGCGCCGGCCTGCCCCTCGGCGCGGCGCTCTCGCGCTGCCCCGGCGCGCGGCCCGCGCGCATCCGCCGCTGGCTCGCCGCGTGGGTCGCCGCCGGCCTCTTCCGGGCGGTCTCGCCCGCGCGGAAACCGGAGGCCGTGGCCGGGCATCCAAGCCCGCACCAAGGAGGACGATGCTGATGAACGTGCAGACGCTCTTGACCCGCGCCCGTGCGGCCGCGGACTCCCTCGCGCCGGTCGCCCCGCTGATGACGCGGCTCGTCATCGGCGAGGCCTTCGTGCTCACCGGGCTCGGCAAGCTCGGCCACCTCGACCGCACGACGGCCTTCTTCGCGTCGATCGGGCTGCCGCTGCCCGGCGTGCACGCCGTGCTGGTCGGCGTGCTGGAACTCGTCGGGGGCGCCTGCCTGATGCTCGGGCTGGGCACGCGGCTCTTCAGCGCGCTGCTGGCCGGCACGATGGGGGTCGCGCTGCTGACCGCGGACCGCGGCGCGCTGCTCGCCGCGCTCGTGCCCGGCGCCGCGAAGGGGCTCACCGACATCGCGGCGCTCGTCTTCCTGATGTTCTTGCTCTGGCTCGTCGGCAGCGGCGCCGGCCCGCTGAGCGTGGACCGGCTGCTCGCGCGCCGGGCCGCCGGGACGGGACGCTGAGATGGCCGCGCGGAAGAAGACCCGCATCGTGGTCCTCGGCGGCGGCTTCGCCGGGGTCTACGCGGCGATGGGGCTCGAGCGGAGGTTCCGCAAGGACCCGTCGGTGGAGATCACCCTCGTCAACCGGGAGAACTTCTTCCTGTTCACGCCGATGCTGCACGAGGTCGCCGCGAGCGACCTCGACATCACGCACATCGTGAACCCGATCCGCAAGCTGCTCCGGCACGCCGACTTCTTCCACGGCGAGTGCGTCGGCATCGACCTCGCGGGGCGCACCGTGAAGGTCGCCCACGGCGTCTCGGCCGAGCACCCGCACACGCTCCCCTTCGACCATCTCGTGCTCGCGCTCGGCGGCACGACGACCTTCTTCGGCACGCCCGGCGCCGCGGAACACGCCTACACGATGAAGTCGCTCGGCGACGCCATCGCGCTGCGCAACCGCCTCATCGAGTGCATGGAGGAGGCCGACTTCGAGTGCTGCGCGAAGGTGCGGGTGCCGCTGCTGACCTGCGTCGTCGCCGGGGGCGGCTTCGCCGGCGTCGAGACGGCGGCCGCGCTCCGCGACTTCGTCCAGGAGGCGCTGCCCTTCTACAGGAACCTCCGCCCCGAGCACGTCCGGATGGTGCTCGTCCACAGCGGCGAGGTGATCCTCCCCGAGCTGAGCGCGAAGCTCGGCCGCTACGCGCAGGAGAAGCTCGCCGAGAGCGGCATCGAGGTGCGCACGAAGACGCGGGTGAAGAGCTGCGACGCGAACGGCGTCACGCTGAGCGACGGGACGGTGCTCGACGCCCGCACGCTCGTCTGGACCGCCGGCACGGCGAGCAACCCGCTCGTCGAGGCGCTGCCGTGCGCGAAGGAGAAGGGGCGCCTCTGCGTCGACTCCTGCATGCGCGTCCCCGGCTTCCCGGGCGTCTGGTCCCTCGGCGACTGCGCGCTGGTCCCCGACCCGCGCGGCGGGCACTACCCGCCGACGGCGCAGCACGCGTCCCGGCAGGGCAAGCTGCTCGCGGCCAACATCGCCGCCGCGATCGGGGGGAAGGAGCCGCGGCCCTTCCGGTTCCGGATGCTCGGCCAGCTCGCCGCGATCGGCCGCCGGAAGGGGGTCGCCCAGGTCTTCGGGCTCAAGTTCTCGGGATTCCTCGCGTGGTGGATGTGGCGCACGATCTACCTGTCGAAGCTGCCCCGGTTCGAGCGCAAGCTCAGGGTCGCGCTCGACTGGACGCTCGACCTGCTGTTCACCAAGGACCTCGTGCACATGCCGACCGCCCGTTCGGCGCGCCCGGCGCCCCTCCCCGAGAGGGTGCACGCGTGAGCGCCGCCGCGGGCGACCCGTTCCACGGCGGGCCCGATCGTGATAGCGTCGTCGGCATGGGAGAGGTCCTGCCGGCCGCGCCGCCGGCGCTGCTCGACCGCCTGCGCGCCGGCGAGGAGGGCGCCTTCGAGGAGGTCGTGCGCTCCTTCTCGCCGCGGATGATCGCCGTCGCGAGGCGGCTCATGCGCGGCAACGAGGAGGACGCGCGCGACGCCGTGCAGGACGCCTTCCTCTCCGCCTTCCGGTCGCTCGGGGGCTTCTCCGGCGCGTGCTCGCTCGGCACCTGGCTGCACCGCATCACCGTGAACGCGGCGCTGATGAAGCTGCGCACGCGGCGCCGGCGCCCGGAGATGGCGCTCGAGGACCTGCTGCCCCGCTTCTCGGAGGACGGCCACTATCTCGACCCGCCGACGCCGTGGCACGAGCGGCCCGACGTGATGCTCGAGCGCGACGAGACCAAGGCCCTCGTGCGCGCCGCGGTCGACGAGCTGCCGGCGATCTACCGCGAGATCCTGCTGCTGCGGGACATCGCGGGCCTCGACAACGGCGAGGCGGCCGAATCCCTGGGCATCACGCGCAACGCGGCGAAGATCCGCCTGCACCGCGCGCACCAGGCGCTGCGCACCCTGCTCGAACAGCGCCTCGGAAGGAATCCATCATGACGTGCAGCGAATTCACCGAGTTCCTCGACGCCTACCTCGCGCGCGAGCTGACGGCGGCGGAGGTCTCCGAGTTCGACCGGCACCTCGTCGTCTGCCAGGCGTGCGTGAACTACCTCGCGACCTACCGGAAGACGGTCGAGCTCGGGAAGGCGGCGTTCGGCAAGCCCGACGAGGACGTGCCGTCGAGCGTGCCGGAGGACCTCGTCCGCGCGATCCTCGCCTCCAGGAAGTCGCGCTAGCCCGAGGCGCGGGCGACGGCGCCGATCTCCCAGCAGGGCTCGTTCCACGCCGCCATCCAGCCGCGGAATTCCGCCGCATGGCGCGGCGGCACCGCCGCGACCATGCCGATGCCTAGATTGAGCGCCGACGCGGCCTCCGGGCCGGCGCGCGCGCAGACCGCCGCGACGACGGGGGGCTGCGGCCAGGAGCCCGGATCGAGGCGGCCCCCGATCCCCCCCGACATCGCGCCCGCGAGGCCGCCCGCGCCCACCGGTGCGAGCGCATGGACCCACCCCTTCGCGAGCGGCTCGAGCAGCACGCCGCGGTAGCTCTTCGCGGGCGCGAGCAGCGCGTCGGCGACGGTGCCGTCCGCGCCGGGCATCGCGTCGCCCGGGGCGAGCGCGAGACGGTCGAGCAGCAGCGCGGCGACGGATTCGAAGTCCCCGGGGAAGAGCCCCGACGAGGCGAGCCCGAGGATCCGGTCCCCCTCCTCGACGGGCCGCATGCCGAGGCGCCTTCCGACGACCGTCGCTCCGAGGGAGGATCCGCGCACGGGTGTCGCGCCCGCGAGCGGCAGGAAGTTCCCCCGGCAGCCGCGCGTCAGCCCCTCGAACAGGTCGTCGAGCGTCGCGGGCGCGGCGGCGTCGGTCCCGGCGAAGAGGTGCAGCGCGACCGGCGTCGCGCCGAGCGCGAGCAGCGCGTTGACGCCGCGGTTCACGAGGTCGGCGCCGAGGCGGATGCAGGCTCCGTGGCGGCGCGCGAGGTCGAGGCGCCGTCCCCCTGCATCGACGGTGGCCGTGACCAAGTCCGCGCCGACCGGCGCCGCCGTGAGCGGGCCGTGCTCGGCGAGCAGCCGCGAGAGCGAGGCCAGGGCGGTATGCATGCCGCCATGCTAGCGCGAGCGCGTTCCGCGGGAAACGGGGGCCCGGCGGGCGGCATCGAACGCGTCAACCCCACCCGAGGAGCCGCATGAAAGCCGTGGCCGTGTTCCCCGAAGAGAGACAGACGCGCCTTATCGACGAGCGGATGCCGCTCGCGATCGGGCCCGACGAGGCGCTCGTCCGCGTGCTCGACGTCGGCGTCTGCGGCACCGACCGCGAGATCTGCTCCTTCGAGTACGGCGCGCCGCCCGCGGGCAGCCGCCACCTCGTGCTCGGCCACGAGGCGCTCGGCCAGGTCGTCGAGACCGGCCGCCGCGTCTCGCACCTGCGCCCGGGCGACCTCGTCGTGCCGATGGTGCGGCGGCCCTGCGCGCGCGAGGACTGCCTCGCCTGCCGCTCGGGGCGCCAGGACTTCTGCTACACGGGCGAGTTCGTCGAGCGCGGCATCAACGGCGCCCACGGATTCCTGACCGAGTTCGTCACCGACGACGCGCGCTACTTCCACGTGCTGCCCGCGGCGCTGCGCGAGGTCGGCGTGCTGATCGAGCCGCTGACGATCGCGCAGAAGGCGCTGCGGCAGGTCTGGCAGGTGCAGGAACGCCTGCCGTGGGCCTGCCCGGTCGGGGCGGGGGGGGCGCGGGGGGGGTGCCACCGGGCGGTCGTGCTCGGCGCGGGCCCGGTCGGCCTCCTCGGCGCGATGACCTTCCGCAACGCGGGCTTCGACACCGTCGTCTACTCGCGCGCGCCCGCCCCCAACGACAAGGCGGCGCTCGTCGAGTCGATCGGCGCGCGCTACCTCTCGTCGGAGCAGGTCCCGGTCGCGGACCTCGCGGCCGCCGTCGGCAACATCGACGTCGTCTTCGAGGCGGTCGGCGCGTCGCGGATCTCGTTCGACGTGATGCGCGTGCTCGGCACCAACGGCATCTTCGTCTTCACCGGCGTGCCCGGGCGCAAGGCGCCGATGGAGGTCGACACCGACCTCTTGATGCGCAACCTCGTGCTGAAGAACCAGGTCGTCTTCGGCACCGTCAACGCGGGCGCCGAGACCTTCGCCGACGCGATCCGCGACCTCGAGGGTTTCGTCGCGCGCTGGCCCGCGGCGGTGCGCGCGCTGATCACCGGGCGCCACCCGATGGCGCGCTACCCCGAACTCGTGCACGCGCACGGGTCGAGCCGCGGCATCAAGGACGTCATCGCGGTCGCGGCGGAGTGACGATGCGCCGCGCGCTGCTTTCCCACTGGCCCGAGTACCTCATCGAGGCCGCGCTGCTCGGCCTCTTCATGGTCGCGGCGGCGCTCTTCGGCGTGCTGCTCGAGCACCCGGAGTCGCCGGTGCGCGCGGCGCTCCACGATCCGCTCCCGCGGCGCGTGCTGATGGGGCTCGCGATGGGCGCGACGGCGGTCGGGCTCATCTATTCGCCGTGGGGCCGGCGCTCCGGCGCGCACCTGAACCCCGTCGTCACGCTGACCTTCCTGCGCCTCGGCAAGACCACGCGGGAGGACGCGCTGTTCTATGCGCTCTTCCAGTGCGCGGGCGGCGCCGCCGGCGTCGCGCTCGCCTCGGCGGTGGCCGGGGGGCGGCTCGCCCACGAGAGCGTCCTCTATGTCGCGACGCTGCCGGGTCCCGCCGGGCGCGCGGCGGCGTTTGCCGCCGAGGCGGGCATCTCGTTCCTGCTGATGCTCGTGGTGCTCGTCGTCGCGAACCACCCGCGCTGGTGGCGCCGCGCCGGGCTCTGCGCCGGCGCGCTCGTCGCGCTCTATATCAGCTTCGAGGCGCCGCTCAGCGGCATGAGCATGAACCCCGCGCGCACGCTCGCGTCGGCGCTCCACGCGCGCCGCTGGGACGCCTTCTGGCTCTATGTCGCGGCGCCGCTCGCGGGCATGCTCCTCGCCGCGCAGTTCTACCTCTGGCGCCACGGCCTCTCGCGCGTGCTCTGCGCGAAGCTCCACCACGGCGGCGGTCGCTGCATCTTCCGCTGCCGCCATCACCACGGAGATACCCATGGAACGGTATGACGTCATCATCATCGGGTCGGGCGCGGGCGGCGGCACGCTCGCCCACGCCCTCGCGCCCACAGGCAAGCGGATCCTGCTGCTCGAGCGCGGCGGCTACGTGCCGCGGGAGAAGGAGAACTGGAGCACCAAGGCGGTCAACGCCGAGGCGCGCTACAACACCAAGGACACCTGGCGCGACCGGGACGGCAAGGACCTGCACCCGCACACGAACTACTACGTGGGCGGCAACACGAAGTTCTACGGCGCGGCGCTCTTCCGGATGCGCCGCGAGGACTTCGGCGCGCTGCGCCACCACGGCGGCCTCTCGCCCGCGTGGCCGATCACCTACGAGGAGCTCGAGCCTTGGTACACCGCCGCGGAGCGGCTCTACCACGTGCACGGCACGCGCGGTCTCGACCCGACGGAGCCCCAGGCGAGCGCTCCCTACCCGCACCCCGCCGTCTCCCACGAGCCGCGCATCCAGAAGCTCAGCGACGACCTCGAACGGATGGGCTACCACCCCTTCCCGGTGCCGCTCGGCATCATGCTCGACGAGAAGAACCGCCAGAAGAGCCCCTGCATCCGCTGCAGCACCTGCGACGGCCACCCCTGCCTCGTCAACGCGAAGTCGGACGCGCAGGTCGTCTGCGTCGATCCCGCCGTGGCGACCGGCCACGTGACGCTGCTGACCGACGCGCTCGTCACGCGCCTCGAGACCGGCCCGTCGGGGCGCGAGGTCACCCGCGTGCACGTCGAGCGCGACGGGAGGAAGGAGGTCTACGCGGGCGGGATCGTCGTCGTGTCGGCGGGCGCGATCAACTCGGCGGCGCTGCTGCTCCGGTCGCGCGGCCCGAAGCACCCCAAGGGCCTCGCGAACGCCTCCGGCGTCGTCGGCCGCCACTACATGGGCCACCTGAACTCGGTCGTGATGGCGATCTCGCGCGAGCCCAACCCCTCCGTCTTCCAGAAGACGCTCGCGCTCAACGACTTCTACTTCCGCTCGGAGGAGTCCGACTTCCCGCTCGGCCACATCTCGTTTGTCGGCAAGCTCGACCGGGACACCCTCGCTGCCGGCGCGCCGAAGCTCGTGCCCGGCATGACGCTCGATCTGATGGCGCGCCACTCGCTCGACTTCTGGCTCACGTCGGAGGACCTGCCCGATCCGGAGAACCGCGTCACGCTGGACTCCGACGGCAGGATCGTCCTCTCCTACCGCCCCAACAACGAGGAGGGGCACAAGCTGCTGATCCGGCGCCTGAAGGGGCTGCTGAAGGCGATCGACTGCGAGGAGCACCTGATCCCGCTCCAGTTCTTCGTCGGCCAGCGCATCCCGCTCGCCGGCGTCGCGCACCAGAACGGCACCGTGCGCTTCGGCGACGACCCCGCCTCCTCCGCCCTCGACCGCAACTGCCGCGCGCACGGCGTCGACAACCTCTACGTCGTCGACGCGAGCTTCTTCCCGTCGAGCAGCGCGGTGAACCCCGCGCTGACGATCATGGCCAACGCGCTGCGCGTCGGCAGCCACCTGAAGGAGCGCCTCTCGTGATGCGCCCCCTCCTCCTCCTCGCGCTCCTCCTCCTTCCCGCTGCGGCCGAAGGGCCCGCAACCGCGGAGGGGCCCGCGCCGTCGGTCGAGTCGATCTCCGTCACCGTCAGCGACCTCGACCGCTCGCTCCGCTTCTACACCGAGGTGCTCGACTTCGAGAAGACGGGCGAGATCGAGGTCGCCGGCGCGCCCTACGAGCGGCTGCAGGGGCTCTTCGGCCTGAGGATGCGCATCGCGCGCCTCCGCCTCGGCGACGAGCGGTTCGACCTCGTCGAGTACCTCGCGCCGGAGGGGCGGCCGCTGCCCGCGGAGGCGCGCTCGAACGACCGCTCCTTCCAGCACATCGCGATCGTCGTGCGCGACATGAAGGAGGCGTACGCGAGGCTGCGCAGGCACCGCGTGCGCCACGCGTCGAGCGGCCCGCAGCGGCTCCCCGACTGGAACCCCGCCGCGGGCGGCATCGAGGCCTTCTACTTCAAGGACCCCGACGGCCACGCGCTCGAGGTGATCCGCTTCCCCGAGGGGAAGGGCGACCCCCGCTGGCATGAGCCGACGGAGCGCCTCTTCCTCGGCATCGACCACACCGCGATCGTCGTCAAGGACACCGAGAAGAGCCTGCGCTTCTATCGCGACGCGCTGGGCGGCGAGGTGAAGGGGGGGGCCGAGAACTGGGGCGACGAGCAGGAGCACCTGAACAACGTCTTCGGGGCGCGGCTGCGCATCACGCTCGTGAAGATGTCCAGGGGTCCGGGGATCGAGCTGCTCGAGTACCTCGCGCCCGGCGACGGGCGCGACGCGCCCGCGGACACGAGGGCGAGCGACCTCTGGCACTGGCAGGTGAATCTCGCCTGCAACGATTGCGAGGGGGCGGCATCGAAGGTGCGCGGGAGCGGACGCTGGGTCTCTCCCGGGGTTGTCGGCCTCGAGGATGCACGGCTCGGGTTCGCGCGGGGCGCGCTGGTGCGCGACCCCGACGGCCACGCGGTGCTGCTGCAGGGGCGCTAGGCGGGGAGGACCGGAATGGACGCGGAACAGAGACGGCTGGAAGAGGACGGCGCGCGCGAGAGCAACTGGAAGCGGTTTGGCCCCTACCTCTCCGAGCGGCAGTGGGGGACGGTCCGCGAGGACTACTCCGAGCACGGCAACTGCTGGGAGTACCTGAGCCACGACCACGCGCGGAGCCGCGCCTACCGCTGGGGCGAGGACGGCCTGCTCGGCATCTGCGACCGGCAGGGGCGCCTCTGTTTCGCGCTCGCGCTCTGGAACGGCAGGGACCCGATCCTGAAGGAGCGCCTCTTCGGCCTCACCGGCCCCGAGGGCAACCACGGCGAGGACGTGAAGGAGGAGTACTTCTACCTCGACGCGACGCCGACGAGCTCCTACCTGAAGGCGCTCTACAAGTACCCGACGGGCGAGTACCCCTACGCGCGCCTCGTCGAGGAGAACCGCCGCCGCGGCAAGCTCGACCCCGAGTACGAGCTGAAGGACACGGGCGTCCTCGCGGGCAACCGCTACGTGGACGTCGTCGCCGAGTACGCGAAGGCCTCCCCGGAGGACCTCTGCATCCGCGTCACGCTGTCGAACCGCTCCGCCGAGGCGGCGCGGCTGCACGTGCTGCCGACGCTCTGGTTCAGGAACACCTGGTCGTGGGGAAGGAGCGGCGAGGGCTACGGCGCGCGTCCCTCGCTCCGGAGGATGCGCGACGGCACCGTCGCCGCCGACCACGAGACCCTCGGCCGCTACCGCCTCGCGATCGACCTGCCGCGCCCGCGCTGGCTCTTCACCGAGAACGAGACCAACCACGCGCGCCTCTTCGGCGGCGCGAACGCGAGCCCCTACGTGAAGGACGCCTTCCACGAGTACGTCGTCCACGGCAGGAGCGACGCCGTGAACCCGGAGGCGAAGGGGACCAAGGCCGCCGCGCACTGCGTGGTCGACCTGCCCGCGCACGGCTCGCGCACGCTCCGCCTGCGTCTCGCCGCCGGCGGCGCCCCCCGCTTCGACGACTTCGACGCCGTCTTCGACGCCCGCCTCGCGGAGGCCGACGCCTTCCACGCGGCGCGCCTGCCCGCGGGCGCGGGCGGGGAGGAGGCGCGCGTCGTGCGGCAGGCCTTCGCGGGCCTGCTCTGGTCCAAGCAGTTCTTCCACTACGTCGTGCGCGACTGGCTCGAGGGCGACCCCGCCTCCCCCGCGCCCCCTCCCTCCCGCCATCAGGGCAGGAACCACGACTGGAAGCACCTCCACAACCGCGACGTCATCTCGATGCCCGACAAGTGGGAATACCCCTGGTACGCGGCGTGGGACCTGGCCTTCCACATGATCCCGATGGCGGCGGTCGACCCGCACTTCGCGAAGGAGCAGCTCCAGCTCTTCCTGCGCGAGTGGTACATGCATCCCAACGGCCAGCTCCCCGCCTACGAGTTCGCGATGGGGGACGTCAACCCTCCCGTGCACGCGTGGGCCTGCTGGCGCGTCTACAAGATGACGGGGGCAAGGGGCGAGCGCGACACGCTCTTTCTCGAGCGCTGCTTCCAGAAGCTCCTGCTCAACTTCACCT
>CAZMXP010000068.1:0-23482 GCA_964570285.1 uncultured Planctomycetaceae bacterium
ATGTGGCATTCGGAGCCCGTCCGCGGGAAGACTACCAATCTTCGCTTGTTTCAGGGCTAGTAGAGCCTCCGCGGAGAATCGAGTGCCGGCTAGCGGTTGAAGGTCGTTGATGACGCCTGCCAGCGTGCCAATCGACTGCTGCATGACTGCCACGGCAGTATCTCGCGTTATCACGTCGGAATCCAGGTTGGAGACCGCCTGGCGCAATTGCCCACAAACCGCACCCAGCCTCCCGCACAGTGGATCGAGTAGTGGCCTCATGTGCTCTCGGGCCTGAAGCAGCGTTCTCACGCGGCTAACTACGGCCGACAGCTGTAGCGTGCCGAGCGCAAAAAGAAACCCGCCCGACTTCTCAGCAACCGGCCCCAACCCGGGGACAGTAGAGAACGCGAGCCCCGCCAGAACCAACGCAATGCCGATTCCTGTATCGAACGGCTCTTGCTTGAGTGAGTCAATTGCGCTACGGATCGACATTGCCGCCCTCCACCCGACAAGAGACGGGTGCTGCCCAAATGGCGGACGGCTACTCTACCGCCGGGAGTGCCTCGTGTCACCACGAACGTGCGAGCGGCGAGCGAGAGCATTGGGCGGCAGTCCCCTTGTCCGGCAGCCCTCCATCCAGCATAATGGTCTCCCCGGCAGGCCCACCCGCCCGCCGGGACTGCGGAAGGAGCGGCGCGGGGAATGGCGCAGAAGAAGAAGGGGTCCCCTGCGAGATGCGGAGGCCTCCGGCTCCCCTTCACCCCGGCTCACCAAGATGGTCCCCACGGTGTCGACTTCATCTTCGACTCCAACGCCGTGCGCCAACTCGCGTCCCTGTCGAGGCCGCAGTGGCGGACACTAGAGGAAGCATGGGTCGCCTCCAAGCTCGTGGCGACATGGGTACCCAACGTGGTGGGCGAGGTGATGGGGACAAACCTCTGGCGTCGGGAGCTCAAGTTCAAGGATCTGCGCGAAGTGCAGACCGCCGTGGAGCGTTACAACACGCTGGCGCGGGGCGAGGCTCTTCCGGGCGACGCGGACATGGTTCGAGGGAACATCTTCGCGCTCGCGGGGCTCGCGCCTCCCGACCCGCTGACGCCGGCCCCCCCGTGGCACGCCGTCGTCGACTTCTTCCTCAGCAAGACCCGCTCACCAGAGCAGATCCGAATTCACGAAGACGAGGTTTCGCTCAGCGTGAGATTCAGGCAGCAACACCGCGACAAAGGGCTTGAGATCGTGATCCCGCGCGGCTTTTCGCTCTACGTCCGGAAAAAGGCGGCGGCTATGCGGTCGCGCCACGGCTACACGGGGCCGGTCCCGCGAGAACGTCAAGTCGAGGACCTGCTCGCTGACGCCCCTCGTTGGTTCGCGGATGTCGGCACACAGCTGTCGATCCCCAGGGAGGTAGTGGAGACTGCGTTTCGCAACCGTGCGCAGTTCACGAGCAGCGCCTTCGCGTTCCGGATGATCACCGAGAACCTGTACTACCATCACCACGCCACCGGGTACATGAGCAAGCGGAGGGACTCGGATGCGCAAGACATCGCGCTGAGCACGTACCTGACCGCAGCCTGGGGCCTCGTGACCGGCGACAAGCGGCTGAAGGCGCTATTCATCCAGGTCCTCGAGGATGATCGGCGCGTGCTCACGCTTGAGGAGTTCGTCGCCCTCGTCGCGCCTGGCCTCGAGATGGACCGCCCACTTCAAGGGCACTGAGGCTTCCCGGGAGAGCCCGCGGATTCCCGGGAGGCTCCACTACGACGACTCGCACATGCGGGGACTCGAGTCGCGCGCGCGACCGTCCGCCACCTGCTGCGGGAACGTGCATGATGAGAGCGCGCCGCCGCCGCGCACCCCCCGCCGACCGCGCGCCCCCGGCGCTGTCGGATGTTAGTCTCCCCCCACCGCCCATGACCCCGCAGGAGTTCATCCGCAAGTGGACAGAGTCCCACGTCGGCGAGCGCCAAGGCTCGCAGGAGCAATTCCTCGACCTCTGCCGCCTGCTCGGGCAGAAGACCCCTGCCGAGTCCGACCCGACCGGCACCGAGTGGTACTGCTTCGAGAAGGGCGCTGCGAAGCACGGCGGCGGCGACGGCTGGGCCGACGTGTGGATGAAGGGCCACTTCGCCTGGGAGTACAAGGGCAAGAAGAAGGATCTCGACGCCGCCTACGACCAGCTCCTCCGCTACCGCGAGTCGCTGGAGAACCCCCCGCTCCTCGTCGTCTCCGACATGGAGCGCTTCCAGATCCACACCAACTTCACCGGCACGCCGAAGGTCGTCCACGAGTTCCGCCTCGCCGACCTCGACCGCAAGGAGGTCCGCGACAGGCTGCTCGCGCTCTTCGAGGAGCCCGAGCGCCTCAAGCCCGGCCGCCGCCTCGAGGAGGTCACCGAGGAGGCCGCGAAGAAGTTCGCCGGCCTTGCCGAGGGGATGCGCGGACGCGGCATCGAGCCGCGCAGGGCCGCCCACTTCCTCAACCGCATCCTCTTCTGCCTCTTCGCGGAAGACGTAGGCCTGCTCCCGAAGAAGCTCTTCGAGCGGCTCGTGCAGGCGTCGGACCTCGACCCGGGGCGATTCTCGAAGCTCGCCGAGGACCTCTTCGCCGCCATGTGCACGGGCGGCAACTTCGGCGTCGACCGCATCCACCACTTCGACGGCGGCCTCTTCGCCGACAGCGAGGTCTGCGCACTCGCGCGCGATGAGCTGCGGACGCTGACCGAGGTCTCGCGCCTCGACTGGAGCCAGATAGAAGCCTCCATTTTCGGCACGCTGTTCGAGCGCGGCCTCGACCCCTCGAAGCGGAGCCAGCTCGGTGCGCACTACACGGATCGCGACTCGATCCTCCGCGTGATCGACCCCGTGCTCATGGCGCCGCTGCGACGCGAGTGGGAGAAGACCCGCTCCGAGGTCGACCGCCTTCGCGAGAAGGCGAAGGCGGGGGGCACGAGGGCCCGCAAGGCCGCCGCGAAGGCCATAGAGCAGTTCCGCGCGAGGCACCTCGATCCCGTAGTCGTCCTTGACCCCGCCTGCGGCTCGGGCAACTTCCTCTACGTCGCGCTGGAGCGTCTCCACGAGCTCGAGAAAGAGGTACTGCTTGCGATCGCCGAGTTGGAGGGCGGGCAGGCGCAGCTCGACGTGCGCGTCGGCCCGCACATGCTGAAGGGGATCGAGATCAACGCCTACGCGCAGGAGCTCGCGCAGGTGACGATCTGGATCGGCCACCTCCAGTGGCACGTGAAGAACGGCTTCAGCTATTCGACCAACCCCGTGCTGAAGCCGATCGAGTCGATCGAGTGCAGGGACGCCCTGCTCGACCGGGCTGCGGACGGCGTGCCCGTCGAAGCGCAGTGGCCCGCAGCTACGGTGATCGTGGGCAACCCCCCTTTCGTGGGCGGCAAGAAGATGAGGTCCGACCTCGGCGACGCGTACGTGGATGAACTCTTCGCGGTCTATGACGAGCGCGTCCCGCGCGAGGCGGACCTCGTGACCTACTGGTTCGAGAAGGCCCGCGAGTCGATCGAGACAGGCCGGGCGAAGCGCGCCGGTCTGCTCGGCACGAACTCGATCCGCGGCGGCGCGTCGCGCAGGGTGCTGGAGCGCATCCGCGAGACCGGCCAGATCTTCATGGCTTGGGACGACGAGCCTTGGGTCGTCGAGGGGGCTGCCGTGCGCATCTCTCTCGTGGGCTTCGACGACGGCACCGAGAAAGACCTGCGCTTTGACGGAAGGCCTGTCTCGACGATCCACGCCGATCTCACGTGTGCCGAGAGCGTCGCGGCGGCGGCCGACCTGACGAAGGCGCGCCGCCTGAAGGAGAACCTCGGGATTGCGTTCATGGGCGACACGAAGGGCGGCGCGTTCGACATCCCAGGCGACCTCGCGCGGCAGTGGCTCGCCCTGCCGCCGAATCCGAATGGACGCCCGAACGCCGACGTTGTGCGTCCATGGGCCAACGGACTCGACGTCACGCGGCGCCCGCGGGGCGCACACATCATCGACTTTGGCGTGAACATGCCTGAATTCGATGCCGCTCAATACGAGTCCCCCTTCGAATACGTGCGCGCACACGTGAAACCGGAGCGTGACAAGAACCGCCGCGCATCGTACCGCGACCGATGGTGGCTGCACGTGGAGCCCCGACCGGCAATGCGACAGGCACTGCAGGGCCTGTCGCGCTACCTCGCGACGCCACGAGTGGCGAAGCATCGCCTCTTCGTGTGGCTCGACATCTCTGTGCTTCCCGACTGCCAGATCTACGCCTTCGCGCGGGAGGATGAGTACTTGCTCGGTGTGCTGCACTCACGGTTCCATGAACTCTGGTCGCTGCGAATGTGCTCGTGGCTGGGCGTCGGCAACGATCCGCGCTACACCGCTACGACGACCTTTGAGACCTTCCCCCTCCCGTGCCCGAATGCGAGCCAGGAGGCCGGCGTCGGTGCAAGTGCATCGAACCTGGACGCGCTGCGCAGAGCATGGCTCAACCCGCCTGGCGCCTCTCTCGGCGAGATGAAGAAGCGCACGCTCACCAATCTCTACAACGAGCGCCCCTCCTGGCTCGCGAACGCTCACGCCGCCCTCGACGCGGCGGTCGCCGCCGCCTACGGGTGGGATCCAACACTTCCGGACGATGAGGTTTTTCCGCGGCTTCTGGAACTAAACCTGTCGCGCGAGCCGGCGTAGACGGGCCGCTCCCATGGGGCACCGAACCGAAGCGCGGCGGCAGCGGTCGGCGGCTGTCCCTCGACCGCCTCCGTGGGCTCACGCGGCGAGGCGATGCGCGGCTCTCTCGATCACGTCGCCCCCTCCGGGCACGTCAGGCTCCGGCGCTCTCGGGCTGTCCCCGAGGCGAAAGACGCAGAGAGGGCACCCTTGTCGCCCCTGCGCGGGGGGCGGTAGCATGGTGCCCCGGCGGGGAGGCCTCGCCGGACTGCGGAACGGAGACGCCGTGGACGTGATGATCGCGCTGGCGCTTTGCCTAGCATTCTGGATCGTCGTCAGGATCGCATGGCATGTCTCTGCGGCGCGCAAGACCAGCCTTCTAGCGCAGAAGAGCGTCGCCGCGTTGGTGGCCGCCATCAGGGAGTGCGAGCAGTTCCACAAGTGGGCGGAGTCCAAGGAGGTGGAGCAGGCCTTGACCTACGCATCAGCGAAGCGACTGCAGGCGCGACAAGCCTACACGGTCGAGGACCTACGTGAAGTCGGGGCGAAGAACATCCGATGGGGGGCGATTCTTGACGCCGGGGCCCGGACGCTTGAGGACATCCTCAGGCTCGGCCACGCGGGGTTGAGCGCGCTGCCGGGGGTGGGAGCAGCCTCTGCGGAGCGGCTCCTTGGTGCCGCCAAGGTGGCGGTGGCTGTGATCGAAGCGCGCCCCCTCCCGCTGCCCGACCCATCGAATCTCCGCCCAGAGGATGTGGCGTTCGTCGCGGCGGTCGCACGGGCGAGCGAGAGCCGACGGGAAGTCCGCACGCGCCTCGCACGAATCGGAGGCGAGGGCGGCGAACTTGCCAAGCAGTCTGACGTGTTGGAGAAGCGCACGACGATCATGCGCTGGCTATTCGAGCACGAGCCCCCAACGTCAACCGAATCGCTCGTTGGGCGGGCGCGTCATGTCCTCGAGGCTTGTCGCGGCCAGCTTGAGAGTGAATCGCTGTCGGGCGCGCGGAACGCCATGCGGGAGATCGATGCGAGGTGGGGCATCGCGGCACTGGATGCGGGAGAACTGCCCGGGCAAGCGCGCGCCGCAGCAGGAGAGCTCGCCGAGGAGATGCGCGAAGTCCTGGCTTGCGTCCCCGGGGCGCGCCCCACCCGTGGTACGCCCACCGCGGTGCAGGTTCTCGCAACCACGCGGCGCGCCCAGCCGTCCCCGGATTCGCGCAGTGGGGCCCCTGCTGAAACGATGAAGGCACCCGCGCCGCGCGCTGCCCGGGGTTCCGCGCAATGGGTGCCGGCGGGTCAGACTGTTGAGGTCCAGGGGTATCGGATCGGCGGCGGGATGGTCTACGTCGGCGAATCCATCGCACCCATCGCGCGCCATGGAATGGACGATCCGGCACTGATCAACCCGCGAATGCCGGTGGACCGGCGGCGCCCGGACCGCGCGGGCGAGTTGATGACCTACTGGCCATGGTACTCGCAGATGCCTCCTGCGAGCCGCGCGGCGTATCTCGAGTGGCTTGCCGGCGGCAGACGCGAACCCTCCGCATACATCGGATACGTGTTCCTGTTCTTCTACGGCCTGGAGCGCCGAGTCCTCTGCGACGCGTCAACCGATCCGGCTGCGCGAGGCGAGATCGGCCTGGTGGTCGAAGAGGTTGCGCGGCTGCTCGGCATCTATGGCGGCAACGGCTCCTTCCGTGGCTATGCGACGGGGTTCCTCGATGCAATCCGCGCGCGCGACCTCGCTGCGAGCCCGCTCTACTCGCGCGAGCCGGCGCGCTTCGAGCGATCCTTCGAACTGCCCTTGGAGCTTAGGATCGCACTCGGGCAACTGGTGGCTGAGGCGCGCCCCATCCCCGCGAACTGGGCGCTGGCGTGGGTCACGGCGGACGCATCGACGTACCTCAGGACGCCGGCGCAGCGCTGCCCCGAGGAGTTCGCAAGGCTGTTTGCGCTGCGGTACGCGGCAAAGTACGGCGAGGGGATGAGGATCCCGCGCAACAGGCGCACCTTGACATTTAGCTACAAGCCCGCGAGTGCGGCGTTCCCCGGGCCGGTGGAAGTGGGACTCGCACATGTCCCGGATGTGGCGGGTCTGTCCGCGCCGGTACAGAAGTTGCGCGACCTTGCCGACGAATGCTCGGAGGCGCTCGCCCCGTACTCGCGATGGATCGGGCGGCACCCCGACGACCGCGGGTCGCCGGCTGCGGCGGCGACGCTGCCGCCAGAGCTCGCGGCCGAGGCGGGAGGGCAGCGGATCGACGCGATCTGCAATTGGGCCGCGCGTGCACTCGGCGGGCAGCGGATGGCTCCCGCCGCAGCCGACGAGCTGATCGCGCTGTGGGCCGGCACCCCACGGCACCGCCTCGCCAAGCCGGAGTCCGTCATGCTGGCGCAGTTCCTTGAAAGACGCGGCTTTGGGATGGAACCCGACGCGCGATTCGGTCCCGACATTCCCGAACCTGAAGGCCAAGTGGTCGTGTTTCGCCACGAGGGCGAAGTGGTGAGCGCCCCCTCCCGCGGCTATGCCGCGGTCGCAACGCTCTTGCGCCTCGGCAGCGTACTCGCAGGGGCCGATGGCGCCATGGCCGAGGAGGAGCGGGCATACCTTGAAGGTCGCCTCGAGGACGCGGCTGACCTGTCCGCATCGGAGAGGGGCCGCCTCCGCGCCCACCTCACGTGGCTCGGAGCGGCCAAGGTAGGAACGACGGGTCTGAAGCGGCGCGTCAGTTCGCTGGGGCAGCAGGACCGGAGCACACTTGGCGAGTTCCTTGTTAGCGTGGCGGCCGCCGACGGGCGCATCGAGCCCCAGGAAATCAAGTCACTGCTGCGCCTCTTCCCCCTGCTCGGTCTCGCTGCCGACGAGGTCTATGCCTCACTCCACCGCTTCGGGCTAGCGGATGCATCCGCCTCCGCCGCTCCCGTCGTCGTGCGACCCGGCTCGCCCGACCGGTCGGGCTACGCGATACCCGCGATGCCGGATCGCACCGCGACTGTGACCCTCGACCCGGAAAAGGTGCAGGCGAAGCTCAAGGAGGCGGAAACTGTCTTCGGGATTCTGCAGGACGTCTTCTCATCGGAGGAGCCCTTGACGGCGGCCCCTGTTGCCGACTCCGCGCCGGGCTTGTGGGGACTCGATGCCGCCCATTCGGCTCTCATGCGACAGCTTGTCGCGAAGAGCTCATGGAGCCGGGCCGAGTTTGAGAATCTCTCGGCAGGGCTCTCTCTGCTCCCCGATGGGGCCATCGAGACGATCAACGACGCGGCGTTCGAGGCGTGTGGCGACTCGCTGATCGACGGCGACGATCCGATCAGCATCCAAGTCCATCTACTTAAGGAGCGTGCAGCGTGATGCCGGCCACCACGATTCGCCCGAAGGAGCGTGATGCTGTTCTGCAATCGCTCCGCGCCGGCGTAGTCCCGCGCCAAGGACAACACCTGATCCAGGTGGGGCGCGCCGGCGAGGTGAAGGCACTCCTCTCCGACATCGAGCGCGTGGGCGACGGGGGCTCGTGCTTCCGACTCGTCATCGGCGAGTACGGTGCCGGGAAGACCTTCTTCCTTCACCTGATTCGATCCATCGCACTGGAACGAAAACTCGTCACCGTTCACGCGGATCTTGCTCCGGATCGCAGATTGCACGCGAGCGGGGGACAGGCGCGTTCGCTCTACAGCGAGTTGACACGCAACCTTTCCACGCGGGCGAAGCCGGACGGGGGGGCCCTGCCGAGCGTCGTCGAGAAGTTCGTGTCCGGCGCGCTTCAGGAGGCGGCCACTCGCGGCGTTCCGGGATCGAAAGTGATCCACGAGCGGATGGCGTGCCTCCATGAGATGGTAGGAGGCTACGATTTCGCCCAGGTTGTGCACGCGTACTGGAGGGGGCACGAGGACGCGAACGAGCAGATCAAGATGGACGCGGTCCGTTGGCTTCGGGGGGAATTCTCGACCAAGACCGAAGCCCGGGCTGCGCTCGGCGTCCGGACCATCATCGACGACGCGAGCGTGTACGACGCGCTCAAGCTGCTCGCGCGGTTCCTGCGCCTCGCCGGCTACGGCGGCCTGCTCGCGTGCCTCGACGAGATGGTCAACATCTACAAGCTCGCGAACACACAGGCGCGGAGCTCGAACTACGAACAGATCCTCCGGATGCTCAACGACTCGATGCAGGGGACCGCCGTGGGGTTGGGACTCTTGCTCGGGGGAACCCCGGAGTTCCTTCTCGACCCGCGCAAGGGGCTTTACAGCTACGAAGCGCTGAAGAGCCGCCTCGCAGAGAACAGTTTCGCAGCGAAGGGCCTGATCGACCTCACCGGACCTACGATTCGCCTCACGAGCTTGGCACCCGAGGATCTCTACGTGCTGCTCTCGCGTGTGCGACACGTCCACGCGGGAGGCGATCCGCAGCGCTACGCGATTCCCGACGAGGCGCTTCAGGCTTTCATGTCGCACTGCTCGCAGCGGATCGGGGACGCGTATTTTCGGACGCCGCGCACTACGCTGAAGCACTTCGTGGACCTCCTCGCCGTTCTGGAGCAGAACCCGGGCGCCTCGTGGCAGGAGCAGCTCGGCCACGTCGAGATTGCGACAGAGTCGAACCCCGACCTAGCCCCGCTGGACGCGGATGAGGTCAGTGAGGCCGGCCCCCCCGCAAAGGCCGGCTCTGGTGATGACGAACTCTCCTCCTTCCGGCTCGGCTGACCCGGAACGGGATCGTACGTCGACAGCGTTCGGCCTTCTGCACGAGCGGGTCAGGCGCTGGATCTGGGAGCAGGGATGGGCTCAGCTTCACGATATCCAAGAGCGCTCCATCCCCGTGATCATCGAGGGTACACGCGACGTGATCCTCGCAGCGGCGACGGCGGGAGGCAAGACGGAGGCGGCATTCCTGCCGATCTGTTCGCGGCTCGTCGACGCGTCGGGAGGCTCCATCCGCGCGCTCTATATCGGCCCGCTTCGCGCCCTCATCAACGACCAGTTCCGGAGGCTGGAGCTCCTTTGCCGCGACCTTCACATCCCAGTGCATCGTTGGCACGGCGATGTGCCGCAGGGCAGGAAGAGGGAGGTAATCAAGCAACCCAGCGGGATTCTTCTGATCACTCCCGAATCGCTCGAGGCTCTGTTTGTGCTTCGCGGTCCCCAAGTCCAAGGCATGTTTGCCAGCCTCGACCACATCGTTGTCGACGAGATTCACGCCTATCCCGGCAGCGAACGCGGGAGGCAGCTCCAGAGCCTGATGCATCGTCTTGAACTCGCCCTACGGCGGCGGGTGCCCCGCATCGGCCTTTCCGCCACGCTCGGCGACATGGCCCTCGCGAAGTCGTTCCTGCGGCCTCAAGGGGGAGAGCGCGTCGAGGTTCTCGTCTCCCGCGCGGAGGGCCAGGAACTCCGGCTCGTCCTGAAGGGATATCGAGAGGTGCCCGAGCCCGATTCGGGCGAGCGGGTGGTCCAGGAGCCGCACGCACTCGCCAAGTTCGCAATCGCGGCGTCCCTCTACGATGCATTGAGGGGCGACCACAACCTCGTCTTCGCAAACTCCCGCGGCAAGGTGGAGTGGTACGCCGACCAACTGAGGCACCGGAGCGAGCAGGCGCGCGTGCCAAACGAGTTCTTCCCACACCACGGCAGCCTTGCTCGCGAGCTTCGCGAGGTGGTGGAGGGGCGCCTGAAGGACGGGACGGTCCCTACGACCGTCGTCTGCACCAGCACGCTCGAGATGGGTATCGACATCGGCGCGGTCAAGTGCATCGCGCAGGTAGGCGTTCCCCCCAGCGTCGCAAGCCTCCGTCAGCGGCTTGGACGCTCGGGGCGGCGCCCCGGCGATCCCGCGATTCTGCGTGCCTACGTCATCGAGCCCGCAGTCGATCAGGACACGTTGCCGCAGCACTCCATTCGCAGGAATCTGGTGGAGACGATAGCAATGGTGCGGCTTCTGCTCCAGGGGTGGTGTGAGCCACCGCACGCCGGGGCTTTCCATCTGTCGACACTCGTCCAGCAGATCCTGTCCGTGATCGCGCAGCACGGCGGTGTTGCGGCTGCCGACGCTTGGCGCGCGCTCTGCGAAAGCGGTCCCTTCGCGTCGACCGACAAGCGCATGTTCGCCGCGGTGCTGAGGAGCCTAGGTCAACGGGACGTCCTCACGCAGTTGGGTGACGGATCGCTTACGCTAGGCCTTGCAGGCGAGAAGGTGGTGGGCCACTACACCTTCTATGCGGCGTTCCAGACGCCGGAAGAGTGGACCCTGGTAGGGCCGGAGGGCGCGCTCGGCGCAATGCCGATCGGACAGTTGATCACGGAGGGCGACTACATCATCTTTGCGGGGCGCCGCTGGAAGATCAGGTCACTCGACGAAGAGCGGCATGTTGCGCATGTGGTCCCGAGCGGAGCCGGCAGGGAGCCGCCGTTCGACGGGTCTGGCGCGATGGTGCACCAGCGCGTTCGGGAGGAGATGTATGCCGTCTATGTGGGTGAAGAGGTCCCCGCGTTTCTCGATCCGGAGGCACGATCCCTCCTGGCAGAGGGGCGCGAGTGGTTCCGCCGGCTTGAGCTGGACAAGCGTATGGTGATCGAACACGGCGGGGGAACGATTGTCTTCCCGTGGACCGGCGACGCGGCGGCTTTGACGCTGCGCCTCATCGCGACCGCTGCTGGATTCGATTGCTACGAGGATGGCGTGTCCCTCACGCTGCGTGGCACTGCCCCCGATGAGTTCGTCGCGCGAATGCGCGAGGTGTGCAGGGCCGGATTGCCCGAGCCCCGCGAACTGGCCGCAGGAATGGAGAACCTCGTGCGGGAGAAGCACGACCGGTACCTCTCAGACGAGCTCCTACTCGAAGACGCGGCGGCGAAGTGCCTCGATACGCGGGGGGCAAGACTAGTGCTTGAGCGCATGTGACTCCGGTGCCGCCAACACCGGCTCCTGCGCAAGGGACCAAGCCGCCCCCGCCGCCCCCTCACATCCCCGCAGGCGAACCGCCCGCGAAGTCGAGCGCCTCGACCCCCTTCCGCGCCCGCTCGCCGACCGCGCGGACGTAGCGCTCCGTCGTCGTGTAGCTCGCGTGCCCTAACAGCGCCTGCAGGTCCGCGGGCGAGCCCTCGCCGAGGAACAAGGTCGCAAACGTGTGCCGGCACGAGTACAGGCTCAGGCCCCGGCGCTCGGCGAGGCCGGCCTTCACCACCGCCTTCCGCCACGCGTTGCGGTGGTCGTAGAGGGTGCCGCCGCGCGTCGGGAGGAAGACGAGCTCGTCGTCGGGGACGCGGCGCGACTCCGAGCGGCGGTCCTTCATCGCGCGCAGTTCCGCCGCGAGGCGGGGGTGCATCGGGACCGTGCCGCCCATCTGGACCTTCGAGCGGAAGACGGTGATCGTCGCGGATTCGAAGGAGATGTCGCCCCAGCGCAGGTTGCGGAGCTCGTTGGGCCGCTGGCCCGTCAGGAGCGCCGCGAGGAGGAACGGCCTGAGGTGATGGTTGGCGCAATCGACGAGGCGCGCGGCCTCGGACGGGCCGAGGATGGCGCGCGCGCGGACCGGCTCCTTCGCGCGGCGGATGCGGGCGGCGGGGTTGCGCGCGAGCTGGCCGAGGTGGACCAGCCGGTTGAGGGCGGCGGCGATGAGGCTCGTGTCGCGGTTGATCGAGCCCGCGGCGACGGTGCCGCCCTTGACGGCGCGGATCTCGTTGGGGTCGGTGCGCTTCGCGCCGCGGCGGCGGATGGGCTGCCAGCGGCGTTTGCGCCTCCACGCGGCGAACTGTTCGAGGTCGCCTCTCTGGAGCGTGGCGACGGCGCGGCCCGCGAGGGGCGAGGCGGCGATGGCGCTGCGGCTCGTGACGTAGCGGGCGATGCCGCGCTGGCTGCCGCCCCCGGCGCGCTTGTGGTCGATGTACTGGTCGACCGACTGCAGCAGCGTGAGGTCGCAGGGGGGCTCTGCCTCCGCCGCGGGCGGCGTGCCGCCGAGCATGATCTCCTTCTCGATCTCGGCGAGGAAGGCCTCGGCCTGTTCGCGCGTCTCGAAGCTGCGCGTGATGAAGCCGACGCGGCCGTTGCCGTTGCGGCGCTTGGTCGGGTCGCTGTATCTCGCGAGCCAACCCCGCGCGGCCTGCGGCCTTCGGAAGATGGAGCCGAATCGGCGGCGGCGCGCGCGCCGTCTCGGCCTGCGTATCGCGGTTTCCATGACCCCACATGAGCCACGGACTCCGGGAGCATCAAGGCGTAACTTGCGTGCTAGCATCATGTTAGGTCGTCACCGCCCCGAGTCCACGCACCCTTGCCGCGATGGCGTCGGCGTCGGGCACCACGGGGCGTAGGCGCGCCTCCACGCGCGCCGTGTCGAGGTAGGCCACCAGGTCCCCCCGCGCCACAAGCACGCGCCCACCGCGGCGTCCGGGCGCCACGACGCGGTAGTGCGGGATGGCCCCGCGCCTCAGCAGGGCGTAGAGCGTCGCGCGGCCCACCGGCACCAGCGCCAGCGCCTCGCGCATGGTCAGCAGATCGCCGGGCTTCAGAGCCTCGCTCACCGCGACGCCCCCCTCCCGGCCCGCAGCGTGGCGGCCACCTCGCGGCGCTTCCGCGCGAGCTCGTGCAGAATCGCGGCGTCGAAGAGAAGAGACTTCGGCCCGGCGAGCTCGATCCTGCCGCGACGGTCGGTGCGGAGGCTGCCGCCGCGAGCGCTGACGAGGGCCACGAGGTCGAGGGCGGTCATGAGCGCCTCCGCTGGAGTCGGCGGCGACGGCGGAGAGCGGATCGCCACGCGCGCAACACAAGGTTGATGACCAGCCGCTCCACCTTCGGGCACCGACGGCGGCGCGACGCCTTGCGCATCTTCGGGGAACGCATCACCGCGCCCCCCGATCCGGCGGCCAGAGGATCTCCCCCGGCTTCGCGGGGCCGAACGCGTCGTCCCAGTCGCCCGGACGCGACCTCGTCGAGAAGCCCATCGCCTTCGCCTCGGCCCCCGTCCAGGCGGACACGGGCTTGCGGAGGAACGCGTCCAGTTCCTTCTCGCGCCCGTGTAGCGAGCGGTAGAGGACCTCCACCCCGGCGACGATCACGGAGCCGCACTCCGTCTCCAGAGAGAGCGTGTCGCCGACATGCCGGAACGCGAAGCCGAGATCAGCAAGGCCCGCGACGACGGCGGCGATGGGGCTCGCACGCATGGCGGCGGCCTCCCGCTCCAGCGCGTCGACCTCGGCAACGACCGCGTCGCGGTTGGCCTTCAGCTCGGCCAGCACCGCCCCGACATCGACGTCTTCCGGGATCGAGTAGCGGAGGGAGTCGCCCTCAAGCCATAGCCGGACACCCAGATTGGCGAGGCGGACGGTGATCGCGCTCACAGCGAGCCCTCCACCGGGCCGCGCCACGCCCTCTTCGCCTTCTTGACCTCGTCCTTGAACTCCTCGGGGTTCGTCGTCGCGTAGTCGGGACCGACACCCGCTGCGGGCAATAGGCCGCCCATGTCACCCGCAGAAAACGTCCCTTGCGTCCCCTTCGTCCCCGCCGTCTCCGGGGTCGGCGCGGGCGAAGGCGCCGCCGGGGACGGTTTCATGGGTGCGGGGACGCTCTGCGAACGGCAACGCACACTTTCCGTCCCCGCCAATTCCGGCCCGGCGGGCCGATTCCCGGCGTCCGGGGACGGTTGGGACGGTGATTCGTGGGGTATGAGGGCCGTCTCCTTGATGTGGAGCACCTGCCTCCGAACGCCCTCCAGCTTCACCCGCACGCGCAGCCTCTTCCGAGCGGCGTCCTTGGATGCGAGCAGCCCACGCTCGTCGATCCGCCTAGCAAGCGTGGCGGCACCGACGGTTACCCCTTCGCCTGCGGGTCCTGCGGCAGCCTGCGCCGCTTTCAGCGCCGCATCGACGTCGAGGTACACGTCGTCCCCGTCGATCCACCCCACGCGCCGCCCCTCGGGAACCCACTCCCGCCGCTCGGTGTTTCCGCTGCCGAACACCCGCTCGCGCCATCCCCAGCCCTCCGGCTGCTCCGGGGAATTGCCGTCCGCCCCGGCGAGGTGAGCCTCTCCCGACACGATGGCCGACACCAGCAGCTCCACGAACCGGCGCACGGGATCGGCAGAGGCGACATGCTTCCCGTGCAGGGCCGCCGCCTCGCCGAGCGCCTCCCACATCTCCGCCATGTGCTTCTCCGCCTCCTCCGCGGTGATCGCGCCCGCCTCCGTGGCGAAGCGAACGAAAACCTCCCAGCCGGCGAACAGGTTTGCGACGATGGACGCGGTGCGGCGGTGGCGACCGGAGCGGTGCGCGCGGGCGCGGATCTCCGGGATGCGCCCCCGGTACCACTGCATGACGGCGTCTCCCTCGGCCGCAAGCCAGCGCAGGTATCCGGCGAGCGACGCTGCGGGCAGCCCCGAGGCCGCCGCCGCCTGAGCGGCGGTCACCTTCTCCCACTCGACGTCGCTCTTGGCCACCTCCAGCACCAGCAGCCTCGCCCTGATCGACGCACCCCTCGGCACATCCTCTCCCGTCGAGATCGTCAGGCAGCGCGGGGCGCGCGTCATCCGGAGCGTGCCGTCGCCGGCCATGCGCGACCTTCCGGACCTGTTCCCCTGCGCGCGGAGGAACCGGTCGGCCTCGCGGTGGAGGCGGGCGACGTCGTTGGCCGTACCACCGGGGGCGAAATCGTCCACGACGAGGATCGCGTCCTTGGCGAAGAAGCCGAGGGACTCCAGCGCGTTCGCGGTGCTCGACCACGAGTGCAGATGCTCACGATCCAGCCCCGGGCCATAGTGCTGCGCGAAAAGGGCGGCGATCTCCGACTTCCCGACGCCCGTGTCCCCGGAGAGATGGAGCGAGAAGTCGCAGGGCCCGAGCGGCGCGCGGTAGACAGCGCAAAGAAGCGGGCCGGTGATCCGCAGCGCCGCCACCCTCAAGGTGAGAAAAGAGGCTCTCCGATAGTTTCTGTGGGTTAGGTCCGCAGGAGCGCCGAATCGGCTCGCCGGAGGCCCGGAGGTGGGCGGTTCGGGTAGTTCGCTCCCTCCTGCCCACCCCCCAGCGGGGGTGAGGGGTGGGCAGGAGGGAGGGTTCTGGTTGATCGAAGACGTACGGATCCTGACACGACTGCGTCGGGCCGTTCGAGGCCGTCCTCGCAGTCGGAGCGCCGAATGCGGCCCCTTCGGCTTCGTCGCGCACCCACGGAAACGTTAGGAGAGGCAGAAAAGACGCCCGCACCGCCTCCGTCAGCGCTTTGCCCTCCGGGGGATCGGGCAGCGCGTACCGCGTCAGGTCTCGCGGCAGATCCATGTCAACGGCAGGGAGCGTCCCTTCCGTCCCAACCGCCCCCGCGCCGTGGATGTAGGCGCGGCTCCCGTCGATATCCGCCCAGCCGAGGTGGACGAAGACGCGGCGGCGCTCGATTCCGCGCGAGAACATCTGAATTGCGGCCCGCGCATGGTCCCGCGCCCCGAAGCCCGCGGAGACCACCGCACCGCCGCCTAGGTGCTCCATCGGCCAGTTCATGGCCCCGAAGCGGTGGGCGGGCAGGCGGAACGTGATCGTCCGCTGCCCAATCCGGGCCTCGATCTCCAGCGCCGACTGCGATTCCTGGCCGTCGTCGCGGGCGATCTCCGCGATGATCCTGGCGCGGAAGTTGGTGAGTCGATCCTCGACCTCGGCTCCCTCGACGATGCGCACCCGGTAGATCCCGTCCTCGCGCTCGCGGTACTCGCCCGCCTCGGCCAGTATCCCGCTCGACTTCGCGTCCGCGGCGGGTGGGGCGCGCAAGGCGTCCTCGGCCAGCGCGAACACGTCCGCAGCCGTGTGGCCTGAGGCGATGTAGTCGTCGAGCCCGACCTTCTCTCCGGCGGGACCGCCGGGCAGGTAGATGATGAACACCCGCCCTCCGCGCGACTCGATGTACGCCTTCAGGCGCCTGAGAGCCGCGTCCACCTCACGCTTCGTCGTCACATCGGAGTCGAAGCAAAGGTAGAAGTCGCGGGGGGTGCCGTCGACGGCCTTGAACGCGATGGCCTCCCAGTCGCCGAGCGCCGTGAGCCCACCGAGGGCGTTCCGTCCACGGAACCCGTAGACGCCGGTGACGCCGATGCAATAGATCGCCGCGCTGGTCGCGGAATCCACCTTGCGCGCTCCTTCCGTCAGAACGAGCGGCCTTGCGGGATCGCCGAGAATGGGCCGGCAGGCGCGCGGGACATCAAGCACGGGGCGGGTGTTCGCCGGCGTTTCGTACTTGATGAGCCTGCCCCCTTTCCCCGCGCGCGGCTGGTCGGGCCGGAACTGGAACGTGACAACCTCGCCGGCCACGTTGCAAATCGGGACGAGAAGGCCGGGCACGAGACGCTGCGCGCGGCCGAAGCCGAGGAACTCAAGGTCTGACTTGCGGCGCAGGGTGCGGTAGTTGCGCGCAATCGCGACCGGGGCGGAGATCGCGGAGTCTGCGATCAGCTTTGCGTGCGCGGGATCGAGATCGAGTCCCGCGTAGTCGGTGACGCCGCTCATGTGCGCGCTCCCGCCCCGTTCATGGCCAAGAGGAGAAGCGCGATGTCGCGCTTGAAGATTCGAAGGCGTCCGCCGTGGCCCGGACGGGTCTTGATCGCCCGCAGCTCGCCCGCGGCGATCCTGCGCCTCAGTGTGATCTCGGCGACGCCGAGAGCCGCTGCTGCCTCTGCGAGCGTGACAACTGCTGCGAGGTCCGCGAGCGCCGCGAGAGCCTCGTCGAGCGAGAGGGCGTGTACTTGTTTCATCGTCGAGCCCCATGATCGGGCTCGACGCGCAGGCCGATATGGCCTCACATCGAGGCTACATTCCGGCTCACGTCCATGTGCGCTCCCGCGGCGCGCGGTAGCCCGTGCCGTTCCTCGGATTGGTGAAGCCGTAGTGCGGCAGGAGCTTCTCGGAGAAGATGCGGCGGATGTTGGCCTCGCTGGTCCGCCGGCCGGCGGGGAGCCTCGCTGCGACCTGGCCAGCCGTGAGAGGACCTTCGCGAACCACCAGCTCCGCGATGGCCTGGGCCGTGTCGCCCAAGGGGGGTCTTCTCTCACCGATCCCGAGCGCACGCGCCTGGTACTCCAGGTTCAACCGCACGTGGACCAGCAGTTCTTCCCTGCCAGCCGGGCCGAGGTGCGCCCAGATGTCGGTCGCGTCCTCCGGCATGTCGCCCAGCGCAACGCTGAAGACGCTATCGCGGTCCGTCAACGCGAAGCGCTCGCGGAGCGACCGGTGGCCGCGGTCGGGGGCGCCCTCGGCCTCCGCGACGTCGACGGCCGCAGGCCCGTGGACGCAGTCCATGCCCCCGTCGCGGTGCCTCAGCACCACGATCGCGCGCGGACCGGGGGCGATGTGGACCTCGACGGCAACGGCGCCGACGCAGGGCCAGGCGTGCCTCAGCGTCGGGCGGAGGACCCCGACGGCGCGCCGGTGGCACGTCACGCATAGTCCCCACAGGCGCTCGGCGAGGTCACAGCCGGCGGGGACGGGCCGCTCGAGTGCTCGGGAGCGACCCGCCGCGGCGGACTTGGCACCAATCGTCTCTCGCTTGTCCATGGTCTCCGGCTCCTTCATGCCGGACCATGGCAAGACGACAGCGGGGGCCCGGCGAACCGCTGTCGGTTGCGCAGGACGCCTCCGCATTGGAGCTTGGCGTCTCCCTCCCCGGCCCTACCGGCGCGACTGGGCACGCCGGAGTGCGAGGAGCATGTCTTGCAGGGTCGCCACGCCCATCGGCGCGACCCAACACCATCTTGCATCATCATGGAGACACATTCGGGCGCGAGGCGGCAGGTCACCCTCCGCCCTGGCGCCGGGATGGCTGGGGGGTCGCGGCCGCGTCGCCTAGATCGTGCGATCAGCCGGCAGGGCGCGCGACTCTCGTGCCGGCGGTGCGTACGCCCCGGACTCGGCTATGCAGGCGGGTTCCGGGCCGTTCGCCCCCGGTGAGGTGTCATGTTCCGGAGGGTCGTCGTGGCCGACGCGGCCGCCGCGGTTGCGCACGCGAAAACCGGTTTCGACGCCTTTTCGGGGCGTTTCGACCCCTCTAATCCAGGCCCTTTTCGCCCGAAAACCCGCCCCCATGGCGGATTCCACCCCGGAAAGCCCCGAAGGGAAAACCCGTGAGAATATGCGCGCCGTGGCGCCACCGGACATCGGCCCGCGCGATGCCACAAAATCACCCCCCCTCCCCCCGATGCCACCACATTGGCATCGTGGCATCCTCCCGCGCCCCGCGTGCGCACCGCTTGCGACCGGCCACGCCGCGGGCCCGTCACGCCCGCGTGGCGGCGTCCGTCCCGCCGACCGCCTTGCCGCGGCGCCTCGCCTCCCCCTCGCGCAGCGCGTGGCAGCGCGTGCAGAGGCTCGCGAGGTTCGACCACGCGAACGCGAGGTCCGGGCGCTCCGCGAGCCCCTCGACGTGATGCACCTGGACGGCGGGCTCGCCCCTCCCGTGCGCCCTGCAGTCCTCGCAGAGCGGGTCGCGCGCGAGCTTCATCACGCGCAGCCTGCGCCAGCGGGCCGTGGCCCGGATGCGCCGCGCCCCGGCGAGCGCGGGGTCGAGCATCCTCCGCGACTCGTACTCCCTGTCGAGGTCCGCCCTGCCGCGCGCGTCGCGCAGGCGCTTCGAGTGGGAGTCGGGCATGGTCGGCACGGTCAGGCGAGGAGGATGCCGCGCCTCTCGTAGTTGGAGCGGACGGCGGGCGCGCGGACGATCGCGCGGCCGAGCGCCATGACGAGCGCGACGATGCCGTCGATCTTCTCCTTCGAGCGCGACTTCGACGGCTTGACGTTCCCCGCCGGGTCGGTCTCGACCATGACGTTGGTGGCGCACCAGCGCAGCACGGGATTGCCGTCGTGGCGCAGCTTGCCCTCGAGGACGAGCTTCTCGAGCTCCTTGCTGGGCGCGCTCATGCTCGCGAAGCCCTGCCCGAAGGGGACGACCTCGAGCCCGTCGTCGCGGAGCTGCGAGACGAGCTGGGTCGCGGCCCAGCGGTCGAAGGCGAGCTCCCGGATGTCGTAGGCCTCGCGCAGGGCGCGGAGGCGCTCGCGGACGGCGGCGTAGTCGGTCACGTTGCCGGGCGTGAGCTCCATGTGGCCCTCGCGCGCCCACGCGGCGTAGGGGACGCGGTCGCGCCTCTCGCGGAGGTGGGCGCCGTCGCGGGGGGCCCAGAAGAAGGGCAGCACCGCGTTGCCGTCGTCGGGGAAGAGCAGGACGAGCGCGGTCAGGTCCCTCGTGCTCGCGAGGTCGAGGCCCGCCCAGCAGGGCCGCCCTTCGAGGCTCGCCGGGTCGGGGGGCGCGGCGCACGCGTCCCAGTCGGCGATGTCGATCCACGCGACGTCGGTCTGCGTGGCCATGTTGAGGTGGAGCCTCTTGAAGGTGTTCTGGTAGGAGGCCTGCTCGCGCGCGCGGGCGCACTCGCGCCGCAGGTATTCGGCCGGCACGCTGACGCCGAGGTTGGGGTTGACCCTCGCCCACACCTCCGGGTCGGTCCAGTCGTCGTCGCGCCGCGCCTCGTAGACGACCGGGAGGAAGGCGGGGTCGTCGATGACGCGGTCCCTGACCCTGCAGGCGTAGGCGTGCTTCTCGTTGCAGATCGACGGGCGCTCGAAGTCGGCGGTGGTGAGGTAGACGACGAGCGGCTGGCGCCTCGCGCCGGTGCTCGTGAGCAGGACCTCGACGAGGTCGGGGGTCGGCTGCGCGTGCAGCTCGTCGACGACGACGAGGTGGCTGTTGTACCCGTGCTGGCTACCGGCGTCCGCCGCGATCGCCTTGTAGCTCGACCCCGCGCCCTCGACGACGATGGAGTGCTGGTAGAGCGTGCAGGCGCGCGACAGGGTCGGCTCGTTGAGGATCTGCCGGCGCGACACGTCCCAGATGAGCCTCGCCTGGTCGCGGTCGGCGGCGGCGGCGTAGATCTCGGCCCCCTTCTCGCCGTCGCAGAAGAGCGCGTAGAGCGCGATGCCCGACGCCATGAGGCTCTTGCCCTGCTTGCGCGGCACGTAGACGAGGCACTCGCGGTAGCGGCGCGTGCCGTCGGGCCTCTTCCACCCGAAGAGGTTGCCGACGATGGCCTTCTGCCAGGGGGCGAGCAGGAGCGGCTTCCCGGCGAGGTCGCCCTTGACGTGGGTGAGGCAGTCCCTGAAGAAGCCGACGACGCGGTCGGCCGCCTCGGGGTCGAAGGCGCAGTCGCCCGCGGTGGCGAACGGGTCGTAGCCGGGGACGAGGCGGAGGGTCCGCTCCCAGTCACCCGAGCCGGAGGTAGCCGCGCTTGTCTTCCGCTTCCGCTTCGCCATGGGAGGGGGTCTCGATCCGGGAGCGCGCCGACGGCGTCATGCCGAAGTGCTGCTCGAGCCTGAGGAGCTGCTCCGCGAGCATCGCGGCGATCCTCACCTGCGGGTAGGGGGCGAGTCCCCGGACGCCGCCGTCGCCGCCCTTCACGAGGTGGGTCTCGCCGTGCTGGCGGAGGAACTCCTCGGCCTTGCGCCATCTCGCCCAGAGGGTGCAGTAGCGGGCGAGGGCGTTCGCGTCGGCCGAAGCGAGCAGGCCCATGCCCGCGAGCAGGGGAGCGAGGTTCGTCCATGCCGCGGCGGCGTCGGGGTCGAGCCACTTGGGGCGGCGGGGCGCCGTGCCCTGCGGCGCGGGCTCGCGGGGGTTCCTGTTGCCGCGCCAGCTGCCGCGCATCCTGAGGACGCGCGTGGGGGTCGGGGGCGGTCCGCGCCTACCCACGGCGGCGCCTCCCCCAGGCGGCGAAGCCCCAGATCGCGAGGGCGCAGTAGACGCACATCAGCGTGCCCTGCGCCGGGAGGCCGGCGGCGAAGTCGACGGCGGCCCAGCTCGCGTTGGTGGCGGTCCAGATGATGAAGCAGGCGCGCACGCGCCGGATGTTGAGGACCGTCGCGGCGAGCGAGGCGAGGGCGAGGATCCACGTCATCGCGGCCACCTCGGGCGCCGGAGCGTGCCGCAGAGGATGATCAGCGCGACCCACGCGAGGGGGCTCATGCCGGCACCCGCTCCGCCTTCTTCCCGCTGAACCTCTCGAAGCGGGACACGATCACGTCGGCGTAGGCGCAGTCGATCTCCATCAGGAACGCCTTGCGCCCGGTCATCTCGGCCCCGATGAGAGTGCTGCCCGATCCCCCGAAGAGGTCGAGGACGTTCTCGCTGGTGCGTGACGAGTACTCGATGGCGCGCGTCGCAAGCTCGACGGGCTTCTCGGTGAGGTGCACGGATCTCTGCGACGTGACCTTCTTCACTTCCCACAGGTCGGGCACGTTGGCCGGCCCGAAGAACTGGTGGCCCGCGCCGAGTTTCCATCCATAGAATGCCCACTCGTGAGCACCCATGAAGTCCTTCCGCGTGAGCACGGGGTGCAGCTTGTTCCAGATGATCGACTGCGAGAAGTACAGGTCGTGCGCCTTCAGCACGGGCGGATAGTTGCCGCAGTTCGCGTAGCCGCCCCAGATGTAGAAGCTGCGGCCCGGCAGGAGGACGCGTGCGATGTTCCCGAACCAGGCGTGGAGCAGCGCGTCGAACGCCTCGTCGGAGACGAAGTCGTTCGCGAGCGGCCTGTCCTTCGCTCGCATCTTCCCCGTGGGCTTGCTCTTCTCGGGGTGGCGCACGACATCGAGCTTCTGGTGGTGCGTCTGCGTGAACGATGACAGCCCGGCCGCGATCGCGTTGTTGCTTCGAGGCGAGAGGAAAACGTTGTAGGGAGGGTCGGTATTGCAAAGGTGGATCTTCGCCCCGTCGAGGAGGCGGTCCACGTCCTCGGGCTTCGAGCTGTCGCCGCAGAGCAGGCGATGGTCGCCGAGCAGCCACAGGTCGCCGGGCTTGGTCGTCGGCTCGTCCGGCGGCTCGGGGATCTCGTCGGGGTCGCACTGCCCCTCGTTGACGACCGGGGGCATCAGGTCGGCGAACATCGCGGCCAAGGCGTCGTTGTCGGTCCTGATCGTCGCCAAGAGCGCGGCGAGGTTCTCGTCGTTCTTGCCCGCGAGCGCGGCGAGAGGGTCGAGGCTCACGAGCAGCTTGTCGGCCTCCTCCCTCGACACGTCCAGGACGAGCACGGGGACTTCCATGTCCGGCGTCGTCTCCGCCCGCAGGTGGCCGTCTACGAGTTCGAGGGAGCCGTCCTCGGTCTCGCGGGCGATCAGCGCGTCCGCATAGCCGATCTCGGCGAGCACGCCCTGCAGCGCCTCCCGCTGTGCCTTCGGATGCGTCCTCCAGTTGCGGGGATGGGGCTTCAGGTCCTTCGCGGGGACGCGGCGGAGGCCCTTGATGCGGTCGCGGATCTGCATAACGGCAGATTATCGCATGTATGTGAACATGCACAATGGCTATAGCCATCCGTGCTGCGCACGGACCGCGGAACGCCACTTGCGCCGAGGGATTCAGCGGGTCATCGCCCCAAGTAGAGGGTGCGCCAATCGATGTGGCCCGCCAGGATCTCGAACATCTCGGTATCGATGTGCCTCAGGGGGAGTGCGGCCACGCAGGCGGCGAGGTACTGCCTGACCGACCGCAGCACGCCATTGCGAGTCGCCGGGAGCCTTACCCGCACTTCGCGTGCGAGCTTCAGGCAATGACACTCGACCTGTTTCCTCCGAGTCCGGTGAGGCGCCGGCGACGTACGCTGCGGTACTCGCCCCAGACCTGGGAGTCCAAGAAGTACAGCCGCCGAAGGCGCGAGTCCCGCGCGGCGTTCGCCGATGCGTGGGCAGGACCGGCGGTCCGTCAGTAACCTCGCCCCTTCATGAGGTATCTCGACATGAACGACTCGCCGGTGTGACGGACGCGGACGCACACGGCGTGAAACCACTGCATCAGGGGCATCGTAAGCGTCCGAACATCCACGCCTACCCGCGGGACGCGCTCGGTGTAGAAGGAG
>CAZMXP010000069.1:0-22415 GCA_964570285.1 uncultured Planctomycetaceae bacterium
GGACACCGTGCGGCACGACCTCGATCTCTCGGCCTCCTCGCGTGCTACGGGGAGGCGCGTGGCGATCCGCCCTATCACCCCGCGATGATGACGGCCTTGGCGAAGGTCGCGGGCCTTCGGCTTGGCGTGCACCGGACACAACCTCCTGAAGCTGGCAGCCGCGAGGGCGTGACGCGGAGCGCCGCACCTCGCGCAAGAGCCCCCCTCGATCGCGGCAATGGCTCATGGAGACCCACGACTCGCGTCGCGTCGAATCAGGAGCTTGTCCGGGTCCGGTTGGCCCCGAAGCGTGGCTGAAGGCCATGACCCGGACAAGCTCCTAGCGCTTCCTGAGGATCACGAGCCGCTCGCGGTCCATGCGCTCGGGCACCGAGTTGCGCGGCGTCTCCACATAGAGCGCGTCCATGCCGACCCCGAGCACATGATCGATCTCCTGCTCCTCGATTCCGAAGGGCGGCCCCTCCGACCGGTGCTCCACCGGGAAGAGCAGCGCGACGAGCAGCCCCCCCGGACGCAGCGCGGCGCGCAGCGACGCGACGTACTCGACGCGGCGCTTCGGATCGATCGCGCAGTAGCAGGTGTACTCGACGATCACGTCGAACTCTCCGGGGAAGCGCCACCCCAGCTCGAAGACATCCACCGGCTCGATCGGCAGGTCGGACTCCTCGATCGCGAAGTCGAATCCCATCGCGTCGTACCCCCGGTCGAGGAAGAGGCGCAGGTCGTGGCCGGTGCCGCACCCCGGGAAGGCGACGCGCCCGAGCGGCGGCGCGAGCGGCGAGTCGAGCAGGTCCCGGAAGACGGGGCAGGGGCCTCCAAGGTCCCACCCCGCCGCCTGCTCGCGGTAGCGGCGCCGCCAGTACTCTGCGCCCGAGACTTCGTGCATGTCGGCCTTGTGCCGGGGGAGCCTGTTGCTTAGACTCTCCCCACCTTGCCGAAGGTCATCATCACCGAAGGTCCGGGCTCGGGGAAGGAATATGTCCTCGACCAGGCCGCCATCCTCGGTCGGCTCGACACCAACGACATCCCGGTCAAGGACGGCAAGGCCTCCCGCGAGCACGCCAAGATCTACAAGCAGGGCTCGGCCTTCGCGATCGTCGACCTCAACTCCAGCAACGGCACCTTCGTCAACGGCCAGAAGATCACGAAGCGCGTGCTGGAGCCGGGCGACGAGATCTCGATCGGCGTCGTCGTGATGCGCTTCGAGCTCGACGAGGGCGAGAAGCCGAAGCCTGACGCATCCAAGCGAAAGACCCTCGAAGAGGCGCTCGCCGCTCCCAAGAAGGACGAGGCGAAGGGGGGTGCGGGGGGGGCCGCCGCCTCGTCGGCCGCGACCAAGGGCGGCTCCGCCTCGGTGGTCATGAAGAGCCACCAGCCGATCCAGTTCAACCGCGTCAAGCCCGGCCAGCCGCTGCTCGGTTTCGACCTCGACCAGCTCTCCGACGGCGCCCGCGCGCTGGCCTACCTGCTGCTGGTGGGTGTCTTCGCGCTGCTGATCTACCTGGGCTACATCTTCGTCGCGCGGTGACGCCCGGCCCCCGCGCAGCCCGGGATCACACTGGGGATCACCGTGAGAGGCGGCCGAGCAGGGGCGCCAGCAGGGAGGCGGAGCGCTGCCAGGTCATCGCGCGGGCGGCGGCGGCGCCACGGGCGAGACGATCGGGAGCGGCCTCCACCGCGGCGGCGACGGCGGCCGCCATCGCGGCGGGATTACCTGGCACCGCATACCACGGCACGTCGCCGCCGACCTCGCGGTGGGCGGGGATGTCGGAGGCGACGACGGGGCGGCCGAGCGCCAACGCTTCGAGCAGCACCATGCCGAACCCCTCCTCCCGCGACGGGCAGAGCACGACCCGCGCCCCCGCGATCTCGCGCAGGAGGTCGTCATGACGGAGCCAGGCAACCCCGCGGCCGACCTCCCGGAGGGGGAGGCCGACCGCCGCCGCGGCGGCCCGCGCGGTCGCGGCGTCCTTGTGCGCAATCCCCGGGTCGCAGAGCAGCAGGTGGTCCCCCGGAGCGGGAGGATCTCCGGCGGGCAGCCTGACGCCGTTCGGGACCACGTGCGCGGGAACGGCCCAGGCGTCCCGGACGGTCTCGCTCACGGCGACCACGCCGGCGGCCCCGGCCAGGGCCCGACGGATGAGCACCCTCCGGAACCACGGACCCCCGCGGTCGTGCAGCGTGACGAAGGTGGGGATCGGCCCGATCGGGTAGTGGTCGGTGAGAATCGCGTCGCCGTCGCCGGGCAGCCGGAGGGTCAGGAAGCGCTGGACCGGCGACGCCGCGAGCACCGGCAGGCGGCGCACTTCCACCCCCTCGGGCGCGACATCCTCGGGGCTGTCTTCGGCGAGCAGGAAGCAGAGTTCGATCCCCCCGACCCCCTTCAATGCCTCGCACAGGTAGCGGGCGCGAAGACCGGCGCCGCCGATCGGGACGCCATAGGAGGTCGCGTTAACGAGCAAGCGCACGGTGGAAGAATTCCAGGTAGGCGCGGGCGGTTCGCTCCGCGGGGAACTGGAGCGCGCGGCGCGGGCCGAGGGCTGAGATCGAACGCCTGTAGGTGGGGTCGGCGGCGCGGCGGATGGCGGAAGCGATCGAGGAGGGGTCGACGGGGTCGACGACGAGCGCCGCCTCCCCGCCCGTCTCCGCGGCGCCGGTCCCGCGCGCGACGATGACCGGCACGCCCCGGGCGAGCGCCTCCAGCACCGGAAACCCGAACCCCTCCGAGAGGCTGACGAGGCCGACGACGCACGCCTGCCGGTAGAGGTAGTCGAGCGTTGCGTCGTCGACGGTGCCGAGCAGCAGCAGGCGGTCGGTCAATCCGAGCCGGGCTGCGGCGTCGCGGATGCGCGCGGCGCCGGCGGCGGTCTGCGGCCCCGCGAGCCGGATCTGCCCGGTGCACTCCTTGGCGCCCGCGAGCAGCGCCTCGACGCACTTGCGCCGGTCGAGGCGACCGACGAAGAGGATCGAGCCGTCGTGGCCGTGCTGCTCCTCCGCCGGAGCGGGTGGTGCCGGATGGGGGATCACGCTCGTGATGCGCGGCGAGGCCGGGTGCGCGAGGCGCATCTGGCTCAAGGTCGCCTCGCTCGGCGCCACGAGCCCGCGGCACTCCCCCATCGCCCGCGAGAGCCAGTACCACTGCGCCAGCGCGCGCGAACTCCGCTCCAGCCGCGCGTTTTCCACGAAGGGAAGTTCGTGCACCGTTGCCGTCACCGGCATCCCCCCGAGCGCGGGGAAGGCCGTCACCGGCGAATGGAACAGGTCGAGACCCCGCACCGCCGCCCTCAGTTGCCGTGACCTCCTCCAGAGCCACGGCCGCGACGGCCCCCCCGTCGCCCTCTGCCTCACCCCCGGAGGAAGAGGCACGGTGCCTGGTGCCATCGCAGTGAACTCGATCTCGGCCTCCGGCAGATGGTGACGGAAGGCCTCCAGAAGCAGTCGGCAGGCGGTGGCGACACCCCCGATCGCGCCCGGTCGCAGTTCGCTGGCGTCGATGCCGACCTTCACCGTGCCACCTCCCGGTAGGCGCGAAGGGTCGCCTCGGCGCAGGCCCTCCACGTGAACTGCCGGGCGCGCGCCGGCCCCCGCGACATCAGGTCGCTCCTGAGCGCGTCGTCCGAGAGCAGCCGCCGCATCCCCTCGCGCAGCGCCGCCTCGTCCTCCGGGTCGACCAGCAGCGCCGCCCCTCCCGCGATGGTCCGCATCGGCTCCCGGTCCGACGTCAGCACCGGCCTTCCGGCCGCCAGCGCCTCGAGTACAGGCAGCCCGAACCCCTCGCAGAGCGACGGGTAGACCACCCCGGCAGCCCCGGCAACCAGTTCGCGAAGCGCCTCCTCGCGCACCCGTCCGAGAAGCTTCACCTGCGGCCTCGCCGCCGCCAACGCCAAGGTCCCCTCGTCGAGCCACCCCCGCCCCCCCGCGACGACCAGCTCGACCCCTTCCGGCAGCGCCCGGATGACCCGTTCAAGGTTCTTGCGTGGCTCTAACGTGCCTATCGCCAACAGGTAACGTCGATTCCGAGGGGGCCCTGGGGCCGCCGCGAAAAACCCGTCGTCCACCCCCAACGGTGCCAGGTAAATCCGCCGCGGCCGGGTGTCGAGCAGCTCCTCGACGTCGCGGGCGGTCGCCTCGCTCGGCACGAGGAAGGCGTCGCACCGGCGGGCGGCCTTCAGCACGACCTGCGTGAGGGCGCGGGCCATTGCCGGGGGGTAGAGCTCCGGGTGGCGGAGGAAGGCGAGGTCGTGCAGGGTCATCACCTGAGGGGTCCGAGCCGAGACCTCCGCCAGCTGGAAGTCGGTGTGATGGTAGAGGTCGCAGCCGCCGAGCAGGCGATCCGCGGGCAGCAGCCCGACCCGGCCGAGCAGATCGACCGCGCGCGTCGGAACCGGCCAGCCGACAAGCCTGCTGCCGGCGGGGGCCACCCGCACCTCCGGGCGATTGCCCCTGCGGAAGACTCCGAACAGCCGGAGGTCCACTCCGAGGCGCGGCAGCTCCGCCGCCAGGGCCCCGACATAGCGTCCGATCCCGCTGCGCGGGCGCATCGCCGCCCGGTAGTCCATCCCGACTCGCACGTTGGCAAGAGCCTATCCGAGAGCGAGCCTGATAGGCTTCGGACCCTATGTTGCGACTCGACGGGCATAACCTCTCGCTCGACGCCGTGCGCCGGCTGACCGCCCCCGACCCCCCCCGGATTTCCCTCGGCAAGCAGGCGCGCAAGCGGGTCGAGCGCGCCGCCAGTTTCGTCGGGAGGCTCGTCGCCGAGGGGAAGACCGTCTACGGCATCACGACGGGCTTCGGCCGCCTCGCCAACGTGCGCATCGAGGCCCGGGATCTCGCGACGCTGCAGGAGCGCCTCATCGTCTCCCACGCCGCCGGGGTGGGCGACCTGCTGCCCCTCGAAGAGGCTCGCCTCGCGATCGCCGTGCGGGGCGCCACGCTGGCCAGCGGCCACAGCGGCGTGCGCGCGACGACCCTCGACGCGCTGCTCGAACTGTTCAACCGCGGCGTGACGCCGTGCATCCCCTCGCAGGGGTCGGTCTGCGCCTCCGGCGACCTCGCGCCGCTCTCGCACATCGCGCTCACGCTCCTCGGCATGGGCGAGGCCTTCCACCGCGGGAAGTGCATGAAAGCAACTGTTGCATTGAAGCGGGCCGGCCTCGAGCCGGTCCGCCTCGCGCCGAAGGAGGGGCTCGCGCTGATCAACGGCACCTCGGTCGCGACGGCGATCCTCGCCCGCGTGCTCGTACAGGCGCAGGACCTCGCCAAGCTCACCGACGCCGCCGCCGCGATGGCGGTCGAGGCGCTGCTCGGCACAAACGTCCCCTTCGACGCGCGCGTGCACGCGCTGCGCCCGCATCCGGGCCAGCTCGCCACCGCCCGCAACATGTTGCAATTGCTGGCCAAGAGCGCGATCCTCCCGTCGCACAGGGAGAGCGACCACAAGGTACAGGACCCCTACTCGCTGCGCTGCGTGCCGCAGGTGCATGGCGCCGCGAAGGACGGCCTCGCCTTCGCGCGGGAGGTCTGCGAGCGCGAGCTGAACGCCGTGACCGACAACCCGATCCTCTTCCCGGAGGCGGGCGACGTCCTCTCCGCGGGCAACTTCCACGGCCAGCACGTCGCGCTCGCCGCCGACACCGCCGCGATCGCGCTCGCCGAACTGGGCGCGATCAGCGAGCGGCGCATCGAGCAGATGGTCAACCCCGATCTCAGCAAGCTGCCCGCCTTCCTCGCCGACGAGCCTGGCCTCAACAGCGGCTTCATGATGGCGCAGACGACGGCGGCGGCGCTCGTCTCCGAGAACAAGACGCTCTGCCACCCCGCATCGGTCGATTCGATCCCGACGAGCGCCAACCAGGAGGACCACGTCAGCATGGGCCTGTGGGCCGCACGCAAGTGCCGCATGGTCCTCGAAAACGTCCGCAACGTGCTCGCGATCGAGGTGCTCACCTCCGCACAGGCGCTCGACTTCCAGAAGCTGCGCCCGGGCAAGGGCGTCGCCGCCGCGCACCGGGCGATCCGCGCCGCGATCCCCCACTTGGCCCGCGACCGCTACCTCGCGAAGGACATCCGCACGGCGGAGGCGCTGCTGCGCGACGGTTCCCTGCTCCGCGCGATCGAAGGGGGCTCGGGGGATCTGACGGCCTTCTAAGGGATTTCGTCCGGGGTGGGGCGGGTTCCAGAAGGCGGGGGATGCGGGCCCGGACGAAATCCCCTAACGCGGGAGTGGCGCGGGTAGGGAGGGTGGGTCGCCGCGCGGGGGGGGGCGGCATCCGTCGACGAGGAGGCGGGGCGCGTGGGGGGGCCCCACGCCTGCCTCCCATGAACTCGTCTCACCCCCCACCCCGCTCCTACCTCCAGCCTTCCGCCTCCAGCCTCAAGCCTCCTCGAGTCCCCTGGCGCACCGGAAGCCGCAGCTCGTGCCCCGAATCGCGGGACCGCTCGCGCCCCGGGCCGACGCTCGCATAACCGTCGAGTGACTGACGCAAGACCCCCCGCGCAGCACGCGCGACGTCTCGGTTGAGTCGTACCAGGAGTCCGTCCAGTCCCACATGCCTCCCGCGGCGTCGCCCATAGCGTAGACGGATTCGGCCGTCGGGAACGCCCCGACCGGCTCCGGCTGCGCGTTCGTCGGCCGCGAGTCCCGGCACTTGCCGAGGCTCGCGTCCTCAAGGCTCCCCCACGGGAACCGCCTCCCGTCCACGCCCCGCGCCGCCTTCTCGCGCTCCTCTTCCGTCGGGAGGCGCCAGCGCTTCCCGCTGGTCCTCGCCCTCCAGGCGCAGTAGGCCACGGCGTCGTGCCACGAGATCCCCATGACCGCGATTTCTTCGAGAAACCCCGCGCCGAACCGCGCAAGGCAGAACTCCTCCGCCGCCCCCTCCACGATCACCGGCAGCGCCCTCCACTTCCCGTCTTCGCCCCTCTCCATGTAGGGCCCGTCGCCCTTCGTCTGAGGGCAGCGCTCCTTCGCATCCTCCTCGGGCAGGCTCGCCAGGAACTCCGCATACTCCCGGAAGGTCACCGGATACCGCGCGATCGCGAAGTCGGGCAGCTCGAGCACCTTCGCGTCCCTCCCCTCGCCGTAGAGGAAGGGCCCCTTCGGCACATAGACGAAACCCTCGCCGATCTCGTCGTCGGTCCGGAGCTTGACCGAGCCCTTCCACGGACGGTTGCGCGCGATCTGCACCGGGTAGCGCGTGTCGCGGAAGCCCTGCCTCTTGAGAATGCAGAGATAACTGCCCATCGGCAGCGCCACCGGGGCGAGCGGCGTCTTCCCGAGAGATCGCTCTTCGTCCGCGACGAGGACGCCGTCCCTCTCGACGTAGCGGTAGAGGAGCACGTCGGCTCCCGGCGGGTCGGACGCAAGGCTCAGCCCCCCCGCCCCCTCCACATATGCCGCGAGCCTGCCGTCGTCGTACCGGCGCACCATCTCCAGCGCATAGGCGGCGTCCGTCGACTCGCGGCGAAGCTCCGCGTCGTCGAGGCGCGTCCGCCAGAGGTCGGCGAGCGCGCCGCGGGCGGTCGCGTTGTCCGGCTCCTGTGTCAGCGCGGCGGCGAAGAACTGCGTCGTCTCCGCGAAGGCGAGGGCGACGCGCGTCCTCGCGGCTTCTGCGTTCTCCCGCGCCTCGAGCAGCGGCCGCTTCTCCGCGACCGGCTGGTAGGGCTTGTACTTCCCAGCCTCGGACTCCGCCGCGCGCTCGGCCTCCTCCTGCTCCCGCTTCAGCCGCAGGTACTTCGACGCCGCCTCGCTCCCCTGCGCCGCGAGCCGCTCCGCCTCCTCGTGCCGCCGCTCCCGCTCCGCGCGGCCGTCGAGCCAGCGCCGGAGCGACTGGGCCAACTCCTCGGCCGTGGCGTGGCGGTCGGCGGGGGCGGGGGCCATCGCCTTCCTGCAAGTCTCTGCCAAAGGCTCCGGCACGGCGCGCCGCGGGTTTCGCGTCGCGACGTCGGGGATGTCGCCCCGCTGCTTTCGTGCCAGCAGTTCGGGGTCGCGCGGGTCGAAGGCGCCGTGCAGCGTCAGCAGTTCGTAGAGCAGGCAGCCGATCGCGTAGATGTCGCTCCGCCGGTCGAGGGTCTCCCCGCGGATCTGCTCCGGGCTCATGTAGGGGATCGTCCCCTTGATCGCCCCCTGCTGCGTCTCGAGGCCCGCCTCGATCCGCGCGGTGTCCACGACCTCGAAGTCCGCCGCCTCCTCGCTGTCGCCGCGCACGCGCGCGAGCCCCCAGTCCATCACGTGGACCTCGCCGTAGTCGCCGAGCATCACGTTCTCGGGCTTCAGGTCCCTGTGGATGACCCCCTTCTCGTGCGCGAAGTGCATCGGCTCGCAGATGCGCTCGAGGATCGTGATCAGCTTGTGCAGCGTGTATTCCTTCAGCACCTCCTTGCGCTTCAGCGCGAGGTCGTGCAGCACCTCCCGCAGCGTCCGCCCCTGCACGAGCTTCATCGTGAAGTAGAGGCGCCCCTCCTTCGTGAGTCCGATGTCGTGGATCGGCGGGATGCCGGGGTGCTCAAGCTGGCTGGTCGCCTGCGCCTCGGCGATGAAGTGGAGACGCTGGTCGCGGCCGATCGCCGCGTCGCGCCGCAGCACCTTCATCGCCACCTGCCGCCGCAGGTCCTGATCCGTGACGAGGAACACCTCGCCCATCCCCCCCTGCCCGATCGGCATCTCGACGAGGAACTTCTCCTTCGCGGGCGTGAACTCCGCCCCGCCCCCCTCCGGCGCCCCCTCCGCCCACTCCACGATGCTCCTGCGTCCGAGTTCGAAGTCCATGGCGGCCTCCCGTTGCGCGGGATTCTAGCGGGCGGCGCCGGCGCCCGCACCCGGGCGGGCGTCAGCTCTTGCGCTTGTACCACTCGAGGCCGGGGCTGTGCCCCTTCGTCTTCGCGAGCAGGGTCGCGCGCTCCCTGTCGTCGAGCGGCCTTAGGTTGCGGGCGACGTGGGCGGCCAGTTCGATCTGCTCCACCGTCGTGCAGCCGACGATGCAGGTCCCGATGGGGAGGCCGTAGGTGTAGCGCAGGCACTCCTCGGCCCCGACGATGCCGTCGGCGGGCAGCCGGCCCGAGCAGAACACCTTCATCGCGACGACGCCCGTGCCCTTCCGGTTCGCGAAGGGGAGGCAGATCTCCTCGAAGGAGAGGTGGTGAGGATCGATGCAGGAGAGCGGGATGAGCAGCGTGTCGAAGGCGTGGCGTTCGAGCGCATCCACGAACACCTTCGGGTCGTAGTGACCCGTGATGCCGAGGAAGCGCACCTTGCCGGCCTTCTTCGCCGCGAGGCCCGCCTCGAGCGCGCCGCCCTCGCCGAGGAGGCGCGTCACGTCCTCCGCGCTCCGGAGGGCGTGGAACTGCAAGAGATCGACGCGGTCGGTCTTCAGCCGGCCGAGGCTCTCGTCGAGCTCCTTCAGGGCGCCCTCGCGGTCCCGCGCCAGCGTCTTCGTCGCGAGGAAGATCTTCTCCCGCAGGCCGTCGCCGAGGGCGAGACCAAGGCAGAGCTCGGCGTGGCTGTTTCCGTAGCTCGGCGCCGTGTCGATGTAGTTCACGCCCAGATCGACGGCGCGCCGCACGATCTCCCGTGCGCGCTTCACGGGCATGCCCCCCGCGCCCCACTGCGCCGTGCCGAGCCCCGCGAGGGAGACCTTCTGCCCGGTCTTCCCGAATGCCCGCAGCGGCATCGGACGCTCCTCGGCGAAGGCCCACGGGGCGGCCAGCGTGAGGCCCGCGGCGGCGGAACCGGCCAGGAAGGAGCGGCGACCGACGCGGCGCGGCATGGGGCGATTGTGGCAGACGGTCCAAGGCATCCCACCCCCTACCCCCTCCCCCTGCGCCTTTCCGTCTGTCCTCGCGTTTTGGCGGGTGGCCGAAGGGGTGGATCGAGGCGGCAGCCGCGCGTCACCGCGACTTCGACTTCGGCAGCGGGCCCGCGCACTCCACGCTCGCCAGTGTCGTCGGGGTGGCCGCCGACAGGCGCAGCTTCTTTGTCTTCACAACCGGCATCCGGATCAGCACAACGCCCCCCGCGGCGAGGCACTCCGCCTCCTTGACCGGCTTCCACTTGCTGCCGGCGGGGACCTCGACATCCCACTTCGCGGGAAAGTCCTTCACGTCGGGCGCGGCGGTGAGCGCGATCGAGGAGACGGCGGCGGTCCCCTTCTTCCACGCGAGCACGATCCCGCCGCTGTGCACCTTGACGGGCCCCGCCGCATCCTCGCCGACGATCTCCGGAGCCTCCTTCAGCGGCGTGCCGTGCCTGTGGCGCAACGCGGGCTCGCCCAGCACGACCGCCCCGCCCAGCAGCAACTCCAGGCGGGCGGGCACCGGCGGTTCGAGATCGAGGGCGATCGGATGCCAGCCCTTCTTCAGTTGCATCGGCAGGAAGAGCGTGTCGACGAGCTTGGCCTGCTTGCAGAGCGGTTGCCCCGCGACCGTCAGCGTCAGCGTGCCGTTTCCCGAGACCAGAAGCTGATAGAAGCCGTCCGCCGGCGCCTCGATCTCCCCGTCGATCCGCACGCGCCGCGCCTCGATCGGGCCGAACTTCGCCCCGAGCAGGTGGGCCCGTTCGCCCCCGACCTCCTCCGCGACGGCCCTGAGCGCGGGCACGGTCGGTCCCGCGCCCGGCTTGCCCTCGCCGACGCCCTCGGGCATCTCCACCATGACCTCGATCGGGGCGGCCAGCCACGGACGGCCATCGGAAAGCGTGAGACGCGGACGGAGGAGCAGGGGGCCCGGCCCGAGCGCCTCGCTCGCAAAGGTGAGCCTCTTCTCCTTCCCGTTCGTCTCGACAATGATCGGCTCGCCGAAGGTCACGGTCGGCTTCGACACGAGCTTCGCGACGCCCTCCGCGCCGCCGTTGCGCACGACGACCCACGAGATCGCGGCCGAGCGCGTCTCGGTCGGATCGTCCGAGACCACGACGGCGCGCACCTCGTGGTGTCCGTCGTCGAGCTTTGCGGTGTCGAGCGGCAGCGCGACGCGGCGCCCGTCCACCCAGACCTCCCTCCTCCCCCGCGCCCCCTCGACTTCGATCCCGACCGTGCCGGACCACGGCGAGGGCGGCGCCTTCATCGTCACGCTCTCGAACCTCGCGAACGGCCGTGCGAGGCCGTCGCCCGCGACCATCAGCTGGTAGGGGCCGAGCACGGTGCGGTAGAAGGCCTCGGCGAGCGACAGCCCTTCGGCGTAGAACGCATGGACCAGCGGATTGGGGAACTTCTGGTGCAGCGCGAGCGGCTCGGTGACGGTGCCGCTCGACCCCGCGGCGCCGTGGCGCAGGAACTCGCTGATCTTCGTCTGGCCGCCGTGGCCGAAGTCGGCGCCGTAGCTCGTCAGGTGCTCCGCGATCGCGCCAGGAAGCATCGTGCTGCCCGACTGTCTCCAGTCGAAGCCCGCGATGCCGACCACGGCGCCGACCACGTCGGGCTTCTGCGGCGGCAGCACGCCGTCGATCTGCTCGACCTTGCGGCCGAGTTCCCCAAGGCGCGTCTTCAGCGCGTGGAAGAAGGGCTCGCGCGACGTCGAGCGCACGTCGCCGTTGCGCAGGATGTAGACGGTGCCGTCGGGCCGCGTGCCGTCGCACGAGGCGGCGCGGCGCAGGCACTCCTGCACCTCCGGCAGCGAGTTGCCCCAGCGGCCGGTGTAGCCGAGTTGCGTCGAGAGGAAGTAGCCTTCGCGCACCGCGGAGAAGCCCGCCGCCGGCCGCAGCGCGGGGCTCCACTGCCCCATCTTCGCCAGTGTCGCCTTGAACTCGGGCCGCTCCCGCAGCGAGGCGAGGTCGGCGTCCTGCGCGGCGTGGGCGGCGCCGGCGAAGCCCGCCGCCTGCGCCTCGGCGAGCGCGAGCAGCGCCTCCTCCGGCTTGCCCAGCAGCGCGAGCACGCAGGCGTAGTTGTACCAGGGCTCGGCCGCGTCCCTGTAGGTCGCGAGGAAGTCGGCGAAGTTCGCGCGCGCCTGTTCGTACTGCTTCTGTTGCAACGCGGCCATCGCCCGCTGGTAGGAGGCGTTCTCCTCCGCCGTCGGCCTGCGCGGCTGCTTCCGCCCCGTCGCGAGGTCGAGGCCGTAGTACTTGTTGATCTCGAGATTCCAGAACTCGTCGCCGTTGTCGACGGCGCGGATCAGGTAGGTGACGCCGGTCAGCGAGGCGATGCCGCCGATGACCTGGTTGTTGCGGTCGCCGAGCCGCGGGCGGAAGTCGACGCCGTAGGGGAAATCGACGCTGTACGTGATCAGGTCGATCTGCCCGTCGAGCCCCTCCCGCACGAGGTGCGCCGCGACCGGCCTCCAGATCCGCTCCAGGAAGAGGTCGAGCGGGATCACGCCGAGGTGCGGGATGCCGTCGACGCCGACGAGGCGGTTGTCGGGCACCCCCCGCGCCTTGCGGTACTCGTTCGCGACGAGCCGCGACGCCGCCGACGCGCGGTTGAAGACGACAAGCGTCGTCTCGGGGCCGCCCCCCGCGCGCGCGGCGGACACAAGAGCGATCAGGATCACGGCGGCGCGGACCATGCGCAGCAGTCTACCGCTCGCGGCGGCACGGCCGGCGCTTTCGCGGTCCACATGGGGCGGCTCATCGTCCACGCCCCAGAGCGGCAGGATCACGCGGGGCGTCGCGTGGCGAGGTAGGGATCGGTCCCGCGCAGCTTCGCGAGCATCGCCTCCCGCTCTTCGCCGCTCACGCCGCGCGCTCCCGCACGACGAGATTATCCCATGCTGGCGAGTCGGGCAGCTGTGGCGCATGCGCACGAGCCACCTGCCCCGCGGTTCCTGCCTTTCACCCCAAGAGCCCGCGGCGCCGTGGTCCCCTCCCGGATCAGCGACGCCGTCGCCGTACTGGTCCGCAAGCGCTCCTGACGGCGGCAGGACGAGAGGAGGCCGCGGGGGGGCTACCTCGGAAACTCCGTGAGGTCCCAGGCGCGCCCGCCATCCTTGAGTTCCTCGAACGTCCTGCCCGGCACGGCAACCCACAACCTCGTCCCGCACTCGTATCCGAAATCGACCCCGCTGTACGGATCGGTGGGCACTCCGTCCGCGAACCGCGGTCGCAACTCCTCGAGCGTCTGTGGCCACTCGCCGCTCTGCTGCCGCTCCTCCAGCAGCGCCATCAAGACCCTCGTCAGGCGGACCTCCGCTGCGTCCTCGGCGTAGGCCCGGTGAATGATGCCCTCGTGGAACGGACGCGAGGGCCACTGCGACGTGTTCGTGTCGGCCACTGTGGCCAGCCAGCGCTTGGCCGCCTCCTCGGGGGTAGCCGCCGACGTAGCCATCGCCGTTTCGAAGGCAGAGACGCCGCGCCTCACATCGGCGAGCAGAACCGGACGGCAAAGCCATGTGCCATAGAGCCAGCCGAACTCCTCCGAGGGGGACTGAGCCGCCTCCGGCCACCTGCCCGAGACGAGGCGCTCGAGCCACCAGAGGTAGCTCACCCTCTCTCCAGCGAGGACGGATGGGGGGGGGCCCGCGGGGGGGAGCGCGGTGGCGAGTGCCGGCTCGACGAGGCTCCGAAAGGTCGCGGCGTCGAATCCACGTCTAGCCGCGGCTCGCGACAGCACGGCACCTGCGCCGCCTGCTCGCAGCGACGTGCGCACCGCGTACTCGATGAGAAACCTCTCCGCCATGCGATCGGCGATGTCGAACAGCAGCAGCGCCGCCGCCGCCGCCCGCTGGGTGCGCCCTTCGTCGACGCCGTCGAGGCGCACGCGGTGTTCCAGCAGCGTGGCCAACTCCCCCACCATGTGCAGCTGCGTCAGTTCGAACATCCCGCCCTTCTCCCAGCGGCATTCCTCGTGCCAGCCGGGACGCGACGGGATCCGTTCGACGAGTTCGAAGTAGGGAGCGAGGGAGTCGAGTGCGGCGTGAAAGCCGTCCATCTCCTCGGCAGTCCAATCGGACCGTTCAGGCTCGAACTCGAGAGACCAGAGTTCCTGGCGGCTGTCCGAACGCACTTCGAGCCAGCGGTGCGCCTCCTGCAACAGCAGGAAGCCGTTCTCCTCGTCCGTGACCGCCGTCGTCGCCAGATCCGCGAACTCGTTCGGCGGCCCCATCACACGCAGTCGCGAGAGGCACTCTTGCAGCTGCCGATCGGCGATCGCGCACCAGACGCCGTATCCGACGACCAGCAACGCCACGAGAAGCAGCACCGCACGCCTGAGCCACACCATCACTCGGCGAGCCCCCACAACTGCCACGCCGCCCAGTACTTCGGGTCTTTCCACCTCTCCTGCGACGCGACGAAAGCCTGCGCCTTCCGCAGCGCCGCCGCGGCCCCCGCGCCCCCTCTCCATTGCTCGTAGAACTTCACCATCAGCGCCCTCGTCGCCTCGTCATCCACCTTCCAGAGACTGACGATCACGCGCGGCGCGCCGGCACTGAGAAAGGCGCGCACGAAGCCCATGACCCCCTCGGCGTCGTGCACCCGGCCCCGCGCGCTCTCGCAGGCGGAGAGCACGACGAGGTCGCACGGGACGCGCGCGCGATAGACGTCGAGAACCGTCAGCGGCGCGTCGGCGAGCAGGAGCCGCGTCTGCAGCGGCCGCCCGGCATCGACGGCGCCGTGGCAGGCGAGATGCAGCGCGCGCCGGCGCGTGCGCAGCCCTTCGAGCAGGTGCGCCCTTGTCGCCTCCGCGCCGAGGAAGACGCGGTCGCCGATCGCCACGGCCTCGGCGGCGCTCGCGGCGAGCGTGCCGTCCGGATCCCCGAGCGCGAGCACCCCCTCGCCGCGTGCCGCCGCCTCGTCGAGCAGCACGCCGTAGGCGGTGGCGGAGGGCAGGTAGGCGATCTCGCACTCCGGGTAGTCGAGGCAGAAGGCGCGGTCGTGGAGCGGACCGTCCGGCACGACGAACAGGCGGCGGGTGCCTTGCGGCAGCGTCACGGGGGGCGCGGGGGCGGGCTCCTCCTCGCCGGGCTGGCGGATGATCCGCGTGCCCGCCGCCGTGACCAGCAAGGCGACCGAGCGTTCGGGAAGGCATCCGTGGATCAGCAGCGCCTCCCCCTCCCGCACCCTCCCCCGGATCGCGTCGAGGGAGTCGGCCGTCGGATAGATCAGGCGCGTCGCACCCTTGACCCCGCGCTGGATGCGAGCGACGGCATCCTCGAGGGCCCCGCGCGCGGCGTCGAGGTCCTTGCGCGCAGCGGCGATGGCTTGGCGTTCGCCACTGGCAAGCGCCGATGCCAGTGTCGCGCGGGCGGCCGCCTCCCGGCCGCGCGCGTGGGCCTCGGCGTCGAGCAGCGCGGCCGGGACCGTCGCGGCGCGCAGTTGATCCGCGCGCGCGAGGCTCGCGAGCAGCGCCCCGGCACGGCGGCTCTCGAGGAAGAAGGCGACCTCCGCCGCGTCCCCCTCCTCGAGCGCCGCGTGGACGCCGGTGCCGAAGACCCGCGTCCAGGCGTCGCGCGCGCGCGCGCCCTCCTCCTCGGCAAGCCCGCGCAGCAGCCGCTCGACCGGACCCAGCGCCTCGCGCGCCGCCGCGATCGCGTCGCGGTAGCGTCCCGCGCGGAGCAGCACCGCCGCCCGGTCGGCGAGCGCGTGCGCCTCGTGGTCGAGGGCGCCGCTCTCCCGCGCGAGCGAGACCGCGCGCGCCAGCGTCGCGAGGCCCGCGTCCACATCGCCGAGACGGGCCTCCGCGAGGCCGATCGACGAAAGCGCGGAGGCGATCCCGGCGCGATCGCCGCTCTCCTCCGAGAGCGCGAGCGCGCGGCGGTGCAGCGCGAGCATCGCGGGCAGGTCGCCGCGGCGGGAGGCGGAGAGGCCGAGGCAACCCAACTGCGCGGCCGCGGCGGCGCGGTCGCCGATCGCGACGGCGAGATCGTACGCCTGCTCGTAGTACCGGGCGGCCGCCGGTTCGTCCCCGAGCAGCGCGTGGGCGTTGCCGAGATGGGAGAGCACGGTGCAGAGTGAGATCCTGTCCTCGATGGACTCGGCGAGTTCCTTCGCCCGCGCGAGGACGGCGAGAGCCCGGCGGGGGTCGCGCACGCGGATCTGGAGGCTCGCGAGGTGGATCGTCGTCGCGAGGACGCCGGAGCGGTCGGAGAGCGCCTCGTACCGCGCCGCGGCGCGCTCGACGAAGTCGAACGCGGCGGCGTACTCGCCGAGCATCTCGTGCAGTTGGCCGAGGTTCGAGAGCGCCGTCGCGACGCCCCAGGGGTCGTCGGCCGCCTCGAGGCGCGCGAGCACCTCGCGCTGCATCTCGATCGCGCGCGTGTAGTTGCCAAGACCCCACTCGACATTGGCCCGGTTCCCGAGCGTCATCGCGTAGCCGCGCTCGTCGCCGATCTCGCGAAACACCGACAGCGCCTCGTCGAGGCACGCACGCGCCGCCGCGTACTCCCCGAGGTGGAAGAGCGCGCAGCCGCGCGCCCCGATCGCTAGCCCAAGCTCACGCTGCCGCCCGAGTTCGCGGTAGATCGCCTCCGCCTCCGCGAGCCTTTCGAGCGCCGCCGCGCTCGCCCCGAGCTCGTCTTCGAGCATCGCCTCCTCGGCGAGCGCCTCGGCCAAGGCCTCCCGCGCGCCCCGCCGGCGATTCAGGTCGATCGCCCCCTTCCACGCGGCGATCGACGCCGGGTACTCCCCCGCGCGGTCGAGGCACTTCGCGCCGTTGCGGCGCGCCCCCGCCTCGGCGCGCAGCCAGCCGATCCGCTCCGCAGCCGACACGACGCGGGCGAACTCCGCGCCCGCCTCGCCGTAGCGCCCCTCCGCGAAGAGGACCTGCGCGCGCGCCGCGGCGAGGCAGATCGACGCCACGGACCCTCCGGGCGGCCCGCCCGCGAGAAGCCGACCCACTTCGCCCGCATCGCCGCCATCCTCCGCCCGCTGCGCCGCCCGCAGCCGTTCCCGGTCCTGACGGTCGCCCTCGGTGTCGCCGTAGGCGAGCAGATAGGCGGGAAGCCGCTCCGCGTCCACGCCCGCCGCGGCGCGCGCGAACGCGAGCGCCGCGTCGCACCTCCCGCGCGCGCACAACTCATCGGCCACGAGCCACGCATCCGGCGTCTCGGCGTTGGCCAGGGCGGCGAGATCGGCGCCGGGCCTGAGCACCGCGTCCGCCGCCTCCTCGACGGGGCCCGCGAGCAGCGCGAGCAGAAGCGCAACCGCCATCGCGCCTCCATTCCAACCGATCTGGTAGCTTGCGTCCATGCGCACGATCCACCCTCCCCGCGGCCCCACCCTCTCCTGCAAGCACTGGGGCGCCGAGGCGATGTTCCGGATGATCCAGCACAACCTCGATCCCGAGGTCGCGGAGAACCCCCAGGAACTCGTCGTCTACGGAGGCACCGGCAAGGCGGCGCGCAACTGGCAGTGCTTCGACAAGATCCTCGAGACGCTCCGCCGCCTCGGCGAGGAGGAGACGCTGCTGATCCAGTCGGGCAAGCCGGTCGCCGTCTTCCGCACGCACAGGGACGCGCCGCGCGCGCTGCTCGTCAACAGCATGATCGTGCCGCACTGGGCCACGTGGAAGAAGTTCCGCGAGTACGAGCGGATCGGGCTCACGATGTTCGGCCAGATGACGGCGGGCTCGTGGATCTACATCGGCACGCAGGGGATTTTGCAAGGGACGTACGAGACCTTCGCGTCGGTGGCGGCGCAGCACTTCGGCGGCACGCTGCAAGGCAAGCTGATCGTCACAGGGGGGTGCGGGGGGATGGGCGGCGCGCAGCCGCTCGCGGCGACGATGAACGAGGCGACCTGCCTGATCGCCGACGTGGACAGGAGCCGACTCGACAAGCGCGTGCAGACGCGCTATCTCGACGTCATCGCGCCGTCGGTCGACGCGGCGCTCGCGATGGCGGCGCGGCGCGAGGGCAAGAGCATCGGCGTCGTTGCCAATGTCGTCGACCTCCTGAGGACGATGTTGCAGCGGGGCGTGATCCCCGACGTGCTGACCGACCAGACCTCCGCGCATGACCCGTTGAACGGCTACGTGCCGACCGGCCTCGGCCTCGACGAGGCGCTCGCCCTGCGCACGGCCGACCCGCAGGGCTACGTCCGGCGCTCGCTCGCGACGATGGTCGAACATGTCACACTGATGAACAGCCTGATGGACAAGGGCGCCGTCACCTTCGACTATGGCAACAACCTGCGCGGCCACGCCGCCGAGGGGGGGCACCAGGGCGCCTTCCGCTTCCCCGGCTTCGTGCCCGCCTACATCCGGCCGCTCTTCTGCGTCGGCAAGGGGCCGTTCCGCTGGGTCGCGCTGTCGGGCGACCCGGAGGACATCCGCCGCACCGACCGGCTCGTGCTCGAACTCTTCCCCGACGACAAGCCGCTCGCGCGCTGGATCCGGATGGCCGGCGAGCGCGTCGCGTTCCAGGGGCTGCCGGCGCGGATCTGCTGGCTCGGCTACGGCGACCGCGCGAAGGCGGGGCTCGCGATCAACGAGCTCGTTCGCTCGGGCGCCGTGTCCGCCCCCGTCGTGATCGGGCGCGACCACCTCGACGCGGGATCCGTCGCATCGCCGTACCGCGAGACGGAGGCCATGCGGGACGGCTCCGATGCGATCGCGGACTGGCCGATCCTCAACGCGCTCGTGAACGTCGCGGCCGGAGCGACGTGGGTGAGCGTCCATCACGGAGGCGGCGTCGGCATCGGCAACTCGATCCACGCCGGGATGGTCGTCCTCGCCGACGGCACCGCGGACGCGGCCGAGCGCCTCGAGCGCGTGCTGACGACCGACCCCGGCATGGGTGTCGTCCGCCACGCGGACGCGGGGTACGACGAGGCGCTGGCGGCCGCGCGGGCGAGCGACCTCGACCTGCCGTCACTCGCGTGACGCGCGTGCTGATCCGCGACCTCGCGCAGGTCGCGTCTCCTGCCGGTCGTGACGCTCCGCTGCGCGGGCCGGCGCTCCGTGACGTGGAGGTCGTCCGCGACGCCTACGTGCTCTGCGCCGGCGGGCGGATCGAGGCGGTCGGGCCGATGCAGGAGCTGCGCGCCTCAGACGTGGACCTCGAGATCGACGGTCGCGGCCTCTCGGCGATCCCGGGCCTCGTCGACTGCCACACGCACGCCTGCTTCGCTGGAGACCGGGTCGAGGAGTTCTCACTGCGTGCCGGAGGAGCGACGTACGAGGAGCTTCATGCGCGCGGAGGCGGGATCCTCTCGACCGTCCGCGCCACTCGTGCCGCCGCGGCGGAAGGCGGTCTCGAGCAGGCCCTCGCAGAGCACGTGGGCTGGATGCGACAGGCCGGGACGACGACGTGGGAGGCCAAGTCCGGCTACGGGCTCGACCACGACACGGAGCTCGCGCAACTCCGTGCGGTCCGCGACGCCGGCGGCACCCCGACGTGGCTCGGGGCCCATGCCGTCCCACCCGAGCACGCCGACGCCGACGCGTACCTCGACTTCCTCCTCGCCGACGTCCTACCGGAGGCCGCGCAGATCGCCGACGTCGCGGATGTCTTCCTCGAGCGCGGCGCGTTCGACGCCGGGCAGGCGCGTCGCTACCTCTCGGCGTGCCGGGACGCGGGCATGGCACTCCGCCTGCACGGCGACCAGTTCACCGAGTCGGGCGCGATTCCACTCGCAATCGAGCTCGGCGCGCGCTCGGTCGACCATCTCGAGGCGACCGGCGCGGCGGGTGTGGCTGCGCTCGCGGGGAGCGACGTGACGGGCGTGCTCCTGCCTGCGAGCGCCCTCTTTCTCGACCGTCCCATGCCGCCCGCGCGTGCGCTCGTGGACGCGGGCGCCGCCGTCGCGCTCGCGACGGACTTCAACCCCGGCAGCGCGTTCTGCGAGAGCCTCCCGCTCGTCTGCGCGCTCGCGGCGACGCAGATGACGATGGCGCCGGAGGAGGCGCTCGGCGCGTGCACCGTCAACGCGGCCCACGTCCTCGGGCGGGCCGAGCGCAAGGGAAGGCTGGCCCCGGGCTTCGACGCGGACGTCGTCCTCGTCGCAGCCGACGACTGGAGGCACCTCGCGTACCACCTCGGCGGCCCGGTCGTGCACACGGTCGTGGTAGGCGGCGAGACCGTGTGGGAACGGCGGGCATAATCGCGCGGTGGCAACGAAGAAGCAGCGACGCCGGCGCGCGAAGGAGCAGCGCCACGACTACATCTGGGTCGACGACGAGGGCAACGAGGTCGATCCCGACGGGACTCCGGTCGAGGGCGAGAAGGGCGAGAAGAAGGCGCGGGCCGCCGCGTCACCCGGCCCGGCCCGCGAGCCGCAGGCTCCGTCGTGGCGTCGCACGTTCAGGCGCGGGGCGATCTTCGCGCCGATCATGTTCGGCACGGTCTTCCTGCTCTCACCGGATCTGCCCACGACGACGAAGGTCACCCAGACGCTCCTCATCGTCGCGATCTTCATCCCGTTCAGCTACTTCATCGACCGGCTCTTCTACCGCTCGTTCCTCCGGCGCCAGGCCCGCCGCGGGGCCTGACGGCCGACCCATGGCGCTGCGCGTCCACCAGTACTCGCTCGGACCGATCGGGACGAACTGCTACGTCGTGCAGGCCGACGTGGGCGCCGCCGAGGCGGCGGTCGTCGACCCGAGCGGGCAGGTCGCCGACCTCCGGCTCGAGCTCGCCCGCCTCGGCACGCGCTGCACGTCGATCCTCGTGACCCACGGCCACTGGGATCACCTCGTCGGCGTCGCCGAGCTCGCGGAGGGCACGGACGCGCCCGTGCACATGCCCGAGGGGGAGCGTCTGCTCCTCGAGGAGCCGGGCGTGCACGCGCCGATGGGGAACGGGCATCCGGCCTACACGCCGGACGTCCTCCTCTCGGGCGGCGAGACGGTCGAGGCGGCGGGGATCTCGTTCGAGGTGCTCGCAGTGCCCGGTCACTCGCCCGCTCACCTCGCCTACCACGCGGACGGCCACCTGTTCTCCGGAGACGTGCTCTTCGCCGGGTCGGTGGGGCGGACGGATCTCCCGGGCGCGGACTGGGACACGCTCGTCGCGTCGATCAGGATGCTCATGGACACGCTTCCGCCCGAGACGATCGTCTGCCCCGGCCATGGCGCGATCACCACGCTCGCGGACGAGCTCGCGCGCAACCCGTTCCTCGCCGAGCTCCGCGCGGAGCGCGCGACGTGACCGCCGGCCGGATCGAGCGACCGCGCGGCACACACGATGTCACGCCGGCCGAGCAGCCGTCGTGGCGGCGCGTCACCGGAGAGATCGAGCGGTTGTGCGCGCTGTACGGCTATCGGCCGATCTCGACGCCCGTCTTCGAGGACACGGTGCTCTTCGAGCGCACGTCGGGAGCGGGGTCGGACGTCGTGCAGAAGGAGATGTACACGTTCGCCGACCGCTCCGAGCGCTCGCTGACGCTCCGGCCCGAGGGGACGGCGCCCATCTGCCGCGCGTACGTCGAGAACGGGCTCCACCGCGAGCCACAGCCGCAGAAGCTCTTCACCGTCGCGACGATGTACCGCTACGGAGCGCCCGGCAAGGGCCGCCACCGCGAGCACTGGCAGGCCTCGGTCGAGGCGATCGGGAGCGACGACCCGGCGATCGACGCCGAGCTGATCCAGCTCTACGACGCGCTACTCGCGCGACTCGGCGTGACGCAGTACCACCTCGAGCTGAACTCGATCGGCTGCCGGGCGTGCAGGCCCGCGTACCTCGCGGCGCTCGGCACGTGGCTCGAAGCGAACGCCGATCGGCTCGACGAGGCCACGCGCGCGAAGGCGGCGACGAGCCCGCTGCGCGTGTTCGACAACTACACGGTCAAGCCCGACGCCGTGCGTAGCGCGCTCGACGAGGCGCCGAAGATCGGCGAGTCGCTCTGCGAGGAATGCGTCGAGCACTTCGCGGTCGTACGACGCGACCTCGACGCGACAGGCGTCGCATACCGGCTCTCGCCGACGCTCGTGCGCGGCCTCGACTACTACTCGCGCACGACGTGGGAGTTCGTCGGGCCGCTCGAGAACGAGAACGCGACGATCTCCGGAGGAGGGCGCTACGACTACCTCGTCGAGGAGATCGGCGGCCCGGCGACGCCGGGAGTCGGGTTCGGTGCCGGCATCGAGCGACTGCTTCTCGCCATGGAGTCCGAGGGCGTTGCGGCCCCCGAAGTCCCCGCTATCGACGTCTTCTTCGCGTGCGAGGACGACGCGCCACGCGCACTCGTCACGTCGTGGCTCGCCGAGCTCCGCGGCCGCGGCGTCGCGTGCGACACCGACTATGCGGGCCGCTCGCTGAAGGGTCAGCTGACGCAGGCGGGCCGCTCCGGCGCCGCCGTGACCGTCGTCGTCGGTGCTGTCGGGGCGACGCTCCGCCGGCCGGGCTCGGACGACACGACCGTCGCCCACGACGAGCTTCTCGCCACACTGTCCTGATGTCCTGGCGCGACCTCATGTGCGGCGACGCGCGTCCCGATCACGTCGGGCGCGAGCTCACGCTCGCCGGGTGGGCGGACACGAGGCGCGACCACGGCGGTCTCGTCTTCGTCGACCTCCGCGACCACACGGGGATCACACAGCTCGTGATCAACCCGG
>CAZMXP010000070.1:0-22163 GCA_964570285.1 uncultured Planctomycetaceae bacterium
ATCAACCGCACGCCGCCGAAGACGCAGGCGGCGCTGCTGGAGGCGATGCAGGAGCGGCAGGTGACCGTCGGCGGCGAGCGCCACGCGCTGCCCGACCCCTTCTTCGTGCTCGCGACGCAGAACCCGATCGAGCAGGAGGGGACCTACCCGCTGCCCGAGGCGCAGCAGGACCGCTTCATGTTCAAGATCCGCGTGCACTACCCCGGCTGGGACGAGGAGCGCGAGGTCGTCAAGGCGACGACGAGCGACCGCGAGGTGGAGCTCCGGCCCGCCCTCGACGCCGCCGGGATGCTCGCCTGCCAGCGCGCGGTGCGCCGCGTGCCGGTCGCCGACCACGTCGTCGAGTTCGCGATGCGGCTCGTGCGGCAGACGCGGGTCGGCGAGCCGGGCGTGCCCGCCTTCGTGAAGGAGAACGTCTCCTGGGGCGCGGGGCCGCGCGCCTGCCAGTTCCTCGTGCTGGGCGCGAAGGCGCGGGCGGCGCTCGCGGGGCGGCCGCACGCGGCCTGCGAGGACATCCGCGCGGTCGCGCTGCCGGTGCTGCGCCACCGGATCCTGACGAACTTCGCCGCGGAGTCGCAGGGCGTCACGGCCGACTCGATCGTCGAGCGCCTGCTCGAGACGACGCCCGACAAGGACGTCGCGGCATCGGGGGGCGCGGGGGCCGTGCCCGTGCTGAAGTCCTAGGCGGGGCGGATGGCTCACGTCGAAGGCGCAAGCCGCTTCCTCGACCCGGCGGTGCTGGCGGAGATCTCGCGCCTCGACCTGCGCGCGCGGCAGGTCGTCGAGGGCTTCGTCAGCGGCCACCACAAGTCGCCGCGCAAGGGGTACAGCGTCGAGTTCGCCGAGCACCGGGAGTACGTGCCGGGCGACGACATCCGCCACATCGACTGGAAGCTCTGGGGGCGCGAGGACCGCTTCTACATCAAGCAGTACGAGGAGGAGACCAACCTCCGCTGCCAGATCCTGCTCGACATCAGCGAGTCGATGCGCTTCGGCCGGGGCCCGCTGAGCAAGTTCGAGTACGCGGCGACGGCCGGCGCGGCGCTCTGCTTCCTGCTGCTGAAGCAGCGCGACGCGGTCGGCCTGCGCCTCTTCGACGACGCGCTGCGCGCGACCGTGCCCGTCTCGTCCAACTGGTCGAGCCTGCAGAACATCCTGACGCTGGTGGAGCCGCTGAAGCCCCAGCGGAAGACCGACTTCTCGGTGCCGCTGCGCGACTTCGCCGACCAGGCGGGGCGCCGCTCGATGGTCGTGCTCTTCAGCGACCTCTTCGCGCCCATCGAGACGATCGAGGCGGGGCTGCGCCAGCTCCGCCACAAGCGGCACGAGGTGCTGCTGCTGCACGTGCTCGACGAGACCGAGCTCACCTTCCCCTTCGAGGACAACACGAAGTTCCTCGGCATGGAGCAGATGCCCGACCTCATCGCCGAGCCGCGCTCGCTGCGCGACGGCTACCTCGAGGTGCTGCACGAGTTCCTCGCGCGCGTACGCCGCTCCTGCGCGTCGATGCGCATCGACTACGTGCTCCTCTCCACCGGCGACCGCCTCGACAAGGCGCTCTCGGGCTTCCTCGCGTCGCGCGCGCGAGTGGTGCGCGGGAGCTCGGGGAGGCGGTGAGCGGCGTGGCCGCGGTCTCGTTCGTCCATCCCGCGATCCTCGGCGGCCTCGCGCTCGCGTCGCTGCCGGTCATCATCCACCTGCTCAACCGCCGCCGCTTCAAGACGATGGAGTGGGCGGCGATGGACTTCCTGCTGCAGGCGGCGGTGCGCAACCGCCGGAGGGTCCGCCTCGAGAACCTGCTGCTGCTGCTGCTGCGCACGCTGATGGTCCTGCTGCTCGTCGGCGCGGTGGCGCGCCCCTTCTCCTCGCGCGAGAACGCGCTCGCGGGCCTGCTCGGCGGCGAGGGGGCGACCGAGCGGCTGATCCTGCTCGACGACTCGCACAGCATGCGCGCGGGGCAGGGCAACCAGGGCGCCTTCGACGCCGCGAAGCAGGTCGTCCGCCGCCTCGTCGAGAGGCTCCACGGCGAGCGCAGCCCGGACGCGGTGACGCTCGTGCTCGGCAGCCGCCCCCGCGGCGGCGACGACCTCTTCGCGCGCGTCGCGGTGGCGAGCGCGAACGCGCGGCGCATGCTCGACCGCCTCGACGAGTTGCGCCCGAGCGACGGCTCCCTCGACCTCGCCGGCGCGCTCGACGCGCTGCTCGAGCACGCGGTGCCGGAGGGGAGCCGGGTGCTGCTGCACGTCGTCTCCGACTTCCGCCGCCGCGACTGGAGCGACGCCGACGGCTCGATGCGGCCCGACGTGAAGGAGGCGCTCGCGCGCTTCGCGGAGGTGGGCGAGGTGCGGCTTCTCGACGTGGGCGCCCCCGCCGTCCAGAACGTCGGCGTCACCGCGCTCGAGGCGCGCGACCGCGCGGTCGTGCTCGGCGTGCCCGCCACCTTCGTCGCGACCGTGCGCAACCACGGGCCCGACCGTGTCGCGAACCCGCAGGTGACCTTCTCGTTCGGGGGCCAGGCGCTGGTGCCCGAGCGCCTCGAGGCGACGATCGAGCCGGGCGAGGAGCGGCAGGTCGCCAAGGAGTTCACCTTCCGCGACGAGGGGCCCGCCGTCGTCTCCGCGCGCACGCTCACCGACGTCCTGCCCGGCGACGACGAGCGGCGGCTCGTCGTCGACGTGCGCCGGAAGATGCGCTTCCTGCTCGTGGACGGCGAGCCCGCGCCCGAGGACTACCGCGGCGAGACCGACTTCCTCGCGGCCGCGCTCGCGCCCCCGGGCGACGTGTCGAGCGGCATCGAGGTGGATCCGGTCGCCGACCTCGCCTTCTCCGGCCGCGAACTCGACGGCTACGACGGCGTCTTCCTCTGCAACGTCTACCGCATCCCGGAGGAGCGGCTGGCCAAGCTGGAGGAGTACGTGCGGGGGGGCGGGGGGCTCGTCATGTTCCTCGGCGACCAGGTCGACCCCGCGATCTACAACGCGACCTTCTACGGGCGCGGCGCCGAGGCGGGCAAGCGGCTGCTGCCGCTGCCGCTGCTCGACGTCGAGGGGTCGTCGGACGGCTACGTCCACCTCGCCGCGCCCGTGGCCGACCACCCGGTCGTGCGCTTCCTGCGCGGCATGAACGAGATCGTCTTCCGCACCGTCTCCGTGCGCCACTGGATCGCCGTGCGCCCGCCGCAGGAGGCGGAGGCGAAGGTGCTGCTCTCCTACGCCGACGAGGCGGGCTCGCCCGCCCTCGTCGAGAAGGGGTTCGGCGAGGGGCGCGTGCTGCTCTTCACGACCGCGGCGGACCTCGAGTGGTCCAACTTCCCGCACTCGATCCTCTACCTCGCGCTCCTGCAGGAGTGCGCGCGCCACGTCGTGAGGCCCGACGACCGCGACCGCACGCGCCTCGTGGACGAGACGCTCTCGATCGACTTCGACCCCTCGCGCATGCAGCGGGTCGCGTCGCTGCTGCCGCCCGCCGAGGCGGGCGGCGCGCCGGTGCAGCTCTCGCTCGCCGAGGACAAGGCGCGGGGCAGGCTCGCCTTCCGGTACGACCGCACCGGCACCGCGGGCATCTACACGTTCCGGCTGAAGACCCCCGCGGGCGAGGAGTACCGCGAGCCGCGGGCCTGCAACATCGACCCGACGGAGGGCGACCTGCGCCGCGCGGACCTCGCCCGGCTCGCGGGAGCGCTGCCCGGGCTCCGGATCGAGCGGGCCGGGGACGAGAACGCGCTCGACGCGGGCGAGGGCGACCGCACCGAGTTCTGGCGCACGATCCTCTACGCGCTGCTGTTCTGCGCGGCGCTCGAGACGCTGCTCGCCTGGCGCTTCGGCCACCACGCGGCGGCGCGGGCGGCGGAGGGCGGGAAGCAGGTGTTCGTCCGGTGAGCGGGTGGCTGAAGGCGCTGCTCGGCGTCGAGGACCGCGAGATCCCCGACGGGGCGGTCACGTCGTTCGAGTTCGCCCACGTCCCGGGCGGCACGATGGGCCTCCTGCTCGCGCTGCTCGCGCTCGCGCTCGTCGCGCTCGCGTTCTGGATCTACCGGCGGGAGGGGCAGGCGACGCGCCGCGCGAAGGCGTCGCTCGCGACGCTGCGGGCGCTGCTCTTCGTGTGCGTGCTGCTCGTGATCCTCGAGCCGGTGCTCGCGGTGAACCAGATCGAGGAGGTGGACAAGAGCGTCGTGCTCCTGCTCGACGACTCGCTCTCGATGAGCACGAAGGACCGCTACCAGGACCCGGTCGCGCGCGCGTCGGTCTCCAACGCGATCGACCGCGAGCCGCAGCAGCTCACGCGCAGCGGGATCGTCGACCTCGCGCTCGCGAAGTCGGGCTTCGCGGCCGGCCTCGCGCGGCAGAACCAGGTGCTCGTCTTCCGCTTCAGCGACGGGCTCGCGCCGCACGCCACCGTGCCGCGGGCGGCGGAAGGGGCGACGCCCCCCCCGCTCCCCCCCCTCGATCCGCTCGACCCGCAGAACCTCCGCGCCGCCCGCGGCACCAACCTCGCCGCGGCGATCCGCGATGCCGTCGACGAGGTCGGCTGGGACCGCATCGCGGCGCTGATCGTCGTGACCGACGGCCGCGCCAACCTCGGCCCGCCGGCCGAGGACGTCGCGATGCTGCTCAAGAACAAGGACCTGCGGCTGCACACCGTCGCCGTCGGCGAGGCGGAGCCGCCGCGCAACCTGCGCGCGATCGCGCTCGCAGGCCCCGACCGCGTCTTCCGCAACGACCCCGCCGCCTTCGAGGCGCAGGTGGGCGCGCGCGGCTACGACGGCGCGACGGTCCACTTCGAGCGGCGCTACGCCGACGCGGCGGGCGAGTGGGAGGCGGTCTCCGCGGAGCCCGTCGCCTTCCCGGAGGGCGAGAAGCCCGTGCCGCTGCGCTTCACCGACCGGCCGCCGCGCACGGGCGCCGTGGAGTACAGGATCCGCATGGCGCCGCAGCCCGAGGAGTCGTCGGAGAAGGACAACGAGAAGGTCTTCGTCACGCGCGTCGTCGAGGAGAAGGTGAAGGCGCTGCTCGTGTCGGGCAGCCCGGCCCACGAATACTACGCGGTCAAGAACGTGCTGCTGCGCGACGGGACGATCCAGCTCGCCTGCTTCCTGCAGAGCGCGGCGCCGGAGTTCGCGCAGGACGGCGACGACATCTCGCTCGCGGAACTGCCCGCGACGGAGAAGGACCTCTTCGCCTTCGACGTCGTCCTGCTGCACGACCCCGACGGGTCGCGGCTGCCGCCGGACTGGCCCGCGCTGCTCAAGCGCTTCGTCAGCGAGCACCGCGGCGGCGTCGGGTTCGTCGCCGGCAACAAGCACACGCTCTCGCTGCTGCGCGACGCGAATTCCGAGAACAGCCTCGCGGGGCTGCTGCCGGTGGTGCTCGACCTCGCGCGCGCCGACATGCCCGGCGTCGGCATCGGCTACGGCGCCTACAGCAAGACGCCCTTCCGCCTCGTGCCCGAGCCCGCGGCGTTCACCCACCCGGCGACGCGCTTCCACAGCGACCCCCGCAGCGCGCGGGAGCTCGTCTGGGGCCGGCTGCCGCCCTTCTACTGGTTCTTCCCGGTGCTGAACGAGAAGCCCGGCGCCGTCGTGCTCGCGCGCCACGACGACCCGCGCGAGATCGTGCAGCCCTACGGGGCGAGGCCGATCCTCGCGGTGCAGCGCTACGGCGGCGGCAACGTGCTCTTCCTCGCGGCCGACGAGACCAACCGCTGGCGCTCGGTCGCGGAGAACGTCTTCGACCGCTTCTGGGTGCAGGCGGTGCGCTTCCTCGTCGAGGGCCGGCTCGCGGGCGCGCGCCGCCGCTTCCGCGTGCTGCTCGACAGGGACGTCGTCGACCGCGGCGACGCGCTGGAGGTGCGCGCCGAGGTCTTCGACGAGAGCTTCCGCCCGCTGAAGGAGGAGTCCGTCGAGGTCGAGATCAGGCTCCCCCGCGGCGAGGGCGCCGACCGGGTGACGCTGCTGCCCGTCGAGGGGCGCGACGGCCACTACGCGGGCACCTACGCGGCGACGCGGGAGGGCGACCACGAGGTGCGCGCGGCGCGCGCGGAGTTCCGCTCGAAGGACGAGGGCGACACGCCCGCGGCCTCGTTCGTCGTGACGCAGCCCGACCGCGAGATGGGCGACGTCCGCACCGACCGCGCGCTGCTGCGGGAGGTCGCGTCGCGCTCGCGCGGGCTCTCCTGCGAGATCCACGAGCTCGACCGGCTGCTCGACCCGAAGCTGATCCCGCCGGCGAGCGAGCGCGTCGTCACGCAGGGGCGGCCGGTGCCGCTCTGGGACACCTGGACGACGATCGTGGTCGTGCTCGGGCTGCTCTGCGCCGAATGGGTGCTGCGCAAGTTCCACAGGATGGTCTAGGCATGCGGGATCTCGAACCCATCCTCCGGCGGCTCGCCTCTCTGCGCTCGCGCGTGCGCGCGGCGCTGCTGCTCGAGGGGGGCGCCCGCGTCGCGGTCGCGCTGCTGCTCGTCGTCGCGCTGAGCTTCCTGCTCGACCGGGTCTTCCGGCTCGAGACCGCGGCGCGCGCGGTGCTGCTGCTGGGCGGGCTCTCCGCGCTCGGACTCGCCGCGTGGCGCTACGTCGTGCGGCGGACCCGCTCGATGCCCGGCGAGGAGACGCTCGCCGTGGCGGTGGAGCGGCACTTCCCGCACCTCGGCGACCGCCTGATCTCCGCGCTGCAGCTCTCGCGCGAGCCCGACCCCGAGCGGTGGGGCATGTCGCCGCAGCTCATCGAGGACACCGTCCGGGGCGCCCTCGAGCCCGCGGCGCGCGTGCGCTTCCCCGACATCGTCGACGGCCGCAAGATCCTGCGCGCGGCGCTGCTGGGCGCGGCCGCGCTGCTGCTGCTCGGGGGCGCCACCGCCGCCGACCCGGAGTCCGCGGGCATCTGGTTCTCGCGCAACGTGCTGCTGCGCGACGTGCGCTGGCCGCAGAAGACCTACCTCGTCGTCGACCCCGACCTCTTCCCGGGCGGGGTCGCGCGCGTGGTGCGCGGCAGCGACCTCGTCGTGACGGCGCTCAGCACCGGGGAGGTCCACCCGGACCGGGTGACGATCCACTACGAAGACCGGGAGGGGGACCGGGGGAGGGCGGGCATGAAGGCGGACGTCGAGCGGCCGCTCTACCGCCACGAGTTCAAGGCGATCGCCTTCCCGCTCGTCTTCCACCTCGAGGGGGGCGACGAGGTCACGGGGGAGTACCGGATCGAGCTGATGGAGGCGCCCGAGGTCGCCACGCTCTCCGTCGAGATCGGCTTCCCCGGCTACGCCGGGCGGGCGCCGCTGCCCGTGGACCTCTCGCAGGGGGACCCGGAGATGCTCGTCGGCGGCCACGTCCGCGTGAGGGGGACCTCGACCAAGGACCTCCGGTCGGCGGCGGTCGTCTATGGCGAGTCCGACGCCGAGGGGGAGGGGGCGCGGCTGCTCGGCCCCCGCGAGTTCGAGCTCGAGCTGCGCCCGAAGGAGACCGTGCTCTGCGGGATCCGCCTGCGCGACGCCGACGGCCTCACGAACCCGACGCTCGCGCCGCGCTTCCTCGTGCGCGTCGTCGAGGACCGTCCCCCGCGCGTGAACTTCCAGAAGGAGGGCATCGGCACGATCGTCGTCGAGGGCGCCGTGATCCCGTGGACCGCGCGCATCCGCGACGACGTGAAGGTGGTCGCGGGGAGGATCGAGGTGCAGAAGAGCGCGGGCGACCGGCAGGCCCCCGACCCCCTGCACATCCCGATGCCCGAGACGCGCCTCGGGACGGAGAGCTGCGCCCTCGAAGGCCAGATCGAGGTCAAGGACCTCGAGGCGCTGCCCGGCGCCTTCCTGACCTTCACCGCCTACGCGAGCGACAACGCGGAGCCGGCCGCCCACGAGGGGAAGTCGGACGCGCTGACGGTGAAGGTCGTGACGCTCGAGGAGTTCTTTTCCGAGATCACGCGCCGGCAGCAGGAGCTGCGCCGCGCCTTCGAGGAGCTGATCGAGAAGGAGCGCCGCCTGCGCGACCGCTTCAGGGACATGCGCGACCAGCCGCCCGGCGACCCGCAGGAGCTGAGGCTCCGGCTCGAGGGGCAGGGGCAGGAGCAGCGCGAGATCGCGCGGCGCGTGCAGGCGGTCGAGCGCGGCATGGCGCAGGTGCTCGACGAGATGGCCAACAACCGCGTCTACGACCAGGGGCGCATCCAGGGGCTGCAGGCGAGCGTCGTGCGGGCGCTCGAGAACCTCCGCACGGCGGTGATGGGCGGCCACGCCGAGCGGCTCGACCGGGAGGCCAAGCGCGCCGCCGCCCTCGACGTGAAGGGGAGCGACGGCGCCGACCTCGAGCGCGGCTACGACGCCGTGCTGAAGGCGATGGAGAGCGTCCTCGCGAACATGATCAAGATCGAGGGGTTCACCGAGATCATCGAGCGGGTTCGCGGCATCCTGAAGGCCCACGGCGAGGTCAAGGACCTGACCCGGGCCAAGTACGAGGCGGTCATGCGCGAGATCTTCGGGGACGACCCCCCTCCGGACAGGGAGGGGGGACGGTAGCCGGGGGGCCCAACCCTGGGGCCCCGTAACAACTTGGAATCCCGCACCCGATAGGGAGGTGTCTGGCGTATACACTCAGGGTACGGATTCCCACGGAGGCATGATGTGACCGGACGCTGCGCACTCCTCGCCTGCATGCTCGCGGCGACCGTCCTCGGGGACGAGCCGGCCGCGAAGAAGCCCCCCCCCACGACCGCCGAGCTCGCGGACAGGCAGCGGGAGGTGGGCGAGCGCCTCGCGAAGATCGAGGAGACGATGAAGCGGATCGCGGACCAGCTCGCGGGCCAGAACCCCGAGCAGGCGGCGCGCCTCCGGATGGCGTGGCAGCGCAGCCAGGCCGACCGGAACCTCGAGAAGATCGCCGAGATCGAGACGCTGCTCAAGCAGGAGTACTTCAGCCCCGCCTTCGACCAGCAGAAGGGCCTCGAGGTCGCGCTGACGCGGCTCCTCGACATCCTGCTCGACCGCGACAGCGAGCGGAAGGACCTCGCCGAGAAGATCAAGCAGCTCGAGCAGATCAGCGAGACGCTGCGGAAGATCCTCGAGGAGGAGCGCAACCACTTCCTGAACTCCGAGAAGTTCGCCGACCCCGAGAAGGCGCTCCAGCGCGCCGCGGCGGCGAAGGCGAAGCTGCAGGACCTCATCGCGCGGCAGGAGAAGCTCATCGGCGACACCCGCGCCCCCGAGGGGGACGCGGCGCTGAAGACCCTCCAGCAGCGGCTCAAGGAGCTCCGGAACGACGCCGCAGCCGCGCAGAAGCTGGCCGACGACATCGCGCGGCAAGCCGAGGCGCTGCCGCCGGAGATGAAGGAGGACGCGCTCGGCCGCCGCAACCCGGCGGAGCAGGCCGCGAAGGCGATGGCGCGCGCCGCGCAGTCGATGCGCGACGGCGCGCCCGCCGACGCCGACCTGCGCGAGGCGGAGGAGGCGCTGCGCCGCCTCGAGGAGCGCAGGAAGGAGTTCGACAGGAAGCGCCTCGAGACCGACCAGGAGCGGATCCGCAAGGACACCGAGCGGCTCCGCGCCGAGGTCGAGCGGCTCGAGAAGGGCGCCCAGGGCACCGACGGCGGCTCCGGCGAGCTCGGCAAGGCGCAGGGCGAGATGCAGGAGGCGGAGAAGGGGCTCTCGAAGGGGCAGAACGAGCAGGCGCTGCCGAAGGAGGAGGCGGCCAAGCGGGAGCTCGAGGCCGCCATGAAGAAGCTCGAGCAGTTCGAGAAGGAGCTCAAGCGCCTGATGGAGCTGCCCGACTACGACAAGCTCGCGAAGGAGCAGGACGAGACGGCCGAGAAGACCGAGGAGATGCGCAAGAAGATGGAGGAGCAGGGGGCGGGGGGGCAGCCGGACGGCGCCCCGACCCCGGGGCAGGGGCCGGTCGAGGAGGCGAAGAAGGCGATGCAGCGCGCGAGCCGCAACCTGCGCGGGGGCTCGGCGAAGGGCGCCAACCCCGAGCAGAAGGAGGCGATCGAGCGGCTCGAGAAGGCGCAGGAGGAGCTCGAGGAGGCGCTGCGCCAGCTCCGGGAGGAGGAGCAGCTGATGCTGCTCGACGCGATCGAGCGTCGCCTCACGCGCATGCTGCAGAAGCAGACCGCCCTGTTCAAGGAGACGATCAGCCTCGACCTGCGCCTGCGCGACAGCAAGCAGCCGACGCGCGCCGACACCGACAAGTCGCGGCAGGTCGCCGAGGGCGAGACCGACCTCGCGACCGAGGCCGAGAAGCTGCTGGAACTGCTCCGCGAGGAGGGGACGACGATCGTCATCCCGGATGTCGTGGACGACATGCGCAAGGACCTCGACATGCTCGCGGCCCGGCTGCTCAAGCTCGACGCGGGCGCCTACGTGCAGCAGGTGCAGCAGGACGTCATCGCGACGCTGAAGGAGCTGATCGAGGTCATCCAGGAGGAGCGCGAGAAGAAGCAGGGGGGCGGGCAGGGCAACGGCGACGGGCAGGAGGGCGACAGCGAGGACAACCTGCTGCCCACCTCCGCCGAGCTCAAGATGCTCAAGTCGCTGCAGGTGCGCGTGAACCGGCGCACGACCGACTACGAGCGCCTCCGCGAGAAGGACGACGGCGAGCGCGGTCGGCTCGCCGAGAAGCAGGGCGCCGTCGGCAGCCTGACGCGCACGATGGCCGACAAGCTCAACCGGGAGGAGGAATAGCGATGCGCCTGCTGCCGGTACTCCCGCTGCTCTGCGCGCTCGCCGCCGCCGAGGGCCCGAAGGCCGAGCTCGTGAAGAAGATGCAGGAGCGCAAGATCGAGCGCTTCTTCGCGCACGTCGAGGCGGACGAGCGCCTCGACCCGGTCGCGAAGGCGAAGATCCTCAAGCTGCGCGAGGGCGCGCTGCTCGGCGGCGAGTTCTGCTGCATGCACCAGGCGCTGCTCGAGATGCATCCCGACTACCGCCGCGGCGACGCGATGCTGCTCGACGAGCGCTACGCGGCGGCGGCCGAGGTCTTCGCGGCCCTCGCGCAGCGCGACGACGAGTACCTGAAGGCCTACGCGACCTTCCGGCTCGGCCTCGCCGAGATGAACCGTGAGCGGTACGAGCAGGCGAACGCCGCCTTCCAGGCCGTGCTCGACGACCACGGCCGCCATGTCGGCTGCGACATCGAGGCCGCCTTCTACCACGCCTACAGCCTCTCGCGGTCGCGCCGCAAGGAGGAGGCGATGGTCGGCGCGAAGCGCTTCCTCGAGGACTACCCCGAGGCGCCGCAGCGCTACCGGCAGGCGATGGAGCAGATGCTGAACGAGCTGATGCAGGCCTGGGAGAGCCCGCTCTACGACCTCTCCGACCGCATGGACGAGGTCGCGAAGAAGATCGAGGACGGCGACACCGGCGCAAAGACGCAGAACAGCCAGAAGGAGATCGTCGACATCATCGAGCAGCTGATCAAGAAGGCGGAGCAGAACGAGGGCAACGGCCAGGGCAACGGCGGCGGCGGCAGCGGCAACCCGCGCGGCAACGACCCCTCCAACAGCCCCGCCAACAAGTCCGCGGCCCCCCCCGGCGCCGCGGACACGGGCGACCTGCGGGGCAAGCCGCCGCGCAAGCCGGGCGAGCAGTGGGGCGAGATGAAGGACAAGGAGCGCGAGGACGTGCTGCAGGCGCTCAAGGAGAAGATCCCGGACCGCTACCGCGACCTGCTCCGCCAGTACGACAAGGCGCTCGCGGAGGGCAAGCGCGTCACGACGCCCTCGCCCGAGGGGAAGTGATCCGGAGCGCGGCCCTCCTGCTCGCGATCGCGGCCGCCGCCCCGGCGGGGCCGGACGTCGGCTTCGTGGACGGCGCGTCGGCGGACGCGCTCGTCGTCTCCGCGGACGCGGGGACGGCGCTGCTGCGCGACGCGGGGGGGGCCGAGCGCTCCGTCCCGACCCCCTCGCTCGTCCACGCGACGCTCCTCTCCGGCGAGGAGCCCCCCGCCCCCCCGATGAACCTCCATCTCTGCAACGGCGACCGCCTGCGCGGCAGCGTCGAGGGCACGGGCGACGCGCTGCTCGTCACCGGGCCCGGGATCGCCGGGCTCAGGGTCCCCCTCGACCGCGTGAAGGCGGTGCGCTTCGGCGCGCTGCTGGCCGGCGTGCAGGAGACCTACCAGCAGGCCTTCGCCGCCGAGCTGGAGAAGGGGCGCGACGTCGTGATCGTGCAGCGCGGCACCTCGCCCTTCCCGATGCCCGCGCGCGTGCTGTCGATCGACGCCTCCTCGCTGCGCGTGCGCGTCGGCGACGAGCAGCGCGACCTGCCGCTCGGCAAGGCGTACGGCTTCGTGCGCGCCTTCGACCGGGGCGCCGTGGCGGCGCCCGAGACGCTGCACGTGCGGCTGCGCCTTTCCGGCGGCGCGCGGCTGACGCTGCCCCTCGAGCGCCTCGACGCCGAGGCCGTCACCGGGGGCGGCGCGCGCGTCGACCGCGCCGAGATCCTCGCGATCGAGTTCCTCGGCCCCCACCTCGCGCCGCTGGGCGACCTCGAGCCGATCGACAGCGAGGAGGTCTCGCTCTTCGGCAAGGCGCCGCCGTGGCGGCGCGACGCGATGGTGCACGGCGGGCCGCTGCGCATCGGCGGCCGCACCTACGAGCGCGGCATCGGCGTGCAGGCGAGGAGCCGGCTGACCTACGCGCTCGGCGGCAAGTGGCGCTCCTTCTTCGTGCGCTGCGGCATCGACGACGCGGCGGGCCGCGAGGGGGCGGCGCTCTTCCGCGTGATCGGCGACGGGAGGCTGCTCGGGGAGGTCGCGCGCCGGCGCGGCGAGCCCCCGCTGCCGCTCGCGCTCGACGTCACCGGCGTCGACCGGCTCGTGCTCGAAGCCGATCCGGGCGAAGCGTACACTTCCGACTTCTGCGACTGGGCCGAGGCGCGGCTCTACGGGGCGCGCCCCCTGCCGGACTGAACGATGGACCGGAGACTGCTCGCCTGCCTCGCGGCGCTCGCGCTGCTGCCCCCCGCGGCGCGCGGCGCCGACCCCGACCTCGATCTCGTGCGCCGCCTAGAGCGGCAGCGCATCGATCTCGCGCGGCGCCTCGCCCCGGCGGTCTGCGCCGTCTTCCGGGGACAGGGTGGGGGCTCGGGGGTCGTCATCACGGAAGACGGGCTCGTGCTGTCGAACTTCCACGTGACCGAGCTCGACTCGGAGATGCGCATCGGGCTCGACGACAACCGGATCCACCCCGCCGTCGTGCTCGGCGTGGACCCGAGCGGCGACCTCGCGCTGCTGAGGCTCACCGAGCCGCGCGCGTGGACGCACTCGCCGCTGGGCGACAGCGACGCGCTGCGGCAGGGGGACTGGGTCTACGCGATGGGGAACCCCTTCCTGCTCGCGACGGACTTCACGCCGACGATCACGCTCGGCGTCGTCAGCGGCAAGAACCGCTACCAGCCCGGCTCGATCCGCGGCCAGCTCCTCTACCCCGACTGCATCCAGACGGACGCGTCGATCAACCCGGGCAACAGCGGCGGGCCGCTCTTCAACTTCGCGGGCGAGGTCGTCGGCATCAACGGCCGCGTCTCGCTGCGCGACCGCGGGCGGGTCAACATCGGCGTCGGCTACGCGATCTCGAGCAACCAGATCAAGCACTGCCTGCCCGAGCTGCGCGCGGGCAAGATCGTCGAGCACGGCACGCTGAACGCGACCGTGCGCGACATCGAGGACCCCGACTGGCCGGGCGGCGTGCGCGTCACCTTCGACCGGCTCCTCGACCCCGGCTGCGCCTACGCGGCGGGCATCCGCCTCGGCGACGCGCTGCTCGCGTTCCAGGGCCGGCCGGTGCCCGAGACCAACGAGTTCAGCCGCCTCGTCGCGGTGCTGCCCAAGGGGCGGCGCGTCTCGCTCCGGGTCGCGACGCACGGCGAGAAGGGGTGGGAGGAGCGCGACGTGCGCGTGACGCTCGACGGCGTGCCGCTGATCCTGCCGTCGCAGCAGGCGCAGCGCAGGGTGCCCGAGACCTATGTCGCGATGGAGATCGACCGCACCCTCGCCGCCGCGCGCGCCGCGCTCGCGCCGATCGGCGACCAGGTCCGCCGGGGCACGCTCGCCGTCGAGGGGCGCGAGCCGCGGCCGCTCGAGGAGCGCTACGCGGGCGGCGCCCCCGTGCCCCCCGACGATGCGTCCGAGGAGAAGCGGCAGGATCTCGCCGAGCGCGCCGCGGCCTGGAACGACCTGCTCGCGCCGGAGGGGCGCCGGCGCTTCGCGTCGGTGGAGTTCACCGGCGGCGCGCTCGTCGGCGACGCGACGGCCGACCGCTTCGAGGTCGAGACGAAGGCGGGCCAGAAGCGCGTCTACTTCGTCGAGCTCGCGAGCGGGCGGCTCCTGCGCTGCGACCTCTACGCGCAGGCGTGGGCGCGCTGGATCTCGGTCGAGTTCGACGCGTGGCGCGACCAGTGGCCGATGCGCGTGCGCATCTCCGACCGCGAGAAGGAGAAGCTCCTGCAGACGATCGACTACGAGAGCGTGGGGGCGCCGTGAGGCGCGCGCTCGCGCTCGCGCTCCTCGGCGCGGCCGCCCTCGCCGGCGGGCCGCCGCTGCGCAGCAAGCGGCTCGACGCGGCGGTCGAGCAGTTGCAGCCCTCGGTCGTGAAGGTCTTCGGCGCGAAGGGGTTCCGGGGCATCTACGGCTACATGACCGGCGTGATCGTGCACGAGAGCGGCCTCGTGCTGACGCGCGGCTCGGTGACCCTCGAGGAGGCGACGGCGATCCGCTGCCACCTCCACGACGGGCGCCGGCTCGTCGCGACGCTCGTGCGCGAGGACCGGCGCTCGAAGATGGTGCTCCTGCGACTCGCCGGCGGCGAGGGGGCGAGGTTCCCCGCGGCGAGGCTCGGCCGCAGCGCGGCGCTCCGGCCCGGCCACTTCGTGCTGCTCGTCGGCAACGCCTACCAGGTGGCGCTCGGGGCCGAGCGCTGCGCCGTGAACGTCGGCGTCGTCAGCGCGATCACGCCGCTCGCGATGCGCGACGGGCTCTTCGACATGCCCTACGACCGGCCGGTGATCCTGCACGACGCGATGAACAACCCGGGCGTCTTCGGCGGCCCGCTCGCCGACCTGCACGGCGACGTCGTCGGCATCTCCGGGACCATCGTCGAGAGCAGGGAGACCAACGCGCAGGTGCACTACGCGATCCCGATCGACGACCTGAAGCCCTTCATCGACGACACCGTCGCGCGGCCCGACGCGCCGCGCAACTACGCGCCCCCGGGCGAGGCCGCCCCCGAGACCGCGCCGGGGGCCGCCCCCGGCCACCACGGCATCCGCGTGCTGCGCGGCGGCGTCAACCGCAGCACCCCCGCCTACGTCGACCGCGTCGTCCCGGGATCGCCCGCCGCCGAGGCGGGCATCCGCGCCGACGACCTGATCCTGAAGGTGGACGAGACGCGCATCAGGAGCTGGAAGGCCTTCGAGAAGCAGATGGACCGCTACCGCGCGGGCGACACCGCGCGGCTCACGATCCAGCGCGGGCAGGAGGTCCTGCTCGTCCCTCTCACGCTTGCCCCGGAGCCCCCGCGATGACCACGCCGCTGCTGCTGCTCTGCCTGCTCGCCCCGCCCGAGCAGGAGCCCGACGAACTGCTCGCGCTGCAGGCGGTGCTCGCGCGCGCGCTCGAGCGCATCGCGCCGTCGGTCGTCACGGTGACGACCGTCGGCGGCATCCGCAACGTCGAGATCCCCGAGGACGCGAAGTCGAAGATGACCGTGCCCGAGCGCCCCCGCGACGGCCAGGAGCCCGGGGAGGGCGAGGAGGGGCCCGGGGAGCCCGAGGGGAGCACGCCGCGCTTCCCGAACGAATGGATGAAGATGCTCGCGGCGCAGGGCTTCAAGAAGGCGGAGGGCCCGACGACCGGGCTCGTGATCTCCGCCGACGGCCACATCGTGACCTCGGCGTGGAACTTCGACAGCAAGCCGCAGGTGGTCGTCGTGACGACGGCCGCGGGCGGCACGCACGCGGCGCGCCTGCTCGGCATCGACCGGGCGAGCGGCCTCGCGCTGCTGAAGATCGACGCGGCGGGACTGCCGGTGCCCACCTTCCTCGACCCGAAGGATGTCGACGTCGGCGCGTGGGCCTTCGCCGTCGGCCGCGCGCTGACGAAGGACGCGGTCGACGTCAAGTACGGCATCATCTCGGCCAAGAACCGCGTCGAGGGCAACGCGCTGCAGACCGACGCCGCGAGTTCGCCGACGAACTACGGCGGGCCCCTCGTCGACCTCGAGGGGCGCGTCTACGGCGTGCTCGTCCCCCTCGGCGCGCGCGGCGAGGAGGTGAACCCGAACTGGTACGACAGCGGCATCGGCTTCGCGACGCCGATCCCCGACCCGGCCCGGCTGATCGCGCGCCTCGGCAAGGAGGGGACGGTGCTCGAGCCCGCCTTCCTCGGCGTGCAGATGGACGAGGAGCGCACCGAGGAGGGGGCGCGCGTCGTCGACGTCGTCGCCGACCAGCCCGCGGCGAAGGCGGGCGTCGCGAAGGACGACGTCGTGCTCGCGATCGACGGCCAGAAGGTCCGCAACTCCTTCGCGCTCCGATTCGAGATCGGACGCAGGCGCGCCGGCGACACCGTCAAGCTGACGGTCAAGCGGGGCAACGAAACGAAGGACATCGAGGCGACGCTGGGGCCGCGGCCCAAGGACGTGGGGAGCGACGAGCGGCTGCCGGTGCCGCTGCCCGGCCCCGGGGAGGAGCGCAAGTGAGAAGCGTGCGGATGGCCCTGCTGCTCGCGGCGCTCGCGGCCGGCGAGGAGGGCAAGAGCCCCGAACCCCCCGCCCCCCCCAGCGTTCCCGAGCCGGTTCGGCACGAACTGCGGCTGCGCGGCGCTAGCATCCTCGTCGGCACGCTCGAGCCCGCGGAGTTCAAGGTGAAGACCGCCTTCGGCGAGCTCTCGGTGCCCGTCGCGGAACTGAAGCGCGTCGTCTTCGGCCGCGGCAGCGACCCCGAGCGGCTCGCGCGCGTCGCGGCGGCGATCGCGGAGCTGGGCTCCGCGAGCCCGGAGAAGCGGCTCACCGCGCAGGCGCACCTCGCGGGGGAGGGGCGGTTCGCCGCGCCCGACCTCGCGGAGGCGGCGGGCCGGCACGCCGACCCGGAGGTGCGGCGCGCGTGCAAGGAGCTCTACGACGCGATGCAGATCCCCGAGGACGAGGAGCTCGCGCCTTCCGACGACCTCGTCGAGACGACGCGCTTCGCGCTGCGCGGCAGCGTGCAGCAGGGCGCGTTCAAGATCACGCTCCACGAGCTCGGGCCGATCGACGTGCGCCGGCAGCAGGTCGCGGAGATCCGCCGCCACGTCGCGCGGCGCGAGGAGCGCGTCACGATGGACGGCCAGTTCACGACGATGGGCGCGTGGTTCGACAGCAAGTTCGCCTTCGAGAAGGGCGAGGAGGTGAGGCTCTCCGCGAGCGGCTCGATCACCTTCCCGAACTGGGGCGGCCAGATGTTCGACCCCGACGGCAACATGCAGATGGGCCAGATCAACGGCCACCCGATGGGCTGCCTGATGGGCCGCTTCGGCGACGGCGGCCAGATGTTCCGCGTGGGCCGCATGTGGAGCGGCCTCGCGGACGCCCGCGGCACGCTGCGCCTCGCCGTCATGCTCAACATGCGCGGCCAACCCAGCACCGGCGAGTTCACGATCAAGGTGGAACGCGAATAGGGGGGGTTCGGGGGGGCGAAGCGGCGGGCCTCCGCCGCGGAGCCCCCCCGAGCAACCCGGTGGGGCGGGGGGGCGAAGCGGCGGTCCTCCGCCGCGGAGCCCCCCTGAGCAACCCAGTGGGTCGGGGGGGGTGGCCCGTGCCGGACGGAGTTGCTAACGTGGCGGCATGGCCGGCCGTCGGGGTCGCGCGCGTGGCTTGGCGCTGCTTCTCGTCGCGCTGCTCCCTGCGCCGGTCGCGCCGGCGGGCAACGAAATGGCGGAGGCGCGCCGACTGCTGGCCTCGGAGCGGGGCAGCGACCGGATCAAGGGCCTCGAGATCCTGGGGCAGCACGACGGGCGTCCGGCCGTGCAGCTCGGCGAGACGGTCATCGAGAAGTGCCTGAAGCAGCTCGACCGCCTGGCGGTGATCCTCGACAAGCAGGACGCGGAGGTCTCGGGCTGGTTCATCGAGGCCTACGTCCTCGAGGCGACCGGGAACGGCGGCACGGCGCGCCACCGGTCGGCGCGCGCGCGGCTCGACCACGCCGAGGCGTCCCAGAGGGTGACGCTGCTCGAAGCCGAGCTCGAACTGCTGACGATGTACGGCATCGGCGAGGAGTTGGCCACCTACCGGAGCGCCGAGGCGCTGCGGGAGATCGAGGTGGGCGCCCGCACGGACTCGAACCCGACCGCCCGGCGCTTCTTCCTCGAGGCGCTCGCCCGCCCCGAGTGCGTCTCGTCGGTGCCGGTCCTGACGTCGATCCTCGGCCAGACCGACCTCCGCAACGTCTCGGGGGCGCTGCGCGCGCTGGTGCCCCACGCGTCCGCGCCCGGCGTGATGGACGCGATCCGGCCCTTCGCGAAGCACGACCACTGGGCGCTGCGGCTCGGCGCGTACCGCGTGATCGCGTGCGGGCCGCCCGCCGACGCGATCGCGGCCCTGGTCGAGGCGATCGCCCGCGAGGAGGGGGAGATGGCGTTCGCATGCGACTCCTACCTCGAGGAGCTGACCGGCCGCTCCTTCGCCGAGCGCCCCGCCGACTGGGCGGGCTGGTGGAAGGAGAACGAGGCGGCGGTGCGCGGCGGCAGCTACGCGCCCCCCGAGGCGAACGCGCCCGCCGCCGGCGCCGCCGACTCGTACACCGTCGCGCGGTTCTTCCGAATCCCGATCGAGTCGCGCCGCGTCGTCTTCGCGCTCGACTGCAGCGGATCGATGCTGCAGGAACTCGACCTGGATGAGGCGAGGCTCGTCGCCAACCGCTCCCGGCACGGCCTGCCGGCGACGAGGATGGGCTGCGCGCAGGCGGAGCTGATCGCGGCGGTGCAGGCGCTGCCGGACGGGGCGCTGTTCAACATCGTCGCCTACGAGGACCGCGCGGTCCTGTTCCAGCCCAAGCTTGTGCGCGCCGGCAGGACCACCCGGGAGAGCGCGACCAAGTGGATCCTCAAGCGCGAGGCGACCTACCTGACCAACCTCTGGGACGCGCTGCGCCAGTCGTTCCGCGACTACCTCGCCTCCCCGGGCGGCGACCTGCGCTTCCACGACGTGCCCGACACGATCGTCTTCCTGACCGATGGCAACGCGACGCGCGGGCGCTTCCGGTCGGGCGAGAGCATCGTCCGCTGCTTCCACCTCTGGAACTCGCCCATCGACACCGTCGTGCACTGCGTCGGCATCGGCGCTGACCAGGACCGCCCCCTCCTCGAACGCCTCTCGGCCATGACCGGCGGCTACTACGTCGATCCGCAGAAGGGCACCGCGTCGCTGCAGCGCCGGCGCCGCCTTCCCGCGCGCGGCCTCCCGCCGGCGGGGGGGAAGGGCGGCTAGGAGTCTGTCCGACCATTCGTCGGACAAACTCTCAAGTGAAAGGGGGTTCGCTGTCCGTGACCGGCCGACAGGCGCCGGACCACCGCACGATCAGCGACTTCCGGAAGCGGCCATCGGACCGCGACGAGGCTTGGCGAAGGTCGCCGGCCTTCAGCCTGGCGTGCACGGGACACAACCTACTCAAGCTGGCCGCCGCAAGGGCGTGAGGCGGCGCGTGCCGGGCGGGACTCGACCACGGCCTGACCACGGCGTGCGGCGCGCGCCCCTACGGCGCGAACACCAGCTCGAACGGCTGTCCGCGGCGCACCGGCACGCGGTCGCGGATCCTGGGGCGGTCGAAGGAGGGGTGGACGAGGATCGCCCTGTAGTCGCCCTCGGGCAGGCCGCGCAGCGGGAATTCGAGCAGGTCGATCTCCATCGGCGCGATGAACTCCCTGTCGCCGAAGAAGAAGCGCACGCGCACGCCGTCGGGCTGCACCGCGCCCGGGGCGGAGCGCGCATCGACATGCAGGAGCGTCGCGTCGGGGGGCAGGTCCTCCGGCGCGGTGTCGACGGCGGGCGGCAGGCGCTGCAGGAGTTCGACCTCCTCCTGCCCCGCGTCGGCGCCGCGGCGCAGGCGCAGGTCGAGGCGGAAGCGCTCGCCGTGCCCGAGTTCGAGCATCGTCTCGAGCGCGCCGTAGCCCGCGGCGTGCACCTGCACGAGATAGGTGCCGGGCACGAGGCCCGAGAGCCCGTAGAGCCCCTCGCGGTCGCGCGTCGAGCGCGCGCCGTCCCACGAGGGCACGTTGAAGCGCCGGCCGTCGTCGCGGTCGGCGATGCGCAGCGCGGTCACGACCGCGTCCTTCGGCACTCCCCCGAGCCCCCTCAACTTCCCGTAGACGAAGGGCCCCTCGGGCAGCAGCGCCTGGAAGAGGCCGCGGCCCGGGTTCGTCGAGCCGAGGAACTGACCGTACCCCTCCGCGACGATCGAGACGAGGTAGGTGAGCCGGTCGTCGAGCCTCTCGACCACGAATCGCCCCTCCTCGTCGGTGCGCGCGACGGCGATCCGGTCCACCGGGAAGAGCGGCACGCGCGTGTTCGCGGGGTCCCGGAAGTCGACGCCGACGCGCACGAGCGCGCCGGGCACGGGGAGGTTGGTGCGGCCGCCGCGCACCCTTCCGCGGATCGTCTCGCCGTCGCGCATCGCGAAGCCGTACTCGCCCTTCGTGCGGCCGCCCACGTCGAAGCGCTCGCGCAGCGGCGCCTTGCCCGGCGCGTCGAGCAGGATCTCGTTGCCGCCGAGGACCGCGCGGTCGAACTCGAAGGTCCCCGTCGCCCGCACGGCGACGGGCACGCCGTTGATCCACGCGTCGCCCCGGCCGGGCCAGAAGCGGATCTCGCCTCGGATGAGCGCGCGGTTCTGCGGCCGCACGTTGAGCCGCACGTGGCGCCGGAAACCCGCCTCGAGGTAGAAGCGCTCGCTGTCGCTGCCGTAGGCGGGCACGTCCGCGATCACCTGCGCCTCGCCCTCGTCGAGGTCGGCGAAGAAGAAGCTGCCGTCCTCGCGCGCGCGCTGGGCATGGACGCGGTCGTTCAGGTAGAGCGTCACGAGCGCCTCGCCGGGGGCGGGCGCGCGCACGACGCCCTCGACGGCGGGCCGCGCCTTCAGCGTGAGCGCGACGGTCGCGCCGGGCGCCACCGCGGGCGAGTGCTCGACGAGGTACCCCTTCGCGATCGCGTCCACGCGGAACGGCCCCGCCTCGCCCGCCCCCGGAACGAAGCGCGCGCGGCCGCTCGCGTCGGCGCGCTCGCGGTAGAGGATCGACGCGCCCGAGCGGAAGACGACCAGCGCGCCCTCGATCGCGTAGCCGGCGCCGTCGCCGACGGTGACGTCGATCGGCGCCTGCAGGTCGTCGCCCGGCGGCGCGAGTTCGAGCGTCAGTTCCGCGAAGGTGCGGACCGCCGCCGGCGGCGCGTCGGAGGGGGGCGCGGGGGGAGGTTCGGCGGGGGGTCCGGGTTGCGGCGGCTCGACGGGCGGGGGCGGCGGGGGCGCCGGCGGCGGCTCCTCGACCGACGGCGGATCGGGCAGTTCGGGGGACGGAGGGGGATCGCGGGGCGGTCCGGCGACCGGCGCGGAGAAGGGCTGGCCCCGGCCCGACATCTCCGAATAGACGAAGAGGATGCCGCCGAGCACGAGCAGGCCCAGGAGCGCGAGCAGCGCGAGGGGGGGGCCGTTCCGGCGCATGGGGTCCAATCTAACGGACGACGCGCCAAGGCTCCGGCTTCCCGCGGGGGCGGGCGGTTCCGTATGATCTTGCGAGCGCCATGCCGAAGCTCAGCATCACCATCGGGAAGCGGACCGTCGAGACCGAGCTGACGAAGAGCCCCATCACCGCGGGACGGAACGAGGGGCTCGACCTGACGCTGCCGGTCAAGGAGGCGTCGCGCGAGCACTTCCGGCTCGGGCGCGTGAAGGACGGGAGCTGGGCGATCCAGGATCTCGGCTCGACGAACGGCACGCTGCTCAACGGCGAGAAGATCACGACCTCGAAGCTGAAGGACGGCGACACGATCACGCTCGGGCCCGACTGCACGATCGTCTTCCTCGACCCGCCGCCGCCCAAGCCCAAGCGCGAGGGTCCGATCGTGCTCAAGTCGCGCGCGCAGAAGTGGAAGGAGGAGCAGGAGGCGGAGGCGCAGCGCAAGCGCGAGGAGCGGCGCGCCGCGCGCGCGGCGGCGGCG
>CAZMXP010000071.1:0-22143 GCA_964570285.1 uncultured Planctomycetaceae bacterium
GGCGGCTCCGCGCGCGCATCGCCCGCGGGCGCCGCGGCGGGGGCCGCGTCCGCGGAGCCCGCCGGCGCGCTCTCCGCGAAGAAGGAGACGATGTCCTCGAGCCGGTCCTCGACGGCCTGCCAGTCGGTCTCGTCCGTCACGCGACGGTAGAACTCGAAGATCTTCCTCGCGCGCTCGAAGAGTTCCGCCTGCTCCCCGGGGAACTGGAACGCCCTCTCGAAGAGCAGGATGCCGAGGTAGACCTGGTCGCTCGAATTGCGGTTGCCGATCTCGGAGTAGTAGGCGTCCAGCTCGCGGATGGCCTGCTCGTCGGTGATCGAGTGGTCGTAGTGGTCGCCGCCATCGATGTGGCGCTCCCAGACATACTGCTGCAGCCGCTTGATTTGCTCCTTCACGCGGTTCTCTTCGAAGGGGAGCGTCGCCGCCCCCGAGCCTCTTCCCGTTCGGTCCATTGGGGTTGATGGCCTGCCCCACGGGCCAAGCACATCCAAGCCGGGCATTATAGGGGGCGCAGGGGGTTTGAGCCAGCGGGTTGTCGTGTCCCCATGAGGGGACACGGCAACCTAGGGCCGCGGAGCCTGGAGACGGGAGCGGACGATCCGGGGCATTCTCGCGCTAACCATCTGTCCTGTAGCTGGTTATGGCTATCGCGCCTGCCCTGAAGTCCCGATTGCGAGGCGAATTCTCCGTCAAGACGCGGCCGGGCTGCGTCTAAATGGTAGCGAACCAACCTGCGGCACGCGACCTGCTTAGGCACCGGTGGTCCCGGAGGTCCGGCCATGGACGACAGAATCTTCACTCTCGACGACACCAACAGGGTTCTCCCCCTGGTGCGCGTCATCACCCGGGACGCGGTGCGCCGCTACCGGGAGGTGAAGCTCGCGATCCGCGAACTGGAGAAGCTCAAGAACCAGCGGCGCGCGGGCATGGGCGTGGCCGCTTCCGACCTCGCCCGCCGCGACGCGCAGATCGAGGGCCTGCTCGTGGACCTGCGGCGCCTCATCGACGAGCTGGAGGCCCTGGGGTGCAGGCTGCGCGACTACGAGAAGGGGGTGATCGACTTCCCCGCGGCCGCGATGGACGGCGAGCACTTCCTCTTCTACTGCTGGGAACTCGGGGAGGCGGCGGTCTCCCACTGGCACAGCGAGGAGGAGGGCCACGCCCAGCGGCGCCTCGTCGAGGCGCCCGCCTCGGCCTGAGGGCCCGCGCCCGGAAAGCCCCGTCGACCCGCGTTGCGTACCCTCCGCCGGGGCCCTAGAATGCGGGTTTGCCCCAAGAAACCGGCGAGAGGCGATAGGCGTGGATCATCTTCTGTCCCGAGAGAACCTTGAGTGGCGCGAGCGGGCCCGGGACGTGGCGCGCCGGGTCGTGCTCCCGCGGGCCTGGAAGTACGACCGCCTGCAGGAGTACCCCTGGGAGATCAAGGACGCGCTGGCCGCCGCGGACCTGATGCGCGTCTGGATCCCGAAGGAGTACGGGGGGGCCGGGGGGGGCGTGCTCGACCTCTGCGTCGTCGTCGAGGAGCTCTCCCGCTGCTGCGGCGGGACGGGCGTGCTCTTCGCCGTCAACGCGCTCGGCTCCTTCCCGATCCTCGTCGCGGGCACCGACGAGCAGAAGGAGCGCCACCTGCCCGACATCGCGGCGGGCAGGAAGCTGATCGCCTTCGCGCTCTCGGAGAAGGATGCGGGGTCCGACGCGGGCGGCCTCGCCTGCCGGGCGGAGCCGGACGGCGAGGACTGGATCCTCAACGGCACGAAGAAGTGGAACACCAACGGCCCCTGCGCCGATCTCAACACCGTCTTCGCGGTGAGCGACCCCACGAGCAAGAGCCGCCGCATCAGCGCCTTCCTGCTCGAGAAGGAGATGGCGGGCTACAAGGTCGGCTACATCGAGGACAAGATGGGGATCCGGTGCGTGCCGGTCGGCGAGCTCGAGCTGCGCGATTGCCGCGTCCCCGCGGGGAGCCTCCTCGGCGGCAGGGCGGGGAACGGGTTCAAGCACGCGATGATGACGCTCGACCGCGCGCGGCCCGGCGTCGCGGCGCAGGCGCTCGGCCTCGCGCAGGGGGCGCTCGACTTCGCGACGCTCTACGCGACCAAGCGCCACCAGTTCGGCGTGCCGATCAGCTCGTTCCAGATGATCCAGCAGATGCTCGCGGACATGGCGACGAAGGTCGAGGCCGCGCGCAGCCTCGTCTACTCGGCGGCGAAGGCCGTCGATGCCAACGCGCCCAACCTGACGAAGTACGCCGCGATGTGCAAGTACTATGCGACCGACGTGGCGATGGAGGTCACGACGGAGGCCGTCCAGATCTTCGGAGGCTACGGCTACATGCGAGACTACCCGGTGGAGAAGTTCATGCGCGACGCCAAGATCACCCAGATCTACGAGGGGACCAACCAGGTGCAGCGTCTCGTCGTGGCGCGCAACCTCATCAAGGAGGCCGCGGCCCTCGCCCACCTCGAGGGCTTCATCCCGGTGCCGAAGGAGTTGCGATGACCCCCCCCGCCCCCCGTCTTGCGCTCCTCGCCCTGCTCGCGTCGCTCGCCGCCTGCGCCACGACCGGCAGCCGCGGGCGCAACCTCGACAGCGACATCTTCGAGGACATCCCGGCGCCGCGGGAGGCGACCTACCGCCACGAGCGCGCCGAGTCGTTCTCGTGGAGCGGTGCCTCCTTCCGCTGCGGCCGCTTCCAGTTCGACTACGCGGGACGGCACGAGGATGCCGTCCGCTTCTTCAACGAAACCATGACGCGCCCCCCCTACTCGTGGGATCTCGTGAAGACGACGCAGGAGCGCGCGGGCTCCGCCCGCCTCGAGTTCCGCAAGGGCGACGACCATTGCGTGGTGGACCTCGACTTCGTGCAGCGCCACGCGAGCATCGGCGATTCCGTGAACATCCTCGTGCGCGTCAACTGCCTGCGCTAGGCCCACCATGCCCTCCAAGGCCACCCCCCCCCCGATCCCGCTGCCCGATCCCGAGATCGTCGAGGCGCGCGTCGTCGCCGCGCTCAGGACGATCCGCGAGCGCAAGGGCCTCTTCGCCGGGATCGCCGCGGCGATCGTCGTGGCGGTCATCGGCCTCCTCGTCGTGCTCAACCTCGGCAAGTCGCAGGGCTCGCCGGAGTTCGCCCGCCTCGCGGAGCGCTACGACGCCGTCAAGCGCGAGCTGGCGCGCAACCTCTCCGCGCGCGAACCCATCGCGTTCCTCGACGCGCACATCGCGAAGATCCGCGGCACCCGGGAGGAGGGGCTCGGGCTCTGGTACGGCGCGCTCGCGCACTACCGGGAGGCGTGGGTCGGCGACAAGCAGACCTTCGAGGACCGGCGGCCCCACCTCGAGCAGGCCGTCGCCTACCTGAAGGAGCTCCGCGGCGAGCGGTTCGACGCGATGCTGCTCGCGAAGTCGAAGTGGTTCACCGCCACCGGCCAGCCGCCGATCGAGCAGATGCTGCGGCAGGTCGAGGCCGACCTCGCTTGGGCGCGGTCGAACAGCGTCACGGTCCCTGCCCCCGCCAGCGACCCCGTGGCGGTGATCCGGACCGAACTCGGGGACATCCACCTGCGCTTCTATCCGGAGCTGGCCCCTAGGCACACGGAAACCTTTCTAAGCCTCGCTGTAGCAGGGGCTTACAACGGGACAGCCTTCCACTTCGTCAAGGGTGGAACCGAGGCGCCCGAGGGCGTCATGGGGGGCGACCCCTACTCGTTCTTCTACAACGACCCGCTGCTCAAGGCGCACATCCTCCGCTGGGGCACCGGCGGCACCGGCGTCGGGATCCCGCCCGAACAGGCGCGGCTTTCGGTGAACCACGTGCGCGGGGTCGTCACCTCGCAGCGCACCGACAAGGCGGACTGGGACAACGGCATCCAGTTCCAGATCGTCACCGCGACGGAGCGGAGCCTCGACCGCATCCACACGCCCTTCGCGATGGTCGTGGAGGGGATGGACGTCGTCGACCGCATCGCCCGCCGGAAGACGGCGGCGAGCCACCCGATCTTCCGGGACGACAGCGCCTTCCAGAGCGTGCACGCGCGCGACCTCCTCGTCGAGCCGGTCGTGATCCACAAGGTGCTCGTCTACGACGGGAGCAAGGCGCGCGAGCATGCCTTCACCCTCGAGGAGGGCGAGAAGAGCCTCGACACGCTGGCGGCAACCCCGGCCCGGGCCCTCCCGGAGGACCAGATCCACGGCGGCCGGCGCATGATGCGGGCCTCCGAGGGGACGGCCCCGCGTCCCGGGCTCGACTTCCCCTTCCCCCACGACGTCGATCCCGAGAAGGCCGATCCCCTCGGCGAGCGCCGCGGGTCGACGGCCAAGCCGCCCGGCGAGGGTGGGGGGGGCCCGGGGGACGGGAAGCCCACGGACCCGGGGAGCGGCTCCGGGTGCGGGTGCGGCAAGACCGACGAGCCCGACTAGGGATCGGGGCCGGGTGAGCGGGGGCTATCCCCGCCCCGCTCCTCGCGCCTCGGGGCGCCCCGCCGAGAAGCCCTGGGGGCCATGCCTCAGCATGTCGAGGATGCGGTCGAACTCCTCGGGGGAGAAGTACTCGATCTGGATCCGGCCCTTGCCGCGCCGATCCTGGATGGAGACTTTCGTGCCGAGGTGGGCCCGCAGCTCCGATTCGAGCGCCTGCACCTGGGCTGTCTTGCGGGGCTGGATTCGCCGCGCCGGCTTCGACGCGCCGCCCTCCCGGGCCAGCTTCTCGACCGCCCGGACCGAGAGATCCTCCCGCACGATGCGCTCCGCGACGCGAAGCCTGTCCACCTCGTCGCGCAGCGAGAGGAGCGCTCGCGCATGTCCCATCCCGAGCGCGCCCCGCCGGACGAGATCGCGCACCTCCTCCGGCAGGTCGAGCAGGCGGATCATGTTCGACACCGACGAGCGGTCGAGGCCGAGCCTCCCGGCGACCTCCTCCTGCGTGGCACCGAGATGGGCCACGAGGCGCCGGTAGGCGACCGCCTTGTCGATCGGATTGAGGTCGTCGCGCTGGATGTTCTCGACGAGCCCGAGCACGAGAACCTCGTCGTCGGCGTAGGAGCGCACGATGGCGGGGATTTCCTGCAATCCCGCCATCCTGGCGGCCCTGACGCGCCGCTCCCCCGCCACGAGCTCGTAGCCCGAGGCACCCGGGCGGACGATCACCGGCTGCAGGAGGCCCGACTGCCGGATCGAGGTCGCGAGCTCGGCGAGCCGCGCCTCCTCGAACTCCTGCCGCGGCTGGTAGGGGCTGGAGCGGATCTCGTCGAGCCTGAGCCGGACGAGTTCGTCAGCCCCCCCGGGCTGCGCATCCCCCAGCAGGGAGTCGAGTCCGCGTCCGAGTTTGCGCTCCGTCATCCAAGCCTCGCTTCCTCCGCGCGAAGCGCCCGCGGGGGTCGTCCCGCGGCTCGCGCGCCGCCCACATTATCAACAGGTCGATGCCGTTTGTCGATACCAATACAATATGATGTGTTCTCAAGGTCACGGCCCGGGGTCCGCGGGCGGCCGTTCCACGTGGAACACCTCGACCGCGCCGCTGCCGCAGCCCCCGGGCGGCCACGGGTGAACGGCCCAGGATGACGCGACAGATCGAGCGCCGCACGATCCACTTCTCGGGAGCAGTCCAAGGCGTCGGCTTCCGCTGGAGGGTGAACCGCATCGTCGAGGCGGAGGGCGGGGTCTCGGGCTATGTCAGGAACCTCGCGGATGGCCGGGTCCTGCTCGTCGTCGAAGGGATGCCCGGAACACTCGCTGCTATACTGGCGAGAATACGCTCGGACATGGCCAGCCACATTCACGACGAGTCCAGCGTAACCTCACCCGCGACCCGCGAGTTCGCCGGGTTCCGTATCGAGAGATGAGCGCGCTCATTCTGCTGACCTGGCGCGAGTGCTCGCGGCGCGCATTCCTGCCCGTCGCGGGGGGGCTGATCGTCGTCACCGTCGTTACGTCGAGGCTCTTTCTCGGCTTCGCCTTCGGCGCGGAAGAGACGGAGACGACCAACCTGGCGATCTCGGCCGTCTTTGCCGCCGGCCTCCTCCACGCCGCCTTCCTCGGCTCCGCAGTCATACGAAACGACGCCGAGCGCGGGACCTTCGGCCTGCTGCTCTCGAAACCGCTTGGGCTCGAGAGCTATCTCTCCGGTCGCTATCTCGGGCTTCTAGCGTCCAGTCTATTCTTCGCAATTTGTGTTGCGGCAATGACTTGTGCCGTGTTATACTTGATGTCGAGCGGCGCCGTCTCGGACCACGGGCACCACCACGCACCAGAGGAAGCCACCGAGGGCCTGCTGGGAGCCTGTTTCCGCGCCCTGCTCCCGATCCCGCCGCTCGTCGCCGCGAGCCTGCTCTTTTCCGCCGTCGTGCCCGGTTTCGCGGCACCCATCGCGCTGATCCTGCTCTTCGCCGCCGGAAGCCTCTCCGGTGGGGGTCTGGCGGGCCTCGCCCTGCCCGACTTCGCCCTCTTCGGCCTTGAGGCGCAGGCGCACCCGCCCTCGCACCCCCGGATGCCCCCCCTCATGGCCTACACCGGCCTTTTCTCGTGCTTTTTCCTTCTTCTCGCTTATATCTGGCTCGCGACGAGGCTTCCCCTGAGGAGTGAGGGCTAGGCGGCGGATCGTGCGATACGGCATCTTCGGCGATATCCACGCGAACCTGCACGCCCTGGAGGCGGTGCTCGCGGCCTACGAGGCAGAGGGGATCGACGAGTACCTCTGCACCGGCGACCTCGTCGGGTACGGGGCCTTCCCCCACGAATGCATCGAGCGCACGCGGGAGGTTTCGAACGTCGTGGTCGCGGGCAACCACGACTTCGCGGTCTGCGAGAAGCTCGAACTCGATTTCTTCAACTCCTACGCGAAGTCCGCCGTGCTCTGGACGCGCCAGGCGCTGACGGCCGACGACCTGCTCTACCTCCGAAACCTGCCCCTCACGGTCTCGGTCGATCCTGACACAACTATTTCCCACGCAACGATTTACGACGCGCATGCGTTCGACTACATCCAGACGCAGTACGACGCCCACCTGAGCCTCCAGGAGCTGCAGGCCACCTGCGGCTTCGTCGGCCACAGCCATATCCCGATCACCTTCTACCTGCGCAACGGGACCGTCAACTGGACGATGGAGACGACCATCGACCTCCGCACCTGCGAGAAGGTGCTCGTCAACGTGGGGAGCGTCGGGCAACCGCGCGACGAGAACCCGAAGGCCGCCTACGCGATCTTCGACACCGACGAGCGCAAGATCTGGATCAAGCGGGTCGCCTACGACGTCGACGCCGCGGTCTCCGCGATCGAGGCGAACCGGCTCCCGCGCATCCTCGGCGAGCGCCTCCGCCTCGGCAAGTAGCGCGCGGGCGGCAGGAGGAGCGCCGCGGCGGCTTCAGACGAGGGCCGACATGATCTCGTCGGCAACGCGCCAGCCCCTGCGCGCGAGGCGCAGCCGGCCCGCGCGCTCGAGGAAGCCGCCCTCGCGCATGCGCCGCACCGCCGCGCCGAACTCGCGCTCCGCGTCGATGCCGTAGCGCCGCGCCACCGCGTCGAGATCGACGCCGTCCGCCGTGCGCAGCCCGAGCACGACCGCCTCGCGCGCGGCGCCGCCCGCGGAGAGGCGCTCGCGCGAGACGATCGCGTGGCCCTGCCGCCGCACGGCGTCCGCGTACCGCGCGAGGTTCTTCTCGTTCGCGAGGCGCTCGCCGCCGAGGTAGCTGTGCGCGCCCGCGCCGACGCCGAGGTAGCTCTCGTTGCGCCAGTAGACGAGATTGTGCCGGCACTCGCGTCCCGGCCGCGCGAAGTTCGAGATCTCGTAGCGCCGGTAGCCCCGCTGGCGCAGCACGCGCTCGGTGAGGCGGAACATCGCGAGCTCGAGGCGCTCGTCGACGGCGCGCATGCGCCCGGCCGCGCGGCGCGCGAAGAACTCGGTGCCCGGCTCGAAGATCAGCGCGTAGCAGGAGAGGTGGTCGGGGCCGAGCGCGGCCGCGCGCTCCAGCGTCCCGACCCACTCGCGCGCGGTGAGCCCGGGCACCGCGAAGATGAAGTCGAGGTTCACCTGCGCGATGCCGCCGTCGCGCGCGAGCCTGAAGGCCTCCTCGATCTGCGCGGCGCCGTGCACGCGGCCGAGCGTGCGCAGGTGGCGGTCGAAGAAGGACTGCGCGCCGATGCTGATCCGGTTCACGCCAAAGGAGCGCAGGATCGCCACCTTCTCCGCCGTGAGCGAGCCCGGGTTGGCCTCGACGGTGAACTCCCGCGCGGGGTCGGGCGCCACGCCGGCGAGCAGGCCCGCGAGGTAGCGTTCGAGCTGGCGGGGCTCGACGACGGTCGGCGTGCCGCCGCCGATGAAGATCGTCGCGGGATCGCGCGGCACGCCGCGCTGCCCGCACTCGCGCAGCAGCGCGTCGAGGTAGCCGTCGACGTCGCGCCCCTCGACCGCGAACGAGTTGAAGTCGCAGTAGGGGCACTTCGTCTCGCAGAACGGGACGTGGACGTAGAGCGACGGGTCGCTCACCGTGCGAGCTCCCGCGCGCGCTGCAGCGCCGCGAAGCGCCCGTTCGCGGCGAAGTCGAACCCGGGCCACTCCGGCGGGGGGGTGCCGAGGAGCGCCCGCGCGGCCTCGGCCGCGGCGGCGCGCAGACGGTCGCTCGTCACGCGGGCGGGATCCTCCTTCTCCCCGAGCGCCTTGCGCACCAGGGCGACCGCCTCCCTCGCGCCGTCGCTCTCCGCGAGCGCGAGCGCGGCCCGCGCGTTGTCCGCGTGTCGCACCGCGGCGAGATGCACGAGCGGCTCGAGGTCCTTTCGCCCGGGCACGGCCGCGTTGAGCGCGCGCTGCGCCATCTGCAGCACGAGCAGCACCTCGTACTCGCCGGCGAGGTAGCGGTCGTACTCGTCGCGGGCGAGGTTGCGCGACTCGTCGCCCCAGTCGCGCATCGCGAGCGGGTGGCCCGCCGCGCGGCGCGCGACCTCGCCCCCGGGCCCGAGGGAGACGAGCGCGCCGAGCACCGGGCAGCCCGGCAGCGCGCCGGCGAGCGCGTCGAAGCGGGTGGCGCCCCGCCGGAAGAGCAGCGACACCTCGACGTCCCAGATCGCGATCGAGAGGCGCTCGTGCGAGCGCCCCTCCTCGGTGTGGAGCAGCGGCGTCGTCGCGAGGTGCACGGTGAGCCGCTCGAGGGCCGTCGGCGGCGGAGGGTCGGCGACGCGCGGCGCGACGCGCACCTCGAGCAGGTCGACCTCGCCCTTCGCCGCCTCGAGGCGGAAGGTGCCGAGGAGGCCGCCCGGCCACGCGAGCGGCGCGCCGTCGAGCGTCGCGCCGCCGCGGCCGACCGAGAGCGTCCGCTCGCCCTTCCCCTTCGCCGTCTCGATCGCGGCGCCCTTCGGGTCGCACAGGGGCGCCTTCGCGTCGTGGAACGAGAGGCGCAGCAGGCCGCCGCGGTCCCGGAAGAGCACCTCGACGCGCTCGACCTCGGCGTCCCCGATGCCGCGCGAGACGATCCACCCCCCCTTCGGCAGCGTCAGCACGCCCTTCGACGGCGCCTTGGGCGTCCCCACGAACCAGCGCGCCGCCGACAGCGCCTCGTCGAACCCCTCGAACACCGGCGCCGACCGCTCCTCGGCCAGCGCGCCGACCGCGGCCACCAGCAACCATCCGAAGACGTATCCGCGCACCCTCGCAGGATACCCGCCCCCCGCCCCCCCGCGCCCCCCCGCCTACGATGATTTCTGAGGGCGCCCTGGCCCTCAGAAATCATCGCTGGACATGATCTTGTGCAGCCGGCCCAGCGCCTCCGCCTCGATCTGCCGCACGCGCTCGCGCGTGAGCCCGATGCGCGCGCCGATCTCCTTCAGCGTCAGCGTCTCCTTCACCTCGGGGTCGAGGCCGAACCGGAGCCGCAGGATCATCGCCTCGCGCGCGGGCAGCGTCGCGAGCATCGCCTCGATCTTGCCGAGGTCGTAGCTGCGGAAGAAGACCTCGTCGGGGCGGCGCATGCTGTCGTCGACGATGGTGTCCTGCGCGGTGGGCATCGCGTCGAGGCTCACGGTGCCGCTCCCCGACCGCTCCGCCTTCAGCGCGCGGCGGAGCACGCGCAGGTGCTTGTCGTCGAGGTCGAGGCCCTTCGCGAGCTCCTTGAACGAGGGCTCGCGGCCGAGCTTCTGCTCGAGCTCCGCCTGCTTGTGCCGCATGCGGTTGATGACCTCGACGAGGTAGGAGGGGATGCGCACGGTCTTGACGGTGTTGACGAGCGCGCGGCGGATGCCCTGCTTGATCCACCAGGTCGCGTAGGTGGAGAAGCGCGTCTCCTCGCGCGGGTCGAACTTCTCGACCGCGCGCATCAGGCCGACGTTGCCCTCCTCGATCAGGTCCATCAGCGTGAGCCCGCGCCCGCTGTAGTTCTTCGCGATGGAGACGACGAGCCTCAGGTTCGCGCGGATCATGTGCTCGCGCGCCTCGAGGTCGCCGTGGCCCTGGATGCGGGTGGCGATCTCCCGCTCCTGCTCGGCGGTGAGCAGGGGCACCCGGTTGATCTCGCGCAGGTACGCGTTGAGTGCGCTGCGGTCCTCGATGGTGCCATCCTCCCGTTGTCGCGCCCCGCCCCGGGCCGGAGGTCCGGGGCGGCCGCTCGTGCCGTCCCTGATTGTCGGCCGGGGCGGGGGGGGCCTTGAGCCCGGCGCGTCCGGATCAGGTTGCGAGGAGTTCGCGGTAGGCGGATTCATAGGAGGCCACCCCCATGGATCGGTCGAACCGCTCCACCGCGCGCAGCCTCGCCGCCGTCGCCATCGCGCGGTGCGCCTCCCGGTCGGCGAGCAGCGCGATCGCGCGGTCCGCCATGCAGGCGGTGTCGCCCATCGGGCAGAGCAGCCCGCTCCTGCCCGCCTCGATCACCTCCGGCAGCCCGCCCACGTCGCTCGCGACGACCGGCACGCCGCAGGCCATCGCCTCGAGCGCCGCGAGCCCGAAGCTCTCGCTCGCGCTCGGCAGCAGCATCAGGTCGCAGCAGGCGAGCACGCGCTCGATCTCCCCGCGCTGCCCGAGGGAGGTCACGCGGTCGCGCACGCCGAGTTCCGACGCGCGCGCCTCGACCGACGGCAGGTCGGGGCCGTCCCCGACGAGCAGCAGCCGCGCGGGCAGGCGCCTGTGCACGCGCGCGAAGACCTCGACCACGTCGGTCGCGCGCTTCACCGGCCGGTAGTTGCTCACGTGCACGAGCACCTTCTCGCCGTCGCGCGCGAAGTGCGCGCGCGTGGCCGCGCAGGCGCGAGGCGCGAACCGCTTCGTGTCGACGAAGTTGTGGATCACGCGGATGTCGCAGGTGCCGCCGTGCACGCGGCGCGTCTCGTCGGCGAGGTGGCGCGAGACCGCCGTCACCATGTCGGACTTCAGGATGCCGTAGCGCGTCACGGGCAGGTAGCTCTTGTCCTGCCCCACGAGCGTCACGTCGGTGCCGTGCAGCGTCGTCAGCACCTTCACGCCGTTGCCGAGCATCTCGCGCGCGAGCACCGCGGAGATCGCGTGCGGCACCGCGTAGTGCGCGTGGATCAGCTCGACGCCGTGCGCCTCGCAGACCTCGACCATCTTGCTCGCGAGCGCGAGGTCGTAGGGCGGGTAGCGGAAGAGCGGGTAGGCGGTGACCTGCACCTCGTGGAAGAAGATGTTGGGGCGGAACTCGTCCACGGGCCCGAGGCGGTGCGGCGGCTCGTAGGAGAGGAAGTGCATCTCGTGGCCGCGCTCCGCCAGCGCGAGGCCGAGCTCCGTCGCGACGACGCCGCTGCCGCCGTAGGTCGGGTAGCAGGCGATCGCGACCCTCATGCGGAGATGTCGCGCCGTTCCACGCAGAGCGCCGCGACGGGATCGGGCAGCGCGGGCGGGCCGTCGCACGAGAAGGGCTCGGCGTAGCGCGCGCCGACGGGGATCCCGTGGAAGCGCCAGCAGGCGAGGAGGTCCTCCTCGAAATCGGGCGAACTGATGGGGGTGCGGGGGCCGGGCGCCTTGCGGGAGAACTGGCTCTCGTAGAGGCGCACCGCGGCGAGCTTTCTGTCGACGACGTCGCTGATGTCGACGACGAAGGAGGGCGCGAACCAGGGATGGCGCGAGTAGCGGATCAGGCGCGCGGCGCGGTGGGGCGCGCCGTCGGCCTCCGCCTTCGCGAGCCCCGCGAGGAAGACCGCCTTCTCGACGATGGCGGCCGCGGCGGCATGGTCGGGATGGCGGTCGCCCGGATGCATCGAGACGACGAGGCGCGGCCGGTGGCGCCGCACGGCCTCGGTCATCTGCCGGATCGCGCCCGCTGTCGCCTCGACCCGCGTGTCGGGGAGGAGCAGGCACTCCCGCGCGGATGCCCCGAGGAGCTCCGCGGCCGCCTTCGCCTCGCGCGCGCGGGTCTCCCGGTCCCCCCGCGACCCCCCTTCTCCCGCCGCGAGATCCACGATCGCGAAGCGGTAGCCGCGGTCGCGCATCAGCAGCAGCAGCCCGCCGCACCCGAGCTCGACGTCGTCGGGATGCGCCCCCACGGCAAGGATGTCGATGCCGGTCACAGCAGGACAAGATAGTGCCCGAATTCCCACGGATCGAAGGAATCCCGCAGCGACTTCGCGAGTCCGGGCCCGTGGCGCAGCAAATAGGGGAGGATGCCGTGGCGGCGCTCCTGCAGCCCGCCGCCGGGCCTGAGTTCGCGCAGCACGCGCTCGTGGCGGCGACGCCCCGCCCCCCGGGCCTCCTCGCGGGCGTCGTCGAGGCGCGCGGCGAGCTTCCCGAGATCGCCCTCGAGGCGCGCGACCGTGCGGCGGAAGGGGTCCTCGGTGTTGGGCGGGAGCGAGAGCGTGCCGTCGGCGAGCGCCGCCCCGAGCTCGGCCGCCTCGCCGGCGAGACGGCGGAGCCGCGCCGCGACGGGGTCGGCCGACCCCGGCTCCGGCGGCGCCGCGACGCCGCGCACGACCTCCTCGAGGTCGAGACCGACGCGCGCGGCGTCGCGCGCGATGCCCTTCTCGACCAGCGTCGCCGCGTTGCGCGGCAGCACCGCCGGCATCGGGATGCCGTAGGCCTCGTGCGCGGCGCGCAGCTGCGACCAGTAGGCGATCTCCGACGGGCCGCAGACCGCCGCGAGCGCGCGGAACGCCGCGTTCTGCACGAGCACGCGCGAGGCCACGTCGGTGGACCAGTCGGGGGGCAGCGCCTCGCCCCGCGCGAGGCGCGTGCGCGGCGGGCCCGCGCGGAAGAAGTAGGCGCCGTCGGGCGGCGCGAGGCTGCGCTCGTACCCGGTCGGCCGCGCCAGCGCCGCGTCGGGGGGCCCGGGGTGACCCGCGATGCGGCGCGCGACCGCGCCCAGGGGCTCGCGCAGCAGCGCCGGCTCGACGAAGACCACCCCCTCGCCCTCGACGAGGCGGGCGAGGTTCCTCACGTGCCAGCGCGCGACGGAGCGCTCGGGCCTGACGAGGTCCCATGCCGCGCCGTCGCGCCCGATCGCCTCCCGCACCTCGGCGAGGAAGGGCCCGGGGTCCGCCTCGACCGCGGAGAGCGGCGTGCCGGGCGGCACGGGGGCGTCGATGCGGAAGCGGCGCTCGCCCCAGAAGAAGCGGTTCACCTCCGCCCAGTCGTGGTCCTCGCTCTCCACCCAGAAGACGGGCAGCACCTTGACGCCGAGTTCGGCGGAGAGGACCTGCGCCGCGCGGATCGCCGTGAAGAGCTTCCACGTCGTGTAGGCCGGGCCGAAGAGGAGGCCCACCTGCTGCCCGCTGATGACGCAGGGGCAATCGTCGATGCGCGCGGCGTTCTCCGCGCAGCCGCCCACGTCGCGGTTGTAGGGGACGAGCCTCGGCGCGAGCGGCGCGCGCGGCGTGCGCGCCTGTTCGTCGAGCAGCGCGCCGAGCGCGCGCGGGTCGCGGTAGTCGCGCGCGAACAGCGGCAGCGCCCGCCCGGGCTCGACGAGGTAGTCGCGCGCGACCGGGTTCCCCGGGTCGAGGCGCGACCAGGGGATCGTCGTGAGATCCAAGCGCCTCCCGGGATCAGGTCCTGGTCGCGACCAGGATGCAGCGCGGCGCGTCCGACGTGTAGTCGCGGCCGTCGAAGTCGCCGTAGCTCGCGACGGGATTGAGCCCGCTGCGCGCGAGCAGCGAGACGAGGTCGTTGTGGAGATAGAGCCGCACCGATTCGGTGTAGCTCATGCGCAGGCCGGCCTCCTCGATCACGACGTCCTTGAGCACGCGCCCGCCCTCGATGCGCCGCCGGATCCTGTAGGTCCGGCCCTCGCGCTCCTCGGCGCTCTCGGGGACGAGGTGCGCCATCACCGCCGTCGCGTTGAGGAAGTCGAGCAGGAAGACGCCGCCCGGGCGCAGCGCGCCGGCGATGCTGGCCATCGCCGCGCGGTTGCCCGCCTCCTCGAAATAGCCGAAGGAGGTGAAGAACGACGTGGCGGCGTCGAACGAGCCGCGGAAGGGGAGCGCGCGCATGTCGGCGCGCACCCGCGCGGTCCCGGCGGCGCCCGCGAGCAGGTCGCGCGAGAGGTCGCAGCCGACGACGCGGTGGCCCATCGCCCCGAACGCGCGGGCGTGGCGGCCCGCGCCGCACGCGACGTCGAGCAGGCGCGAGGAGGGCCGGAGCCCCAGCGCCGCCGCCGCGAACTTCGCCTCGCCCGCCGCCGCCGCGTCGTCGCGGCGGTAGTAGAGGTCGGCGTACTCCTTGCGGAAGGCGGTCTCGTACCAGTTCATCCCTTCGTCCTCTGGCTTCTGCGTGTCCTGCGTGCCTGTTCGATCTCGTCGCGCGCCCGGCGTGCCGCCTCCTCGACGTGCGCCCTCCAGTCCGCGCCCGCGCCGCCCGCGTAGAGGATCGCCCGCGACGAGTTTACGACCGCGCCGCCCCCGTCGTCGCGGAAGAATCCGGCGAGGCCGGCGCCGCCGCCCTGCGCCCCGTATCCCGGCACGAGGAAGAGCGTCCGGGGCAGCGCCGCGCGAAGGCGCGCCCCCGCGGCCGGGTCGGTCGCGCCCACGACGGCGCCGAAGGCGGGTTCGGCCCCGATCGCCTCCACGAGGGCCGCCTCCGCCGGGTCCTGGAAGCGCGCCGCCCCCGGGTTGCTCGTGCGCAGCAGCAGCAGCACCCCCCGGTCCCGCTCGCGGGCGGCCCGGCGGAAGGGCTCGATGGCGTCGAGGCCGACGCTCGGGTTGACCGTCACGGCGTCGCCGTCGAAGGGCCCGCCGAGGTAGGCGTCCGCGTAGGCCTGCGCCGTCGAGTCGATGTCGCCGCGCTTCGCGTCCACGATCACGGGGACGCCGCGCCGCCGCAGCGCCGCGAGCAGGTCCGCGAGCGCCTTCATGCCCTCGACGCCGAGGCGCTCGAAGAACGCCGTGTTCGGCTTGAAGCAGGCGGCGAAGGGCGCGGTGATCTCGACGACCTCCGCGAGGAAGCGCGCGACGCCGAGCCCGGCGGGCATCCTGTCCGGCAGCGGATCGAGCCCGACGCAGAGCGCGGAGGCGGGCGAGGCGAAGCGGTCGGACCAGGTCATGGGCCGGGGGATTCTAGGAAGTTCGCGAGAAGAAGGCACCCCTGGGGCGTGAGGTAGGACTCGGGGTGGAACTGCACGCCGTAGAGCGGCCGTTCGCGGTGGCGCACCGCCATCACCTCGCCGCCGTCGGCGGCGCGGGCGGTGACCTCGAGGCACCCCGGCACCCGTTCGGCCACGAGCGAGTGGTAGCGGGCGGCGACCATCGGGTCGGGGAGGCCGCGGAAGAGGCCGCTCCCGTCGTGCGTCACGGGCGAGGTCTTGCCGTGCAGGATGCGCGGGGCCCGGCCGATGCGCCCGCCCATCGCCTGCACGAGGCTCTGGTGGCCGAGGCAGACGCCGAGCAGCGGGACCCGCGCGAGGCGGCAGAGGTCGAGCGAGATCCCCGCCTCGTCCGGCGTGCGGGGGCCGGGCGAGAGCACGATCCGGTCGGCGCCCCGCCGCAGCGCCTCCTCCGCGGAGAGCGCGTCGTTGCGCACGACCTCCACCGTCGCGCCGAGCACGCGGAACGCCTGCGCCAGGTTGTAGGCGAAGCTGTCGTAGTTGTCGACGAGGAGCAGGCGCGGCGCCGCCGTCACGGGAGAACCCCGCGCGCGCTGTCCGGTGCCCGGGCCGGTCGCTGCGCGTCCACCTCCGCTTAGTATAGGCGCGGGCCCCGCATGCCGCGCATCTACCTGGACGCCAACGCGACGACGCCGCTCGACCCCCGCGTGCGCGCCGCGATGGAGCGGTGGCTCGACTGCGGCAACGCGAGTTCGCCCCATGCGGAGGGTCGCGCCGCGCGCGCCGCCCTCGACCTCGCGCGCGAGCAGGTGGCGGCGCTCGTCGGCGGTGCGCCGCGCGAGATCCTCTTCACCTCCGGCGCGACGGAGTCCAACGCCCTCGCGCTGCTCGGCACGCTGCGCGCGCGCCGCTGCGCGCGCGTGCTCTGCTCGTCGGTCGAGCACCCCTCGGTGCTGCGGACGCTCGAGGCGGCGGGCGAGGGGGTCGCGCTCGCGCTGGCGCCCGTGGACGGCCACGGCCGCGTCGACCCGGAGACGCCGATCGCCGAGGGCACCGGCCTCGTCTCCTTCATGCTCGCGAACAACGAGACGGGGGCGGTCCAGCCGGTGGCGCGCCTCGCGGAGCGCGCGCGCGCGCTGGGGGCGGTCGTCCACTGCGACGCGGTGCAGGCGTGCGGCAAGATGCCGGTCGACGCGCCCTCCCTCGGCGCGGACCTCCTCTCGATCAGCGCGCACAAGATGCACGGGCCCAAGGGGGCGGGCGCGCTCTGGGTGCGCCGCGGCGCGCGCCTCGCGCCGCTCTTCCACGGGGGCGAGCACGAGCGCGGGCTGCGCGCCGGCACGGAGAACGTCGCCGCGATCGCGGGGCTCGGCGCGGCGGCCGACCTCGCGCGCGCGGAGCACGGCGCGCGGGCCGCGCGGTGGCGCCCCCTGCGCGAGATGTTCCTCGCGCGCCTGCTCGCCGGCCTCCCCGGCGTCCGCGTGAACTCGCCGCCCGACGGCCTCGCGAACACCGTCCACGTGACGATCGAGGGCGCCGAGGGCGAGGCGGTGCTGCTCGGCGTCGACCTCGAGGGGATCGCGATCGCGACCGGCAGCGCCTGCTCCTCCGGCGCCGCGGAGCCCTCGCACGTCCTGCGCGCGATGGGCCATTCGCGCGAGGAGGCGGAGCGCGGCATCCGCGTGAGCATGCACGCGGGCACGACCGCGGAGGAGGTCGCCCGCTGCGCCGACTCCATCGCGCGGGTCGTGACGGGCCTGCGCGCGCTGCACGTCTGAGCGCGCGCCCGCGCGCAGTTGACGGGCCGCGGCCGTTCTCCTAGGATGCGCCGCGAGCGGTGAGGGTCGCTTAACGCACGAGAAGAGCTTCTTCGCGCCCGCGGGCGCGGTGGGGGTAGGCCGATGTCCGAGTCCGCTCACGCGAAAGGCGCGTGGGAAATGGTGGTGGCGACCCTTCGCCGGTCCGTCCCCCGCCAGCAGTTCGACACCTGGTTCCGGGGCATGCGCCCCGTCACGCTCACGGCCGACGCGGTCGAGATCAGCGTCCCCAACAACTTCCTGCGCGAGTGGATCAACCGCAAGTACATCGGCGTGCTGCGCCGCGCGATCGCGGAGGCGGTCGGGGGCACGCCGTCGATCGAGATCCGCATCGGCGAGGAGGGGGACCACGCCGAGACGGCGCTCCCCGCGGAGGCGGAGGCCCCCGCGCTGCTCCCGCCCCCCCCGCGCCCCCGCACCAATCCCCACGGGGAGAGCGACGTCGTCCTCAACCCGCAGTACCTCTTCGAGCACTTCGTGCCCGGCCCGAGCAACAACTTCGCCTACGCCGCCGCCGTGGCGGTCGCCGACCAGCCGGGCAAGTCCTACAACCCGCTCTTCCTCCACGGCTCCGTCGGCCTCGGGAAGACGCACCTGCTCCAGGGCATCTGCCACCGCATGATGGAGCGGCGCCCGGAGATGCGCATCCTCTACCTCTCCTGCGAGACCTTCACCAACCACTTCGTCGCCGCCGTCGCGAACGGCGAGCTCGACAGCTTCCGCTACCGCTACCGCCACGTCGACGTGCTGCTGATCGACGACATCCACTTCCTCGCGGACCGCGAGCGGACGCAGGAGGAGTTCTTCCACACCTTCAACACGCTCTACAACGCGAACAAGCAGATCATCCTGTCGTCGGACAGCAACCCGGCCGAGATCCCCACGCTCGAGGAGCGGCTCGTCTCGCGGTTCAAGTGGGGCATCGTCGCGCGCATCGACCCGCCGGTCTACGAGACCCGCGTCGCGATCGTGGGCCGCAAGGTGCAGATGCACGGCGTGCCGTTCCCCGAGGAGGTCGTGCGCTTCCTCGCGGAGAGCATCTGCAGCAACATCCGCGAGATCGAGGGGGCGGTGAACAAGATCGCCGGCATGGCCCACATCTACCAGCGGCCCGTCACCGTCGAGATGGCGCGCGAGGCGGTGCGCGACCTCCTGCCCCCGAGCACGGTGCGCGTCTCGATCGACGGCATCATCCGGCGCGTCGCGGAACACTACGCGGTCCCGGTGCGCGACCTGATGGGGAAGCGCCGCACCAAGTCGATCGCGTTCCCGCGCCAGGTCTGCATGTTCCTCGCGCGCCGGCTCACCTCGCACTCGCTCGAGGAGATCGGCGGCTATTTCGGGGGGCGCGACCACACGACGGTCATGTACGCCCTCGACAAGATCAAGCGCGAGTGCGAGCGGGACGACGACCTCTCGCACACGATCGAGCGCCTCTCGTCGAGCCTCATGTCGTGAGCGGCGCCGGGATCAGCGTTGTGGAAAGCCTGGGCATGCCGGCCGGGATCGCGCGGGGATCCCGCGGCGGTCCCGCTTCCTGCCGCCAAGGCCGTTCAGAACTCCCTGGGTTCTCCACGGCAGGCCACCGCCCCGGGGGGGTCCCGTGGACAATGGCCTTGGCCGCATCCCCCGCGCCCGGGCCGGGTTACGGCGGCCCCGCGTCCGTTCTCCACAAAACGCACGCGCCCATACGGATATGACCCCATATTTCTATTAGAAAGGATGTAGGGATGAGGTTCTCCTGCAAGCGCGCCCTTCTCGCGGAGACGGCGGCCCTGGCCGGCCAGGTGGTGGCCACGAAGAGCACGAAGAGGGTCTTCGAATGCATGCGGCTGGTCGCCCTCGCCGAGGGGGTGGTGGAGATCTCCGGCACCGATCTCGACGTGGCCGCGCGCCACAGGGTGGCCGAACACCTCTCCGTGCGCGAGGCGGGCGAGGCCGTGGTCCCGGCCGCGGTCTTCTCCGGCCTGCTGCGCGAGATCGGGGACGAGACCGTGACGATCTCGCACGCGAGGCAGAAGCTCACGATCGAGACCGACGGGGGGACCTTCGAGCTCGAGTGCGAGGATCCGGCGCAGTTCCCGGAGATCCCGTCCTTTCCCGAGCGGGGCACGGGGAGGGTCGCGTCGGCGGACCTGCGCGCGCTGATCCGCAAGACGGTCTTCGCGGCGGGGCGCGAGGCGGCGCGCTACGTGCTCAACGGGGTGCGCATGCTCGCCGAGGGGGGGGCGCTCCGCTTCGTGGCCTGCGACGGGCGCCGCCTCGCGACGCTCGTCCGCCCCATCGAGATGGCGCCGGGCGACGAGGGCAAGCCGCAGAGCGCGATCGTCGGGCTGCGCGGCCTCCAGCACTTCGAGCGGGTCGCGTCTCTCGCGGCGGGCACCGTGGAACTCGCGCTGGCCGACCGTTTCGTCGCGATCCGGACGCCGCAGGCCGAGGTGAGCGCCCGGGTGCTCGACGGCAGCTTCCCCGACTACGAGCAGATCGTGCCGAAGGACTGCCCGGGGAAGGCGTACGCGCCGGTGGCGATGCTGCTGTCGCGGCTGCGGCAGGCGGAGAAGTTCGCCTCGGTGGAGTCGCAGGCCGTCGTCGTGACCTTCCGGCCGGGCGAGATGGCGATCAACGCCTCCGGCGGGGACGGCCGCGCCGACGTGAGGCTCGGGATCGAGTACGACGGCCCCGAGGAGAAGATCGGCTTCAACCCCGCGTTCGTCATCGACGCGCTGAAGGCGGTGGACGGCGAGAAGGCGCGCCTCGAGATCAAGAACCGGAACGCCGCGGCGAAGATCTGCGACGAGAGCGGCTTTCTCTGCGTGATCATGCCGATCCTGATCGATTCCTAGGGGGCCTGGGGGATGGGTTCGAGGCGACGCCCCTACTCGGAGCCCGAGCCGCCCTCCCGGGACCTGCCCCGCCTGCTCCGGGAGATCCTCCCGCGAAAGGGCAGCGCCATCGAGTCCCTGCGGCGCGCGTGGCCCGGGGTCGTCGGGGCGCAGACCGCTGCCCGGGCGCGGCCGGTCGCGCTCAGGGAGGGGACGCTGACCGTGAGGGTTGTCTCCGCCGCGCTCAAGCACGACCTCTCCACCTTCCGCGGGGAGGAGATCCTCGGGGCACTGGCCGCCGCCGTCCCGGAGGCGCACCTGCGCGCGGTCCGGTACCAGGTAGGGCCCTGAGGACAGGCCCCCGCGGGCGCTCCGCGAAGGTGGGAGAAGCGGCCCCGCGCGGGTAGAATCGGGGGTCCGAGCGCCGGCCCGTGCGGCCCGGGGGGAGGGGCCCCGCGACCCCACCCCATCCCGGCGCGAAACCGCGCGGCCGGCCTTCACCGATGACCGAATCCACACCCTCCCCCGGCGAGTACGGCGCCGACCAGATCCAGGTCCTCGAAGGCCTCGAGCACGTCCGCAAGCGGCCGTCGATGTACATCGGGGACACCGGCCTCGGCGGGCTGCACCACCTCGTCTACGAGGTGGTGGACAACTCCGTGGACGAGGCGATGGCGGGGGTCTGCACCCAGGTCGTCGTCACGCTGCTCGCCGACGGGTCGGTCTCCGTGCTCGACAACGGCAGGGGCATCCCCGTGGAGATCCACAAGGAGTCGGGCATCTCGGCGCTGACGGTGGTGATGACGAAGCTGAACGCCGGCGGCAAGTTCGACCGCGACGCCTACAAGGTGAGCGGGGGCCTGCACGGGGTCGGCGTCTCCTGCGTCAACGCGCTCTCGGAGCGGCTCGTCGTCGAGGTCTACCAGAAGGGGGAGATCTACCGGCAGACCTACGAGCGCGGCGACCCTAGGACCGAGGTCGTGAAGCTCGGCAAGACGGAGCGGCGCGGCACGCGCGTGGTGTTCAAGGCCGACCCGGAGATCTTCCTCGACACCGTCTACCACTACGACACGCTCGCCAAGCGCCTGCGCGAGATCGCCTTCCTGAACCGCGGCCTCGAGGTCGTGCTGCGCGACGAGCGCGGCGCGGCGAAGAAGGAGGAGGTCTTCCGCTACGACGGCGGCCTCCGCGAGTTCGTGCAGGAGCTCAACCGCGGGCGCGAGCCGGTGCACGAGGACGTGATCCACTTCGAGGCCGAGCAGGACAAGGTGCAGGTCGAGGTGGCGCTCCAGTACACGAACTCCTACGACGAGCGCGTCTTCACCTACTGCAACAACATCAACACGCGCGAGGGGGGCACCCATCTCGTCGGCTTCAAGACCGCGCTGACACGCGCGCTGAACAACTACGCGAAGCGCGAGGACCTGATCAAGAAGGGCCAGGCGCCCTCCGGCGACGACTTCCGCGAGGGGATCACCGCGGTCGTCAGCGTCAAGGTGCCCGAGCCCCAGTTCGAGGGGCAGACGAAGGCGAAGCTCGGCAACTCGGAGGTCCAGTCGATCGTCGAGCAGGTCGTCGGGAGCAGGCTCGGCGACTACTGCGAGGAGAACCCGAAGACGGCGCGGGCGCTGGTGGACCGGGCCGTGAACGCGTTCGCCGCGCGCGAGGCGGCGCGCCACGCGCGCGACCTCGTGCGGCGCAAGAGCGCGCTGTCGGGGGGCGGCCTCCCGGGCAAGCTCGCCGACTGCACGAGCCGCAACCGCGGCGAGACCGAGCTCTACCTCGTGGAGGGCGACTCCGCGGGCGGGTCCGCGAAGCAGGGGCGCGACCGCGTCTTCCAGGCCATCCTCCCGCTGCGCGGCAAGATCCTCAACGTCGAGAAGGCCCGCGTGGACAAGATGCTCAGCCACGAGGAGATCCGCACCATCATCACCGCGCTCGGCACGGGCATCGGCGCCGAGGAGTTCGACATCGGCAAGCTGCGCTACGGCAAGGTCATCGTGATGACCGACGCCGACGTCGACGGCAGCCACATCCGCACGCTG
>CAZMXP010000072.1:0-21905 GCA_964570285.1 uncultured Planctomycetaceae bacterium
GAACAACGTCGAGACCAAGCCCGGCACCGGCTACCCGACGAAGTGGGAGGACCAGGAGGAGTACCGCGGCGGCTGGGAGCTTGTGGACGGCCACCTGCGGCTCAAGTCCACGGGGAAGGGGAGGATCGTCCCGAACATCTTCCACAACCCGTCGATGCCGAGCATGGACGACTACTACGAGCCGTGGACCTACAAGTTCAGCGACCTCTTCGACGCCCCGGAGGGTGACGACCAGCCGACGGCACGTCCGATCTCGAAGCTCACCGGCAACCCGATGCACATCGAGGCGGGGCCGAACTGGGACGACGACCTCGGCGGCTCCCCGGTCTACGCGCGCCACGACCCCAACCTCGCCGCGCTGACGCCGGAAGAGCGCAACCAGATGTTCGCGATCGAGCGGCTCGTCTTCTTCTACTTCCCGCGCATCTGCAACCACTGCCTCAACCCCTCCTGCGTCGCGAGCTGCCCCTCCGGGGCGCTCTACAAGCGCGGCGAGGACGGCATCGTGCTCATCGACCAGAAGGTCTGCCGCGCGTGGCGCTCCTGCGTCGCCGCCTGCCCCTACAAGAAGACCTACTTCAACTGGTTCACCGGCAAGTCGGAGAAGTGCATCCTCTGCTTCCCGCGGCTCGAGACGGGCCAGGCGCCCGCCTGCTTCCACTCCTGCGTCGGCCGCATCCGCTACCTCGGCGTGCTGCTCTACGACGCGAGCCGCATCGAGGCGGTCGCGCACCTGCCCGACCACGAACTCGTCGAGGCCCACCGCTCGCTCGTGCTCGACCCGCACGATCCCGCGGTGCAGCGGGCGGCGCGCGAGAGCGGCCTGCACGAGTCCGTCATCGAGGCGGCACGCCACTCGCCGGTCTACCGGTTCGTGAAGGAGTGGAAGATCGCGCTGCCGCCGCACATCGAGTACCGCACCTTCCCGATGCTCTTCTACGTGCCGCCGCTGCTGCCGGTCATGGCCAAGAGCACCGAGGGGGGCGTCACGAGCGCCGGCGAGGGGCTCTTCCACTCCTTCGACGAGGCGCGCGCCCCGATGGAGTACCTCGGGCGGCTCTTCGGCGCGGGGGACACCGGCAAGGTCTCCTACGCGCTGCGCAAGCAGATGGCGGTGCGCGCGTGGCGCCGCGCGCAGACGGTGGGGGACATCCCCGTCGCGACGGCCGAGCGGATGCTGCGCGAGGCGGACAGCTCGCCGGACGAGGCCGAGGCGATCTACAGGCTCACGTCGCTCTGCACCTTCGACGACCGCTTCGTGATCCCGCCGATGCACCGGGAGGAGGCGATCGAGATGCTCGAGGACCCGCTCGAGCACAAGCAGAACGCCGGGTTCGGCTTCCTCGCCGGCCCGAGGAGGGGGCTGTGAACCGCGAGTCGTGCGACCGCCACGCGGCGCTCCTCGAATACCCCGCGGCGGGCGACGCCTGCCTCGGGGGCATCACGGGGACCGAGCTGGAGGAGCTCTACGCGCGCACCTTCGACATCAATCCGGTCTGCTGCCTCGAGGTCGGCTGGCAGCTCTACGGCGAGGACTACCAGCGCGGCGCCTTCCTCGTGGAGATGCGCGCGCGCCTGCGCGAGCACGGCCTCGCGGAGTCGGCCGAGTTGCCCGACCACCTCGGCCACGCGCTGCGCCTGCTGGGACGCCTCGGAACGGCGGAGGCGGGGCGGTTCGCGCGGCACTTCGTGCTGCCGGCGGTCGAGAAGATGCGGAAGGGGTTCGGGGACCCGACCAACCCCTACCGCGACGTGCTGGAGACGCTCGCGGCCGAGCTGCGCGCGAGCTACGGCGAGCCGATCCCCCCGGCCCCCCTTCATCGCCCCTACGAGTGCGCGACCGCGTGCGGGATCGTCCCCCCGCCGCAGGGAGAGTGACATGGGAAGCGGCGGAGCCAGCTACCAGCATCTCGACCTCGTGCTGTGGGCGGTCTTCCCCTACACGGCGCTGATCCTCTTCTTCGCGATCACGATCATGCGCTACCGCCAGCAGTCCTTCTCCTACTCGAGCCTCTCGTCGCAGTTCCTCGAGAACCGGCAGCACTTCTGGGGCATGGTGCCCTTCCACTACGGCATCCTGACCGTGCTGCTCGGGCACGTCGCCGCCTTCCTCGTGCCCTCCGCGATCCTCGGCTGGAACCGCCACCCGGTGCGCCTCTGGATCCTCGAGATCACCGCGCTCGTCGCCGGGCTGCTGACGCTCGTGGGGCTGCTCGCGGTGATCCTGCGGCGCGCGGGCAACGCGCGGCTGCGCGTCGTGACGACCGCGGCGGACTGGACCGTCTACGCGATGCTCGTCTTCCAGGTCCTCTCCGGCGTGGGCATCGCCGTGGCGAACCGCTGGGGCTCGTCCTGGTTCGCGGGGACGCTGACCCCCTACCTGCGTTCGCTGCTCGTGCTCAACCCCGAGATCGCCTACGTCTCGGCGATGCCGCTGCTCGTGAAGCTGCACCTGCTGTCGGCCTTCGCGCTGATCGCGTTCTTCCCCTTCACGCGGCTCGTGCACATCCTCGTGATCCCCAACATGTACCTCTGGCGCAAGACGCAGGTCGTGCGCTGGTACGGGAACCGCCGCGCCGGGGTGCGGGAGTGAGGCGCATGCGGCTGCTGCCCCGGTGGGATGTCGAGAGCGACGCCTTCTGGCAGGCGGAGGGCCGGCGCATCGCCGCGCGCAACCTCTGGATCTCGATCCCGAACCTGCTCTGCGGTTTCGCGGTCTGGCTCTACTGGTCGATCATCGTCGTCCAGATGCAGCAGCTGCACGACGCCAACCCCGCCCTGTTCGACTTCGTGTTCGGCGGCGACGGCCGGCCGCTGCGCGGGGATGCCTACAAGGGGCTGCTCTACACGCTTCCGGCGGTCGCGGGGCTCGCGGGGGCGACGCTGCGCATCCCCAACTCGTTCATGATCGCGCTGAGCGGCGGGCGCAACGTCGTCGCGCTGACCTCGCTGCTGCTGATGCTGCCCGCGCTCGGCGTCGGCCTCGCGCTGCGCGATCCGGGCACGCCCTTCCTCGTCTTCGTCGTGCTCGCGGCGCTGAGCGGGATCGGCGGCGGCGCGTTCGCGTCGTCGATGTCCAATATCAGCTTCTTCTTCCCCAAGCGGGTGCAGGGCACCTCGCTCGGCCTCAACGCCGGGCTCGGCAACCTCGGGGTCAGCCTGATGCAGGTGCTCCTGCCGTGGGCGATGACACGCGGCCTCTTCGGCGCGCTCGGCGGCGACCCCTACGCGAAGGCGACGGCCACGGGCACCGTCGACGTCTGGATCCAGAACTGCGGGCTCGTCTGGGTGCCGATCCTCGCCTTCGGCGCGGTCGCCGCGTGGCTCTGGATGGACAACCTGCCGCACCACCGGATCGGGAGCACCGCCGTCGCCTGCGGGCGCATGCTCTGGCTCGAGACCCTCGGTCTCGCCGGCACCGCGGCGGCGGTGGGGCTGCTGCTGTTGCCCTGGAGGATCCCCGACCTGCTGCGGATCCTGCTCATTATCGTGGTCGCGGTGTTCGCCACGCTCGCGCTGCTCCGCTGGGCCACCCCCGCGGCGACGAGGGAGAACCTCGGCCGGCAGTTCCTGATCTTCCGGAACAAGCACAACTGGATCATGACCTGGCTCTACGTGATGACCTTCGGCTCGTTCATCGGCTACAGCAACGCGTTCCCGAAGCTGATCACGGACGTCTTCGGCTACATCCGCGTGGACGAGGCCGGGCTGCCGCTCGCGAAGGCGCTGGCCAACCCCGAGGCCCCGGTCGCCTTCCACTATGCGTGGCTCGGGCCGCTGGTCGGCTCGCTGATCCGCCCGATCGGCGGATGGCTCTCGGACAAGCTGGGCGGCGCGCGGGTGACCCACTGGGACACCCTCGTGATGATCGCGGCCGCGCTCGGGGTCGCCTACTTCATCCACGCGGCACGCACCTCCGCGCATCCCGACCGCTACTTCGTCCCGTTCCTGCTGCTCTTCCTGCTCCTCTTCGTCACGACCGGGATCGGCAACGGGTCGACCTTCCGCATGGTGCCGATCATCTTCAAGGCCGAGCAGGCGGGGCCGGTGCTCGGCTGGACCTCGGCGATCGCCGCCTACGGCGCCTTCCTGATCCCGAAGGTCTTCGGCGCGCAGATCGAGTCCGGCGCGCCCGAGAGCGCGCTCTACGGCTTCGCCCTCTACTACCTGAGCTGCCTCGCGGTGAACTGGTGGTACTACGCGCGCAAGGGGGCGGAGATCCCCTGCTAGCCCGCCATGAGCAGCACGATCGTCAACCTCCTGCTGGCCTGCGGCCTCCTGCTCGTGGCGGGCGTGCTCGCGCCGCGCGTCGCCACGTCGCGGCTGCCCGGCGACCACAGCGGCTACGCGCCCGACCAGCCGATCGCCTACAGCCACCGCCTCCACGCGGGCGAGCTCGGCATCGCCTGCCTCTACTGCCACGCGGGCGCGGAGACGAGCCGCCATGCGGGCATCCCGGCCGCGAGCATCTGCATGAACTGCCACAAGACCGTCAGCGCGCCGATGCTGGAGGTGCGGGCGGAAGATGCCCGGGCGGCCGCCGAGGGGCGCGCCCCCGCGCGCATCGTCTCGCCGGAGATCGGCAAGCTCTACGGAGCCCTCGACGACCGCGCGCCGATCCGGTGGACGAGGGTCCACCGGCTGCCCGACTACGCCTTCTTCGACCACCGCTCCCACGTCACCGCGGGCGTGAGCTGCCAGCGCTGCCACGGCCCCGTGGAGACGATGGAGCGCATGCGCCAGCACAGCACGCTCACGATGGGCTGGTGCGTGGACTGCCACCGGACCGAGCGCGCGACGCTCGACTGCTCCGCCTGCCACAAGTGAACGCCATGGCCCCGCACCCCCCTTCCGACGAGTTCCCCGGCGCGCCCGAGCCCGGGGACACGACGCGGCGCTCCTTCCTGAAGGCCGCGGGCTTCGCGTTCGTCGCGGGCTGCAGCCGCGGGCTCGAGCACCACGCGATCCCGCTGCTCGTGAAGCCCGAGGAGGGCACGCCCGGCCGCGCGCTCTGGTACGCCTCCCTCTGCGGCGGGTGCGCGGCCGGCTGCGGCGTCCTCGTCAAGAGCCGCGACGGGCGGCCGATCAAGGTCGAGGGGAACCCGGAGCACCCGGTGAACCGCGGCGCGCTCTGTGCCGTCGGGCAGGCGATGGTCCTCTCGCTCTACGACTCGCACCGCCTCGCGCAACCGCTCGCCGCGGGCAAGCCCTCGACCTGGGAGGCGGTCGATGCGGAAATCGTCCGCCGTCTCGCGACCGCGTCGAAGGTGCGCATCCTCACGGGCACGGTCCACGGGCCCACGCGCCGGTCGGCGATCGACCGCTTCCTCGCGCGCTTCCCGGACGGCCGCCATGTCGCCTACGACAGCCTCTCCTGCTCCGCGCTGCTCGACGCGCACCGGGAGTGCTTCGGTCGCCGCGTGCTGCCGCACTTCCGCTTCGACCGCGCCCGCGTCATCGTCTCGATCGATGCCGACTTCCTCGCCACCTGGATCAGCCCTGTGGAGTTCACCCGCGACTGGAGTCTCGCGCGCGAAGCCGCGGCGCCGCGCATGGTCCACCACCACTACGAATCGCGCCTCTCGCTCACCGGCAGCAAGGCCGACCGCCGCTTCCGCATCGCGCCCGACGCGACGCGCGCCACGATCGAGCGGCTGCTCCGCGGCGAGGGGGCGACGGCACGGCTCCTCCGCGCGGCACCGAGGGGCACGACGCTCGTCGTCTGCGGCACGCAGGACCCCGGAGACCAGCTTCTCGTGGCCCGCCTCAACCACGAACTCGGGAACTACGGCTCGACCCTCGATCTCGACCGGCCCTCGCAGCAGCGCACCGGCGACGACGCGGCGCTGGAGGCACTGCGCCGGGAGATCGCCGCGGGCGAGGTCGGCGCGCTGCTGATCGCCGGCGCAAACCCGCTCTACGACCTCGCCGGGCCCCTCGCCCTCGACAAGGTCCCGCTCGTCGTCAGCTTCGCCCCCCTCGACGACGAGACCTCGGCGCAGGCGCACTTCGTCTGCCCCGACCACCACCCCCTCGAGAGCTGGGACGACGCGGAGCCGGTGCGGGGGCTCGTCACCTCCGGCCAGCCGCTGCTCGAGCCGCTGCATCGGACGCGCGCGTTCGTCGAGAGCCTCGCCCGCTGGAGCGGCGCCGGCGCCAGCGCCCGCGCAATCGTCGAGGAGACCTGGCTCCGCGATCTCGGCGCCGGCGACCTCGCGCGGACGCAGGCCGTCCACGACGGCTTCCTCGAGCGCCCGCTCCCCTCCCCGGCACCCCTCCCCTTCCGCCCGGTCGAGGCGGGCCCCGCCCCGGCCGCCGCCGCCGGCTTCTCGCTGCTCTTCCATGCGAAGCAGGGCATGCTCGACGGCGCCCACGCGCACAACCCGTGGCTGCACGAACTGCCCGACCCGATCACGAAGATCGCGTGGGACAACTACGCGTCGCTGTCGCCGAAGGCGGCGGCCGACCTCGGCGTCGCCGAGGGCGACCTCGTCACGGTCGAGTCGGAGGGCATCGGCGTCACGCTGCCCGCGCACGTGCAGCCGGGCCAGCACGACCGCGCGGTCGCGGTCGCGGTCGGCTACGGCCGCAGGGGCACCGACCGCTTCGCCGGGATCGGGCCCTCGTGGGTCGAGGGGCGGCCGACCGTGCGCGCGGGCGAGAGCGTCGGCGTGAACGTCGCGCCGCTCCGGCCCGCGGGGGGCGACCGCCGCTCCGGCGTCTCGGTCACGAAGGCGGGCGGCCGCAAGGAGCTCGCCTGCACGCAACTGTGGCATTCGCTGGCGATGCCCGAGTCGGTGCAGCCGGGGCGGCGCGCGATGCTGCAGGTCGTCGCGCCCGGCGAGGCGGTGAAGGCGGGGGGGCACGGGGGGGCCGGGATCTGGGCGAAGGACCACAGGTACGAGGGCCACCACTGGGCGATGGCGATCGATCTGGCGAAGTGCACCGGCTGCTCGGCGTGCGTCGTGGGCTGCCAGGCGGAGAACAACATCCCCGTCGTCGGCCGCGACGAGATGCGGCGCCAGCGCTCGATGCACTGGCTGCGCATCGACCGCTATTACGACGGCGACGGCGACGACCTCTCCGTCGCGCACCAGCCGATGCTCTGCCACCACTGCGACCACGCGCCGTGCGAGAGCGTCTGTCCCGTGCTCGCGACGGTGCACGGCAGCGAGGGGCTCAACCAGCAGGTCTACAACCGCTGCGTCGGCACGCGCTACTGCGCGAACAACTGCCCCTACAAGGTGCGCCGGTTCAACTGGTTCGACTACCCGCGGGAGGACCGGCTGCAGAACATGGTGCTGAACCCCGACGTGGTCGTCCGCATGCGCGGCGTCATGGAGAAGTGCTCCTTCTGCGTGCAGCGCATCCACGAGGCGAAGGCGGAGGCGAAGCGCCTCGGACGACCTCTCGCGGACGGCGAGGCGATGCCCGCCTGCGCGCAGTCCTGCCCGTCGCAGGCGATCGTCTTCGGCGACCGCAACGACCCCGCGAGCCGCATCGCGGCGCAGCGGGCCGACGGGCGCCACTACCACCTGCTCGAGGAGCTCGGCATCGAGCCCTCGGTCGGCTACCTCGCGCTGGTGCGGGAGAAGGGCGCGCGCGATGCATGAGGCGGTCTCCCCCCTCCGGCTCCCGCTCGTCGACGGGAGCACGCGCCTCGCCGATGTCACGCGCGAGATCTGCGAGCCCCTCGAGGCGCGCCCGACGCGCCTCTGGTGGGGGGGGCTCGCGCTGAGCGGCACGCTGCTGCTCGCCGGCGTGGCCGCGGTCGCCTACCAGACTCTGACCGGCATCGGGACGTGGGGCCTCAACCCGACGGTGGGCTGGGCCTTCGACATCACGAACTTCGTCTTCTGGGTGGGCATCGGCCACGCGGGCACGCTCATCTCGGCGGTGCTCTTCCTCTTCCGGCAGCGGTGGCGCACGGCGGTGAACCGCTCCGCGGAAGCGATGACGATCTTCGCCGTGATGTGCGCGGGCCTCTTCCCGCTGATCCACATGGGGAGGCCCTGGCTCGCCTTCTGGGTCTTCCCCTACCCGAACACCCGCGGATCCCTCTGGGTGAACTGGCGCTCGCCGCTGCTCTGGGACGTCTTCGCGATCGGCACCTACTTCCTGATCTCGCTCGTCTTCTGGTACGTCGGCCTGCTCCCGGACCTCGCGACGATCCGCGACCGCGCGTCGGGGCTCCGGAAGAGGCTCTGCGGCCTCTTCAGCCTCGGCTGGAACGGCTCCGCGCGCACGTGGCACCGCTACGAGCTCGTCTACCTGCTGCTCGCCGGACTCGCGACGCCGCTCGTCTTCTCGGTGCACACGATCGTCAGCTTCGACTTCGCCACGTCGATCCTGCCCGGCTGGCACACGACGATCTTCCCGCCCTACTTCGTCGCAGGGGCCATCTTCAGCGGGCTCGCGATGGTGCTCACGCTGATGCTTGTCGCGCGGCGGCTGATGCGCCTCGAGCGCTTCATCACGACGCGCCACGTGGACGCGATGTGCAAGCTGATCCTCGCGATGGGCGGCATCGTCGGCCTCGCCTACGCGACGGAGTTCTTCATCGCCTGGTACTCGGGCAACGCCTACGAGACCTTCGTCTTCCGGAACCGCGCGCTGGGCCCGTTCGCGTGGGCCTACTGGACGATGGTCGCCTGCAACGTCGTCGTGCCGCAGGTGCTCTGGTTCCGGAGGGTGCGCGCCCACATGGGCCTCGTCTTCGCGCTCTCGCTCGTGATCAACGTCGGCATGTGGTTCGAGCGCTTCGTGATCATCGTCACGTCGCTGCACCGCGACTACCTGCCCTCCTCCTGGTCGACCTACAGCCCGACCTCGATCGAGATCCTGACGCTGCTCGGCAGCTTCGGACTCTTCTTCACCTGCTTCCTGCTCTTCTGCCGCTTCCTGCCGGTCATCGCGATCGGGGAGGTGAAGGGGGTGCTGGGCTACGCGCGCCGGGGGCCGGAGGAGGCGCCGTGACCGGGACGCTCATCACCGCCACGTTCGCCCGCGAAGAGGACCTGCTCGCGGCGACGCGCGCCGCCCGCGACGCCGGGCTGCGGATCGTCGATGCCCACACGCCCTACGCGGTGCACGGCCTCGACGCCGCGATGGGGCTGCGCGCCTCCCGCCTCACCTGGGTCTGCTTCCTCGCCGGTGCCACCGGCCTCGGCCTCGCGCTGGCCTTCCAGTTCTGGACATCCGCGACGGACTGGCCGATCAACGTGGGCGGCAAGCCGTTCAACTCGCTTCCCGCGTTCATCCCCGTCGCGTTCGAAGTCACGGTGCTCTTCGCCGGGCTCGGCGCCGTGCTGGCGCTGCTGGTCCGCTGCGGCCTGCGGCCCGGGCGCCGCGCGGTGCTGCCTGCCCCCGGCGTCACCGACGACCGCTTCGCGCTCATCGTGACCTCGCGGGGGGCCGCGCACGCGCCGGCGGAGATCGAGGCCCTGCTCCGGCACCATCGCGCCGTCGGCCTCGGGAGGAGCGAGACGTGATCGGCTCCGGCAGGACGACCTCCCTTCTCGCGGGCGGGCTTCTGCTCTGCACGATCGCGACGCTGCTCTACCCCGACGACCTCCGCCGCCGGAACTACGAGTTCCTGCCGGACATGGTCGAGGCGGTCCCGTACGAGACGCAGTCGGCCTCCGCCGTGTTCGCCGACGGCAAGACCGGGCAGGCTCCACCTCACGGCACGGTCGCGCGCGGCTACAGGCCCCTCTTCGCCGGCGGGCGGCGCCTCGATGCGTCGCCGACGCTCTGGAAGGACCTCCCGCCGGAGCAGCAGCGCGCGTGGGACGCCCTCGAGGCGCCTCCCGTCGCCGCCGCGGAGGAGGCCGTGGCGGACGCCCGAGGCGAGCAGCTCTACGGCGTCTTCTGCGCCGTCTGCCATGGCGCCGCGGGCGCGGGCGACGGCATCGTGACGCAACGCGGCGTGCCGCCCCCTCCGTCCCTCGGGGTGGAGGCGGCCCTCGCGATGAGCGACGGCCACCTCTTCCGCACGATCACCGCGGGCCAAGGAAACATGGGGAGCTACGCCTCCCAGATCGGGAGGGAGGACCGATGGAAGGTCATCCGTCACATCCGCAGGCTGCAGCGCCGGTAGGGGCGCTGCCCTCCGCGTGGCTCCCCCGGCTCCGGGGGACGGCGCTTCTCGGGGCGGTGCTCACCGCGATCGGCTGGCTGTCCGCCCCCTCCCGGCTCTGTCCGAACCTGCTGCTCGCGTCGTTCGCCCTGCTCGGCCTCGGGCTCGGCGCGCTGCTCTTCCTCGGATTCGGCGCCGTCACCCGGGCCGGCTGGCATGTCGCGTTGCGCCGCATCCCGGAGGCGCTCGCGGGTACGCTGCCCGCCTCCGCGCTCATGATGCTGATCGCGCTGGCAGGTCTGCCGTGGCTCTACGAGTGGAGCCACGGCGACGCGGTCGCGAAGGATCCGCTCCTGCAGGCGAAGAGCGGGTGGCTCGACGCGGGCTTCTTCCTCGCGCGGGCGGTCTTCTTCCTCGCGCTCTGGCTGCTGCTCGCCGCCCTCTTCCGCCGCCTCTCCCGGCGGCAGGATGAGACGGGCAATGCCGCCGTCACCGGCCGCACCGTCGCCCTCGCCGCGGTGACGCTGCTGCTGTTCGCCTACACGTTTTCCGCGGCGGCCTTCGACTGGCTGATGTCGCTCGAGCCCCACTGGTACAGCACGGTCTTCGCCGCCTACCACTTCAGCGGCCTCTTCGTCGCCGCGCTCGCGGTGCTGCTGCTGCTCTCGATCCTGCTGCGCCGCCGAGGGGCGCTGCAGGGCATCCTGCGCGACGACCACCTGCACGACCTCGCCAAGATGACCCTCGGCTTTTCCACCTTCTGGGCCTATCTCTGGTACTGCCAGCACATGCTCATCTGGTACAGCCACATCCCGGAGGAGACGGTCTACTACGCGGCGCGAATGGAGGGGGCGTGGGGGCCGCTGTTCGTGCTGACGCCGGTCGTGAACTGGCTGATCCCCTTCCTCGCGCTCCTTCCCCGTCCGGCGAAGCGGTCCGAGCGCGTGCTCGTGCCGGTGGCGCTGCTGCTGCTCCTCGGCCGCTGGCTCGACCTCTACGTGGGCATCCTGCCGCCCTTCCTGCCCGCGGGTCCCGCGCTCGGCCTCTGGGAGATCGCGCCCCTGCTGCTCGCCGTGCCGCTCGGCCTGCTCGCCTTCGACCGCTGCTTCCGTGCGGCACCGCCCGTGCCCGCGGGCGACCCCTACCTCGTCGAGAGCCTGCACCACCGGAGCTGAGGCGTCGCCATCGCTCCACACGGGCGCGGCCGGCGTCTACGCTAGGTGCCATGGAACTCCTCGCCCAGCCGGCGCCCCCGGTCGGACTCTTCGTCGCGATCGGTGCGGGGCTGCTCCTGCTGATCTGGATCGTCGGGACCTTCAACGGGCTCGTGCGCCTCCGACAGCACGTGCGCGAGTCGTGGCACGGCATCGACGTGCAGTTGAAGCGGCGCTATGACCTGATCCCGAACCTCGTGTCGGCCGTGAAGGGGTATGCGGCGCACGAACGCGGCCTGCTCGAAGGGCTCGCGGCGGCGCGCACGAAGGCGCAGGCGAACCGGGGCCCCGTCGCGAGCCAGGTCGAGGACGAGAGGCCGCTCGTCTCCGGGCTGCGCCAGTTGCTCGCGCTGGCGGAGCGCTATCCCGAGCTGAAGGCCGACCGGAACTTCCGCGCGCTGCAGGAGGAGCTGGCCGACACCGAGGACCGGATCGCCGCCGCGCGCCGCTTCTTCAACGGCAACGTGCGCGACTACAACACCCGCCGGGAGACATTCCCGAGCAGCCTGCTCGCGAGCCTCTTCGGGTTCAGGGGCGAGGCCTTCTGGGAGATCGAGGAGGCGTCGCAGCGCGAACGGCCCGACGCGCGCTTCGCGTGATCGGCGTGGACGAGGACCACGAAGTCGCGAAGGCACGAAGTCTCGACGAGGGACCGGGACGCAGGATCACCGTCGCTTCCGAAGCGACCTCGCGGCCCGGAATCCCCCCAGTCCCCCCTTCTCTCCCCCTGAACCCTGCGACGCAGGCCTGTCGACAGCACCCGGGCCAGACTCCTCGCGTCACAGGTCGCGAATGCCACAGGGGATTGCCCGGTGCGGCGGACCAAGGCCTTCGTCTTGAAGGATCAAATGAGGAACCCAAGAGACCAGGAACCCAGGAAAAGGCGGATTCGACCCACCAGAGTCTCGGGATGCTCCCCGTCGCGCTTGTATGACCTGCACTCATGTCCCTCTCCGGAGGTAGCACGAAACAGTCGGGATCCGGGAGAGGATCGCCGCGCTGCGCTTGAGGCTTGTACTACAAACCTGCAGAGTCTTCGTCGCTTGCGCACATCCTGACGCGTTGCCGATCGGCACGCGGCCTCTGTCTCTTCCCGCGCCCCACGCCGGCGTGGGTCGCCCTCACTTGGCGCGCTTCTTCTTGAGGCGCTCGGCGCCGGGGACCTTGACCACGCCGCCGCCGTCGGCGCCGGGCAGCCCGGTCGTCGCGCGCTTCAGGAAGAGCAGCGCGTAGGCGGTGTCGATCGCCTCGCCGTAGCCCGCGCCTTCGGCGATGCCGTGAGCGTGCTTGTTCCCCCACGCCCCCGACTCCTTCTGCGCGTTGACGAGCACGCTCGCCCCCTCGCGGTACCAGTCGAAGTCGTCGAACGCCCGCGTGCCCGTCAGGATGCTCGCGCGCTCGACGCCGTAGAAGGTGTAGATCTCCTGCCCGTCGTAGCCCCGCTCGAGCAGCAGTTCGCCGAGCCGCAGCATGCCGGAGCCGACGTTGCGGCTCTCGCGGACGATGTCCCACGCCTTCAGCCCGTGCAGCGCCTCGGCGCAGATGCCGAGGGTGGCGACGCCCGCCGAGGTCATCGAAAGCTCGTGGTCGAAGGAGCCCTTCGGCCCGTAGCCCCAGCCGCCGTTGCCGTTCTGGTTCTCGCGCCAGAAGCGCTCGTTGCGCTCCCAGACCTGCCGCGGGATCTCGACGCCCGCGCGCCGCGCCGAGCGCAGGCCGAGCATCGCGTACTGCGTGTTGCTGTTGTCGCCGGCGCCGGGCCGGCGCTCGTAGTCGCGATCCTTGCAGTAGTAGGTCCACTGGCCGTTGTCGAGCTGCCCGTCCACGAGACGCCGCGCGATCGTCTGCAAGTGCGGCTTGTAGGCGGCGGGGTCCATCGATTCGAGCGCCATCGCGAGCAGCGAGAGCGCGTAGGTGTACCCCTCGAGATCCCCGCGCATCGCGACGCCGCGGTCGAGCAGCGTCTCCTGCACCGCCTGCTTCAGCACGGCGTCGTCGGCGGGAAGGCCCGCGACGCGAAGCGCATAGACGCCGAGCGCGGTCGCCCCCACGACGCAGCCGGGCCACTCGGAGTTCTGCGGCCAGACGCACTTGCCGTCCTCGGCGAGGTCGCCCTTCAGGAAGGCGCGCCCCCGGAGGATCGCCGCGGCGACGATGCCCGGCTCGCCGAAGTCGGGGGTCGCGTACTCGCCGCGCTTCGCGGCGATCCACGAGCGCCAGAAGTCCTTCACCGGCGCGATGTCCTTGCCGGAGATCGTCAGCAGCAGCAGATACGCGCCGCGGGCGACCTCCGGATCGGCGTCATCCAGCAACCCGACGAACGCCTCGATGAGCTTCCAGTTCTGCGCCTGCGCGAACTCGCGCAGGAAGGCGCGCGACGCCGCCGACGAGAGCCCCTCCTTCGCGCGGGTCTTGGGCAACTGCCCGAGCGCGGCCGCTTCGAGTCCCGCGCCCCGGTCGCGCAGCACCTCGTACGCTTCCGCGCCGAGCAGGGGGTCCTCGCAACACCTCTGCAGGATCGCCTCCGCGAGCCCCAGCGGCACGAGGGCGCGCAGCAGCGCGACGCGGTCGGGCAGCGGCTCGAGCAGTCCCGCATGCAGCAGTCCGGCGTTCGCGGGGTAGTCCGGCGCGAGCGCGCGCAGGATCGCGATGCGCAGCTCGGGCGCCTCCTGCTTGCGCAGGAGCTTGGCGAGATACTCGTGCCGCCCAGGCTCAGGCCCGCCGCCGAGTTCCGCGATCAGCGGGACCGCCGCGTAGGGGGTCTTCTTCGCGAGCGTCCGGATCGCCGAGTCGAGCCGCTTCCACCCCTCCGGCCCGCGCCGCCCCAGTTCCCGTCGCGCCGCGGCGGCGTCCGCGCTCAGAGGGGCCGCGAGCAGCGCCCGCTGCAGGTTCGCGTCGGGCGCGTGGGCGGTCGCGGGGTCGGGGGAGAGCGCCACGCCCTCCGCCGGTTCGAGATCGAGGAGGATCTCGTCCACGTCCATCGCGGCCTCCCTCACCCAGAGGCCGATGTCGCGGGGGTCGGGGGGCTCGGGCGTCGGGCGCGCGCGATAGAGCGTGCCCAGCCGGAGCAGGAAGGTCTCGGGCCTCAGGCAGATCTCCAGCTCGAAAGGCGCGTCGCCGCGGATCCGCTTCTCGACCTCCGCCCCGTCGGCAGTCGCCAGCTCCCGCCAGAGGACCGGCAGCTTCGGCCCCGCGCTCTCGCACCGCGCGATCAGCATCGCGCCGTCGCGCCTGAGCCCGCGGTCGAAGAGGTTGATGAGCAGATAGGGGCGCCCCGGCTCCGGCCCCTCCGCGAAGAGGCCAAGATCCCCCTTCCTCACGATGCGCGCCGAAAGCTGCAGGCGCCGCACGCCCCGGGTGCGGAAGCGCAGCGCCGCCGAGCCGTCGAGCAGCAGCTTGCCCTTCTCGATCGCGACTTTCCCCTTGCCCTCGCCGAGGTGGGGGGGGACGACCTGCTCGAAGTCCTCGAGTTGCCGCGGATCGCTGAAATCGTAGAGAAGGCGCACGACCGGCCCCCGCACCCCCTCGACCTTCCCCCGGAAGCGGAGGTCGCACGGCTCTTGCGCGAGCGCCAGACCGAGCAGCAAGAGCAGGTTCAAGGCAGCGTGAGCTTGTGGATGTGCGTCGTCTTCGGCCATAGGCGCACCTGCTTGTGCTCCCTGTCGTGGCCGAAGACCGGCTGTTCCATGAGGTAGAGCGCGCCGCCGTGCGCGGCGAGCGCGCGCACCGGATAGTGTACGGGCACGCGGAGGTCGATCGCGCCCGTTTCGGGGTCGACGCGGAGCAGTTCCGTGCGCGACGCCGTCCAGAGGCGCTTGCCGTCGGTCGCGAGGTCGCGCACGAGCGTGTCGAGCGGGTGCTTCGCGAGGATGGCGCCGGTCTCGGGGTCGAAGCGGTAGAGCGTCTGCGCCTGCACGACCCAGAGGGCGTCGCCGACATGCACGAGGCCGTTGGGGATCTCCTCGGAGGGGGCGGGCAGCAGTTCGACGGTCCCGGAGTCGGTCAGGGAGGGGGGCCGGGGGGAGGGGTCGTCCCACTCCTGCCCCTTCTCGTAGAGCGCGTGACGGCGCAGCGCCTCGTCCAGTTCCGCGACGAACTCGTCCGGCTTCTTGAACCCGCTCCAGCGGTGGATCTTCTCGCGCTTCCTGCCGAGCAGGAGCAGCGTGGGATAGGCGCTGACGCCGAAGGTCCTGGGCAGGTCGGGACATTTGTCCCGATCGGCGACAAACCAGACGAACCTCTCGGAGAGCGCCGCGACCGCGGCGTCGGGGAAGGTCTCCTTCTCGAGGACCTTGCACCAGTGTCAGGTCTCGAAGGTGAAGTAGAGAAAGACCGGGCGGCCGTCCTTCTCGGCGCTCTCGAGGTTGTCGGCGAAGCGGATCTCCCCGCCGGCGCAGGGGAGGGCGAGGAGCAGGAGGGCCAAGGCTCGTTTCATTCGTGACTCCGGGCCTACGATAGCGGGAATGCCCCTCCCGCTCCACTGCCGGCCGGAGGCCTACCGGCTCTTCGCGGAGGCCGCCGCGGCGCTCGATGAGCCCGGCGGGCTGCTCCGGGGGGCGGTCGCCCTCGCGATGCACGGGCTGCCGCAGGCGAAGCCGGAGACGGTCGAGAGACGCGTGGACCAGCTGGCCGCGCGCATCCGGCGCCGCGTGCGCAGCGGCAGCGAGAGCGGCTTTCTCGCCCACCTCCATTCGGTCCTCTTCGACGAGGAGCGATTCTCGGGCGACCGGGAGACCTACGACGACCCGAGGAACAGCCTGCTGCCGTCGGTGCTCCGCCGCAAGAAGGGCATCCCGGTCACGCTCTCGCTGCTCTACAAGTCGGTGGGGGAGCGGGTCGGCCTCCGCATCGCGGGGATCAACTCGCCGGCGCACTTCCTCGTCGAGGTCGCGACGGAGCGGGGCGCGATGCTCGTCGACTGTTTCGACGGGGGCCGCGTGCTGACGCGCACCGAGGCCTTCGCGCGCATCGAGCAGGCGGCGGGCGTCGCCATCGCCCGCTCGGAGGACCTCCTCGCCGCGGCGACCGACGCGCTCTGGCTCCGCCGCATGCTGCAGAACCTCAAGCTCTCCTATGCCCGCCGCGACCGCCTCCGCGACGCGCAGGCGATGGAGGAGTTGCAGGCGCTGCTGCCGGGATGAGGGGCGCGCCGGCCCCCGGCTCCGGCCGAGCGCCCTGCGACCGGCCTCCCGGCGCCTGGAATCCGCACCGCCCCGGGCCCCGACTCCCATTCCTTGAGCCCCTATGGGCGTAAGGGTACAAGCTCCGGGGGGTGTCGAGCCGTACACTCAGGTGAGTCGCATGATCCGATCGGTCGTCAAGAGCGCGGTTCTCGGGGGCCTCAAGCATCTCGGGATCAACGCGATCGAGCGCGCGCGCCGCGCCAAGGACCTCTTGGTCGTGACCTATCACGGCGTCCTGCCCACGGACAACGCGGCGGACCGCTTCGGCTACGAGAACACCGTCAGCGCCGGGGAGTTCGACGGGCACCTCCGGTTCCTGAAGCGCCGGTTCCACCCGCTCTCCCTGGCCGACCTCCTTTCGTGCGTGCGGGGGGAGCGGGAGCTGCCGCCGCGCCCGGCGCTGGTGACCTTCGACGACGGCTACCGGAACAACCTGACGCACGCGGCCCCGCTGCTGGCCAAGCACGGGGTCCCGGCGATCGTCTTCCTGAGCACCGCCTACATCGGCGAGAGGCGCATCCTCTGGCCGACCGAACTGGTCGAACGCCTGCTCGTCTGGCCGCTTCCGACGATCGCGCTCCCGGGGGGAGAGGCCGAGGAGCCCATGCCCTCCGCGCTGGAGGGCAGGCGCGCCCTGGCCAAGAGGATCGTCCGCGACGCCAAGCGGCGCCCCGCCCGCGAGAGCGCCGAATACCTGGAATTCGTCCGCTCGCATACGCGCCTCGACCCCGGGCTTGCGGAGCAGGATCTCTACGCCTTCCTCACGTGGGACGAGGTGCGAACGCTGAGCCGGATGGGGGTCGAGCTCGGCGCGCACAGCGTCCACCACTCCATTCTCTCCCGCCTTTCGCCCGAAGATCTGAGGGATGAGCTTCGCGAGAGCAAAGCCCGCATCGAGCACGAGCTCGGATCCGAGTGTTTCTCCATGGCCTACCCCAACGGCACCTCCCTCGACTACTCGCCGGAAGTGATCGAGGCGGTGCGGAGGAGCGGTTACTCGCTCGCATTTGCCGTGACCAACGACTTTCACCGCCCCGGCGGCGACCCCTTCGCGGTCGGCCGCATGGTCGTGCCCGGGCACCTGCCCCAGGTTGCGTTCGAAGCGCAGGCCTCCGGCACCCTTCTCACCCTGAATCATCTCCTCGGGCGCCATCCCGGGGCGGCGGGCGCCTGACCGTGTTCCTGCTCCTCCAATCCACCCACCGGATGGTCGTCCGCTACCATCCGACGATCGGGCACCTCTACGTGCCCAACCTCTACGCCCGCCTGCCCAGCGAGACCGGGGGCTATCCGCTCGTCACGAACTCCCTCGGGTTCCGCTCGGATGTCGAGTTCGAGCCGCGCAAGGGGAGCCGCCCGCGCATCCTCGTGTTCGGCGACTCGTATACCGCGGGGGACAACTGCGCCAACGAGGATCGCGCCACGGACCAGCTCGGCCGGCTGCTCGACGCCGAGGTCTACAATTTCGGCCTCTCGGGATCGGGCACCGACCAGCACCTCCTGCTCTATCGCGAGTTCGGGCGCGCGATCGAGGCCGACCTGATCGTCCTCTGCGTGCAGGTCGACAGCATCCGCCGCATCCAGCTCAGCCACCGGGAGTCCATCGACAGGATCACCCGCCAGCGCGTGCTCGTGCCCAAGCCCTACTTCACGCTCGAGAACGGCCACATGACGCTCCGGCACTCCCCCGTGCCCAAGGATCGCCCGCCGATCGGGAGTGTGGATCCCGAGACGCTGGCCGGAACCCGGGACCTCCGGGACTGGCGCCAGGTGCTGCTGCAGAAGTGGCGCAAGACGACCGCCTCGCTGAACCTGCCCCCCTCCGTCGAGCGGCTGGCCGCGCGCCTGCGCTCCGGCGTCTACAGGCTCTCCGGGGTGCAGCCCTACGCCGACTTCCGCTCGAAGGAGAGCCCCGGGTGGCAGCTGATGGAGCGCATCACGCGGCAGTTTGCCGCGGAGGTGGCGCCGCGCCCGCTCCTGATCGTGCCCATCCCCACCTGGGAGTACTACCGCCACGGTGCCAAGCCGGTCTACCAGGAATTCTTCGAGGGGATCGAGGACCGGGCGAAGGGCGTGCATGTGATCGACGTCAGCAGTCCGCTCATCCGACTGCCCTGGGCGACACGGCAGGAGTTGGCCTTCCGGGCGGGCCACTTCACGCCGTTCGGGAACCTGCTCGTCGCCGAGATGATGGCGGCGGCCATCCGGGGACGCGGGCTGCTGCCTGGGCGGCCGGCCGCGACCGAGCCGGGACAACGCCCGCCCGCGGTGGAGCCGGTCACGACCCGGAAGACCTTCGTGCCGCGCAAGCCGCGGAAGCAGAGCGGGTCGCTCAACATCCTCGGACTCTCGTGCTTCTACCACAACTCGGCCGCCGCGCTCGTGCGCGACGGGAAGATCGTCGCCGCGGCCGAGGAGGAGCGTTTCACGCGCGTGAAGGCCGACCGCCGCTTCCCGCACCAGGCCGTGAACTACTGCCTCGAGGAGGGGCGCATCGACCCGGGGGCGCTCGACGCGGTGATCTACTACGACAACTCGGCGCTCACGCTGGAGCGCATCCTGCACACCCAGCTCGCCGTCGGGGACACCGGGGAGGACACCTGGCTGCGCGCGATCCCGGGATGGATCCGCTACAAGATCCACATCCCGCAGCTCATCCGGAAGTACCTCGCCTACGACGGGCGCGTGCTGCAGGAGATCCACCACCGCTCCCACGCGGCGAGCGCCTTCTATCCCTCGCCCTTCGAGCGCGCGGCGATCCTCACCATCGACGGCGTCGGCGAGTGGGCGACAGCCTCGATCGGCGTCGGCAGCGGCAGCGAGATCCGGATGCTCGAGGAGATGCGCTTCCCCGACTCGCTCGGGCTGCTCTACTCGGCCTTCACGCAGTTCACAGGGTTCAAGGTGAACTCGGGCGAATACAAGATGATGGGCCTCGCGCCCTACGGCGAGCCGAAGTACGCCGACCGCATCCTCGAGAACCTCGTCGACCTGAAGCCCGACGGGTCTGTGGAGCTCAATCTCCCCTACTTCGAATACCTCTCCCGGCCGACGATGACCGGCGACAAGTTCGCGGAGCTGTTCGACGGGCCCGCACGCACCCCCGACTCCCGGATCACCCGACGCGAGATGGACCTCGCGCGCTCGATCCAGGTCGTGACGGAGGAGGCGATGCTGCGCATGGCCCGCCACGCGCACGAGGTCTCGGGCGGCGAGAAGCTCCTCTGTCTCGCCGGCGGCGTCGCGCTCAACTGCGTGGCCAACGGGCGGCTCCTTCGGGAGGGCCCCTTCGAGAACATCTGGATCCAGCCCGCCGCCGGGGACTCCGGATGCGCGGTGGGGGCCGCGCTCGACGCCTACCACACCTACTTCGGCCAGCCGCGCGTCCGGTCGCCGCGACCGCTGCAGGGAGGGTCGTACTGGGGCCCCGAGTTCTCGCAGGAGGAGATCCAGGCCTATCTCGACACGCACGGGTTCCCCTACCACCGGCTCGCGGAGGAGGAGCGGGCCGACGTCCTCGCGCAGTCGCTCGCCGACGGCAAGGTCCTCGGTCACTTCTCGGGGCGCATGGAGTTCGGGCCGCGGTCGCTGGGTGCGCGGTCGATCCTCGGGGACGCGCGCAGCGCCGAGATGCAGTCGGACCTCAACCTGAAGATCAAGTACCGCGAGTCCTTCCGCCCGTTCGCGCCGAGCGTGCTCGCGGAGAAGGTCGGGGAGTATTTCGAGCTCGACCGCGAGAGCCCCTACATGCTGATCGTCGCGCCGGTGCGACGCGAGCATCGCCGGGAGTGGCAGCGGCCGGAGGGCGAGGACCTGCTGCCCGTCGTGCGGCAGGTGCGCAGCGATCTGCCGGCGATCACGCACATCGACTACTCGGCCCGCATCCAGACCGTCACGCGCGACGACCATCCCGCCTACTACGACCTTCTGCGGCGGTTCGACGCGCGGACGGGATGCGGCGTGATCGTGAACACGTCGTTCAACGTGCGGGGCGAGCCGATCATCTGCACGCCGGCCGACGCCTACCGCTGTTTCATGCGCACCGAGATGAACGTGCTCGCGCTGGGCAACTTCCTGCTGCGGAAGGAGGAGCAGCCGCCCTGGCCGGAGGGCAGGGGCGAGGGGCTCGAGAGCGAGGATGCGGCGGACACCGACCGCACGACGCAACCCGAACCGCTGCTGCGGGCCCTGCGCGAACTCTTCCGCTCCGACGTCGTCAAGCTGGCTGCGGACCTGCGCCGGGAGGGCGTGGTCGGCTTCTCCCTCGACCGCGTGCCGGCCTCGACCCGCTGGCGCCAGTACGTGGACGGTCTGCCCCTCAAGGAGCGTTTCGAGTATTCGGCGGCGTGGGACCGGGCCGACCCCGACCCCGCGGCGCTCGCCGACGCCCTGCTGCGGAACTGGTCGGTCCCGGAGGCCGCGCAGGCTCTGCGCCCGCTGCTGGTCCGCCTGCTCGAACTCGGAGGCGCCTATCCGCCGACCGAGGAGCTGGAAGAAGAGGTCTCCGAGTCCGTCTACGTGATGTTCTGATCCCTCGGACGCGAGGGCAGGACCACCCGAAGGCGCGAAGGCACGAGGGCCGGGTGCCCGGTGCGCGCGCCTCCGTGCTCCCGTCCGAGCGGAGTCAGTCCGGCGTCCGCTCCCGCCCGGCGCCGCGCCCCCCGGGCCCCCCCAAGACCGCCTCCTGCACCTCCCGCGCCTCGGCCGCATCCGGCACGAGGTCGCTGTGGCACTCCGCCTTCTCGCCCTTGTGCGCGAGGCGGCGGATCTCGGCGGCACTGAGCACGCCGCGCTGCTCGAGCAGGCGCTGCTGCTCCGGCGAGAGCGGCGCGCTCTTCTTCGCGTGCTCCCACGCGTAGGCGGCCTCCTTGCCGCTCGCGAACTCGGCGATCTCCTTGCTGATGCGCACGCTGCACCAGTCGTGGCCGCACATCGCGCAGAAGTCGGTGTCGACGTCGAGGTCCTCGTCGTGGTAGGCGCGGGCGAGGTCGCTGTCGAACGAGAGCTCGAAGTGCTTCTCCCAGTTCAGCGCCGCGCGCGCCTTCGTCAGCTCGTCGTCGCGGTCGCGGCTGCCGGGGATGCCGAGGGCGACATCCGCGGCGTGGGCGGCGATCTTGTAGGCGACGCACCCCTGCTTGACGTCGTCGCGCTTCGGCAGGCCGAGATGCTCCTTCGGCGTCACGTAGCAGAGCATCGATGCGCCGTGCCACGCGGCGGCCGTCGCGCCGATGCAGCTCGTGATGTGGTCGTAGCCGGGGAAGATGTCGGTGACGAGCGGGCCGAGCACGTAGAAGGGCGCGCCGTGGCAGAGCGCGCGCTGGAGCTTCATGTTGTATTCGATCTGGTCGAAGGGCACGTGGCCGGGCCCCTCGACCATCACCTGGCACCCCTTCGCCCACGCGCGCTCGGTCAGCTCCGCGAGCGTATGCAGCT
>CAZMXP010000073.1:0-16044 GCA_964570285.1 uncultured Planctomycetaceae bacterium
GATCGTCGCAGACGGAAGGCTGCGCGCCAGTCGTGGATGGCCGGATGCTTACGGTAGATCCAGTCCGCGAGGTTCAACGAGTGGCCATCGACCGTGAGGTTGTAGGCGACATGGGCGCCGTCGGGCGACCAGCGGGGGCGCTGGAGCTGCTGGGACGTGCTCGGCGTCCTTGCGACCACGACGGAGGCGATCGCGGTCCGGCCCGTGCCGTCCGGCTTCACGGTCTCGATCACCGACGTCCGCTTCTTGCCTTCGACGAATCGGCTGCACGCGATCTTCGAGCCGTCGGGCGACCAGTCCGGACTCTCGCCCGCTCCGAGGAGCGTGAGTGCGCCGGTCGCCACGTCCGCGACCCAGATGCTGGTCCGGTCCGAGTAGCGGTTGAAGGCCATGCGGGCCCTATCCGGCGACCAAGCGAAGAAGTCGAGGACATCGGGGTACTCCCGGCCCGATTGGCCGTGCGCGGGAAGCGGCGTCTCCAGCGCGGGCTCGCCATCGAGGCCGAGCGGATAGCCGCTCCCGTCGAACGTGAGGCGACTGACGTAGAGGCCGCAGCTCCCCGGGATCACGCTGTCGGTCGACGACGTGCCGGTCCAGCGCGCCGCAAGAACGGCGACGGTTACACCCGCGGCATCTTCGTCCTTCCCCCACTCGCACTTGTACGTGTACGCGATTGCGGCATCGCTCGTCAGTCGCAGGCGCGCGGCGCCGTCCTGCCGGACGACGAAAAGGTCGTACCGCTCGCCCCCTCCCGGACCGACCTCGCCCGGGACGAGTTCGAGGTGAAGGAACCACCTCGCACCGCCATGGAGCAGCCGGCTCGGGCGATAGGTGCCGACGGGGTTCGGGGGGCCCGACGTCCCGGTCAGGCCGAGTTCGGCGCGGCTACCGCCGTTGCCGTCCATCGTCCAGGCCTTGAGGGTCGCCTTGTCGATGAAGCAGATCGTGCCCGGCGGCGGGGGCGGCGTGCCGCCGCCCGGCTTTCCCGCGAAAACCTCGCTCGCGACGAGAGTGGCCGCCAGTGCGCATGTGATCCGGATCCAATGCATGTTCGTCCTCCTTGTGTCCGCTATGGGGAGAGACGCAGACGGAGGGCAGGATCGTGTGCGGAGTCAGCGCGGCTGCGAGGCTCGCAGGAGTTCTGCGACCTCGGCGCTGCGGCGGGCCGCGCTCTGCGGTCCCTGCGGCTCATGCTTCTCGTGCCACGCCTCCGCCATGTCGAGAAGGCGCGAGGCCGCTTCGCGGTTGCCGAGGCGGGCGTGGGCGAGCGCCTGATAGAGCCAAGCGGCGCCGTTCTCCGTGCTGCCCAACTCGCGGGCCTTCTCGAACGCGCGGAGGCCTTCCTCCCACTGCCCGTCGCAGACGAGCGCGATTCCGAGGAAGTGCCGAGCCTCGATGGGACGGAGGGAGAGGCCCCTTCCCGGGCCAAGCACGGCGCTGATCTCCGCCGCGATCGGCGGGGCGTCGATCGCCTCGCGCGCGAGGGTCACGGCACGACGGGTATCCCGGTGCGCGGGATCGGGGCCGTCCGCCCGCAACCAGATGAGGGAGGTCAAGAGGTCCCATCGCCCCGGCAGCCACGCGAGCCCGCGCTCGCAGGCGTCGATCGCCTCCGCGGCGCGGGCGGCCCGACCGTGCACGCACATCAGCAGTTGATACGCATTGGACATGGCGAGACGGAGGCTGGGTGCGGGATCCCTCCCAAGGAACGGCTCCCCGATCTCCAGTACCCGCATCGCCTCGCGCTCCGCCTCAGGAGCGCGGCCCGCGCGGAAGAGGAAGCTCGCGTAGATCGCATGCGCGTTCGCGAGCCCTCCCGCATGCCTCGTCGCCGCCGGATCGGCGGCCGCAAGACGGGCGCGCGCCTCGATGCTCTCCCGCATGCAGCGCTCCGCCTCCGATGCCCGGGACATGGAACCCAGGATGTCGCCGAGCACGTCGCAGCAGGTCGCGATGTCCCCGAGTAGGAGGGAGTCCTCCTCGCCGCAGCCTCGCAACTCCAGGAGCGCCTGCCGGGTCGCACGCTCCGCTTCGTCGAGGCGCCCCGCAGCCTGATGGATCCAGCCGAGCAGCATGAACGACGCTCCGAGCCGACTGCGGTAGAGCGCGGGCTTCTCGGATGCGGCACGCTCGAACCCGCGGATGGCGCGCCTCACGAGGTCTTCGCCCTCCGCGAGGCCACCGCTCCCCCAGGCACTCTTGGCGGACAGAAAGAGCGCCGCGGCGTGATCTGCGGCGACGTCCATGTCCCCGGGGAAGTCCGCGAGGAGCCGTTCATAGACTCCCAGCGCTTCGGAGAGCGGGGCCGCCGCGTCGCCTGGGCGCCCGGCGGACCAAAGCGCCTCCGCCTTGCTGTAGAGCGCCGAAGCGACAAGGTGCCGCCCCCGAGGCCCCCCAAGATCGTCAGCCACGAGCAGCTGCGCGTCGTCGGCACAGCGGCCATAGGATTCCACCGCCTCGGCAGGTCGCCCCGCGCGCACCAAGCTGTTGCCCAGGGCAAACGTGGCATGCTGCTGCTGATAGCGGCATTCGATGACCGCGTCAGGGGCCTTGGTCGCCTCCTCCGCCGCTCGCACTGCCTCGCGCGCGAGTTCCACATGCTCTTCGAGGCGCATGGTGCTCTGGAGGTTCCGGATCCAACTCGACAGCGTCGCCGCGAGGCGGATCCATGGACCTGCGCCGGACGCCGCGGCGGCGAGAGCGCGCCTCAGATCCGCCGAGCGCCGGAAGGCCGCGTGGGACTCCGCGACGCAGTTGGCCGCCGCCAACTCCTCGGCGACGATGCCGAGCGCCCTCGCGACGCCCGTGGTCACCCGCTCGACGTCCGGGAACTCCGCGAGCACGCGGTCGCACAGGGCGTGCGCCTCCGCCAACGCCCGCTTCGATTCCTCGGCCCTATCCGCCCGCGCAAGCGCCGCGGCGAGCACGCCACGGCACTCGGCCGCCTCGTACGCCCCCCTCGGATAGCGCGGGAACTCCGACGCGCTGCGCGCGCTGCTCGCAGAGGCCGCTTGCACGAAGGGGATCGCCTCCTCGACACGCCCCTTCCCGAGCAGGTAGCGACCTAGCAGCAGGTGGGAGGAGGTGTACTCACGGAACGGCTCGCAGTCCGCGGCGGAGTCCTTGTCCTTGGCGGAGAGGTCAACCGCCCTCCGCAGCAGCGACTCCGCCCGCGCATCCTCTCGCGAACCCTTCGCCCTGCACGCGGCCTGCACGATGGCGTGGCAGAGGTCTTCTCGCGGGGCGGCGGCGAGCACGTCAGGGGTGCAGGACTCGAAGAGTTCCAGCGCCCTCCGTGCCGCGCGATCGGCTTCCTCCCGTCGTCCGGCATTGACAAGGAACGAGCTCTGGGTAGCGAGCAGGATCGCGAGGCGCGGCACGCTTCCCCCCTCCGCGAGCGCCACGGCGCGCGTCTGGTGCGTGATCGCCTCGGCGATGCGCGAACCGTGGCTGCACACCAGCGCGCGCAGGTTCACCAACTCGATCGCTTCGTCGAGTGCCTGGGGTCTCGGCCCTTCCTGCGGCAGGAGCACGTCCGTCTCCGAGAGCGCGCGGACGATCAGCCGCTCGGCGGCGGGCAGGTCGCCCATCTGCGTGTAGATGGTCGCGACGCGACGCATGACCTTCGCGGCGTCCAACCGGACGCGCGGATCGTCGCCACCCAGCGCGAGGAGGTCGTCGCAGAGCGTCAGCGCCTCCTCGAGCACCTTGCGCCGCACGGATTCCAGGCCCGGGATCCCCGCGAGGTGCTCCGCGCCGAGTTGCGTCAGCATCCGGTCCACGGCGGCGCGCGCCTTCTCGAGGCTCGCGTCGGCGCGCTCCGCCTCCGCGCGCGCCTGCGCGGCGCTCCGCCGCTCGCGTTCGAAGGCGCCCTCGATCCATCGGCGCGCGGCGGCGCCGCGGACCGAGTCGAAGGCGAGGGCGACGACCGCGACGAGCAGCACACAGGTCGCCCCCGCGACTCCGGTGCGGTGGCGGCGCGCCCAGAGCGTGACGCGCTCGAGCAGCGGCTCCCGCCGCGCCCGGATCGGCTGGTCCGACAGGTAGCGACGCAGGTCATCCGCCATCTCCTGCGCCGTCCCGAAGCGCGACTCGGGATTCTTCGCGACCGCCTTCAGCACGATCGTCTCGAGCGCCGGAGGCACCGCCGGGTTGCTCCGCCGCGGCGGCAGCGGATCCTTGAAGGCGACATCATGAAGGACCTGGCGCGGATCGTCGCCGGTGAACGCCGACTCCAGCGTCAGCATCTCCAGCATCGTCACGCCGAGCGAGTAGACGTCAGTCCGGTGGTCGACGGGCACGCGCTTGCCCAGCGCCTGCTCGGGGCTCATGTACCCGAGCGTTCCTACGATCGCGCCCGTCAGCGTCAGTTGCGAGTTCGCGCGGCTCTGGGCGAGGCCGAAGTCGGTGATCCGGAGACGGCGGCCCGCATCGACCATCAGGTTCGCCGGCTTGATGTCGCGGTGGACGACCCCCTGCTGGTGCGCGTGGTCGAGCGCCTCCGCGGCCTGCACGCCGAGGCGCGCGACGGCCTCGCAGTATCCCCGCGTCCCCGTGCCCCCCCCGGAGATGAGCGCCCGGGCCTCGGCGGACGTCGCCGGCATGCCTCGCGACGAGCGCTTCCCCTCCCGCAATTCGCCGATCACCGCCGCCAGCGTCCGCCCTTCGACGAACTCCATCGCGTAGTAGTGGACGCCGCGGTCGGCGCCGACCGAGTAGACCGGCACGATGTTGCTGTGGTGCAAGAGCGCCGCCGCCTGCGCCTCGTGCTTGAACCTCTGGAGCTGGCGCTCGTCGAGGACCGCCGCGAAGGGGAGCACCTTCAGCGCCACGCGCCGGTCGAGCGAGATCTGCTCCGCCTCGTAGACCACGCCCATGCCGCCGCGCCCGACCTCGCGGATCAGCCGGAAGTCGCCGAGCGTCCCGGCGCGCGGCTCCTCCCCCCGGCCCCCCTCCTGTGCGATCGAGGCGGCGGCGCAGCCGACGAAGTCGAGTGCTTGCAACCCCGCCGCGAGCTCGCCCGCGAACTCCCCGTGCGCGGCGAGAAAGGTCGCGCGGTCGATCGGCCGGCCGCCGCGCACCGCCGCGAGGTATTCGTCGAGAAGCTCCGCGACCCTCGCGTCGCGATCCTCTACGGGGTGCCGCATCGCCTCTCCTCCAGAAGTGCGCCCAACCGCTGGATCGCCCTCCCCCACTGCGCCCGCGCCGCCTCGGCCGAACGCTCCATGCGCCGCGCGACCTCGCTCCATTCGAGTTCCATGAAGCTCCTCAGGAGGATGACCTCGCGATCCTCCTCCTTCATCGCAGCCAACGCGTCGGCGACCTGCACCTCGACCTCCCGGCGCTGCGCGCCGCCCGACGGCGTCGTGCCCCGGGCTGCGGGAAGGGCCCCGAGCGCGGCGGACGAGCGCTCGACGAGCATCTCCAGCGAGCGTTCGCGATCCTCGCGGCGCCCCTGGTTCTCGAGGAAGCGCCGGTTCAGGTCGGTGAGGCGGTGGACGAGGATCTGCTTGAGCCAGACGACGAGCTCGTCGTGGGTCGCCCCCCGGAAGGCGGGAAAGCCCCGGTGCGCGCGCAGGAAGACGTCCTGCACGACGTCGGACGCATCGACCTTGGCCTTGAGCCCCTGCCGCAGCGACATCCGCGCAACCAGCGTCAGGTAGTTCCGGTACCGGTCGAGAAGCTCGCCCTCGGCCGCGCCGTCACCGCCGCGCGCCGCGGAAATCAGTCCCGCCAGGCCGTCGTCGGGTTTGCCCATCGACCCTCCGGGCGGAGAGCCTACCCCATCGCGGGCAAGGGATCCGCCCTCAGGAAGAGACGCGGCGGGGGTAGGCGACCGGACGGCCTAGTCGGCGACTTCGAGCCTCTCCAGGAAGGCGCGCAGCGGGGCCTCGGCCCAGCGCCACCAGCGGGCGGGGGCGGCACCCACCGCGACGAGGTAGCGGCCGCGGGCGGGGATCACGGCGAGGAGGCAGTGCAGATCCTCGTCGCGATGGCGGCTCTGCACCTCGAGGACGAGAGCGGGCCGGGCGGCGATCGTGCACGCCACCGCCTCCCCGACAGGCCTCACCCCGCTCGCCGCGAGGCGGAGGCGGCGCAGGGCGCGCGCGAGGCAGGCCTCGGCGGAGGGCGCCTCCTCGGCGGCGTAGGCGAAGAGTTCGAACGACGCGAAGAGGGCGACGCTCTCGAACGCGAGCAGCCGGCCAAGCGCGTCGCCTCCCGTGGCCTCGCCGACCCAGCCCGCGTCCGGGGGCGTGACGGCCACTCCCGCGCGCAGATGGAACGACGTGGCCGGGGGCGGCGCCGTCCGCTGGAGCGGGTGGCGCTGCACGTCGGCCAGGCTCGGGGGGTCCGGGGGCGCGAAGGCGCGTCGGGCCATCTCGACACGCTCCTTTGTCGTGCGCTCCGCGAGCAGCGTCGGTCCGTTGAGCTCCTCGGCGAGCGCGCCCTCCCCCGGGCGGAAGAAGGCGCGCGCGCTGCGCAGGTCGCCGGTCAACTCGATGGCGCGACAGGGCCGCGGGTCGCCGCCCGCGGGCGCGGCCCGGTCGGGCTGGCGACGCATGACCATCTCCTGCACGCGCAGCGAACGCGGATCGAGGGCGCGGATCGAGCGCATCTCCCCGGCCCCGGAGGAGGCGAGAAAGCGCGACCACGCGGGCAGCGCGAGCCTCCACCCTTCGGGGATCTCCATCGCGCGCGTCTCGAGCTTGCCGTCGCGCCGGATCTGCACGAGCGCGCCGGTCGGGGTGGCGTCGCCGCTGACGACCTCCATGCGGTGGCCGTAGCGCTCCATGTGCAGGAACTCGACCGGGCGGCCCGCCTCGTCCTCGACCTCGACCCGGCGGACATCGAGCTCCTCGCCGCCGCCCTTGCGGAAAAAGACCGTCCTCTCCTCGACGCGGATGGCGCCCGGCCGCTCGGTGTGCACGACCCGCCGCCATCCCACGACCTGTCCCGCATGCAGCACGAGCGACCACTCGTCCCGCTGCATCACCGGCCGCTGCGCGTCTCGCGCCGGGAGGCGGCGCTCGATGAGGCGGATCCTCTCCCGCGCGACCGAGAGGCGGCCGGCACCCACCTCGAGCACCACCGCGTCCGGCGTCTCGGAGAGGATCCTGCCCAGGAGCGCGCCGCCATGGTCGAGGTGCACGCGGTCCTCCGCGGCCGTCGTCGCCGTGGCAAGCAGGAGCGCGAGGAGAAGGCGGGGCATCCCCTCCCCTATCGGCGCAACGGCTACCGCGGCTCAACCACCGCCCGGAAGCGTTCCAGCGCGTCGCGCTCGCGCGCGGCCGCCTTGCGGATCAGGTCCCCCGCCTCGCCGCGGTTCGCGTGGTACTCCCGGATCGCCGCGGCGCGCTCCCGGGCGTCGGCGATCTCGAAGGTCCACGGCAGAAGGCGGATCAGGCGCTCCAGATCGAGGCAGGAGGCCGCGTAGAGGTCGTGCGCCTCGCCGATCGCCCGGCGGTCCGCGCCCGCGAACTCCCCCCACGAGAGCACCTCGCCGAGGAAATCGCGGATCGCCCAGCGCGAGCCATGGTGGTGCAGGATGCCGAGGCCGAGCCACGGCAGGAAGCGGCGCGCCTCGTCGGGCGCGAGATCCTCGGGCCCGATGTTGGACTCGAGGTCCTGCTCCATCTGCGCGTAAGCATCGAAGCCGAAGAGGAAGCGGTCGTTCGCGGGCAGCGTCAGGATCTCGATCCCTCCCCGCAGCCCCTCCCGGATGGACTCCCCCCGCTGAGGCGTGCGGATCCGCGGCCCGACGATGCACATCGCATAGATCACCGGCCGGTCGAACGGCGCCTCCTCGAGCGGGTGCTGCTGGCACCACCGCTCGCGGAAGCGCCGCTGCGGGAAGCGGATCGCGTCGCCGAGCAGCGAGTGGACGAGCACCTCGCCGCGGTCGATGCCGCTCACGTAGACCCACTCGGCGCCGCCGAAGCCGCTGCCGAGCACCGTCGCCCCCGACACATGCAGCGGCGTGATGACGGTCTCCCCGCGCGCGAGCGCGGCGGTGAGCGCCTCCCACGCGGCGGCCTGGTCGACCTCGTCGAGGAAGGAGCAGGGAAAGCCGAAGTTCGAGAGCCCGCGCGAGAGCACGTCCTTCGCGAAGCCTCCCCAGTTCAGGTCGCGCGTCGTGAGCAGGTAGGAGAGCCAGAACGCGTCCCCGCTCACGCCCGCGATGAGCGGGTAGGACTCCTCGCCCGCGAGTTGGCGCAGCGCCTCCTTGAGGCCGAGCACATGCGTGGAGCCGTTGAGCGTGAGGCGGATCCCCTCCACCTCGCAGCCCTCCAGCGACGCCCCCTTGAACGAGATGTCGGCCATGTTGGCGTCGAAGAAGACCGCCCCGCGCAGGTCGCTGCCGGCGAAGCGCGCGTAGGCGAGGTTGACGTCGGCGAAGAGCGCGCCGCGGCCCGAGCAGCGCGCGAAGTCGGCGTGCAGGAGGTTGACATGGCGGAAGGCGGCGCCGCAGAGGTCGCTCTCCGCGAAGCAGGCGCCGGTGAGATCGCTGCTCTCGAACGCGGCGCCGCGCAGCACCGCGCCGCGGAAGTCGAGGGGGCCCGGGGGCAGCGTCTCCTGCCGGAAGGCGAGTCCCGTCAGATCGAGGCCGGCAAGGCTGCTGCCCGCGAGCAGGCGCTGCGCGACGACCTCGTGGCGCGGATCGGGCGGCTCCCCGGTGCCCGCGGCGGGCGGGAGGTGGAGACCGGGGCCGGTCGGCATGCCGCGACATTCGCAAGCGGGCCTCCTCCTGTCAACCGGCGTCCGGCGCCGGTGCTAAGGTGGGCGCGTGCCCCGGTTCCTCCCGCGCCCCGTCGATGCCGCGGCGGCCTCGAGCCTCGCGCGCGAACTCTCCATCCACCCCGTCACGGCGTCGCTGCTCGTCGGCCGGGGGATCGGCACCCCCGAGTCGGCCCGCCGCTTCCTGCGGCCGGGGGGCATGCCCATGCACGACCCCGCGCTGCTCGAGGACGAGGAGGCCGCGTGCGCGCTGCTGCGGGAGGCGATCGGGCGCGGCGAGAAGATCGCCGTCTACGGGGACTACGACGTGGACGGCGTCTGCGGGACGGCCGTGCTCTCGCGCATCCTCGCCTTCCTGGGCGCGGAAGTGCGCCCCTTCCTCCCCCACCGCGTGGAGGACGGCTATGGTCTCAACCCGCTGGCGCTCGAGCGGCTGCGCGAGGAGGGCTGCGCCGTCGTCGTGACGGTGGACAACGGCTCCACGAGGGGGGACGCGATCGCGGCGGCCGAGGCGCGCGGCCAGCGCATCGTCGTCACCGACCACCACGAAACCGGCGAAAACCTCCCCGCCTGCCCCTTCCTGAACCCGAAGCGCCCGGGTTCGGGCTACCCCTTCAACGGTCTCGCCGGGTGCGGCGTCGCCTTCAAGCTGGGACTCGCGCTCGCCCGCCGGATGGGAAGGCTCGACTCCCCGGGATTCAAGGCGCTGATGCCCGACCTGCTCGCCACGGTCGCGATCGGCACCGTCGCGGACGTCGTCCCGCTGCGCGACGAGAACCGGAGCCTCGTGCAGATGGGGCTGCTCGCCCTCGAGGCGACGCGCCATGCGGGGCTGCGGGCGCTGCTCGCCGTGTCGCGCGTGGAGGGGCGCCGGATCCGCCCGAGCGATGTCGGCTTCCGCATCGGGCCGCGGATCAACGCGGCGGGCCGACTCGGCTCCGCGCAGGCGGCGCTCGACCTTCTCCGCTGCGAAGACGCGGCGGAGGCGACCACGCTCGCGCGGGCGCTCGAGGAGGGCAACCGCGCGCGCCAGCGCGTCGAACGCCGGCAGTCGGCGGAGGCCCTGGAACGCGCGACGCGCACGCTCGCGCGCCGCGACGATCCGGCGATCGTGCTCGGCGACGCGTCGTGGCATCCGGGAGTGATCGGCATCGTGGCCGCCCGCGTCGCGGAGACCTGCAAGCGCCCGGCGGCGCTGATCGCCGTCGACGGGGACGAGGCGCGCGGCTCCGCGCGCTCCTTCGGCGGCGTGCGCCTGCACGAGGCGCTCGCGCGCTGCGACGAGCACCTGCTGACGCACGGGGGCCACGCCTTCGCCGCCGGCTTCACGCTGCGCGCCGACAAGATCGACCGCTTCCGCGAGGCCTTCCTGCTCGCGGTCTCCGAGCAGGAGTCCGGGCCCGCCGGGCCCCGCGCCGTGGACGCGGAGCTGCCGATCGACGCGATCAGCGCGCCGCTCGCCGCGGAGATCGAGTCGATCGGCCCCTTCGGCGCGGGCAACGAGGAGCCGCTCTTCTGCGCCTTCGGCGTGCGGGCGGCGGGCCGCCCGCGCCGCGTCGGGGCCGACGGCGCGCACCTCGTCTTCTACGCGGCGAGCGAGCGCACGTCGGTGCGCGCGGTCGCCTTCCAGCAGGCGGAACAGGAGCGCCTGCTCGCAGGACCGATCGACCTCGCCTTCGTGGTGCGCAAGGGTGAGGGCCCCGACCCCGTCGAGATCCACGTGCGCGAGTTCGCCGCCGCGGGCACGTGAGGCGCTGCGCCACGAGTTCGATCGCCCGGCCTCCCCGCGGGCCGGGCGGCGCTCCCCCCGACCGTCGAGGGGAGGGCGGCCCGCCGGCCGGAAGGGACCGACCAACGCGCAGTCGAGGCCGGACTCCACCCGGTCTCGGACATGCATGCCTCGCGTCTCCGCAGTCATCGTTCGGCGCCCCGCAACCGGCAGCGAGCCTGACCCGGCGGCAGAACTCTGTCGCCCCTGTGCCGCGAGAGGGTCCAAATCTCGAAGGGTCTTCGGGTTTCTTGGGCGAACGCGCTCGGAGGCGCGCGAAGATGTTGCCGCGCGCGCCCTTCTGGGTGCAGTGGATCACAGCCTTCGTCCTGAGCTGGGAAGAAGGAACCCAGGAACCGAGGAAAGGGCGCCTTCGATACGTCCGAGTCCCGGGATGATCCCCTTTCCTCTCATGGGTTCCTCCCTTCCTGGGTTCCTTATCAAGTCCGATTTCCTCGGCCCTGATCGCTCGTACTCCATGCCCGCAGAGGCCTCGCCGCTTGCGCGAGTCACGACGAGTCACTGAATTCGAGCGGGGAGAACGAAAACCACGGAGGCACGAAGACACGAAGCAGCCCCCGCGACCCGGTGCGCGCGCTGCGCGCAGTCTCGTCGCTTCCATTCTCCGTGCCTTCCTGCCTTCGTGGTCACTGTTCCGCATGCCCCGTGCAGCGGCCTGCGCTCGTTTGGTTGCGGCGTCAATCCGCGCCGTGCTACTTCGAGTTCTCGACCGCGTGGTCGAAGCGCACCGCGAAGGAGCGCCGGATCTCGGCGCCGGTGAACTCCTGCTCCACGCGGACGACCACGCCCGCCGCCGCGAGGTTGCCCCCCCCCTCGGCCTCGTCCCGGGTGATCTCGAGCGCGAGGCGGTCCCCGACATCGAGGGTCGTGTCGAGATCGAGCGTCGACACGAGCGCCCCGAGGCTGCCGAGGTTCTCGACCACGCCGTCGAACTCCTCGCCTCCCTCGGCACGCAACCGCACCGGAAGGCGCACCGGGACGCGATCATGCGCGCGCCGCTCCTGCGAACCCATCGCCATCCATTCCTACCCCCTCGCGACGACAAAGGGAAGCGTGTCCGCGGCGCGGCCTCGGGCCGCTACACTGGTGCGATGGGCCTGCGCACGCTCGCGATGCTCCTTGGGGCCGCCTGCCTGGCGCGCGCGGGCGAGTCCTTCAACACCAGGGTGGCCGAGATCGAGCTCTTCCCGAGGGAGGTGAGGAGGAGCGAGACGCTCACGCTGAAGGGGACCGTGAAGGGCGCCTACCGCACGCCGGAACTGATCATCATCGCCCCCAACGGGAAGACCTACCTGAACCGGGACAACGTCATCGGGCAGTACGACTTCGCATTCGAGGTGCGCTTCGACGAGGGCACGGGGCCCTACCGCATGGAGATCATGGTGCGGAAGGAGAACTCCTACGAGAGCGCCGCCCAGTTCACCGTCTGGCACGGCACGCCGCGCGGGGAACGCGAGGAGAGCCTTCCGCCCCCCACCGGCGCCCCGACACCCCGGGATCACCACCCCCGCCTCGTCGAGAAGCACTTCCTCTCGCGCATGAACGAGTTCCGCAAGGAGATCTCGCTGGCGCCGCTGCGGTGGAACGAGGCGGTCGCATCGCGCGCACGCGACCATGCGGAGCGCATGGCGGAGGCGCAGCGGCGCGTGCACGGGTTCGGCGCGCTCGGGGGTCCGCTGGAGCAGTTGGAGCGGGAGGGGGCGCAGCCCGGGGCGCACGCGGGCCCGAGCGACCCTTGGCCCAACCTCACGTCGGTCCGTCCCTTCGACAAGCCCGCGGTGCGCGTGCGCGGCCCGCGCGTCTGGAACCACGTCGTCACGTTCGTGCTCGCCGACGAGTCGCAGGAGGCGATGTTCGAGGCCTTCTTCGTGCGCGAGGCGGCCTTCCGCCTCTGCGCCGCGGATCCCAACTGCGTCGAACTCGCCGTCGGGGCGGCCCGCACGCCCCCCCCCGCCCCCCGCCCCGTGCCGAAAGGCACCAAGACCGTCGCCCGGGTCGTCTCGCCGCCGCTCGTCTACTACTGCGTCTGTTTCGTGCAGGTCAACGACAAGGGGATCGTCCGCGCCCAGGACGACGCCTACGACGATCTGCTCAAGGGTGCGGCGAAGGGCGACCCGGTGCTCCTGCGATGTCTGGGGGTCTGGGGGCGCGGCGGCAAGGCGGTCAAGGTGCTGACGAACCATCTCGGGGCGGAACGCGACGACGCGGGGGCGGCGGCGCTCGACGGCCTGCTGCTGCTCGACGAGGGGGCGGCGCGGGACGCGGCCGCGGCGCGCGTGCGCGAGGCGCAGGCGATGACCGCGCGGGGCGCCTATCGCGAAGCGGCGCTCCACCTCGCGCGCCTGCTTCTCGTCACCTACGACGCGACCCTCGCGCAGGAGGCGCAGAAGGCCCTCGACGCCGCCGACCGCGCCGTGCTCGACGAGGCGCGCGCGCTCGCGAGGCTGCCCGTCCCCGAGCGCCTCGTGGCGCTTCGCGCGCTGCTCGACCGCTGCGCCGGCCTGCGCGCCTCCGAGGAGGTCAGCCGGCTCCTGCAGTGAGGAGGGTCATAGCCCGAGGTCGGGCGCGATCTTGCGCATCGCGGCGACCGCGAGCGCGGCGAACTCCTCGATCGGAAGGCCGATGCGCTCGCACTGGAGGATGTTCTCGCGGCTCACCTGCTTGGCGAAGTCCTTCTTCTTCATCCGCTTCACGACCGACGCCGGGTCGAGCGACGCGAGGCGCCGGTCGGGAAGCACGAGCGCGGAGGCCATGACGAGGCCGGTGATCGTCTCGCCGCAGGAGAGCGCGAAGTCGAGCCAGCTCTCCCGGGCGACGTCCTTGAGCCCCTCCGCGTTGTGCGCGAGGATCGCGTGCAGGATCTGCGGATCCGTGACTCCCTCCGCTTCGAGGATGCGCACCGTCTCGCGCGTGTGGAGTCCGGGCTCCTTGACGCGGTCGAAGTCGAGATCGTGCAGGAGCCCCATGCACCAGAAGGCGTCGCGATCCTTCCCGAAGCGCTCGGCGATCGCCTCGCAGACCGCCGCGCTCGCGAGGCAGTGCTTGGTCAGGTAGTCGCTCCGGATGTGCTCCCGGAAGAGCGCCAGCGCCCGCGCCCGATCCATGCCGAACGCACCCGCCTCCCCCTCGGCGCCCCTGGTCTCCGTCGCCGCGGCCTCGGGGCGCAACAGCGGAAAGAGGGTCACTTCCCGCAGCGAGTCGGAACCGGTCAGCAGCGCGCAGAAGCGCTCGATGCCCATGCCCCAGCCGCTGATCGGCGGCATGCCGTACTCCATCGCGAGCAGGAAGTCCTCGTCCAGCGGCATCGCCTCCTCGTCGCCGCCGCGCCGCGCGGCCTCCTGCTCCTCGAAGAGGCGCCGCTGCTCGATCGGGTCGACGAGTTCGCTGTAGGCCTTGACGATCTCCCAGCCGTTCACGAGCAGCTGGAAGCAGTCGGCGAGGTGCGGCCGCGCGTCGTTGCGGCGCGCGAGCGGCAGCGTGTCGGCCGGGATGCCGGTCAGGAAGCAGGGCTGGACCAGTCCGTCGCGCACGGTGGCCTTGTAGAGCGCGTCGACGAGGTTCCCGCGGCCGAGCGTCCCGGCGCGCTCCAGCGCGATCCCCTTGGCGCGGATCGCCTCCCGCAGGCCCTCCGCGGTCGGATGGGCGTCGAGGTCGATCCCGGTCTTCTCGCGCAGCAGCGTGCCCATGTCGAGGCGCGGCCACTCGCCGGAGAAGTCGATCTCGGTGCCGCGCCAGGCCAGCTTCAGCGTGCCGCACACCTCCGCGATCACATGGCGGACGAGACGCTCGGTGAAGCGGAGGTTGTCCTCCCAGTTCCAGTAGGCGCAGTAGTACTCGAGCATCGTGAAGTCTTGCAGGTGGCTCGGGTCCATGCCCTCGTTGCGGAAGCAGCGCGCGAACTCGAAGACGCGGTCGTACCCGCCCGCCACGAGCCGCTTCAGCCACGTCTCGGGAGCGATCCGCAGGTAGACCTCCAGGTCGAGCGCGTTGTGGTGCGTGCGGAAGGGGCGCGCGGCCGCGCCGCTCGGCACCGTCTGCAGGACCGGAGTCTCGACCTCGTCGAAGCCGTGCTCCTCGAGGAAGCGGCGCATCACGGAGACGACCTTCGAGCGGGTCCGGAAGCGCGCGCGGCACTCCCCGCTCATCACGAGGTCGAGGTAGCGCCGGCGCTGGCGCAACTCGGCGTCCTTGAGCCCGTGCCACTTCTCCGGCAGCGGCAGCAGCGCCTTCCCCAGCACGACGAGCGACTCGACGCGCAGCGTCAACTCGCCCTTCTTCGTCGTGAAGATCGGCCCCCGGACCCCCACGAAATCGCCCCTCTCCAGAAGGTCGTGGAAGACCTCCCAGGAAGCCTCGTCGACGACGCCGCGCTCGAGCGCGATCTGCATGCGCCCCCGGAAGTCCTCCAGGTGGGCGAAGGTGAGCTTGCCGAAGGCGCGCACCGCGACGAGGCGGCCGGCGATCGACACGCCCTGCGTGCCGTCGGGCAGGGCGGAGGCCTCGGCGAGCGTGTGCGTGCGCTCGAAGCGCTCGGGGTGCGGGCTCATGCCGCGCGCGGCGAGGCGCGCGTGCTTGTCGAGGCGCTGCTGGCGGAGGTCGTCACTCACGGAATCCGGAGATTAGACCGGATTCGCGCGCGCGACCACCTATTTGGAGGCCGCCTCGGCCGGGGGGGCGACGCCGCCGGAAGCGACGAGCGCGAAGCGCGCGAACGCGAGCAGCAGCGTGCGCTTCGCCTCGACGTTCGGCGTCGGCATCAGCACGCCCTCCTTCTCCGCGAGATGGATCGCCCGGAGCAGTGCCGCCGCCTCGGCGGTCTGCTTGGCGTGGAAGTCGGAGAGACGCTTGAGCGCCTCCTCCTGCTGCGCCACCTTCGCCTTGAGCGCACCGACCTCTTTCGCGAGCGAGTCGGCGCCTCCCTGCGAGAGCGCCGGCACCGCGATCAGCAGGGCCAGCAGGAGGGCGGGAACGAGGGCGCGCTTGAGGGAGTTCATGCTGCTCCCTCATCGACCCCCCCCGCGGCGGGCTTTAGGCGCGCGCCGGGGGGGCGCGGGGGGGGTAGCGGCGCGAAGCGCCGCGGACCCCCCCGCACAACACAACCGGTTTGCGGCCAGAACCGCCCACGCCAGATCCCGCCCCCGCCCCGCGAGGCCCTCCCTCCCCTACCGGTTGCCAACCCCCAATTCAGCGCGCGGGGGGGGTAGCGGCGCGCAGCGCCGCGGACCCCCCCGCACAACACAACCGGTTTGCGGCCAGAACCGCCCCCGCCAGATCCCGCGCCCGCCTCGCGAGGCCCTCCCTCCCCCACCGGTTGCCAACCCACAATTCAGCGCGCGGGGGGGGTAGCGGCGCGAAGCGCCGCGGACCCCCCCGAACTACACAACCGGTTTGCGGCCAGAACCGTGCACGCCAGATCCCGCCCCCGCCCCGCGAGGCCCTCCCTCCCCTACCGGTTGCCAACCCCCAATTCAGCGCGCGGGGGGGGTAGCGGCGCGAAGCGCCGCGGACCCCCCCGAACA
>CAZMXP010000073.1:16144-21686 GCA_964570285.1 uncultured Planctomycetaceae bacterium
CAATTCAGCGCGCGGGGGGGGTAGCGGCGCGAAGCGCCGCGGACCCCCCCGAACAACACGACCGGTTTGCGGCCAGAACCGTGCACGCCAAATCCCGCGCCCGCCTCGCGAGGCCCTCCCTCCCCTACCGGTTGCCAACCCCCAATTCAGCGCGCGGGAAGCAGGGCTCACCCCGCCGGCTGGTCGTCGCCCACGGTCGCGGCGGCCGGAGGGGGCGGCGCCGCGGCCTTCGCCGCGGCGCGCCGCTTCTGCACGTGCCCGAGGATGCGCCCGAGGGGGGAGCGCGAGTAGATCGTGACGTCCACGTGCGAGCGGACGGTGGGCGTCCACGCGAGCTTGTAGGAGAGCGCGTCTCCCAGGAAGTCGATCTCGCGGGCGCCCGCGGCGAACGCCCTCTCCAGCACGAGATGGATGAGATGCGCGCCCGCCCCGAGCGACTTGAACCGCTCCATGTAGGTGTTCTTGAGGAAGCCGGCCCACCCGTTCCAGACGCAGAGGAGGCAGTAGGCGATCGGCGCACCGTCGAGGTAGAGGACGTTGGCGAGCAGGCTTCCGCGTGCCCCGAGCAGCGGCAGAAGCGCGCGGTAGTAGGCGGTCTCGTGCTGTCGCAGGCCGATGGCCACCTCCGCCGCCGATTTCCAGCTCTCCGCCTCCACGGCGAGGATCGCGTCGAGCAACTGCGCGGCGTCGCTCGCCGCGGTGTACCAGCGCACCTCGACCGTGCCGGCGCCGTTCACCAGCCGGGCGGAGCGCTGGAGGTTGTTGCGGAACTTCGTGTTCTTCGTGCGGTAGAAGGTCGGCCAGTCCTGCGTCACGGTCATGTAGGGGGACTGCTGGCCGGGCTGCTCCAGCAGGACCGCCCCCGTGCGGCGCGCGAAGTCGGCGAGCGCCTGATGGGTCGCGCTCCCGGCGACGACGCTCAGCATCGTGAAGAAGTGCCACCGGCCCGCCGCCTTCTGTTCGAGGAGGTGAGCGAGCAGTGCCGGCTCGTGCGAGTCGGAGAGCAGCGCGGGATGGTAGGAGACGAGATTGGAGAGCGGCTCGATGGCCCGGACGGGGAGGCCGAGAGAGCGGCGCCGGACGCTCCGGAACGGCAGCACGCCCACGAGTTCCGCGCCAGCGCGGCCGACGAGCACGCGAGCCTCCTCCACGGCGCCGCGACTCGCGAGCACGGTGTCGATCCAGTCCGGATGTTGGGTCGGATTGGCCGCGAGCCGCTCGAGCAGTCGCGACCACTCGGATCTCAGGTCGGTGTCGAGGTCGGTCCAGCGGCGGATTTCAAAGCTCAACATCGCGCGGCAATTGGACCACAGCCGCTCAGGGACCGGAACCGAGCCCGGAGACGCGCCCGTGCCCGGGTCTGGAGGACGGCGTCCCGCTTCCCGCGGCCCGCAGGGTCCCTTCGGGGGCCGATCATGCTAGAACTTAAGCTGCGGCCGCCGCAACCCGATCTATCTCGTGATGGAAGCCGTCCTAGCAGCGTCGGGCCACTCTGCCACTGCGGCTTCGCGGGGAGGTCGGGCGCGAGAAGTCGCCGCCGATCCCACCGGGTGCCGGAGCCGCTGATGCTCGCGATCTTCACGATTCCCAAGGCCTTCAAGGGCCACACCGCGGTCATCCAGCGGAACGCCGTCGAGAGCTGGATGCGTCTGGGTTGCGAGGTCTACCTCTGCGGGGACGACCCGGGTGTCGGCGAGACCGCGCAGGAGACGGGCGCCACGTGGATCCCGGACATCGAACGGAACGCCTACGGCACGCCGATCCTGCGCTCCGCCTTCCACACCGTGGCCGCGCGCAGCGCCGCCGAGGTGCTCTGCTTCGTGAACGCGGACATCATCTTCCTCCGCGACCTGGTCGAGGCCGTGCGGAAGGTGCGCTGGCGCAAGACCGTCCTGGCTGGGCAGCGGTGGGATCTCGACGTCGAGGAGCGGATCGACTTCGGCGCCCCGGACGTCGAGGAGCAGGTCCGCGCCCGGCTCGCCTCCCGGGGCCGGCTTCACGGCCCGCTCGGCTCGGACTACTTCATCTTCCGGCGCGACTCCGCGCTCCTCGACATCCCCCCCTTCGGCGTCGGGCGACCGGGGTGGGACTGCTGGTTCATCTACCACGTGCGCCGCCTCGGCTTCCGCATGGTCGACGCCACCTCGCAGATCACGGTCGTCCACCAGAACCACGACTACTCCCACCTCACCGCGAAGAGCGGCTCGACGCAGGACGGGAAGAAGTGGAAGGGACCGGAAGTCGAGGCCAACGAACGTCTCATCGGGAGCGAGAAGCGCTATTTCACGCTCGAGGACGCGACGCATCTCATGGAGAACGGTGCCGTCCGGCGGGCCCTCGACTACGAGCACCTGCGGAGTCGATGGTACCGTGTGCCCGAACTCAACCCCTGGTTCCGGCCCTTGCATCGGCTGATGGGCTACCTGGCGCCGCAACCCGCGCGTCGCGCGCTGCGTCGCCTTCTCGGCTGACGGCTCGGGCTCGAGGAGAAGGCAGTGGCCAAAGTAGCGCTTATCACGGGGATCACGGGCCAGGACGGGGCCTACCTCGCCGAGTTCCTGCTCCGGAAGGGCTATCAGGTCCACGGGATCAAGCGGCGCACGTCGCTCTTCAACACGCAGCGGATCGACCACCTCTACCAGGATCCTCACGACCCCGATCGCCGCTTCACGCTGCACTACGGCGACATGACCGATCCGACGAGCCTGATCCGGGTGATCCAGACCGTCCGGCCCGACGAGATCTACAACCTCGCCGCGCAGAGCCACGTCGCGGTCTCCTTCGAGGCGCCCGAGTACACGGCGGACTCCGACGCCCTCGGCGCCCTGCGCCTCCTCGAGGCGATCCGCATCCTCGGGATCAAGGAGACGACGAAGTTCTATCAGGCCTCCACTTCGGAACTCTACGGCCTCGTGCAGGAGACGCCGCAGACCGAGAAGACGCCCTTCTACCCCCGCTCCCCCTACGCGGTGGCCAAGCTCTACGCCTACTGGATCACGGTGAACTACCGGGAGGCGTACGGCCTCTTCGCGTGCAACGGGATCCTCTTCAACCACGAGTCGCCGCTCCGCGGCGAGACGTTCGTGACGCGGAAGATCACCCGCGGGCTCGCGCGGCTGAAGGTCGGCCTGCAGGACTGCCTCTACCTCGGCAATCTCGAGGCGAAGCGGGACTGGGGTCACGCCGAGGACTTCGTGGAGATGCAGTGGCTCATGCTTCAGCAGAGCGAGCCCGACGACTTCGTGATCGCCACGGGGAAGCAACACAGCGTGCGCGAATTCGTCGATGCCGCCGCCCGGGTGCTCGGCCTCCCGCTGCGCTGGGAAGGCAGCGGCGTGGAGCAGCGGGCGAGGGACGCCGCTGGCAAGGTCGTCGTCGCGGTCGACCCGCGCTACTTCCGGCCGACGGAGGTCGACTCGCTGCTCGGGGATGCGAGCAAGGCGCACGCGAAACTCGGATGGAAACCGAAGAAGACCTTCGAGGCGCTCGTCGAGGAGATGGCGCTGAGCGACCTTCGCGAGGCGGAACGCGATGCCCTCGTGCGGAAGCACGGCTACGCGTCTTTCGACCACCACGAGTGATCCTGCACCGGTTGCAGCCACCACGGGCCGTCCCGGCCCGCTCTTTGACGGCCCATGGGCCCTGTGCGACACTCCAGCCTGAGGCGTGGGGCGCACCCACCCTCGGGAGATCCATGCTCGCCATCGTGCGGGAGCGCCTGCGCTCGCTCTGCCGGTCGATGTTCTCGATGATGGGGTATGACTTGCTTGCGGTCTCCAGCCGCGCCAACCTTCCGCGGCGGCGCGTGCGACTGCTGAAGCAGTACGACGTCGACCTGGTCCTGGACGTAGGGGCCGCCGACGGCGGATATGCCCGCTCGCTGCGCGAGGCCGGCTACACGGGCCCGATCCATTGCTTCGAGCCGCTGCCGATCTCCCGCCGGGGGCTGGAGGCGTGGGCCCGCAAGGACGCGGGCGTGACGATCCACGCCTTCGCGCTGGGCGAGGTCGACGGGCTGGCTCCCCTGCAGATCGCGGGCAACCGGGACAGCAGTTCGCTGCGGGAGATGCTGCCGGCGCACATGGAAGCGGCCCCGTACGCCAACCCGGTGGGCTACGAGACGGTCACCGTGAGGCGCCTCGACGAGATCCTCCCGGGAATCAGCGCGCGGGCGAAGCACCCCTTCCTGAAGATGGACACGCAGGGCTTCGAGCTGGATGTTCTCCGGGGGGCGGGGGCGCACCTCCACGAGATCGTCGGGGTGCAGGCGGAACTCTCGCTCGTGGCCCTCTACCAGGATCAGCCTCTGTGGCTCGAGGTCATCGACTTCCTCGAAACGCGCGGGCTGCACCTCTGCTCGCTGGAACCGGGCTTTTGCGATGACCGGAACGGGCGCCTCCTCCAGGTGGATGGGCTCTTCTTCCGCACCGGCTAGCCCGCGAATCGCACGAGCGTGGCGCACCCCGGCCCGGCCCCCTCACGGATGACGACTCTCGAAGGAGCAACCATGGACAGACAGGCGCGGGTCTTTGTTGCAGGTCACACGGGGCTCGTGGGATCGGCGATCGTCCGGCGGCTGGAGAGCGAGGGGTTCGACCGGCTCATCCTGCGCACGGCGGAGCAGGTGGACCTCACCGACGCCCGCGCCACCGACCGCCTCTTCGCGGAGACGCGTCCGGAGTACGTCTTCCTCGCTGCGGCGAAGGTCGGCGGCATCCACGCCAACAACACCTACCCGGCCGACTTCATCCGTCTCAACCTGCAGATCCAGACCCATGTCATCGATGCCGCCCATCGGCACGGCGTGACCAAGCTGCTCTTCCTCGGAAGCTCCTGCATCTACCCGAAGCTGGCCCCCCAGCCCATGAAGGAGCCCTACCTGCTCTCCGGCTCGCTCGAACCCACCAATCAGCCCTACGCGATCGCGAAGATCGCGGGCATCGTGATGTGCGAGAGCTACAACCGCCAGCACGGCACCAACTACATCGCCGCGATGCCCACGAATCTCTACGGGCCGCGCGACAACTTCGACCTCGCCCACAGTCACGTGCTCCCCGCGATGGTCCGCAAGTTCCACGAGGCCCGCGAACGCGGGCAGGCGGAGGTCGAACTGTGGGGCACCGGCACCCCCCGCCGGGAGTTCCTCTACGTCGAGGACCTCGCCGACGCCCTCGTGCACATGATGCGCCGCTTCGACGCCGGGCCGGGCAGCACGTTCCTGAACGTCGGGGTCGGCGAGGACGTCTCGATCCGCGAGCTTGCGGAACTGGTCTCCGAGGTCGTCGGCTACAAGGGGAGCTTCCGCTTCAACCCCGCGATGCCGGACGGCACCCCCCGCAAGCTGCTCGACGTCTCCGGGATCCATGCCCTGGGCTGGCGCGCCCGGACCTCCCTCCGAGACGGCATCCGCCTGACCTACGACTGGTTCCGCCGCTCGCTCCCCGCCTCTCCCCCCCCGCCCCCGTACCGTTAACGACACCGCGAATACGCGATGGGAATGGAGGGGCAACGGAATGGCGACCGCTTCTCCCGACTCGCGTGG
>CAZMXP010000074.1:0-21312 GCA_964570285.1 uncultured Planctomycetaceae bacterium
AGCTACGCCGGCTCCAGCATCCGCCCCAGCCGCGCGTCGCCCTTCCCGAGCACGTCGCGCAGCCACGCCGTCCGCGGGCGGTCGCCGGCCTGCTGGTCGATGTAGGCGAGCGCCTCCTTCGAGACGCGCATCACGAGCGCGACCTCGCCGAGCTTCTTGCGCTCGGGCTTCGGGGCCTTCGGGGGCTTGGGCGCCTTCGGCTTCTTCTCGGCCTTCGCCTTCGGGGTCTTGGGGGTCTTCTTGGTCTTGGGCATCTCGGTCTCCTTGTTCTCGTGGTTGGTGTCGGTCTCGGTCTTCGTCTCCGCGGTCGCCGCCTCGCCCGCCTCGGGCTTGGCCGCCTTGGTCTTCCCCGCGCGCTTCAGGATGGGCGGGAGTCCCCGCTTCTCCCGCTCCGCGGCGGTGAGCCCCTTGCGCTTCGCCTTCCGCTCCTCCGCGAGCCGCGCCAGCTCGCCGTCGACGCAGCCCTCGCAGAGCCGCCTCGTCTGGTCCGCCCACTGCACCGGCGCGTCGGGCGCCTCTGCCTTCCCGCAGACCACGCACGTCCCCTCGGGGGTCGCGGCGGTCGCCTTCTTCTCGCCTTCCATCTCGATCTCCTCGATCGCGGGCGCGGGCCTGTCCCGCGCATCGGATCGGGGCCATGAGGGCTCGGGTTCGGGCAAGCTCAAGGGCTGTTTCCGCGCAATCTGGAATCTTCGCGGAATGGCCCGGATCGACGTTTCTGACCGATCCGCGAGGGCCGGGGGGTTCCCGTCGCTCGGGCGTCGTACGCTTGGGGCGCGCCGGGCGATCCCGCTTCCCGCGGTTCCTGGAACCACTCCCCTTGGGACACCCGGCGCACTTCCCTCCCGCCACGGGCCGCCGTGGGCGCCCACGCGCCCCGCTACGCGCCCGCGCCGTCGCCCTTGGCGCGCGCGTCCAACGCCGCCTCCCGCGTCGCGTACGGCCCCACGGGCTCCTGCGCCTCGGCGTCGACCCAGTACCACCCCGGACCCGGCAGCCAGTAGATCGACCGCTCGTCGCTCGCCGCCGCCTCCTCCGCCGTCGCCTCGAACACCCCGTCGTCCTCGTCGCGTGCCACCATCGCCGCGTGCCACCCCGCGAGGAACGCGTCCCGCGCGACCGTCGACCCCCCCCTCCTCAGGTAGGCGTCGAAGGCCTCCTCCTCGCGCAAGGGCTCGCCCTCCGGCTCGTCGTCCACGATACCGATCTGGCCCTTCACGATCATCGCCGCCCGCTCGCACACGTCGTGAGCGTCGTAGCACGGGAGCCCCGTCAGCACCGAGCCGCCGTCATCGAAGCTCTTGCCCTCCGGCGGCATGATCTCCCAGTTGATCCCCCGCGGCCCCTCGCTGCGGTCCTCGACCGTGCAGCCGAGCGGGACCAGCGCCCTGCGCGCCTCGCCGATGGTCCTCATCGCGTCCCTCCGTCATTGACGAGGCCCGCCGCCCGCGCCTCCTCGACCGTCGCGGACCAGATCGCGTCGTCCCAACCGGCGATGTAGGCCGTGAGCGCGTCGCGGTAGCCGTCGCCCCGATCTGCGCACTCCACGGCGGTCAGGCCGAGCTTCGCCGCAAGGGAGCCATCATCATGTGCGTCGCGCAGGGCGCGCTCGGCGCTCAGGTGGCCCAGCGCGTCCGGTGCCGACATGGAGCCGCCGGACGCGCGGTAGGTCGCAGCGAGGCCGCCTCCGTCGCTCCGGCCCGAGGCGTACGCCGCATCGCGCCCGCTCACCGCACCACCCGCGTCTCGGCGTCCGAGATCAGTCCCGCGCGCCGCAGCCACGCGAGCCGCCCGTTTGAGTTCCAGATCCGCGCGCGGTGGAAGTCCACCGCCGCGTCGCTCCCCGCGAAGTGCCAGCCGTCGGCGCTCGCGATGATCCGGCTCCGCAGGCGCTTCGCGAGGGCGAGCGCCCGCCCCGTGGTCGTCGTTGTCGTTGCCATGCGCGCATGAGGGCTCGCCTGCGCCCGGCAATCCAGTCCTTTCGGGACGGATTCCGATCTTCGCGCGAGCCGAACGGATGGCTGGGGGCGGGAAGTGCGCGGCATCGGGTCCTCCTCGGCGGGGCGGATGGCACCGCCCAGATGATCGCGACGCTACCCGCCTGGGAGATTCACGTCATGCACCGTTGCCGGAAGGACACGGATGATCTGGCCCAAGCTCCCCCACGCGCGACGGGACCCGCCCCCTGACCGGTTGAGCCCGCGCCGCGCGGAATCTCTCTCTTCGCAGCGTTGCCGGAAGGACACGGGTGTGCAGAGTGTCGTGAGAATCAGCGGGGTTACAGGTCACGCACCGTTGGCGAGACGACACCTGCTTGGGCACCCACCGCATCAGACTGGCCGCAGCACAAGCACGATAGGTGGCCAGTATGCCCAGTAGCGCCTAAGTGAACTCACCCTTATCTCTCTCCTTGCCATGTCTACCGTAGCCGAGCCAAACTCCACGTTCTGCCTGTCCTCGCGACAGACAAACGCAAGCTCGATTTCTTCTCCTGCCAGCGCGAGCACGAAAGTGACCTCGAACTCGTACCGCTTGCCGACCGCCACAAGGACCGCGGGGCCAACGCCATCCCTCAATTCGAGATCGAAAACGTAGTCGCCATGCCTCGCTCGCCACCTACCGTCCAACACCCGACGCGCCTCGGGACTGGGCCGAAGATAGACCCCGTGAGCCATCACGGGCACGAACGGCTCTGGCCATCGAGCGCTGGACTCGCTGCGTATCCGCCAGACGACCAAAGCACCCACCAAGATCGCAGCACAAAGTGCGCCCACTAGCACACGACGCCAAACCCGGAGCCGGCTGTTGGGCACCGGCGTAGGTTCCCTAGCGCGGGGGGTTGACGATCTCATGCTCCTGCGCCTCTTTCTCGAACGGCTTCCACCCTGGCGCGAATCGCCTGAAGTCCGTAGTGTTACGAAGTCTGTAGAGGATGGAATACACATCCTGCTCGAATGCCTCAAGCTCCGGGTCGTCAGGCGCAGGGTTCGGAGGATGGTCCTTCCCTTTGCACCTGGACCGCACGGCGTGCAGTAGCTCGTGTACCAGCGTCCAGAGACGCCCTTCCAAAGGCCTCTTCAGCAGTTCGGTTTCGTCAAGATAGATCCAGTACTTTCGGCCACCGATGACCGTGAGGCCGCGCACGTCGCTGCCGGCGCGCTTCGTCAGCTCGGCATCGGATACTGCGGTAAGCTCCAACGTCCGCGCGTCCTCCTCGAGGATGCCGTGCATGGCAATCATGTCAGGAGTCATCGCCCCGCCCCCGGTGTGAAGCTCGGACAGGGCGGAGACGACCATGTCGACGCAGTCACTTAACCGAGCCCGACCCTCGGGCCCTATCTTGCTCTGTATTATCGGCCTCAATCCGAGTGGATCCGTGTCGTTCCTGTGCCGTTGCCCAGCCCAACCGTACCCGTTCCCATAGTTGCCACGGTCCCCCCAGCGCCCAAGAGGATCTTGCGTGAGGAAGCGCCCCAAGGAGCTTGCGCAGTAGCGATGCACCGCACTGAGCAGCCCCGTCTCGTCGTCGCGATAGCTCCGCGAGTATCCCTGCTGCCAGCGGACCGCGCTGGTCGAGAGTGACTGCCCGGCGGCGTTAGTGATGGCAACTATGCCCTCGTAGGTGTGTACGTACGACTCGGCAAGCGCTCCTGTCGGCCCGAGCACCCCCCCGCAGTCGTACGCCCCATCGTAGAGCGGTGTAAGCGGGACCAGTTCGCCCGTGTTGCCATCCTGGTCGAGGTCCGCGATGTCGCGCTGCTGCGCGGTCACTACCTGCCCGAATCGGTCGTCGTAGTGCCGCCGAGAAAACAGGCCCTGCGAGTCGTACTCGGCCGCCATCTGCATCCCGATCCATACGAAGGTCGTGGTCCCCGCGACCGTCGCCTTCGCGATCCGCCGTCCGAGGACATCGTAGTCGTAGGCGCCGATGACCACGCTGTCGGACTTGCGGGTGACGCGCACAAGCTGGTTGCGGTAGTCGTAGTCGTAGAGGTTGACGCCGTCGTCGCGCAGGTTGCCGTTGGCGTCCCTTACGTGCGTCGTGCCTCCAACGCTCGTGTAGAACTCAAGCGCGTCCGCCGTGTAGCTCGTGCTCGTCGGCGGCCCGCCCGTGCTGACGGAGACCTGCGTTCGGCTGTTGACCTTGTTGTAGGTAAGCGTCGTCGTCGACGCGACCGTCTGCGAGCCGGGATTCTGGTTCTCCGCGACCGGGTCGGCGACCCCCGCCTTCACCTGCACCGTCCGGTAGAGGCTGTCGAGGCCGTAGTTGTCGCCCGTTCCGTTGGCGTGGTGGCGCTTCTCCAGCACGCGCATGTCGGCGAGGTTCCAGACGTACTCGAACTTCCTGATCGTCGAGGAGCCCTGCTGGTAGTGGACGAAGGTCCGCCGCAGGAGCGCGTCGAACGTGTGGGACTCGGTCACGTTGTTCTGGTGCGCGGCGCCGATCACACGCCGGCCGGAGTACTGGTAGGTGGCGAGCGTCGCCCCTCCCTGGATCGCGAGGGACGTGAGCCTCCTCGCGCCGTCGCGCGCGTACTGGAGCACGGTCCCGTCGGGGTACGTTATGCCCGTCGTCGAGCCCGCGGCGTCGTAGGCGAAAGCGAAGCTCTTGCCGGAGGCCCCGATGGGGTTCGGCCCCGTCGTCTCGCCGGTGACGCGCCCGAGCGAGTCGTAGGTCCTCAGGACCGTCGAGTCGTTGTCCGCCATCGAGGTGGGCCTTCCGAGAACATCGTACGCGAATGTCTCGGAGGTGGTGCCGAGGACGCCGGACGCCCGCGCGATCGAGCGGGAGGTGAGCCGGTCCATGTTGTCCCACGTGTTCGTCACGACGTTTCCGATGGGGTCGGTCGCGGTGAGGACGTTGCCGTTGGCATCGACGGCGTACTGCGTCGTGCCGTTCGCAGGGTCGGTCTCGACCGTCACGCGGTTCCGCGCGTCGTACTGGTAGGAGGTCGCCTTGTTGAGGCCGTCCTTGATCGAGGTCAGCCGCCCCCCCGCGTCCCAGACCTGCGTCGTCTGGATGGTGTCGAGGATGGAACCCGCGCCGGTGCCCCCGGCGCGCAGGTCGCGGATGACCGTCAGGAGCCGCCCGAGGCCGTCCCATGCCTGATGAACCGTGTTGCCCAGTTCGTCGGAGGCCCCCACCGGGAAGCCGCGGCCGTCGTACTGGCTCGTCGACGTCGCGACCAGCGAGCTGCCGGGGTCGCGCCTGACCGACTGCGTGACCCGGTCGAGCGAGTCGTAGGTGTGCTCGAAGATCACGACGTCGTAGCCCTGCGTGACCTGGTTCTTGTCCGAGCGCGTCACGGTGGTCGCGTTGCTGTTGGCGTCGTAAGTGATGTCGATCTTGTTCTGGCCAGGGTCGGTGACGTTCGTGGTGCGCGACACGCCGTCGTACGTGATCGTCGTGACGCTCCCGAGCGGGTTCGTGACCGAGCTCACGCGCAGGGCCGCATCGTAGGCGACGCTGGTGGTGTCGGTCTGGTTCGTGGCACCGGTGGAATCGAGGTGGTGGACCGCCGAGGTGAGGTGGAGGCCGCCCGGGTCGTAGGTCCACGTCGCGCGGGAGCGCACGATCCCCGCCGCGTCCGCCTGTTCCGCCTTCAGGAGCCGGTTGTTCCCGTCGAACGTCGCGAGCATCGTGGTCTGGTCCGCGAACGTCACCTTCTTCGGCCTGAACCCGTGGTCGTACTCGATCAGCGTCGCCTGCCCGCGGGGATCGACGACTTGGCTGATGTTTCCGTTGAGATCATAGGAATACGTGTATGTCCCCGCGACCGCGGTGCCCGGGGCCTCGATGGTCCTGTAGGGCAGGCCGCGCTCGTCGTACTGGGTCTCGACGACGTTCCCGTTCGGGTCGGTCACCTTCTTGAGCCTGCCGCCCGGCGTCCATTCGAGCGTCGTCGTCGCGGTCGTGGTCAGGTCGATCTCGCGGGTGGTCCCCACGTGGAAGTCGTTCGAGTCGTAGGCGGTCGTGGTCGTGAACCACGGGTTCGCCGTGTCGAGCGCGCCCGACGAGTCGCGGTTCTCGACCTCGATGCGGTAGATGTTGTCGTTGTTGTCGCGGAGATACGTCACTGCGGAGCCCGGCGCGGGCGGCGTGACCTGCGTCAACTGGTCGAGGGCGTTGTAGGAAAGCGTCGTCGTGTAACCTCGGGCGTTCGTAGTGGAGGTGAGGCGACCGTAGGTGTCGGGGGAGTACGTCCGCGACAGAGCGAGCCCGAGGGCGTCGTGCGTGACCTTCGACAGGAGGAAGGTGGTCGCGGCGTACTCGAAGGTGTCCTTCCTCCCGCTCGGCCAGACGCGCGTCAGGGGATGCCCCGCGGCGTTGTACGTGAACGTCATGACCGGGTGCTGGAGGGTGCCGTTGACCGTCGCCTTGGGGTATTGCGCCTGCGTCGCGGACCCGAGCGAATCGTAGGTGAAGGTCAGCGTGTGGTCCGCGGCGCTCGCTCCAGGCGCGTAGCCCTCGGGCGGCGTGTAGGTCAACATGCGGCTGAACTGCGCGAAGGAGGAGTAGGTCCACGTGCGCTTGATCTGCGCGCCGCCAGCCCCCGGAGGGGGCGTCGTGATCTCCGAGAGCAGGTTGCCCAGCGTGTCGTGCGTGTAGGCGGTCGCGGTCCCGTCGGGGTACGTGATCTTCGAGATGAAGTCGCATCCGCAGGCGGAGGCCCGCTCGTAGAGCCATACGTAGGAGTTCGGCTCCCCCGTGCGGAGGGGGGTCTGGCCGAGGCCCGTCCGCGTGTAGACCTCCTTCCGCGTGATCGCCCCGCTCGCGTTGAACGAATAGTCGACGGTCACGCCGTCCGGATCGACCACGCGCGTCGCGCCTCCCGCCAGATAGGAGTAGTTCCACGTGCGCCCGCGCGCGGTGGTCGCCGTCGTGCGGTCGCCCCCGTCGAAAGTGTTCGATACGATGTTCTGGCCGCGGTCGTCGACCGCGGTCAGCAGGTTCCCGTCGAGACCCGTGCCGGTCCCCGAGGTGTAGGTGAACGTGATCGTCTTGCCGCGCGTCACCGTGCTCGACGTCTGCCGGTCGTAGAAGGTGGTGGCAGGGGTCGTCACGGAAGCGAGGTAGCCCTGCGCCGTGTACGTGAAGGTCGTCGTCCGCCCCCCCCAGTCGGTGACGGAGGCGAGGTAGCCCGCCATGTTGTACGCAGTGGTGATCGAGCGCCCGGCGTAGTCGACGACGGACGTGATCGCCTGCTGCGCGTCGCGGTTGACGGTGAGGACGAGTCCATAGCGGTTGGTGACAGTGGCCAGGTTGCCGGATGTGTTGAACTGCCAGACATCGCCGTCCTTCGTCGTGCGGGTCCACGTGCCGTTGGCATTCGCCACCATGACGTCGAAGTAGCCGGACGGGCTGCTGAACGACTGCGAGACCGCGTTCCATGCATAGAGCGCGCCGACGATCCCGGGCGCATAGTAGCGCAGATCGCCGTTGGCCTGCGGGACGACGAAGATGTCGTAGGGGAACCACCAGTTGCCCGACATCCGGTTGAGATTGGTCCGTGAACCGTAGAACAGCTCGGAAGCGGAGGAGTGGACCACGCCGTGGTCCACCGAGGGCGGCTCGGGCAGCGAGCCCGCCCCCGGAGGGCTTCAGCCTCAGCCCGGATCGTCGTCACCGGGGTCTTCGCCGGGTTCAACCTGCGGCAGGTCCTCGACGAACAGCGCGCTGGGTTCCACATACGGTCCGGAATCGCCGACCGGCGATGCGTAGTAGTTGCCTCACGTCGCTCCGCGGTCGCCGCCCATCGGCAGGAGTATCGTGCACATGAAAGCCCCGTTCTCGGGGTCGAGGGAGCCACCCCCTCCCGGAGCGGGGCTTGCGCCGGCGTCGCTCGATTCGTTGTCGCCTTCGCAGAGCGGATTCTCCGGCTCGGTGGTCGCGGCCGCCCCCGGGTCCTCGCACACGGCTTCGGGCACTTTGACCGGGACATCCTTCGCCGACTCCGGAACGGCGGTGCACGAGGCGCAATACACGGAACTCGTGATCCGGAGGGGTGCGCCCGCCGCCTCCCCGAGCGTGCATCGCTTGTCCTGATCCCCTGTGGGCACGTTTTGCGGCGGCGTACCCTGCTGCGCCAGGGCCAGGTCGCTCCGGTAGAGCGCCAGCCCAGCCACGAGCGCCAGGATCACGATGCAGCGCAGAGCGATGGGAATGCGGCTCATCCTGACTTCCCTCCCGCGCGCGGCACGCCGTGCGCGATCCGACTCCAGTATTCGGTCTGCACGAAGCGAGGCGAATTGGCCTCGTCGTGGCAGGTTGCGCACCGTTCACTCTGCCCGCTCATGAAGGCGCGGACGGGCACGCCCTGCCGCCCGCTCCCCACCGATGCCGTGTGGGCCGCGCCGCTGCCATGGCACGATTCGCAGCCGATCCCCGCGCGGCTGTCGTCGGGCTCACCCATCACGTCGTGCAGGTGGCACTGCATGCAGTTGGGGTTCTCGTGCTGGCCCTTGCCGCGCAGGCTCTCCATCGCGTGCGCGTGCTTCGATGCGGCCCAGACGCGGTACTCCTCCTCGTGGCACTCCTTGCACGCTGCCGAACCGACGCGCCCCTCGCGCCTGAAGCCCGCTAGCCGGTCGGCAGCGAAGGCGTCACCGAGCTTGGACGCCTGCTCGTCGTGATCCTTGACGAGCGCCGCGAGCCCCGGTTCGTCGGCCACGCCGTCGCCGAGCCACGCGAGCGCGCTCGCGACGGGCTTCATCGACGCGTCGAGGCCGACCCAAGCGAGGTGCTGGCCGAGCTCGCCGAGGAGCATCACGGGCGCGCCGCCACGCCGGAGCAGGTCCGGCGAGCCCTTGGGGACGAGCGAGCCCGCGACGAGGGCGACGCCGGGGAACTCCGCGGCCAGGTCCAACGCCGTCTTCCCCTCGATGTAACTGACCGCGATCACGGCGTCCGCGCGTCCCTTCAACTCGGCGAGCGCGGCGCGCAGCGCCTCCGCGGGCGGAGCAACGCGATAGCAGGTGGGCAGCGGTTGAAACTGGCTCGTCAACCCGACGACTGCAAGGCGCGTGCCTCCCGCGACCTCGCGGATCGCCCAGCTGTCGTATACGCGAGCGCCATCGCTGCTCCTCGTGAGGTTGGCGCAGACGACCTTGGGCCGGTCCATCGCGATCGCCACCCTCTCGAAGTCCGCGCCCAGCGCAAGCTCCCCCTCGCCGGGGACGAGAAAGTCGTACTCGAGCCTCTTCAGGCCGTCCAGCACGTAGTTGGCCTTCAGCCTCTCGTGGGGCCTCTGGCCCACGACGATGTTCCCGAGATCGATCAGCAGGTCGCCCGCGCGCCGCGCGGAGGCGAGTACGGTGGCGCGCCTCGGCAACCCGCCGAAGAGCCCCTCGCTGCATCCGCAAGGGGCGATGTAGCCGCGCGTGTCGCCGGTAAAAAAGAGTCGCACGGCGAGCCCGGCCGGGGGCAAGGCGCACGGCCTCCCCTGCGTAGCCGTGCCTGGGTCCGAGCGGGCAAGCGCCGAGAGGATCGCTGCCGCTGCCCCGAACGACAGCGCAGCGACGCATCCTCCCGCGAGGCCCGCGGCGCGCTTCACCCAGCCGCCTCCGGGCCTGCCCCGGGGAGAGCCGCGATGATCGCGCCCCCCTCGGCGGACTTCGGCAGGAGCTTCCCCATGAAGCGTCTCCCTTCCAGCGGCCCGGCCGGGGCCGCACTTCGATCACCACGGTAGCCACGATCGGAGCATCGCGTCAATGGGCATTCTTGAAAGTCAATATTGTAATTCCGCAGCCCCCGGCGATCCCGCGCCCCGGGGCGCGCCCCCACGCACGGCGCGTGCCCGGCACTCGTCAGCCGCTGCGCAATGCGGATAGTGCCCGCGATTGTGGATAACTCGCCCGGCCCGGGGTCCGCTGGGCGCGGGCGGCAACTTCGGATAGCCTCGGGCCGCGGCGATGTTGCCGACATGGGGGCCTCGCATGAACCGCACCGTGCTCCTGCTGAACCTGCTGACGATGGGGGTCACGATGGTCATCGCGGTGAGCGCCGCCTCCTCGCAGGCCGGGATGCTCGACGCCACGGCACGATCGGCCAACGCCGGGATGGCTGTCGGCCGCCGCGGCATCCTGGACAAGGGGATCGCGACCGCCTACCTCCGCGTGCTGCAGGGAATCGACTCGACCCTGCCGGGCGGTCGGGCGAACCAGCTCGATTCCAAGCACCACCGCGCGATCATCGACGCCGTGGCCGCCTACTACGAGGCTGTCGGCACGGGCGTCTTCGAGTCGCTCGGCAAGGACCTGCCGGCGGCAGAGGCCAGGAGGGCCGTGGACGCGCTCGGGCTCGACTCCCGGCAGGCGGTCGAGAACGCTCTGGCGGGGGCGTTCCCCGACGCCGACTCGGTGAACCGGCTGGCGACGGCGGTGATCGTGAACTGCCGCTGAGGCCCCCCTCGGGGAGACCATTCCCTACCTCTATTGGGGCGTCCGCCGGGCCCGACTGGGGGGGTCGCCACTGATGCTCATCTGATGACCATTTCCCGGACCATATGGACGTATTGGACCTATTGGACGAAACGCGCCCGAAACCCCTAGAGCCATCAGGGCCTGCCACGGATTATGAGTCCGCTGCTCTTACCGATTGAGCTACGGCCCCGCGCGCGCGCAACTGTAGCAGGGGCTAGGGGTTACGTCAATCGGGGAGACGTTCCACGGAGGGGCGTTTTGGGGCCTGATGATCATCCTGTCACTCATTTCCGGAAATGTGCACGGGGCGGGCGCGGACGTGCGAGGGAACGCTGAGCCTTGGGGGCGGAGGGTTTCGGCGGCGGGGTGATCTCCGGCGTGAGCAACGGATCAAATGTCCGTGGGTTAACTCGCCGCAGCGCTACCCCTTGCGCTTCCCGTCGCGCCACGCAGCCCGCCAAGCGCTCTCGCGCTTGGTTCCCCCTCGTGAGCCCCCGTGCAGCGGATGGAACAAGCAGCGGTCACCGCCGGGATAGCTTGTCCAGTCGACCCGAGGTTTCCCGAACCGCAGGTGCTCGGTTCGAATCCGGACGGGGTCACGAGCTACGGAGCACCGAGGGGCAACGGGTTATGACATCTCGGGGGTCTACCGCGCTGGCGTGAATCCGCTGCTCCTTGGGCTCATGATCCGCGTCTGGCGGTTGCTGCGACACTCTTCATGCACGTCCTACAAGCGTGGCTAGCGTGGCTGCTGTCACGGAGTCCATGGTGCGGGCGACTTCTGCCTGCTGGCCTGCGAGAGCGTCGAGCAATGGGTTGGCGCGCTTCCACAACGCCACTACTCGTTCCTGCTCGATGAGCGAGACTCCGCTGGGGAATGGGATGCGACGCACAGTCCCCTGTGAGATCTTCTTCATCGAGGGGCTCGTCCCCTTGGCAAGGCTGCGCACGTGGTCTCGCGCCGGGCGAGCCTGCAGCCACAGGTGCACGAACTCGACGCTGGCAAGCCGGGGGTCAGGCACGAGCTTCATCATGAGGTCCGGATAGATGCACGGCGACGGCGTCCCGTCGTAGATTGATGCATGGCCCACGAGATCAGGCGTGTTGCTGCGCGTGATGAGCAAGTCTCCGCGCTGCAGCCAGTAGTGGGCGGCGGGGTCAACCGGCGCACTCGTCCGCTTGAATTCACGACTTCGGTAGCCAAATCCCGTCACTGCGCTCAGCGCTAGGACGGCGGTTCCTCCATCCGCATTGTCGCATCTTGCTGACCAGCCGTTCCGGGGTTTTTCCAAAAGGACATCCTCGAGCCGTCCCCGGACATCCAGACCTCGGATGAGCCGGGCGATGAGTCCGGCGCGAAGGACTCTGAGCTCTTGCTGCGCCGCAGCCCTAACCCGGCTGGCCTCAGCGACCTTCTGGCTGGTCTGCCCAATTCGGGCCACGATCCGTCGCTGGTCAGGCAATGACGGGAGCGGAATCAACGCTGCCATCAGGTGCTTGGGTCGCACGGCCGCGTAGCCAGTCGTACCCCTAGCGTTGGCGCCCAACTGCTCCTTCAAGTAGTTGGCCGCGAAGATCGATTCGAGCCATGCCGGGTCGACGCGGTCCCGCCGCAGGTTAAAGAGAAAGAAGTGGCTTGTGCAAAGCGCGCCCGCGCCGGCGGGCGGTACGAGCCCAATCGCGCCCTTCTTGCCCCAAATCTCAGACAGGATCACTTGGCCCGATTGCGCAATCTGGTGCCGCTTCATTCGCAGCAACGCACCGTTCGCGGGCGTGTCGAGTTGCACACCCTTGCCGTACAGCTTCACGGACAGCTTCGGATACTCGCGAGGCTCGGGCGCTTCGATGTAGTTGGTGTCCTGCACAAGGACCTCGGAAAGCGGTACAAGCGGCCAGCGGGTCACAGCATCGCACCCAGGATCGTCTTGATCTCGCCCAAGATCTTGATGATCTTGCGCTCTTTCTCGAGGATGCTCTCGACAAGCTGCTCGGGCGGCAGGTGCTCTAGGTCGGACGCCACGTTGGGATTCTTGCGGTCTAGGTTGCATCCGCCGGCAAGCAGGTCGGCGCCGGACACGCTCCAAGACCGCTCGCCCTCTGCCCGATCCTTCCACCACGCGAGGCACGGCGCGAACTCGTCGAACTGCAGAGGCCGGGTCTTCGTGTAGTTCTTGCGGCCCTCTGGGAGGCGGTGCTCGTAGTACCATGTCTCCTTCGTCGGGCCCAAGCGGTCGAAGAAGAGGAGGTTTGTGGGGATAGGCGTGTAGGGCGCGAAGACGCCGTTCGGCAGCCGGACGATGGTGTGGAGGTTGAACTCCTTTAGGAGTTGCTCCTTGATCCGGGCGCAGACCCCGTCCCCGAAGAGCGTCCCGTTGGGCACGACGACAGCGGCCCTGCCGCCAGGCTTTCCCGCTCCGCCGACGCGTCGCAGCTTGCGCATGATGAGCTGCAGAAACAGCAGCGCAGTCTCGGACGTGCGCATGTCGGCGGGGAAGTTCCCCTTGATCGCCTCCTGCTCCTCGCCGCCGAAGGGCGGATTCGTGAGGACCACGTCCACCCGCTCCTTGTCGCCGATCTCGCCAAGTTTCACTCCGAGGCTGTTGCCGTACTCAACGTTGGGGACTTCGACCCCGTGGAGGAGCAGGTTCATCTCGCACAGCAGGTAGGGAAGGGGCTTTGCCTCGCCGCCGTACAGCGTGTGAGTCTGGAGCCTCTCCCGGTCCTTGGTGGTCTTCACCTGCTTCTTGATGTGCTCGTACGCCTCTACTAGGAAGCCCCCGGTCCCACACGCGGGGTCGAGCACAGTCTCGCCGAGTCGCGGGTCGAGGACCTCGACCATGAACCTGACGACGGGCCGGGGGGTGTAGAACTCCCCCGAGTCCCCCGCCGCATCGCGCATCTCCCGGAGCATCCCCTCGTAGAGCGCACCGAGGGTGTGCAGCTCGTCGCTTGCGGTGAAGTGGACCCCGTCGATCTTGTTCACCACGTCGCGGACGAGGTAGCCGTCGGTCATGCGGTTGAGGGTGCCCCGGAAGACTCGCGCGACCACGTCACGGCGGTCGATTCCGTCAGCACCGCTCAGCCCCCTGAGCTTGGCGAAAAGCCCTGAACCGCGCTTGCCGTCGGGCAGAATTGCCTCGTCCTGGTTGAGGAAGGCGAGCAGCGCATCCCCCGTGATGCCGTCGTCCTGCGCCGCCCAGTCCCGCCAGCGGTAGGGCTTCGGGATGAGCGGGTAGTACGGCTTCCCCGCGAGCTCGGCCTTCGCCGCCTCCTGAAGTTCGAGATCATCGAGGAACTTCAGGAACATGATCCACGTCAGGTGCGGCAGCCGATCGAGGTCGCCGGAGAGCCCTTTGTCCTTCCGCATGATGTCGCGGCAGGACTTCACGAGGCTCGCCAACCTCTGGGCCGTCGTGGCGGGGGCCGCAGGGCGCTTGCCCTTGGGCTGCCGCGTGCTCTTCTTCCGCTTCTGGGCCATCTGCTCGCTCTCGCATTCTCACGCAGCGTACAGGCGCCGCTGGAGTTCCGCCACCGCCTCCGCGAGAGCCGCCGTCCCACCGAAACGGGATGCGATCTCCACGATGCTACCCATCTCCGAAAGCGGCGGAACCTCAAGGGCCTCGGGCAACGCGAGCTCGTCCACTCCGTGGTCGGCGTACTTGTCGAGGATCGCGGCTAGCACCGCGCGCGCTTCAGGCGCGTACTGCTCCCAGAAGTCGGGGCTGCCGCTGCGCACCGCTTGCGCGCGCTCGCGCCGGGTGCGCTGCGGGCCGCCGTAGGCGACGTGGCAGAGCAGGTCGAAAGGGTCCTTGTCGGTAGAGCCCGCGCGTTCGGCAAGATCCGCGAGATCGATGCCGCGCTCGGCGAGTGCGTCGATGGCGGACTGCCGCAGCTTGGCGTCGCGCCACTGACCGCGAAGCTCCGCCGCCGAGCGGTAGAGGGTGCGCACGGCCTTTCCGGCGTACTCGGTGTACTCCACGGTGCGCAGGCGCTTGCCGCCCGCGTCCAGCTCGTACACGACATCGGCGGCGATGACGACATTGATGCCGTCCACGTAGAACTTCCGGGGTGTTGCCGCATCGTCGCCGAACTCCGGCGGCTGCGCGTCGTGGACCTCGGGGTTCTCGACGTCCTCCCCGTCTTGCGCTGCGACCTCGGCGGCGGCGGCAGGGTCGTCCCCGAGCCCCTGCTGGCTCACCGCCTCCGGCACGCCGTCGAACTCCGGGTCCGCGAACTTCCTCGTGGCCGCCCCCGTGAAGTCGAGGATCGTGAAGTACCACTTGCCGTAGTCGGTGCGGAGCCGCGTGCCGCGCCCGATGATCTGCTTGAAGGTCACCATCGACTCGACGACCCGGCAGAGGACGATGTTCTTGACCGTCGGGGCGTCCACGCCGGTCGTGAGCATGTCCGAGGTCGTGAGGATGACCGGCGTCGCGCGGTCGACGTCCTGGAAGTGTTCGAGGTGCCCGTTGCCGATGTCGCCTTCGTCGGAGGTGACGCGGCAGACCCAGTCGGGGTGCTCTCGAACGCGGTCGGGGTTCAGGCGGGCGAGGGCGTTCCGCATGGCGAGCGCGTGTTCCTGATCGACGCAGAAGACGATGGTCTTCCCCGCCGGGTCCGTGGTCTCGAGGAAGCGGGTCAGGTAGCGCGCCATTGCCTCGGTGCGGTCGTTGACGACGAGACGGCGCTCGAAGTCCTTCGTCATGTAGAGATCGTCGGGGATCTCGTGGCCGTGCCGGTCCTTCTGGCCCTGCCCCGGCCGCCACCCGGTGGCATCGACATCGGTGACAATGCGCCTCACCTTGTAGGGGGCGAGGAAGCCGTCCTCGATGCCCTGCCGCAGGGAGTACACGACGAGTGGATCGCCGAAGTATGCGTAGGTGTCGCGGCTCTCCTCGCGCCGGGGCGTCGCCGTCATTCCGAGCTTGGCGGCCCCCGAGAAGTAGTCGAGGATCTCCCGCCAGTTGGAGTCGTCAGATGCGCTCCCGCGGTGGCACTCGTCCACGACAATCAGGTCGAAGAAGTCGGGCGAGTACTCGCGGTAGAGCCCCGGCCGCATCTCGTCCCGCGCGATCTGCTGATAGGTCGCAAAGTACATCTCGCGGCTCTTGACCGCCTCGCCTGCGATACGGTGCAGTGCCTGCCCGAACGGTTGGAATTCCTTCAGCATCGGCTGACTGAGGAGGACGTTCCGGTCGGCGAGATAGAGGATCTTCGGATTGTGCGGGGAGCCCTTCCGGTTCCACTTGGCTTTCCAAAGGCGCCAGCAGATCTGGTAGGCGATGTAGCTCTTCCCCGTGCCGGTGGCGAGCGTGAGCAGGGCGCGCTCCTTGCCGCCCGCGATGGCCTCGACCGCGCGGTTGATCGCGAGCGTCTGGTAGTACCGCGCTTGGTGCCCCGGCCCGTAGGGCTCGACCGCGACCCGCTCGGCCGCGGACTCCACATTTGCTGCGGCCTTCCACCGCGCCCAGAGGTCGGCCGGGGAGGGGAACGCGTCAAGCGACACCTCCCTCCCGGTGAGGAAGTCGTGCTCGACGATGTGCCGTCCGTTCGCGGCGTAGGCGAACTTGAGCCCGAGCACCTGTGCGTAGTCCATCGCCTGCTGCAGGCCGCTGCCCTCGGGTTCGTCGTAGGGCTTCGCCTCGACGACCGCGATGGGCACGTCGCGGGTGTACCTGAGGATGTAGTCGGCCCGGTTGCCCTTCTTGCGCCTGCCGGCGCTCTTGACAGGTATCACGCGCCCGTCGCTGAAGTACCGCTGCTCGGCGATCTGGTCATGCGGGTCCCATCCGGCCCCCACGAGAGAAGGCGTGATGAAGCGGCGGCAGGTGTCGGCTTCTGACAGGCTCACGCGAGGCCTGAGTCTATCAGTTCCGCCTGCGGGGAGATGGCCTTGACACTACGCGCAACGCAGGGTCCATGCGGCTCGGGTACTCACCTCCCGTGGCTAGGCGGTACACAAACTCCTCGTAAGGAGTTCCCCCCTCTGCAAAGCGGCAGTAGATGTGCGGCAGCCACCCGAATTCGTCTCCCATCGTGTCAATCTCAACGATGTTGCGGTACGGAATGCGTCCAATCCAGAAGAGGTTTACGGGCTTGAAACGGTCATCGAGTCGGAGCCCATCTGTCGTCAAGGCCCAGTGTCCGTCGCCGCTCAGGAGACCGGGCTCGATTCCGAGCACGAACTCGACTCCGTTGTGATAGTGATCGAAAGGCTCCAGCTTGAACCAGCTGCTAATCCCCGGACGCTCTTCTGGCGTTGGGTATGTAGTGTCCTCAACGGAGCGAATGATCACCTCGCTATCGCGGAACCGCGCAGCAGGCTCTCTCAGGAGCGCTTTGCGATCTACGTTCTCGGCTCCGAGCTCCCTCATCACGCGGCGCTTCATCGCGATGCTCTGTCTCACTGTAGCCTCGCGTTCTCGCGCCTCCTCGGCAGTCGAGATTCCAAAGAACGCGAACAGGAGGTCTCTGCGCTCGCTGTACAGTAGTGCTTCGAGGTAGGACTGCGTCCAGAGGGCGGGCTCACCTATCCCCCTCTGCGTTGCATGTTCGAAGAAGGCCTCGTGTGCTGCCCGCGTGACATTGCAGGCCAGCACTACTACTCCCACGTCCGGCGGGGTGTGGGCGACGCGGAGGAGATCGTCTACCGCCCTCCGGACGGTGCTCGCTGTAGCCTGCTTGTACCTCCGGCACTGAATCGCCCAGGCACGGAGGCGGCCGTCTGCCTGCCGTTCGCGCGAGAAGATGTCGACTCCCCCATCGCTTCCCGAACTTCCGTAGTGACGCAGGTCTGCCCATGGCCGCAACTGAAACACGATTGCCATGCACATCGCCTCGAAGCGCTCGTGGCTTAGGTCGGTCAGGTGGAGCCTGTTGGTCGTGCGGGTCGGCCTGCTCGTCCCCCGCAGCGTCTCGGGAGTTGCACTGTGGTTGTGTCCCGTTCCAGCCCTGGCGCCTCGTCGCTTGCGCTTCGCTCCCATCGATTTCTCCGCCGCCGCACAGAGGAGCCGCCTCGGCGGCGTGGGAGAGTACCAGATTCCGGTTCTGGCGGGGAGGGCGCGCAGTTGCCGGATCGATCCGGCGTCGGTGCCGCCCCGGACACTGGCGCGATGGCCAAGAAGGACCGGAAGAAGCTCGACCCCATCCTCACCGGCGTCGCGGGGGCGTACTACGTCGCCGCGGAGCTCTCCCGCCGGGGGATCATTGCGACCATGACCCTCCGCAACACGCGCGGCATCGACATCCTCGCCAGCGACGCCGGCGGCAAGAATGTGGTCGGCATCCAGGTGAAGACCCGGCAGAACTCGAAGCAACACTGGCTGCTCAACGCGAAGGCAGAGAAGCTCCGCGCGCGAGATCTTTTCTACGTGTTCGTGAACCTGAACGAGGGCACGGACGTGGGGGCGACGTATCACATCGTCGAGGCGGCGACCGTCGCGCGGCATGTTGCCCGCAGACACCGACGCTGGCTGAAGAAGCCTCGGCGAGACGGCACGGCCCACACGGACAATTCGATACGGGGCTTCCGCGACGACGATGGAGACTACCGCGGCGCGTGGGACAGGCTCCCCTTCGGTTTGACCGCGGATGCGGACCCCACGCCCTGTTCAGAGTAGGTGTCGCCCTCCGTGCGGCGGGAGGTCCGGCGGTGCTCTGGCCCGTGGCTGGAGTTCGGCAGTTGTCTGTCACGGAGGGCGCTGCGGCACGCAGCTACGCCGCCCGGTGGCAGGCTTCGAGCCGGTGCCGGTGCGCGCCCCTACTTGAGCCCCAGCCCTTTCTCGTCGAGCCACGCGAGAAGCTGCACGAAGGACATTCCTGTCGCCTTCGAGCAATTGCCGGCAAACGACTTCGATGAGGCCATGACCGCACGCGACGACCACGCGACCGGCTCCCCCATCAAGTCCCGACACGCTCGCCGCAGATTCTTCCACGATTGCGTAGCGGCCCGCTTGATGTCCAAGAGCCGCTCGTGGACCGGGTCGCCCGCAACCACTGAGGTCTGCTTCTCGATCATCTTGTGGCCGCGCTTGCTGACGGGGATTGGCGGCCTGCCGTCGCGAACGGGATGGTGGAGTTCCACCTCGCCTCCGCCCTTGAGGACTTCGCCGGTCACAAGGCATGTCGTCGCCGCCTCCCTGCACGACGTACGCGAAGTGCCACCAAGGAGATACCGGTCGGTGGCCAGCTGCTCGGCGGCGATCCACTGCTTCAGGGCGTTCAGAATCAGGCAGAACGCCCGGAACGAGTGTGGCAACAATCCTCGCAACGGCGGCGGCACAGGGTTCGCCGATAGAAACGCCGCCACGGGTCCGTCGGCTCTCGCACTCACTTCTGCCTCGCGGACCAGCATCTCGCCGATGCGGTCAAGAATCTCGGCCGCCGCACCGCGAGGCATCTTGACGTTGAAAACTGCGGCGTTCCCCTGCGCAGCCACGCGGCAATGCTCGTAGTACTCCTTCAGGAGCGCCACCTTTTCGGGCTTCGAGAGTTTTCGGTCGCTCGTCGGACGCTTGTAGGCCATGCCGCCATCATCCGCCCCTGCGTCGGCGGCGCCAGTGCCTGAGCGCTCAGCTGTTCACGCGCGGCTGCGCCCCTCGTCCCTCGCCACCGCATGGAAGACCCTCCCCGCCGCCAGCGCCCCCTCGGCGTACCCGCGTCTGTAGCCCCTCCCGTCGAGCGCGGTGACGAGCAAGTGCAGGAACCCGACGGCCCTGCCGGTCTCGATGAGGGCCTGAGCGATCTCCGCGGCGGCGAGGTCGGCGCGGTAGGCGGTAGCGGACTCGAGTTCGTCGTCGATGTCCGGCATCACTTCTGCGGGGTCGATGAGCTTCGTGAGGACGTGCTCGGGGATGGCGAGCATGATCGCCGGCTTCTTCTTGGGCTTGCGTCTCTTGGGCATGGGCCGGGATGAGGGCAGGGGCCGGACGCCTGGTCCAGTGCGTTCTACCGGGGGACGTGGCGGGCGAACTCGGCGAACAGATGGATGGGGTCGCGCTTCAGGGCGCGGGCGATCCGGACGAACTCCACCACGTCGAGACGCCGCTCGCGGGTCTCCACCTTGGCGATCCACGAGGGGTGGACCCCCAGCCGGGCCGCGAGGTCGCGCTGGCTCAGCCCGGCCCCCTCGCGGGCCTCGACGAGCAGGGTGACGAGCCGCCCATAGGCGGCGGTGTGGACGCTCTTCTGGATCGGTATTGCCGCGATTCTGGGAGCGCGCTACCTTGCTCCCAAAACGGGAGCGGCTTCGCCTAGGGGCGGCGTCGGCCCGCGAGGGGGCGCATGGACGATCTGGAACGGACGCTTGCGACGGTGAGGGCGCGCATCGCCAAGGCCAAGGGGGCGCGGCGGCTCAACGAGCAGGACACGAAGGCCACGCTCATTGACCCGGTGCTGCGCGCGCTCGGCTGGGATCTGGAGGACGTGGATCAGGTCCAGCGCGAGTTCAAGGCGCGCAAGGGGCACGACCCCGTCGACTACGCCCTCCTCCTGCTGCGCACGCCCAAGCTCCTGATCGAGGCGAAGGCGCTTGGGGCGGACATCTCGGACCAGAGGGTTCTCGCGCAGGTGGCCAGCTACGCGACCTTCTCGGGCGTCGGATGGGTGCTCGTGACCGACGGCGACGCATACGCGCTCTACAACGCGCTTGCGAAGGTCCACTTTGAGGAGAAGCGCTTCCGTTCATTCAGGCTCAGCGACGGCGGGGCGGAGGCGGCGGAGACGCTCCGCCTGCTCGGCAGCGACGCGCTCCGCGGAAGTCGACTCGAAGAGCTCTGGCGAAACTACAGCGTCGATGGGCGGGTCCAGAAAGCCATCGAGGCGTTGTTCGCCAACGGCGGCGACCACGCTCTGGCGAGGCTCGTCGTGAAGCGCACCGAGGGGCTCGGCCAAGCCGCTGTCCGAGCGTCCATCGGCAGGGCGCACATCTCGATCAACTTCCCGGTGCCGCCGCCGGTCGTCCCCCCGAAGGGCGGTCCAAACCCGCCCATCTCACCACCCCCAAAAGTGCGCAAGCCCAAGGGGCCGCGTCCCCCCGGAGAGGACGCGACCTCGCTCGCAGACCTGCTTGGGGCGGGCCTGATGGTCGCCGGCCAGGAACTGGTGAAGCGCTTCAGGGGCAAGGACCTCACAGCAACCGTTGAGGCCGATGGCCGAGTCCGTTTTCAGGGAACGCTCTACGACTCCATCTCGATGGCCGGAAGCCTCGCGCGGGAGTCAGTGGTGGGCAAGCACAAGTGGCGCAAGATCTGGCCCACGAACGGCTGGACCTTCTGGCAGTACGTCGACGCGGCGGGGAAGCGGCGGTACGTGGACGACCTGCGGCAGGATCTCATCAAGAAACGGGCGGGCGGCAAGTAGGGACTGGCACACGCCGCGCGCGGAGGGATCGCCCGCCGTGCGGCCTATCCGGGGTCCTGCCCCCGCTCCCAGGAGAGCACGTCCCCCTCGGGCACGTCGGGCACGCCCAGACGCTTGAGCATGTGGATCACCTGCGCGCGGTGGTGCATGTTGTGCGTGAGCACGTGGGCTATCGCTCCCCCTCGGCTCTTCTCCGCGGGCGGGTCGTCGAGCGTGTCGAGGAAGCGCTCGTCCCACGCGTCGCGCCGGGCCACGTCGCGCGCCACGTCGGCGAACTCAAGGCACGAGCTCTCGTGGCGCCGAAGCAGGTCCCGCACGCCGGTGCCGCGCCCGCGCCCGGCTGCTCCCGCCGCCGGATCGCCCCGGATGAGCGCCGACCACACCTCGACGTTGGAGATCATGTGCGCCAGCGTGGCGCGCACGGTCCGGTGGCCGAGGTCGAAGGTCCGGTCGAGATCCGCGTCCCGGAGTCCGCGGCAGATCAGGAGCAGCCGGCGCGTGGTCCACGCGTCGTGGCCGAGGAGGCGGTCG
>CAZMXP010000075.1:0-19608 GCA_964570285.1 uncultured Planctomycetaceae bacterium
CGAACGTGAGCGACGCGAGCGCCAGGTACAGCGCGACGCCCCTTGCAGACTTCAGCATGCGTACTCCTCCAATCGACTCTCTCGTTTCACTCTCGGTGCGAGGCTGCATTGCGCAGCTTCGCGGACTCTCTCTCTATCGACCGTGGAGCGAAGGTTACCGAACAACCTGTAATCAGCTCGCTCCGCCACTCGCGGACGACAATAATCTAGCCGTCAATCAGGTAAACATGGAAGTGAAATTTCCAGCAACCTACGGATTTTGCGTGGCTAGAGCCGGCTGAGTGCGTGTATATAGCGCACACAGTGTTGCCGATCACATAGTTGCCATCACAATGCGATGGCGGATCGATGCTCTGGCTGGTGGCCCCGGGGGGCTAGCACGAGCCCGGGTATCGGCTCCTGGCGCCTTGGAGATACCTAGAGCCTGCCTGCCGGGCTCGGTGGTGCGTGCAGCCTCCCCGCCCGGGGCGCCCGAAACCCCTAGGGGGAGGCTAGGAGGGCACTCGCCGCGGAGCGGGCCAAGTCGTAGAAGGGCGCCATCGCCGTGCCGAGGAGGAAGACCCCCGCCAAGCAGACGACCAGTACCGCCCGGAGGCCCCGCGAGACCGGGATCGGCCCCTGATCCGAGCCTTCCGCCGCCTCGTGCATGTAGAGCCTCTTGACGACGCAGAGGTAGTAGTAGAGCGAGACGACCACCCCCGCGGCCCCCACATAGGCAAGGAGGTAGGCAATCAAGGTCCCCTTCGCGATCACGGCCCGGAAGACGAGGAACTTCCCGAAGAATCCGGCCAGCGGGGGGACCCCCGCCAGGGAGAGAAGCCCGCAGGTGAGGACGAGCGCGAGGAAGGGGCTCCTCCGCCCGAGGCCGCTGTAGTCCTCGACGGCATGGCTCTTCACGGCCCCGTTCACGATGACGACGACCGCGAAGACGCCGAGGACGGTGAACAGGTAGGCCATGAGGTAGTAGGCGACCGCGGTGATCCCATCCTCGCTGAAGGCGAAGAGCCCCATCAACGCATAGCCCGCATGGCCGATGGAGCTGTAGCCGAGCAAGCGCTTGATGTTCCCCTGCCACATCGCCCCGAGGTTTCCATAGAGGATCGTCGCCGCCGCCATCACCGCGACGAGCGCGAGCCACGGGGCGGCCACGGCGAGGCCGCTCTCTCCGCCCGGTCCCATGCAGGCACGGGTGACTTTGAGCAGCAGCACGATGCCCGCCGCCTTCGATCCCATGCTCAGGAAGGCGGTCACCGGGCTGCTCGCCCCCTCGTAGACATCCGGCGTCCAGACCTGGAACGGCACGGCGGCGATCTTGAAGCCGAGCCCGACGAAGGTCAGCAGGAGGCCGAACTGGAGCAGGGCCGCCCCCGAGTGCGAGAGCCCCTCCTCGGTTGCGGGGCCGAGATCACGCAAGAGAAGGCTGCCGGTCGCCCCGTAGAGGAAGGCGATCCCGAGCAGCAGGAAGGCCGAGGCCAAGGCACCCAGCACGACGTACTTCACCCCCGCCTCGATGCTCCGCGGGTCGTTGCGCTTGAACGACGTGAGGCAGTAGAAGCTCACGGTGACCAGTTCGAGGGAGACGAAAAGCATCGCGAAGTCCTCCACCGAAGAGGCGAAGAACATCCCCATCGTCGCGAAGAGGCAGAGCAGGTGGAACTCGCCCTGCCCGCGGTCCACGCGCTTGAGCCACGTATCCGCCATCGCATGGACGAACAGCGCGGTAATGCCGAAGAGGAGCTTGAAGAGCACCGCGAACGCGTCGAGACCGTAGTGTCCGAGGAAGGCGTACGCGCGACCCGTGTCGCCGAGGCCCAGCCCCTGGATGCCGACGTAGAGCGTCGCGAGCACGATCCCCCACCGCGCGGTACGCGCCACGCCGGCCTTCCGGTCGGGGGCGGACCTGGCGTCGCGCACCAGCGCGAGGAGCGCCGTGGCGACGAGGATCCACTCCGGCATCGCGAGGCCGAGGTTCCAGTCGCTCACCGCTGCGCCTCCTCGATCGTGACCGCGACGACGCCGCGGATCTTCCGCACGCCGCTCGAGATCGTGTCCACCAGCGTCGACGGGAAGCAGCCGGTGAAGGTGAGCACGAGCACGAGAACGACGAATGGCGTCTTCTGGCTGCGGCTTCTCGCGTCCTCGAGCCCCTCCCAGCGAGGGTTCAGCGGCCCGAACCACGCGTCGCGCACCGCGCGAAGCAGGTAGGTCGCGCTGATGACGATGCCCCAGATCGCCGCGGTCGTCGGGATCCAGCCGGGCATCACGAGGCTCGTGCCGGCGAGACGGAACTCCGCCTTCCACGCGCCGAGCAGCACGAGGAGCTCCGAGGCGAAATTCGCGAAGCCGGGCAGCCCGGCGCTCGCCATCGCCATGATGACGAAGCAGGTCCCGACAAAGGGGAGCTTCTTCAGCATGCCCCCGAGGTCGTCCACGAGCCGCGTGTGCGTCTGCTCGTAGAAGAAGCCGATCAGCGCGAAGGCGAGGGCCGTCATGATGCCGTGGGCGAACATCAGGAAGACCGCGCCGCTGACGCCGGTGATGCCGAGCGTCGCGAGGCCGAGCAGCACATAGCCCATGTGGCTCGACGACGAGAAGCCGATGATGAACTTCATGTCGCGCTGCGCCATCGCGACGAGCCCGCCATAGAGGATGTTCATGCAGCAGAGCACGCCCACCCAGCCCATCCAGTGCTCCGCGCCGTGGGGCAGGACATCGAGCCCGAGGCGGAGGATGCCGTAGGCGCCCAGCTTCATCAGCACACCGGCGTGCAGCATCGAGACGCTGCTCGGCGCCGCCGCGTGGCCGATCGGCGACCAGGAGTGAAGGGGCCACATCGGCACGATGCAGGCGAAGCCGAGGAAGACGACCGGGAACCAGGTCACCTGGAAGGAGTCGGAGAACTTCGTCTCCGCGAGCACCCGCAGGTCGAAGGTCTGCCCGCCGGCGAAGTAGATCGCGAGCACGCCGACCAGCGCGAAGACGGCGCCGAGCGTCAGGTAGAGCGTCAGCTTCATCGTCGCGTACTCCTTCGAGTACTGCGCGGCGCGGCTGCCCCAGATCCCGATCAGCAGGAACATCGGGATCACGGCCATCTCGTAGAAGAAGTAGAAGAAGAAGAGGTCCAGCGAGAGGAAGACGCCAAAGACCCCCACCACCAGCGCGAGCAGCAGGATGTAGTGCTCCTTGACCCGGTCCTCGATCGTGCGGCTGATGAAGCAGCCGGTCCAGATCACCACCGACGTCAGCACCACCATCGCGACGCTGATGCCATCCACGCCGAGGCGGAAGCCGAGGCCCAGCGACGGCACCCACGCGAGATCGAGCACGTACTGCCAGCGGTCGCCCGCGGTGTCGTACCCCATCCAGATCCAGAGCGCGAAGAAGAGGCTGACCGACGTCCAGAAGGTCGCCGCGCCGCGGATCCGCGGCTTCTCCTCGGGCTTCATGCGCGCGATGTGGAGTACGCCGAGCAGCGGCGCGAGGAGCACGAAGAGGCTGATCATCCGTTGCCCCACGGCACCAGCAACAGCAGCAGGATCAGCACCGTCATCCCGCCGGCGAAGCAGTATGCATAGAAGTTGAGCCGCCCCTGCTGGAGCCCGCGAAGCTTGTCCCCCGACCAGCGCGTGAACCGCGTCGGGTAGCCGACGAGCATGCCCACGACCACCTTCTCCTCGACCCACCGGCAGCCGGCGGCGATCGCCTGCTGCACGCTCCGGACGAGCCAGAGGTAGAAGTCGTCGATGTAGTACTTGTTTTCGAGCAGGAGCCAGACCCCGCGGAAGCGCGCCTTCAGCCGCCCGGGCCGCTCGAGCCCCTTCCGGTAGAGCCAGAAGGCGGCGAGGTAGCCGACGACGACCACCGCGGAGGAGACGACGGCGATGCTCGGATCGATGTGGAGGGGCTTCGGGGACCACTTCCCGAGGTAGTCCTGGAAGGCGCCGTAGGGCCACCCGATCCAGAAGGACATGATCGCGAGGAAGACCAGCGGCACGGTCATCACCTTCGGCGACTCGTGCGGATGCGCGTGGCCCCGGTACTCGCCGAGGAAGGTGAGGATCCACGCGCGGGCCATATAGAGCGCGGTGAGGCCGGCGGTGATCGTGGCGAGCAACTGCAGGCCGTGGAGCTTCTGGTGCAGGGCATCCAGGATCAGGTCCTTCGACCAGAAGCCCGCGAACGGGATGATGCCGGTCAGCGCGAGCATGCCGGCCGTGAAGGTCCAGAAGGTGACGGGCATCTTCTTCCGGAGGCCGCCCATCCTGAACATGTCCTGTTCGTGGTGGCAGCCATGGATCACCGATCCGGCGCAGAGGAAGAGCAGCCCCTTGAAGAAGGCGTGCGTCGTCAGGTGGAACATCGCGATGCTGTAGTAGCCCGCGCCGAGCGCCATCACCATGTAGCCGAGCTGGGAGAGCGTGGAATAGGCGAGCACCTTCTTGATGTCGCGCTGGACGAGAGCGATCGTCGCCGCCAGCACCGCCGTGAATCCGCCGGTCATCGCGACGAAGCCGGGCGCCCACCCCCAATCGACGCCGCCGACGCCGCCGAAGCAGAAGAAGACGCGGATCACCATGTAGACGCCCGCCGCGACCATCGTCGCCGCGTGCATCAGCGCCGAGACCGGCGTCGGCCCCTCCATCGCGTCGGGGAGCCAGACGTGGAAGGGGATCTGCGCGCTCTTGCCGGCGGCGCCCATGAAGATCAGCAGCGCCGCGAAGGCGAGCGTGCCCGAGCCGGTGCCCGCGAGCGCCCCGCCGGCGATCGCCTGCTCGATGCCGGCGAAGTCGAAGTGGCCGGTCAGGTTCCAGAGGAGCAGGATCCCGAGCAGGAAGCCGAAGTCGGCGACGCGGTTGGTCAGGAAGGCCTTCTTCCCCGCCTCGACCGCCGACGGCTTCTCGTAGTAGTAGCCGATCAGCAGGTAGCTGCTCGCGCCGACGAGTTCCCAGAAGACGAAGATCATCAGGAAGTTGTCCGCGAGCACGATGCCCAGCATCGAGAAGACGAAGAGCGCGAACTTCGCGAAGAAGCGGCCGATCGACGGGTCTCCCTTCATGTAGCCGAGCGCGAAGACGAAGATCGCGCTGCCGACCCAGCCGACGACGAGCAGCATCATCTTGCTGAGCGGATCGACGAGCATGCCGATGCCGACGACCGGCCCCCCCGCCCCCGAGAGATCCATCCAGGCCCAGGGGGAGTGCACCGTGACATCCCCGACCCAGAAGAGGAAGGAGGTGAACGCGCAGTAGAGCACCGAGGCGATGGCGAGCTTCGGCCCCGCGGTGCTGCGGCGCAGCCCCGGCATCAGCGTCAGGGCCACGGCCGCCATCAGCGGCGCGAGCAGGGTGGACCAGGCGAGGAATGCCATCGCTTACTGCCGAAGCAGGTCCACCCGGTCGGTGTCGACGGTGGCCTTGAGCCGGAAGAGCGCGATCACGATCGCGAGCCCCACCGCGACCTCCGCGGCGGCGACGGTGATCGCGAAGAAGACCATGACCTGCCCGTCGAGGTTGTCCCACCGGTTCGAGAAGGCGACGAACGCGAGCGCCGCCGCGTTCAGCATCAGCTCCACCGAGAGCAGCACGATCAGGATGTTGCGGCGGGAGAGCACGCCGATCATGCCCACCGTGAAGAGCACCCCCGCGAGCGTCACCATGTGGCCGACGGTCACCGGAGCCTCCGCTTCGTCACGAGCACGGCCCCGACCATCGCGGCGAGCAGCAGCAGGGACGCGACCTCGAAGGGCAGCACGAACCTCTCGAAGAGCGGCGCCGCCACCGTCGAGGTCTCTCCCGCCCGGGCCGCGCGGAGCGGCTCGTCGAAGAGGCCGGCGCGGCGGCAGGTCCAGACGAGCGCGGCGAGGAACGCCGCCCCGAAGAGCGCCCCCGCGACGTGGAGCCGCGGCCCCCCCTGCATCGCCTGCAGGTCCTCCTCGCGCAGGTTCAGCAGCATGATGACGAAGAGGAAGAGCACCATGATCGCGCCCGCGTAGACGAGCACCTCGACCACCGCGAGGAAGTAGGCGCGCATCAGCACGAACTCGCCGGCGATGCCGATGAAGACGACCGCCGCCCAGAGGGCCGCGCTGACGCCGTTGCGCCGGGTGATCGCCATCACCCCGGCCCCCGCGATCATCACGGCGAAGATCCAGAAGAAGGCCGTCACTTGTGCTTCCACTTCCAGATCCGGTCCTCCCGGATCCCGCCCATCGCGTAGAGCTTCGCTTTGTCGTGGACGAAGGCCTCCTTCGTCTCGTGGACGATCTCCGCCTCCTTCACGAGGAAGATCGCCTCCTCCGGGCACGCCTCCTCGCAGAAGCCGCAGTAGATGCAGCGCAGCATGTCGATCTCGAAGACCTCGGGGAACTTCTCCACCTTGTTCGGGTCCTCGAACTCGCGCCCGACGATCGTGATCGCCTTCGGAGGGCAGACGAACTCGCACATCTGGCAGGCGACGCACTTCTCGCGGCCGTCGGGGTCGAGCACGAGCGCGGGCGCGCCGCGGAAGTTGTCCTTGAAGTCCCAGCGCTCCTCGGGGTACTGCATCGTGATCGCGGTCTTCTTCCGCTTCCAGCGGAAGAGGTCGAGGAGCACCCCGAAGAAGTGGCGGATCGTCAGGTAGAGCCCCTTGACGACGGTGCCGAGGTAGATGCGTTCGCCGAAGCGGAGGTCCGGGCGGGAGACGACCTTGATTTTCATCCGCGCACCACCGTCAAGAAGCCCGCCGTCACGACGATCATGACGAGGCTCAGCGGGAGCATGACCTTCCAGCCGAGGTTCATCAGCTGGTCGTACCGGAAGCGCGGCAGCGTCCAGCGCACCCAGATGAAGAGGAAGAGGAAGAAGCTCGTCTTCGCGACGAAGACAAGCCCGCTCAGCACCGTCCCCCAGGCCCCCACGGGATAGACCACGCCGGGCAGCGTGTAGCCGCCGAAGAAGAGCGTCACCGTCAGCGCGGATGCCGTGATCATGTGGATGTACTCGGCCATGAAGAAGAGCGCGAACTTCATCGACGAGTACTCGGTGTGGTAGCCCGCGACGAGTTCGGTCTCCGCCTCCGGGCAGTCGAACGGCAGCCGGTTCGTCTCCGCGTACCCGCAGACGAGGAAGATCACGAACGCGGGGAAGAGCGGGATCACGAGCCAGACGTTCTCCGCCTGCCACGCGATCACCGCCTCCAGGTTCAGGTCGCCGGTGACGAGGAAGACGGGGATCACCGAGAGGCCGAGCGCGAGCTCGTAGCTGATCATCTGCGCGCTGCTGCGCACGCCGCCGAGCAGGCTGTACTTGCTGTTGCTCGCCCAGCCGCCGATCGTGATGCCGTAGACGCCCATCGACGAGAGCGCGAACACGAGCAGGATGCCGACGTTCAGGTCGGCGATCGCCATGCCGCGCGCGTAGGGCACGACGCAGAAGCCGACGAGCGCGGGGATCAGCGCGAGGCAGGGCGCGAGGATGTACATGCCCCGGTTCACGTGGCCGGGGACGACGTCCTCCTTGAAGATGAACTTCAGCAGGTCGGCGATCGGCTGCAGGAGGCCGGCGGGACCGACGCGGTTGGGGCCCAGGCGGTCCTGCATGAAGGCGCTGACCTTGCGCTCCGCCCAGACGAGCACCGCCGCGGTGAGCGGCAGCACCGCCGCGCCGACGATCGCGATGTGCAGCAGCTTGCCGAGCAGCGCGACGAAGTTCACGCGCTCGCCTCCTGCGCGGCGAGGCGCGTGCCGCTGCTGCCCACCTTCTGCCACGTCAGGCCCTCGAAGGCCGCGCAGGCGCGCGCGAGCCGCGCGAAGGCCTGCGAGGCGGTGTCGGCGGGCTTCTGCGCCGGGTCGAGCGCCTCGAGCAGCCGCTCGAGCACGGCGCGCTCCGCCAGCAGCGTCGGCTCGAAGGCGAGACCCTTCGCGACGCGCTGCACGAGGTCGCCCGCGCTGACGACGGTGCCGTCCTTCTCGATCCAGGTCGTCAGCGGCAGGTTGACGTCCGCCTCGCGCTCGCGCAGCGAGAAGATGACGCGCTTCTTCGCGCGCGCGAGCAGGTCCGCGGGCAGGTCGGCCCCCTCGTGCGGCGCCGCATAGAGCAGCGCCCCCCACCGGCGGTCGCCCGCGGGCCCGGCGGGCGCCTCCTCGAAGCCGAGCAGCGCGCAACCGCGCGCGTTCGGGCAGAGCTCCGGATGGCGCAGGATGTCGTCCCCCTGCCCCATCGGCTTCAGGAACCAGCGGTCCGTCGCGCCGAGCGCGTCGCAGATGCCCTTGAGCGCCAAGAGTTCCTCGTTGGTCATGAAGGGGGACGCGACGACGAGGATCCCGTCGCCCTTCGCCGCCTTCAGCAGTTCCGCGGCGCGGGCGATGGCGGGGGGGTAGGGGGCCCCCTTGCCGCCGATGCGGGGCGAGGTGAGCCGCTCCTCGTCGTTCACGAACCCGTAGTGCAGCCGGCCGTGGTCGCACATCCAGTGGTCGTTCACCTGGGGGTTCGGCCGGGGCACCATGCGGAGCAGGCGGTCGTCGCGGGCCCCGGCGACGACGTTGCAGCCCCGCGCGCAACTCGTGCAGATCGTCTCGGTGAACTTCATGAACCAGACGCGCGACTTGAAGCGGAAGTCGCGGCTCGTCAGCGCACCCACCGGGCAGAGGTCGATGACGTTCATCTGGTAGGGGGAGGTCAGGTGGCCGTCCCCCTTCACGATGAGCGTCGCCTTTTCGCCGCGCAGGTCGATGCCGATCTCGTCGGTGCCCGCGATCTCGTCGGCGAAGCGGACGCAGCGGGTGCAGAGGATGCAGCGCTCGGAGTCGAAGACGACCTTGTCGCCCCAGGAGACGTTCTTGGGCTTCTTGCCCTTCGGGAAGCCGTACCGGGTGACGCCGGTGCCGTGGTCGACCGCGTAGTCCTGCAGCTTGCACTCGCCCGCCTGGTCGCAGATCGGGCAGTCGAGCGGGTGGTGGATCAGCAGCAGTTCCATCACGCCGGCGCGGGCGCTCTTGACCCGCGCGTTCTCCGTGTGGAACGCCATGCCCTCCCGCACCTGCGTGTTGCATCCGATCTGCAGCTTCCCCACCCCCTCCACCTCGCAGAGGCAGATGCGGCAGTTGCCGACCACCGAGAGGCGCGGATGCCAGCAGTAGTAGGGGACCGCCTTGCCCGCGACCGCCGCCGCCTCGATCAGGTTCGAGCCGGCCGGCACGTCGACGGGGTTCCCGTCGATGGTCACGCGCACGGTGGAGCTCATGCACCCACCTGGGCGGCGAGCGCCGCCTCGAACTCGGGCCGGAACTTCTTCACGTAGCTCTGCACCGGCCAGACGAGCGCTTCCGCGAGCGCGCAGATCGTCGTGCCGTCCATCTTCGTCGTCACGTCCCAGAGCGTCTCGAGGTCGCCCGGGCCCGCCTTCCCGTCGCGGACCTGCTGGAGCATCCTCCGTACCCACCCGCTCCCCTCCCGGCAGGGCGTGCACTGGCCGCAGGACTCGTGGGAGTAGAACTCGGCGATGTTCAGCGCGACATCCACGGCGCTGACGCTGTCGTCGAAGACCATGATCGCCCCGCTGCCGAGGCTCGTGCCCGTCTTCGCGACGGCGTCCACGTCGAAACGCACGTCGAGTTCGCTGGCGGTCAGCACCGGGAAGCTCGAGCCGCCGGGCATCACCCCCTTGATCGGGCGGCCCGACAGGGTGCCGCCGCCGAGGTCCATCAGCAGTTCGCGCAGCGTGAACTTGCCGCACTCGAGCTCGTAGACGCCGGGGTTCCGGATGTGGCCCGAGAGGCAGAAGAGGCGCGTGCCGGTCGAACCGGGGCAGCCGAGCCCGGCGAACCACGCCGCGCCGCGCCGGATGATGTGGGTGACGCAGGCGAGCGTCTCCACGTTGTTGACGAGCGTCGGGCAGCGCCAGAGCCCCTCGACCGCGGGGAAGGGGGGCTTGATGCGCGGGTAGCCGCGGTTGCCCTCGAGCGACGTGAGCAGCGCCGTCTCCTCGCCGCAGATGTAGGCGCCGGCGCCCGGATGGACCCAGATCTCGCAGGAGAACCCCGTGCCGAGGATGTTCCGGCCGACCAGCCGGGCCGCCCGCGCCTCCTCGATGGCCTGCTCGACCGCGCGGATCGAGTGGGGGTACTCGCCGCGGATGTAGACATAGGCCGCGGAGGCGCCGATCGCGTAGGCCGCGAGCAGCGTGCCCTCGAGCATCTGGTGCGGGTCGCGCTCCATGATCTGCCGGTCCTTGCAGGTGCCCGGCTCGCTCTCGTCGGCGTTGACGGCGATGTACTTCGGCTTGTCGGTCTTCTTGGGGACGAAGGTCCACTTCTTGCCGCAGGGGAACCCCGCTCCCCCGCGCCCCCTCAACCCCGACTGGATCACCTGCTCCGTGACCTGGTCCGGGGTCATCTCCCGCAGCGCCTTCTCCAGCGCCTGGTAGCCGCCGTGGCCGCGGTAGCCGTCGAGCGTCTTCTGGGCCGGATCGTCGGCCCACTCGAGCATCACGCGGGTTTCGCGGATCATGCGAGCCTGCCCAGCACGTCGTCCACCTTCGCCAGCGTGAGGTTCTCGTGCTTCTCTTCGTCGACGAGCATCATCGGCGCGGTGGAGCAGTGGCCGAGGCACTCGAAGTCCATGTAGGTGAAGCGGCCGTCGGCGGTGGTGCCCCTGTGCGCCACGCCGTACTTCGAGCGGATGTGGCCGCGGATCGCGTCCGCGCCGCGGAGCTTGCAGGAGAGCGTCTTGCAGACGCGCACGATGTGCCGGCCGACCGGATGGTCGTGGAACATGTCGTAGAAGCCGACGACGCCGCGGATGTGCATGTCGGGGATCCCGAGCAGTTCGCTCGCGTCGCGGATCGTCTCCGGGGAGAGCCAGCCGCCGCGCTCCTTCTGGATGAGGTGCAGCGCCGGCAGCAGAGCCGCCTGCCGGTGCGGGTAGCGCTTCCAGAGCGCTTCGACCTGCGCGACGAGTTCGGCGGAGAAGTTCACCGGTCGCACTCCCCCATGACGAAGTCGATCGAGCCGAGGATCGCGACGACGTCGCTGATGAACCGCCCCTTGCAGATGAGCGGCAGGATCTGCAGGTTCACGAACGACGGCGACCGGATGAACATGCGGTCGGGGTAGCCGCCCCCCTTCGAGCGGAAGAAGAAGCCGAGCTCGCCCTTCGGGTTCTCGGCGCCGAAGTAGCTCTCCCCCACCGGCGCGTCCTGCCCCTCGGTCACGAGGATGAACTGGTGGATCAGCTCGTCCATCCCCTGCAGGACCTTGCTCTTCGGCGGCAGGCTCACCTTCGTATCCTGCGCGAGCACGGGCCCCCCGGGCAGTTTCTCGACCACCTGCCGCAGGATCGACGTGCTCTGGCGCAACTCCTCGACGCGGCAGAGGTAGCGGTCGAAGCAGTCGCCGACCGACCCCACCGGCACCTCGAAGTCGTAGCGCTCGTACCCGAGGTAGGGCCGCTTCGCGCGCAGGTCCCAAGCGACGCCGCTGCCGCGCAGGTTCGGGCCGGTGAGCCCGTACGCGAGCGCCTCGTCGCGCGTGATGACGCCGATGTCCTTGGTGCGCTCCACCCAGATGCGGTTGCGCGTGAGCATCTTCTCGAACTCGTCCACCTGCGCCGGGAACTGCGCGAGGAAGGACTTGAGATCCTCGAGGAACCCCTCGGGGATGTCGTTGGCGACGCCGCCGACCCGGGTGTAGCTCGTCGTGAAACGCGCGCCGCTCAGGTGCTCGATCAGGTTGTAGATCTTCTCGCGCTCGCGGAACGCCCAGAGGAAGACCGTCATCGCGCCGAGGTCCATCGCGAACGCGCCGAGCCCGAGCAGGTGCGCGCTGATGCGCGAGAGTTCCGTGCAGAGCACGCGGATCGCCTGCGCGCGGGGCGGGATCTCGATGCCGATCAGCTTCTCCTGCGCCGTGCTCAGCGCCACGTTGTTCGCGAGCGGCGCGAGGTAGTCGAGCCGGTCGGTGTAGGGCGTGAACATGTGGAAGGTCATCGATTCGGCGAGCTTCTCCATCGCACGGTGGAGGTAGCCGACGACCGGCGTCGCCTTCACGATGATCTCGCCGTCGAGTTCGAGCACGACCCGGAGCACGCCGTGGGTGCTCGGGTGCTGCGGGCCCATGTTGAGCACCTGGTGCTCGCTCGGCTGCTCCGGCCGGTCGAGGACGATGTCGACCTGGGTGCTCACGCCTTGCCCCCCTTGCCCAGATGTCCGGGGGTCCCGGGGGTGTTGCCCAGCAGCGGGTAGTCCTTGCGCAGCGGGTGCCCCTCGAACCCCTCCCACATGAGGATGCGCTCGAGGTTGGGGTGGCCCTCGAAGCGGACGCCGAACATGTCCCAGACCTCGCGCTCCATCCAGTTCGCCGCCGGATAGAGGTCGGTCACCGTCGGGACCGCGGGCGCCTCCCCCGGCACGGGCACATGGATGCGGACATCGACGTTGCGCGAGAGCGACCGCAGCCCGTAGACGACCTCGAAGCGCGGCTCGTCGAGGTAGTTGTCCACCGCGGTCACGTAGACGAGCATCTCGAAGGACTTGTCGCGCAGGGCTGCGATGAACCCATGGAGCGAGGAGGGCTCCGCGGCGAATCGGAGTTCGTTGCGGAGGTCGGGGGTCGCCGCGACGCCGGCGGGCGCGAGGGCGAGCAGTTCCTCGGCGAGCGTGCTCACGCCTCCTCCCAGTCGAGGGCCTTCTTCTTCACGACCCAGTACCAGCCCAGGAAGAGGATCACCATGAAGACGAGCATCTCGAGGAAGAGGAACCGCAGCATCGCCGCCTGGCTCGAGAAGACGCTCCCCTCCGCGCTCCCGCCCCCGAAGTGCAGGGCCCACGGATAGAGGAAGACCACTTCGATGTCAAAGAGGATGAAGAGAACCGCGACGAGGTAGAACTTCACGCTGAAGCGCGTGTGCGCCTCGCCCTCCGGCGCGATGCCGCACTCGTAGGCCGAGTCCTTGATCGGCCCCTTCTCCCCCCGGACCCCCACCATCCACGAAAGGAACATCTGCACCCCGGCGAGGCCGGCCGCCAGCACCAACAACAGGAAGACGGGCAGGTAGTCCACCGGCCCGTTTTCGAGGCGTGCCGCGGCGAGCAATAACGCGTTCATGGCGAACGTAAACGTCTCGTGGCGCTTGGGATACGAAGCGCGAAACTATAGGCCGCGCCGCCCGCGCCGTCAACGAATCCGCGCCCGCACCCTCGTCCGCGGGGGGTTCACCGCGAGGCCCTACGCGGAGGTGAGCGACTCGACCTCTTCGGGGTAGAGAGTCGCAGGCTCGAGCGGCGTGTCTTCGGCGGGCGCTCGCGGGCCGCGGCGGCGCTCGATGCCCTCGGGGACCGGGAAGAGAACCCCCTTCCAGAGCAGATCGAGCACGAGCAGCAGGCCGAAGGCGCCGTATTCGAAGAGGCGGAAGGAGAATCGGCCGCCGGGCAGCGTCAGGTCCGCCTGCTCGGGACCGCCGAGGTGCGTCAGCGCGGAACAACTCGCCAGCGCCGGCAGCACGAGCCAGGCGAGGCCGAACGGCCGGACGGCGAGAAGCGGGAGCAGCCAGAGCGTCTGCGCCGGCGTCACGACCGGCGAGACGAGCAGGATCGCCGCCAGCGTAAAGAAGAGGTCGCTGATGCCCGGATGGCGCTCCTGGCCCGGGAAGTCCGGGGGCGGCGCGATGCGGATCATCAGGTAGGTCACCACGCCGAGCAGGAGGATGCCCGCGGCGACCTTCGCCAGCAGCGCATCGAGCTTCTCGTCGGGGGAGAGGATCGGCACCGAGGCGACGGTCAGGCTGTTCTCCGCGCGCGCCGGGAGGTGGCGGAGCATGCCCCGGAACAGGTTCTCGGCAAGGGAGTTGTACTCGAAGTGACGCCACGCGTGGATCGGGCCCTCCGCGTAGCGCTCGGCGGGCAGATCGTCGCGCGCGAAGGGCAGGAACGGCAGGCAGACGAGGGCGACCACCAGAAGGGCGCCCTGGAGCCCGATCCGCCGCGCCTGCACGAGGCTGAGCAGCAGGAGCGGCCAGCGCAGCGCACCCGCCAGCGCCAGCGGGATCGCGGTGAGGCGCTTTCGGCCTGCGGCGAGGCCGTAGACCACCCCCGCCAGGGCCGGAAGCACGAAGGCGTCCACGGCGAGGGTCACGTAGGCCTCCTTCAGCAGAACCGGCGACCAGGCGTAGACGATCAGCCAGCCGGGCGGAAGGCCCATCTTGCGCAGCGCGAGGATCAGCAGGAACATCGCGAGGCAGTCGGCAATGAGAATGAGGAAGGCGTAGCCGCGGATCGACTCGGGCTTGAAGCGGTCCGCCAGCGCCCCGATCCAGAGCACGAGAGGCGGGGCGCTCGTCCGGAGGTCGGGTCGCCGCAGCGCCTCGGGCCTCGGCGCGTCGGCGCTGGCGGAGAGCGCCGCCCTCGCCTTCAGCAGCCGGTCGAGCTCCGGGCCGTTGCGCAGCCGTTCCTCGGGATCGCCATCCATCAGATGGGTGGGCAGGAATTCGTACGGATTCGTGCCCTGGTTCACCATCCGGGCGTCGAAGCGCACGCGCTCCGGGTCGCCTTCCAGCATGGGTGACGGCGCGCCGAAGAGGAGCACGAGCCGCGCCCCGCCCGCCACGAGAAGGATGTGCAGCAGCCGCAGCGGGAAGCGGTGGCGCATCACGCAGAGGCCGACGTGCAGGAGACCGACCGCCATCGTCGCGACGACGAGCAGCACGACCTGCTCCTTGGTGGCCGACGGGTCTCCCGGGGGCGGGAAGGCGCCCGACGTGAGCACGAGGCCGACCGCGTAGGCGAGCAACGCCGCGCCCGTGAAGACGGTCATCAGGCGGAGCATCATCGGGGGGGCCTCGGGGGGTAGAGCACCGCCCTCTCTTCGTCCGGCCGTCGGGAGCTACTTGAGCGGGCAGGCGATCTGCACGATGCGGTCCCCGGCCACCCGGTCCAGACGGGTTCTCGATCCGTTCGTCCACCGGACCTCCACCCACTCCGCCTCGGCATGCTCCCCGAGACCGAAGTGCAGGCGGGGATCCTCGCTACTCAGGAAGGAGGAGCCGAGGAAGAGGATCCCCGTCTGGACGACCCCGCCCGCCATGACCCGGACCTCGCTGCCGGCGGGGTCGGCGGGCACCCCCGCCGCGGGATTGCCGCGCAGGCGCACCTGCAGCCAGTGGGTGGCAGGCCCCCCGCCGGGGAGATCGCAGCGCAGCAGGGAGGGGGTGTCGTTCAGTTCGCCGACGAGGATGTCGGGATCGCCGTCGTTGTCGAAGTCGAGCCGGGCGGCCGCCCGCGAGCACTTGAAGAGCTGGAGTCCGGGACCCGCCCGCGCGCCGATCTCCTCGATCCTGGGACGCGCGGCGTCGTGGGTGGCGACCAGCAGGTTGAGCTGGCGGTAGGAGGTCTCCAGATCCGGGGCGTTGTCGACCTCGGGATAGACATGGCCGCAGGCGAGAAAGATGTCGAGGTCGCGGTCGTGGTCCGGATCGAGCAGCAGGGCCCCCCAACCCAGCTTCGGCAGCGTCATCTCGCGAAACCCCGTCCGCGCGGCCCTCTCGTCGAAGAGGACCCGCCCGCCGTCCGGCGTGCGGTGGCCGAGCAGCAGGTTGAACTGGTCGTGGCTGAACTCGGTCATGACGATGTCCTGCAGGCCGTCGCGGTTGAGGTCCCCGACCGCGACCCCCATCGATGCCTGCGGGCCGAGGTCGTGCTGGCTGACCGCAAGGCTCATCGCGAGCGCGCGCTCCACGAAGGTGCCGTCGCCCCGGTTGATCCAGCAGCAGTTCGCGACGCTGTCGTTGGCGACGAGCAGGTCCTGCCACCCGTCGCCGTCGATGTCCCACGCGACGGGCTGGAAGCCGTAGAAGGGCCCGGCGGACTGCGCCGTCGCCGAGTTGGCCGAGTAGCGGAAGGTGATCCCGGCGGCCTCGGAGACATTCTCGAACCGGAGGCTGCCGGTCTCCCGGAGGAGGTTTCTCCAGAGCAGGTCGTTGAGCGGGCGGAGGCCGACGGGCCCGCAGTACACCTTGAGATCCCTCCACGTGCAGGTGCGACCGTCGGGCACCCCGTCGGCATCGACCGTTGTCAACTCCGGGCGCCCGAGCAGGTCGTGGACGTCGGCGTACTGGGCCACATAGAGGTCGAGATCGCCGTCCCGGTCGTAATCGAAGAGGCAGGCGCCGGTGGACCAGTCGGCCCCCTCCCCCGCGACCCCCACCCTTCCGCCAATCTCCTCGAACGTGCCGTCGCCGCGATTGCGGTAGAGCCGGTTCGGCCCCCAATGACAGACGTAGAGGTCGGCCCAGCCGTCGTTGTCGACATCGCCCACGACGACGCCGAAGGCCCAGCCCGGCGCGTCGACCCCCGCCTCCGCGCCCCCCTCCTCGAACCGCTCTCCCGCCCGGTTCCAGTAGAGCGCATGGCGAGGCGCCTCGGCGTCGGGCATCAGCGTGACCGCGCGGGACACGCGGTCGTAACGGGTGATCGTGTTGCCGTTGGGGAGATAGAGGTCCATCCAGCCGTCGTTGTCGAAGTCGCCGACGGCGACCCCGGGCGCCATCGCCTCGAGGATCAGCCTCTTGCTGCCCGCACGGCCGGTCTGGTTGAGCGCGGCGAGTCCCATCGACGCGGCGACGTCGACGTACGCGAACGGAGGCCCGAAGGCGTCCCCGTGGGGAGGGGGCTGTGGCCCGCGCTGCCGGACGTAGAGGAACAGGCCGAACACGACGAGCAGGGCGGGAACGAGAACTTTCATCCGGCGTCGACCGTCGCCAGTTTAATCGTGACCGCTCGAACGTCCGATGTGGGGGGGGCCGGGGGCCCGAGCCCCGGGTGTGGAGGAGTGCGAGATGGCCGGTGAGCGCGCAGGGAACCGCGGGGACCACGGAACGCGTTTCGAGATCCCCGCGATCCTGCTCAGGACGAGCGTGGTCTACCCCCACGATGTCGTCTCGATCCAGCTCACCGAGGAGGAGATCCATCCCGCCTCGCTTTCCACCGCGCCGGGCGAGCACGAGATCGCGACGCTCTTCCCGCGCAGCGAGCGCCACGGCGCGGAGCAGTTGGCCGACCTCTACGAGGTCGGCATGCTCTGTCGCGTCGTGCAGCGCATGCAGATGCCCGGGGGCGCGATGCAGGCGGTCTTCCACGGCGTGTCGCGCCTGCGGCTCCACGGGCTCCGCCGCGAGGCGGGCCTGCTGCGCGCCACCGTCGAGGTCATCCCCGCCGACGCGGCGGATCTGGTCGGGGAGGTCCCGGCGCCCGGCGCGACGGTCTCCCCGGAGATCGACCAGCGCGTGCTCGACCTGCTCGACCTGCTCGCCGAATACCTCCCCCGGGACAGCAGCTATCCCGAGGATCTCGAGGGCATCCTGCGCATGAACATGCGCGGCCCCGGCCGCTTCGCCGATCTCGTCTCCGCCTATCTCAACCTGCCGCTGGAGGCGAAGCGGGAGGTCGCGCAGCGGGTGGAGATCGCCGCGCGGCTCGATTGCGTGGCCGACGCGATCCGCGCGGAACTCAAACGCCACACGATCGACGCCGACCTGCACAAGCGCGTGCGCACGCAGATCGAGGAACGGCAGCGCGAGCAGTACCTGCGCCAGCAGATGCGCGCCATCCGCCGCGAGCTCGGCGACGAGGGCTCCGGCGAGGAGGAGCACGACGAGCTGATGGAGCGCGCGAAGCGGGCGGGACTCGGCAAGGAGTGCCGCGAGGTCGCCGACCGGGAGATCCGGCGCCTGCGCTCGGTCTCGCAGAGCAGCGCCGAGTACCAGGTGATCCGCACCTACGTCGGCTGGCTGCTCGACCTGCCGTGGAGGCGGCGCACGCGCGACCGCCTCGATCTGGCCCGCGCGCGCGCGATCCTCGCCCGGCGGCACAGCGGGCTCGAGAAGGTGAAGGAGCGGATCCTCGAGCACCTCGCGGTGCGCAAGCTGCGCCGCAACGCGCCGGGACCGATCCTCTGCCTCGTCGGGCCCCCGGGCGTCGGCAAGACCTCCCTCGGCAAGGCGGTCGCCGAGGCGCTCGGGCGCAAGTTCGCGCGCATGAGCGTGGGCGGCCTGCGCGATGAAGCCGAGATCAAGGGCCATCGGCGCACCTACGTCGGGGCGATGCCGGGCAAGGTGATGCAACTGGTGAAGCAGGCCGGCGTCCGCAACCCGGTGCTGCAGATCGACGAGATCGACAAGATGGGGTCGGACGCCCGCGGCGACCCCAGCAGCGCGATGCTCGAAGTGCTCGACCCCGAGTGCAACAACCAGTTCCGCGACCACTACCTCGATGTCGGCTTCGACCTGAGCGACGTCTTCTTCCTCGTCACGGCGAATCTCGCGGAGTCGATTCCCCACGCGCTGCGCGATCGCCTCGAGGTCGTGCGGCTCGGCGGCTACACGCGCCACGAGAAGCTCGTGATCGCGAGGCAGCACATCGTGCCGCGCGCGCTCGAGAACAACGGGCTCGAGAGCGGCCAGGTGCGCTTCACGAGCAGCGGGCTCGCCGAGGTGATCGACGGGCACACGCGCGAGGCGGGCCTTCGCGAACTCGAGCGCGGCCTGAACGCGATCTGCCGCAAGGTCGCGACGCGCTACGTGGAGGGCCACCGCGCCCTCGTCTCGGTGGGCAAGGCGCGCGTGCGGGAGTTGCTCGGCCCCGCCCTCTACCGCTGCGACCTCGCGGGGCGCCAGCCGGAGATCGGCGTGGCGACGGGGCTCGCCTGGACCGCCTATGGCGGCTCCCTCCTCCACATCGAGGCGACCCGGATGCCCGGCAAGGGTGTCATCCAGGTAACCGGTCACCTCGGAGAGGTGATGCAGGAGTCGGCGCAGACCGCCTTCAGCTTCATCCGCGCCAGCGCGGAGGAGTTCGACATCGACCCCTCCCTCTTCCGGGACTCCGATGTGCACATCCACTTCCCGGAGGGCGCGACGCCGAAGGACGGCCCGAGTGCCGGGGTCGCCATCGCGACCTGCCTCGCGAGCCTCTTCACGCGCCGGGCGGTTCGCCACGACCTGGCGATGACCGGCGAAGTGACCCTGAAGGGGAAGGTGCTCGAGGTGGGTGGAATCAAGGAGAAACTCCTCGCCGCCCACCGGGCCGGCATCCGCCGCGTGATGATCCCGCGGGACAACCTGCGCGACCTCGCCGAACTGCCGGCCGAGGTGCGCCGCGATCTCGAGATCCAGGGCAGCGAGGACGTGCTGAGCAACATCTGCGAGGCGCTGCTCAGCATCGTCGTGCCGGAGCACGCCTCCCTGTCGGGTGTCGAGCGCACGGAGGGCAACGTTCCGGCCAGAGGTGCGCGCCCGACGATCCGACCGTGATCCGGCAACACGATCTCCGGTAACTCCAGAGACTGTCCCTAACACTGTTGCCGCGCATCGTGTTGCCGGACCAATTTCCGGAACCTGCGGGAAGTGCGAAATTTTCAAGAGATTCGCCGAATTTCGCTGGATTTGATGCGCGGCGCATGAGGGAATTACTGGAACGGTTCGGCGTCCCTCGCTCCGGAAGCAAGAGTTGCATCGGAAGCAATTCGCGATGGAGTGTGCGGTACGCGAGAGAGAGTGGAACCTAGAGAGGGAGTGATGATGGCTATGAAATCTGCGGGCGCGAAATGCATGCTCGCGTCTCTTCTGATCTTCGTCGCGGGGA
>CAZMXP010000076.1:0-18538 GCA_964570285.1 uncultured Planctomycetaceae bacterium
CTGCCGCCCGGCCACCGCGCCCGGCGCGCGCCTTCCCGCCGCCCTTGCGGCGCAGTTCCGGCGTCGGGGCCTTGCCCGACACCCAGACGGTGGCGCTGCACGCCTTGCAGGAGAAGCTTGCGGCATCGAACTCGGCCGCGAGCTTGTACTTCTTGCCGCATTGCGGGCAGACGACGTTCTTTTCTTCAGCCATGGGTTCCTCGCGTCTCTTGATCATACCCATTTGGGACGGAAAGGGGGGGCCGGGGGTTCACCCTTAGACTGGGGCGATGCCCGATTTCCGGCTGGTTTCCGAGTTCGAGCTCAAGGGCGACCAGCCCGCGGCCGTGGAGGCGCTCACCCGCGGGCTGGAGGAGGGGGCCAAGGACCAGGTGCTGCTCGGGGTGACCGGTTCGGGCAAGACCTTCACGATGGCCCACGTGATCGCCCGGCTCCGGCGCCCGGCGCTGGTCCTCGCCCCGAACAAGATCCTCGCCGCGCAGCTTTTCGAGGAGTTCCGGTCGCTCTTCCCCGACAACGCGGTGGAGTACTTCGTCTCCTACTACGACTACTACCTGCCGGAGGCCTACATCCCGCAGAGCGACACCTACATCGAGAAGGAGTCGACGATCAACGACCGGATCGACCGGATGCGCCACCGCGCGACGTTCAGCCTGCTGACGCGCCGGGATGTCAGCGTCGGTCTCCTGCATCTACGGCGCCGGGTCGCCCTCGTCGTACTACGACCTGCACCTCCACCTCGAACGGGGGCAGGAGATCGAGCGCGACGACGTGCTGCGCCGCCTCGCGATGAACCTCTACGACCGCGCGGGATTCGACTTCCGGCGGGGCACCTTCCGCGTGCGCGGCGACGTCGTGGACATCTTCCCCGCCTATGCCGACGACAGGGTCGTGCGGATCGAGTGGTTCGGCGACCGGATCGAGGCGATCCGCGCGATCGATCCGCTGACCGGCGAGGTGCTCGGCGAGAGCGACGCGGCCGACATCTTCCCGCGCAGCCACTACGTGACGCCGGAGGAGCGCCTGAAGGAGGCGTGCGGGCGCATCGAGAAGGAGCTCGAGGAGCGCATCACCTGGTTCCGCAAGGAGAAGAAGCTGCTCGAGGCGCAGCGCATCGAGCAGCGCACGCGCTACGACCTGGAACTCATCCGCGAGGTCGGGACCTGCCCGGGCATCGAGAACTACTCCCGCCACCTCGACGGCCGCGGCGAGGGCGACCCGAGCTGGACGCTGCTCTCCTACTTCCCCTCCGACTTCATCGCCTTCATCGACGAGAGCCACGTCGCGGTGCCGCAGGTCGGGGGCATGTACCGCGGCGACCGCGCGCGCAAGGAGGTGCTCGTGGAGCACGGCTTCCGGCTGCCGAGCGCGCTCGACAACCGGCCGCTCCGCTTCGAGGAGTTCCGCGAGCGCGTGCCGCGCGTCGTCCACGTGAGCGCGACGCCGGGCCCCTTCGAGCTGGAGCAGGCGGGGGGCCGCGTCGCCGAGCAGGTCGTGCGGCCGACGGGGCTCGTCGATCCCCTCGCCGAGGTGCGACCCGCCTCCGGGCAGGTGGACGACCTGCTCGCGGAGATCCGCCGCACGGTCGAGGCGGGCCACCGGGTCCTCGTGACGACGCTGACGAAGCGCATGGCGGAGGAGCTCACCGACTACTACACCGAGATCGGCGTCAAGTGCCGCTACCTGCACAGCGAGATCGACACGCTGGAGCGCACCGAGATCGTGCGCGACCTCCGGCTCGGCGTCTTCGACGTGCTGATCGGCATCAACCTGCTCCGGGAGGGGCTCGACCTTCCGGAGGTCGCGCTGGTCGCGATCCTCGACGCCGACAAGGAGGGGTTCCTGCGCTCCGAGCGCTCGCTGATCCAGACGATGGGCCGCGCCGCGCGCAACATCGACGGGCGCGTCCTCCTCTACGCGGAGAGGCGCACCGGCTCGATGGAGCGCGCCCTCGCGGAGACGGGGCGCCGCCGCGCGAAACAGCTCCGGTACAACGAGACGCACGGCATCACGCCGGCGAGCATCCGCAAGAAGATCGGCGACCTGCTCGGCCGCATCTACGAGGCGGACTACGGCGACGTGCCCGAGGCCGACCCGCGGAAGGCGCCGAAGGAGTCCTGGTCGCCGCAGCGCGCGGCCCGCGAGATGGAGCGGCTGCGGCAGGAGATGCTCGGCGCCGCGGAGCGGCTCGAGTTCGAGCGCGCGGCCGAGTTGCGCGACCGCCTCCGCGCCCTCGAGGACCGCGAGCTGAAGATCCGATGAGCGACCTTCGTGCGCGCGTGGACGCGCTGCCCCAGGAGCCGGGCGTCTATCTCTTCAAGGACGGCACCGGCAAGGTCGTCTACGTGGGCAAGGCGGCCAACCTCCGCGCGCGCGTGCGCGCCTACCTGCGGCCGGAGGGGGATGGCCGCGCGGCGATCCCGCACCTGATCGCGCGCATCGAGGAGGTCGAGACGATCCTCACCGGCAACGAGAAGGAGGCGCTGCTCCTCGAGAACACGCTGATCAAGCGCCATCGCCCGCGCTACAACGTCCGCCTCCGCGACGACAAGGCCTACCTCTGCATCCGCGTCGACACCGCGCATGCGTGGCCCCGCCTCCACATGGTGCGTCGCTTCGCGGACGACGGCGCGACCTACTTCGGCCCCTATTCGAGCGCGAAGGCGGTCCGCCGGACGATCCGCACCCTCGGCCAGCTCTTCCCGCTGCGGCTCTGCCCCGACCGCGTGCTGGAGAGCCGGGACCGGCCCTGCCTCTACCACCAGCTCAAGCGCTGCTGCGCGCCGTGCGTGGATCTCGTGGGGTCCGGGGCCTACGCGCAGATGGTCGCGGGCATGCTCGACCTGCTGCGCGGGCGCACCGAGGAGGTGCTGCGCGGCCTGCGCGAGCAGATGGCCGCGGCCGCCGCGCGCGAGGAGTACGAGCGTGCCGCCTCGCTGCGCGACGGCATCGACGCGCTGGAGAAGACGACGCAGGCGCAGCGGGTCGCCTCGCCCGACCAGAAGGACCGCGACGTGGTCGCGCTGGCGCGCCGCGGCGAGGTCGCGACCGCGGCCGTGCTGCACATCCGCGAGGGACGGCTCCTCAGCAAGCGCAGCCTGAGCTTCCGCACGATCCTGCCCGACGGCGCGGTGCTGGCGCGCGTGCTGCACGCGGTGCACGCCCCCGGGCGCCTGATCCCGCCGGAGATCCTGATCCCGTGCGAGCCGGAGGAGGGCGAGGAGATCGCGAGAGAGCTGCGCGAGCGCCGCGGCGCCGCGGTGCGCCTGCACGTGCCGCAGCGCGGCGAGGCCCGCGCGCTGCTCGACCTCGCGCAGAAGAACGCCGACGAGGCGGTGCGCGACGCCGAGGGCGATGCGGAGCAGCGCGCGGCGCTGCTCGAGACGCTGCGCGCGCGGCTCGGGCTCCCCCGGACCCCCCAGCGCATCGAGTGCTACGACATCTCCACGATCCAGGGCAGCGCCACCGTCGGCTCGCGCGTCGTCTTCCACGAGGGGCTCGCGGATCCCGACTCCTACCGCCGCTTCCGCGTCAACACGGTGCGCGGCCAGGACGACTTCGCGTCGATGCGCGAGGTGCTCGAGCGACGGTTCCGCCGCGAGGAGCCGGCGCCGGACCTCGTCGTCATCGACGGCGGCGAGGGCCAACTCGGCGCCGTGATCGACCTCTTGCCGGAAGGGGTCGCCGCGATCGGCCTCGCGAAGGCGCGCACGAAGAAGGAGCGGCGCACGCTGGAGCGCGTCTTCCTGCCCGGGAGCAAGGTTCCCGTGCCGCTGCCGCCCGACGCGCCGGAGACCTACCTGCTCGCGCGCATCCGCGACGAGGCGCACCGCTTCGCGCTCGCCTACCACCGCCGCCTGCGCAGCAAGCGCACCGTGCGATCCGCGCTCGACGAGATCGAGGGCCTCGGTCCCAAGCGGCGCACCGCGCTGCTGCGCGCCTTCGGCTCCGCGGCCGGCGTTCGCGCCGCGACCGGGGAGCAGCTCAAGGCGGCGGGGCTGCCGGCGCAGGTCGTCCGCGCGATCCTCGCTTGGGCGGCGAAGTAGGCGACGCGGCCCCCGGACCCCCCCTCGAATGCCGCGGGGGCCCTGCGGGTATCCTGCCGTCGTGGCGCGCCCTGCGTTGCTCCTCGTACTGATGGCGGTCCCGGCGCTGGCGGAAGGGATCCCCTGCCCGCCCGCCGAGCGGCCCCTCGCCGATCTCGCGGGCGTGATCGGGGAGCCCGCGGAGGAGCGGATCGCGCGCGTCTGCCGGGGGCTGCAGGAACAGAAGGGCATCCCGCTCGTCGTGGTGACGGTCCCGTCGCTCCGGCGGTTCGGCGCCGAGGACATCGAGCGGTTCGCGACGAGCCTGCTTGCCGAGTGGCAGTTCGACCGTGTCGAGGCCGACGGCAGGGACTGGCGGAAGGCGGCCCTGCTGCTCGTGTCGATCGAGGACCGCCAGTGCCGCATCGAGCTCGGCCTCGACTGGCGATCGGGGCGGAACGCGGAGTGCCGCGCGATCCTCGACGAGCGCATGCTCCCCCGTTTCCGCGCAGGCGACTACACCGGAGGCATCGAGGCGGGCGTCGGGGCCCTCGACGCGAGCTTTCGCGGCACGCCGTTCCGCGCCACAAAACGCAAGACGGAGGGTGCGCTCTGGCTGGGGGTGCTCGGGCTGGTCGCGCTGTGGAGCGTGGTCTCGCTCGTGCGCCGCGGCACGCAGGGGGTCGCCTGGTCGTTCTGGCGGGGTGCATTCACGATCCTCTGGGTCGTGCTCGCCAGCTCGCGGAGGCACCGGTCGCGCGGTTCCTTCCGGCTCGGCGGATTCGGAGGGGGCTTCGGGGGCCGGCGCGCCCCCTCGCGCAGCGCCGGGCGCGGGGCGACGGGGTCCTGGTAGCGATGCGGCCGGCGAGCGCGTGGTTCACCGAGGAGCAGCGGGGGGCGATCGCGCGGGCGGTGCGCGACGCCGAGGCCTCGACGTCGGCCGAGATCGTGCCCGTCGTCGCGACGAGTTCGGGCCGGTACGACCGCGCCGAGGACGGGGCGGGCGTGCTGCTCGGCCTCCTGCTTCTCGCGGGGACCTGGTGCCTCTACCAGCGCGTCGACGTGCAGGCCGGCTCGTGGGAGGCTCCGGCGACGCGATTCGAGCTGCCCGCGATGATCGCGGCATTCGTGGCCGGCTTCCTGCTCGGGGCCGCGGCGGCGGCGCGATGGGGAGCCCTCGGACGCATCTTCACGCCCCGGGGCATGATGGAGCAGGAGGTCGCGGCGCGGGCGCGGGCGGTCTTCTTCGACGAGCGCGTGCACCACACCGCGGGGGGCAGCGGGCTCCTGCTCTATCTGTCCTTGCACGAACGCACCGCCTGCGTGCTCGGCGACGAGGCCGTCCTCGAACGGCTCGGGCAGCCCGCGATCGCCGAGATCTGCGCTCGCCTCGTGGCGGAGATGCGCGGCGGGGATCCCACCCTCGCGCTGACAGGCGCGATCGGCGTCGCGGGGGAGCGGCTCGCCCAGGTCCTCCCGCGCGAGGCAGCGGACGCGAACGAGATCGCCGATGCCCTCGTGACGCTGGACTAGCCCATGGGCGATTCGACGACGAGTCGGTCTTCCGCCGTGCCCGGCGGCGGCGAATCCGGTCTCCTGCGTCGGCGCATGACCGCGGACTTCCTCGTGATCGGAGCCGGCGTGATCGGTGTCTCGATCGCCCGGGAACTGCGGCGCAGGCACGGCGGGCGCGTCGTGGTCCTCGAGAAGGAGGCGGCGCCGGCCCTCCACGCCAGCGGGCGGAACAGCGGCGTTCTGCATGCGGGGGTCTACTACAAGGCGGGCACGCGGAAGGCTCGCTTCTGCGTGGAGGGAAACCGGCGCTGGAAGGAGTACTGCCAGCAGAAGGGTCTCCCGATCAACACGGCGGGCAAGGTCATCGTCACGCGCAGCGAGTCGGAGCTGCCCGCGCTGGGCGAGTTGGCCGCGCGCGCGCAGGCGAATGGCGTCCGCACGACCCTGCTGGAGGGCCCGGCCCTCGCCGACGTGGAGCCCTGCGCCACGACCGTCGGGCAAGCCCTGCACGTCCATGACACCGCGGTCGTGAATCCGCCGCAGGTGATGGCGTCGCTGGTGGAAGATGCCCGGCGCGAGGGGGTGTTCATCGAGCAGGGTTGCGCTTGGCAGGCCGCCGCCGGACCGGGTGCGGTGGAGACCTCGGGCGGACCTTTCGGCTACGGGCACCTCGTCAACTGTGCCGGTCTCTTCGCCGACCGCGTCGCGCACTCCGTCGGCGTCGGCATGGACTATCGGATCCTGCCCTTCCGCGGGCAGTACTACGCGGTGCGGCCCGGGTCGAGGGTGCAGGTACGCGGCAACATCTACCCCGTGCCCGACCTCCGCAACCCCTTCCTCGGCGTCCACTACACGCGCCAACCCGACGGCACCCTCACCCTCGGACCCTCGGCGTTGCCGCTGATGGGGCGGGAGCAGTACCGGGGCTTGCGCGGGGCGTCGCTCGCCGACACCCTCGCGATGGTCCGGTTCCTGCTGAGACTCTTCGCGCGCAACCGCGACCACTTCCGGTCCCTTGCGTGGGCGGAACTGGGCAAGCTCTCGCGGAAGGGGTTCTACAAGGCGGCGAGCGGTCTCGCCCTCGGACTCGAGCCGGGGGATCTGCTGCCGCGCGGGAAGGCCGGGATCCGCGCCCAGTTGGCGAACACCCGCACGGCGGAACTCGTCGACGACTTCGTGGTCGAGCAGGGTCCCCGGTCCACCCATGTCCTGAACGCGGTCTCTCCGGCTTTCACGTGCGCCATGCCCTTCGCCGAACATGTCGTGGACGGCATCCAGTGGTGAGCGGGTGCGCCGACTCGCCCGCCAGTCGCCGGGGGGACGCTCCCCCCGGACCCCCCTCCGGTCTTGACCGGGACAACGGGTAGGCTGAGCGCGATGCGCCGCGCCCTCCCGCCGCTGCTCCTCGTGCTGCTGGCGGCGCTCTTCCTCGCCTTCTACCTCCCGTTCCGCACCGCGCCGCTCCTCGATGTCGGCAATGTCCCGGAGCGCTACGGACCCCGGTCGGGTGCTCTCACGGCCAATGTGACGGGAGCCCTCACGCGCCACGCGCGCAGCGCCGAGTGGAGCCTCAACGGGGGCCCATGGCAACCGGTGGGCCGTGGTTTTCCCCGGGCGCTCGCGGGCGCATTCGTCATCGAGATGGCGCCCGAGGCGCTGCGCATCGGGGAGAACCGCCTCGCGCTGCGCGGGCGCGCGTGGCTCCGCCCTCCGGAGGAGCGCACGGTCTCGTTCCGCTACGACCCGACGCCGGTGGCACTGCCGCTGAAGTTCGACTGGGGCGCGGAGTCGCTGGAGGCGCAGGACGGGATCTGGGAGCGTCTGAAGGTTGCGGAGGAGTGGCGAGTCCGCCCCCGGCCGGGCACGGAGGAGTATGACCGGCTGCTGCTGCTCACCGGCGCGTTTCCCGCGGGCAGGCGAATCCGCGCGGAGGCGACGCTGCGTTCCCACGACCGGGCCCTGCCGTGGGGATTTGGGGTCATCTCCCTCTGGGGAGGCCACGCCGACGACGGCACCGAGCGGCCGCGGCGCGGCTGGCGTTTCGCGCTCACTTGGTACTACAGCTACCAGAACAGCGTCGGACAGGAGTTCAGCACGAAGGAGGGGGGCTCGCCGGCGGCCTGGGTGAACGGCTACCGCAACTTCGTGCCGAAGGTCGGCGTGACCTACCGGATGCTCGTCGAGTGCTGGTCGGAAGAGGATCCGCAGGGGACGCGGCGGCGTCACCTGCAACGCTCGAAGTGGTGGGCGGCGGGGGAGGACGAGCCGGGTTCCTGGATGACCCTGAGGGACGACGAGGGAGCCCCTCTCCCCCGCGGCGACTACGCCTGCGGCCTGCTCGCGCACCGCTGCCAGGTGGAGTTCGGGCCCGTCTCGATCGAGGCGATGGGCCCCCCGCGCTGAGTCCGCGGGTTCACCGGGAGGCCAGGGCGCGCCAGGCGCGCCCGAGGTCGGCGAGGAAGGCATGACGCCCTTGCACGGCCTTGCGCGCGAGCACCCCGAGGCCACGCAGCTTCGTCCAGGGCGGGAGAGGGCAACGCCAGAGGGCGCGCGTCAGTTCCGCGTGGTGGCGGAACGCGCGCAGGAAGAGGCGCGGGCGCGGGCCCGGGCGGTAGAACTCGAATTGGGAGGCATCGCTCTTGTCGCTGCTCGACGAGGCGGGATGCACGCGCCGGTAGAAGCGGGGGCCCTCGAGCGCATGAAACGCGCCATGCAGGCTCAGTTCGGCGAGCAGCACCATGTCGGCGCCGGGATAGGGGCCGATCAGCCGCGTGCGGCGCAGCGCCTCGGTGCGCACGAGGCCGAAGACGGCGTTGCACTCCCCGAGCAGGCGCAGCGTCTGTTCGAAGCGCGTGGGCGCGTCGCGCTCCCGCAGATCTAGGCGGTCGTCGTACTCGCCTGCTGGCGCGCCCGCCTCGTCGATCAGGTGCGTGCGCGGGTAGGCGAGGACGGCCTCCGGGTGCGCCTCCAATTCGGCGACGCAGCGGTCGAGGGAGTCGGGGCTGACGAGGTCGTCGGCCGCCTGCCAGCGGAAGTAGCGCCCCCGGGCGAGAGAGAAGACGCGGTTGTAGTTGGCCGCCGCGCCCTCGTTGCGCTCCAGGCGCGTGAAGCGCACCCGGGCGTCGCGCGCCGCGAACTCCTCGGCGACGCGGGGCGTGGCGTCGGTGGAGGCGTTGTCGGAGACCACCAGCTCGAAGTGGGCGTACTCCTGCGCGAGCACGCTCTCCATCGCCGCGCGCAGGAACCTCTCCCCGTTGCGCACGGGCAGACCGACCGTCACGAGCGGCGGGGCGCTCACGCCGCGCGCACCTCGGCGCGGATTCCGAGGCGGTCGAGCAGCACCTCGATCTCGCGGGCGTAGGCCGCGTTCATCGCCACGACCAGGTCGGGCGGGGAGGTGCGCAGATGCTCCGGCGCGAGGATCGGATGGCCGGTGCCGGCCACGAAGCGCCCCTGCTTGCGCGGATTGACATCGACGACGCAGCCGATCGTCCGCTCGCGGTCGATCGCGTTCAGGAACATCACGCCCTTGGTGCCGGCACCCCAGAGGACCACGCGCGAGCGGCTGCGCGCGCGCGCGCGCATCTCGTCCGCCCAGAGTCGCCGCGCGCTCTCGTAGGACGCCTGGAGTCTCCCCGCCTCCGCGACGACCGCTCCGGCGTCCGCGCCGCGCTCGTGCGTGCCCGCGCGGCGCCGCGCGTCCACCTGCAGGAACTGCCCCTCGAACGCCGGTTCCACCCTCAGCGGCGTGAATCCCGTCCGCGCCAGCAGTGCCTGCAGCGCGCCCGGCGCGAAGTAGGAGCAGTGCTCGTAGAGCAGGTCCCAGACGCCGCCGTGAAACAGCGTATGGCGCGCATCGGGGACCTCCAGATAGAGGAGGCTGCCCTGGGCGGCGAGGGACGCGAGGAAGGGACCGGGATCGGCGACGTGTTCCAGCACGTGGCGACAGACGGTGAGATCGGCCTCGAAGCCAGGAGGCGCCTGCCCTCGCCGCAGGGCGAAGCCCTCCTCCGCCACTTCCGCGGGCAGGCCCGGATCGAACCCGGTCGCCTCGCGCAGGCCGAGGCTCGCCAGCAGGCGCAGGAAGTAGCCGTCGCCGCAGCCGACCTCCACCGCGCATTTGCCCGGGAGGTCGTACTCCATGAAGAGCCGACGCGCAAGCACGTCCGCGTAGGCGCGAAAGCGCGCCGAGTGGTGCAACGCGTTCTCGTAGTCGGGCGCGTAGCGGACCTTCGCGGGGTCGAACGCGAGGTTCCGGATCATCCCGCACGCGGGGCAGCAGCCCAGGCGCAGGTCGCCTCGCGGGGCGGCCCGTGCCGACCCTTCGCTCTCATGAGGCACGTTGCAGAGGGCCGGCACGGAGGCGAGTTCGAAGCAGGGGGCGAGGGTGTTCTCCCCGCAGGCGGTGCAACGCGCTTCGCTCATAGCGCGACCACCTCCGTATCGAGGCCGAGGGCGGCGAGTCGAGCCTCCACCTCGGTGCGATAGACCGGGTTCATCAGCACGACGCACCCCGGCTCCCGTCCGCGCAGCGCCTCGGGGGCGACCACCGCATGGCCGCTCCCGGGCAGGTGGCGCCCCTGCTTCACCGGATTGATGTCCACGACGCACCCGATTTCGTCCGAGAGTCCCGTCGAAGCCACGAACGCGACGCACTTCGACCCCGCGCCCCAGAGGACCGGCCTGCCCCCCGTTTCCGCGGCGCGGCGGATCCGCTCGCGCCAGCGGGCGATGGCCCGGGGCGCCTCCTCCCCGAACCCCTCCACCTCGCGCCGCAGGTCGGCGACCGTGACCTCCTCCGCATGCCTCCCGCGCCCGCGTCCTTCGACGGGACGCGCCACGAGCCAGAGGTACTGGCCGTCGAAGTCGCGCACGAGTTCGAGGATCTCGAAGCCGCAGGCGCGGAAGAGCCGCGCGAAGGAGCCGGCATCGAAGTAGGAGCAGTGCTCGTAGTAGACGTCCCAGAAGGCGCGCTCGCGCAGCACCCGGCGCAGGTCGGGCACTTCGAAGAAGACGAGACGGGCGCCGCCGTCGCCCAGCGTCGCGCGCAGGCCGGCGAGGAACTCCCGGACGGAGGGGATGTGTTCCAGCGTGTGCCGGCAGCAGACGACGTCCGCCCGCAGGGCGGCGTGGGCCGGACCGTAGAGTTCGGGGATCAGCTCGATCCTGCGGCGCGCCGCGGCGGGGAGGCGCTCCGGCACGACGGAGGGATCGACGCCGATGCCGCGGTTGCCCCCCTCCTCGCAGAGGAGCGCGAGGAACTCGCCCTTGCCGCAGCCGATCTCCAGCACGGTCTTGTGGCGCAGGCCGTAGTCGCGCACGAGTCGGCGCACGAGCCCCTGCGCCCACGCGTGGAAGTGCGCGGAGCAGTGCTGCGTCTCCTCGTAGCGGGGCGAGTAGTCGACGAGGGCGGCGTCGTGGCGGTCGTTGCCGACAAACCCGCAGCCGTCGCAGAAGGCGAGACGGAGCTCGCCGCGCGGGTAGGCTCGCGCCTGTGCGGGGCTCTCCATGAGCAGGCAGCTGTGGGCCGGTACCGATCCGCCGTCGTAGAAGGGCTCGTAGGACGCGGCCCCGCACGCGGGACAGGCGAGGGCCATCTAGGCGACCTCCGGCGTCGGGATGGGGACGATGAAGCGCCCCCCGCCCCGGCGGTACTCCTCCTGCTGGGCGAGAATCTCGTCGCGCAGGTTCCACGCGAGCAGGAGCACGAAGTCGGGTCGATCCTCCAGCAGCGCCGCCACCTCCCGGATGGGGATGTGCACGCCCGGCATGTAGCGGCCGACCTTGTGCGGATTGCGGTCCACGACGAATTCGACCAGGTCCGTCCCGACGCCGGCGGCGTTCAGCAGGATGGCGCCCTTCGCCGCGGCGCCGTACGCCGCGATGCGGCCTCCCTTCGCGCGCAGCCCGCCGAGGAGCGTGCGCAGCGACGAAGTGACCACGCCGACGCGCCGCGCGAAGGCGCGGTAGACGTCGGCGCGGTCGAAGCCGTCCGCGCGCTCCTCGTCCAGCAGCGCGCGCACGGCGGCGGAGCGGGACCCGGCGTGGCCCACGTAGAGGCGGAGGGAGCCGCCATGCGTCTCCAGGCGTCGCACGTCCTGCAGCGTGAGCCCGCGGCCACGGAAGAGGCGGTCGAGAGCGGTCACGGAGAAATAGCAGAGGTGCTCGTGGTAGATCGTGTCGAACTCGCAGCGATCGACGAGGTCGCGCACGTAGGGGACCTCGAGCACGGCGATGCCCGAGTCCGCGAGCAGATGGCCGATGCCCTCGACGAACCCACCGAGGTCGGCGACGTGCGCGAGCACGTTGTTCGCGAGCACGACATCCGCCCGGCCCCCGGAGGCGGCCAGGTCGCGGGCGAGCTCTGCCGTGAAGAACTCCTCTCGCACCGGCAGCCCGAGCGCGCGGGCCGCCGCCGCGGGGCCGGCGGCGGGGTCGATTCCGAGCACCGGGATCCCGCGCTCGGCGAAGTGGCGCAAGAGGTAGCCGTCGTTGCAGGCGATTTCGACGACGCGGCTGCGCGGGCCGAGCCCGCGCGCGCCGATCAGCTCCTCGGCGTTGCGCCGGCTGTGCCGCACCCAGCCCTCGCTGAAGGAGCTGAAGTAGGGGTAGTCGTCGCAGAAGAGAAGTTCGGGGGCGACGGTCTCGTGCAGTTGCACGAGGGTGCAGGCGGGGCAGAAGAGCACCGTGAGCGGGAACCGCTGCTCCCGGCGCGCGAGGTCGGCCTCCCGCAGCAGCCCGTCGGAGCGGGGCATCTCGCCGAGGTAGAGGATCTCCACGCGGGTCTTCGCTCCGCAGGAGCGGCACGCGTCGGTCAGCTCAAGCACCGCGCGCCCCCCGCGCCCGCACGGCCTTCGCGCCGCTCCACCGCAGCCGTGCGTCGAGCAGCCCCTGCCTCTGGAGGCGCCGTACCGTGCGGATGCGCAGGAAGTCGTCGCCCAAGAACCGCTTGAGCGTGAGGCAGCCGCCGCGGTAGGCACGGACGAGTTCGCCGATGCCCTCCGCGACCGTCCCGCGCGGCGCGAATCCCGGGAGCGCCTCGAGCTTGGAGCAGTCCACCCGGTAGCAGCGCGGGTCGGGCCCCGCTCCCTCCTCATAGCGAAGTACGCTGCCGGGCACGGCGTCGCGCACCCACTCCGCCACCTCGCGGACGCGGAAGTTCTCCGAGGTGCGGCCCACGTTGAAGGCCTGGCCGTGCACGAGGCCGATCGGCGCCTCGAGCGCGGCGCGATAGGCGCGGCAGACATCGTCGATGTGCACGAGGGGTCGCCAGGGCGTGCCGTCGCTCTTCAGCAGCACCTCGCCGGCCAGCAGCGCGTAGCCGACGAGGTTGTTCACGACGAGATCGGCGCGCAGCCGAGCGGAGGGACCGTAGACCGTCGCGCAGCGCAGGGAGACGGGGCTGAAGCCCGGGCGGGCGAGGCGCGCCAGATCCTTTTCCACGCGCACCTTCGAGACGCCATAGGGCGTCACCGGACGGAAGGCGGCGCGCTCCGTCAGCAGCGCGTCACCGCCGGACGCGCCATAGAGGCTGCACGAGGAGGCGAAGAGGAAGCGCGGCACGCCGGCCTCGCGCGCGAGTCGTGCGAGACGAACCGATGCGCGGTGGTTGATCTCGAAGGTGCACTCGGAGTCGAGATCGCCGAGCGGGTCGTTGGAGATGCCCGCGAGGTGGATGACGGCGTCGTACCCGGCGAGCATCTCCGCCGTCACGTCGCGCACGTCCATCCGGCGGGCGGGGAGGGGGTCCGGGGGAGGGCCGAGATCGGCGCGCGCGAAGAGGCCGCTGTCGAGCCCCTCCGGTTCGTGGCCCGCCTCGCGCAGCGCCGCGACCAGCCGGACGCCGATGTAGCCCTCGTGCCCGGTGACGAGGACCCTCATGCGCCGTTCCAGACCTTCCAGGGCGCCCGGCCCGTCTCCCAGAGGGCCTCGAGGCGCTTGCGGTCGCGCAGCGTGTCCATGCACTGCCAGAACGAATCGTGGCGGAAGGCCATCAGTTCGCCGTCGGCGGCCAGCCCTTCCAGCGGAGCCCTCTCGAACGCGGTCGCGTCGTCCGCGATGTAGTCCATCACGGCCGGTTCGAGCACGAAGAAGGCACCGTTGATCCAGCCCTCGTCGAGTTGGGGCTTCTCCGTGAACCGCGCGACGCGTTCCCCGTCGAGTTCCAGCTTGCCGAAGCGGGCCGGGGGGCGCACGGCCGTGATCGTCGCCAGCTTGCCGTGGGCGCGGTGGAAGGAGAGGAGGCGGCCGAGGTCCACATCGGAGAGTCCGTCCCCCCACGTCAGCATGAAGGTCCCTTCGCCGAGGTGGGGGGCGAGCCGCTTGATGCGGCCGCCGGTGGCGGTGAGGCTGCCCGTCTCGACCAGCGCGACCTCCCAGTCCTCGACGTCGCCCGCGTCCCGGTGCAGCGCCCCGCGCCGCAAGTCCATGCGGAGATTCCCCGACAGGCTCGCGTAGTCGGCCATGTAGCGCTTGATGCACTCGCCCTTGTAGCCGAGCGCCACCACGAACTCGCGCAGACCGAAGTGCGCGTAGTACTTCATGATGTGCCAGAGGATCGGGCGCCCCCCGATCTCGACCATCGGCTTGGGCCGGACCTCCGTCTCCTCGGCGAGACGAGTACCCATACCACCCGCGAGGATGGCGACCTTCATGCCTCTAGGTCCCATGATCTGCGGTCTCCCTATCGGGCGGGGGGAGCCTGCCTCCTTAGGGTCGTTCCCGGGGGGGGCGGGGGGGGAGGCTTGGGGCCCCGGCTCAGGGATTTTCTACCCCCGGCACCCTGGCCGGGGGTAGAAAATCACCATGAAGTTCTTCCTCGACACCGCCGACCTCGCCGAGATCCGGCGCTTCGCGGCGATGGGGCTGCTCGACGGCATCACGACCAACCCTTCGCTGATCGCCAAGAGCGGCAAGAGCCGGGAGCAGATCATCCCGGCGATCTGCGAGATCGTCGATGGCCCGATCAGCGCCGAGGTCATCGCCACCGAGCACCACGCGATCGTCGCGGAGGGGAGGAAGCTCGCGGAGATCCACAAAAACGTCACGGTGAAAGTGCCGATGACCGGCGACGGCCTCGCCGCCTGCCGCGATCTCACGCGCGACGGCACGATGGTCAACGTGACGCTCTGCTTCACCGCGGTGCAGGCGCTCCTCGCGGCGAAGGCGGGCGCGACGTTCATCAGCCCGTTCATCGGACGCCTCGACGACCTCGGCATGACCGGCCTCGAACTCATCGAGGACATCCGCGAGATCTACGACAACTACGGCTTCAAGACCGAAATCCTCGTCGCGTCGGTGCGCTCGCCGCAGCACGTGCGCATCAGCGCGAAGATCGGCGCGGACGTCTGCACGCTGCCGCCGAACGTCATGGACCAGCTGCTGAAGCACCCGCTGACCGACATCGGCCTCGAGAAGTTCCTCGCCGACCACCGCAAGTCCCAGCCGAAGTAGCGCTACGCGCGCGGGTGGTAGCGCGCGTGGATCGACTTGAGCCGCTCCTGCTCGACGTGCGTGTAGAGCTGCGTGGTCGCGACGCTCGCGTGGCCGAGCAGCTCCTGCACCGCGCGGATGTCGGCCTCGCCCTCGAGCATGTGGGTCGCGAACGCGTGCCGCAGATCGTGCGGGGACGGCACCGAGCGCAGCCCGGCCGCCGTGGCGTGGAGGCGCAGCTGGCGCAGCACCCGGTCCCGGGTCAGCGCTCGTCCCCGCAGCGAGGCCACGAGGGGGGCTTCGGGGGGAGGCACCCCCCGGTCCCCCCAATGGTCGGCCAGGGCCTGCCGCGCCTGGGCCCCGACGGGGACGATCCTCTCCTTGTCGCCCTTGCCGCGCAGCCGCAGCACCGACATGTCGCCGTGGTAGTCGCGGACGAGCGCGCCGGTGACTTCGCTGACCCGGGCGCCCGTCGCGTAGAGCAGTTCGAAGAGCGCCCGGTCGCGGCGCCCCTTCGCGTCGCCGGCGGGAATCGCGCCGAGCAGGCGCTCGACCTCCTCGCGCGACGGCACCTCGGGCAGCGTTCGCCAGCGGCGCGGGGAGTCGAGGGAGGCGGTGGGATCGGAGTCGAGCAGCCCCTCCGCGGCGAGGAACCGGTGGAACGAGCGGAGGCAGGCGAAGCGGCGGGCGATCGTCGACTCGGCGCGGCCCCTCTGCCGGAGGCCGCCGAGATAGGCGAGGACGTCCGTGGCCAGGAGCGACCGGCCGCGGCGGGCGGCGAAGGCGGCGTAGTCGGCGAGGTCGCGCCGGTAGGCGGCGAGGGTGTTGCGGGAGAGTCCCGCCTCCGTCTCGCCCCAGCGCAGGAACTCCGCCGCGAACGCCTCGATCTCCACCCCCTAGAAGATCGGACGGGGGTGCTTGACGGGCGACGAAACCGAAATATCCTTCAGGGCTTTCCCGGGAGAGGAGTGCCTCATGGCGAAATCGGGGAAGACCCCGAAGCGGACGGAGAAGAAGGGATCCTCGGCCAAGAGCGCTCCGAGCGCGCCCAAGGGGGGCGTCAAGAAGCCGGCCAAGGAGGCAGCCCGGACCGGCGCGAAGTCCTCGGCGAAGGCGGCAGGGCGCGCGCGAACCGGCAAGGCGGCCGCGATGACGGCCGGCAGCGGCGAGGCCGTCGCCTCCGCCCGAAGCAAGCCGGTGGCCGTCAAGAACCCCTATACCAAGGTCGACTTCGACCACTTCCGGGCACTGCTGATCGCGCGCCGCGACCGGATCCTGCGGCAGGTCACCTCGATGGAACGCGAGGCCCTGAAGGCGAGCGACCAGGATTTCAGCGTCGATCACATGGCCGACCACGGCTCGGACAACTACGACCAGGACTTCACGCTGGCGCTCGTCGAGAGCGAGCGGCGGGAGCTCTACGAGATCAACGGCGCGCTCGGGCGCATCCGCGACGGCAGCTACGGGATCTGCGAAGGCACCGGCGTCGTGATCGGTCGCCCGCGTCTCGAGGCGATCCCGTACACCCGGTACTCGATCGAGTACCAGCGCAAGGTCGAGGCGGGGGAGATCGACGAGGACGACCTCCGCATCGAGGAGGAGCGCGAGCGGAGCGGGGAAGAAGAGGAGGAGTAGGGCGGCGCGGTCTGCGTCTCCCTCTCCCATGACCCGCGGCCATCGCGCAGCGTGGCTGCTTCTCGCAGTCGCCATCGCAGGACTCGATCTCTGGTCCAAGCAGCTTTGGATCTACCCCTACCCCGTCCCGGGCGGGGCGCCGGTCCTCCAGCAGGACGGGGTGGTCGTCGAGGGGTGGCTCTACGTCCGCACCGTCTGGAACGTCGGCGCCGTCTGGAGCCTCCGCCTGAACGCCTCGCTGCTGCTCTGGGCGACGGCGCTCGCGCTGCCGCTGCTGGTCGCGTGGATCCTCCTGCCGGCCGTGACGCGCCCGGCCGAGGTGGCCGGGAAGTCGTTGATCCTGGGGGGTGCCGCGGGGAATCTCTACGATCGCTGGCAGTTCGGGGCCGTGCGCGACTTCATCGACGTCTGTTTCGGAAGCCCGGAGGGGTGGCACTGGCCGACCTTCAACGTCGCCGACATCGCGCTGATCGTCGGCATCGGCCTGCTGCTCCTCTGGGGCGGCCGACGGGAGACCTCCCGGGCCACCGCATGAAGCTCGACGCGATCCCGGCGGCCAGCGTCCGGCAGGCGGTGGAGATCTACCTCGCGCACGCCTATCCGGAAGCCTCGCGCTGGCGGGCCCCGATGCCCTCCCTCGAAGGGGGAGACAACGCGCGGGACCTGGTCGCGCGCTTCTCGGACGAGAGCGAGCCGGACGGCGAGCGCAAGATCGCGCGTTACGTGCTCAGGCTCGGGAACAGCCGCTACCCGCACATGAAGCTGGTGCTGGAAGAGAGCATCCTGCGCGGGGAATTCGCGTTCAGCGTCGACACGCACGACGACCTGAACGTCTCGCCGTCCGCTCCCGACTATGTGCGCTGGAACGCGGTGCGCGCCCACAACCGCTCGGTCGCGGAGGGGATCGAACGCGCCTGGCGCGCGGCGGGCATCCCGACGGTGGCCGACATCCGCCCCCCTGCGGGTCCCCTCGAGCCGCTCGCCTCGGGGCCACGCAACGTGCTCGTGGTGGACGATGAACCGGCGCTGCGCGACGCGATCGCCGATCTGCTGCGGCGGGCCGGGCTGAGGGTCCGCACCGCGGCGCACGGCCGGGAGGCGCTGCGCCTCGTGGCCGAGGAGCCCCCGCACCTGATCCTGATGGACTACCAGATGCCGGAAATGGACGGTGTCGCCGCCTGCGAGGCGCTGAAGGGGAGTGCGGCGACGGCGCGCATCCCGGTCCTGCTCGCGACGCGGAGCCAGGTGGACCTCGCCTCCCTGACCGTCGCCGACGGATTCCTGGTCAAGCCCTACCGCCAGGACGTGCTCTTTTCGCTCGTGCGCAAGCTCTTGTCATAATGGGCGGTTTCCCACAGGCTCCCCCCCCGTGCTCAACCCCGCCCGCTGGCTCCGCCGCATCTTCGGATCACGCAACGACCGCGTGATCCGCAGCCTGCTTCCGCTCGTGACCGCCGTGAACGCGCTGGAGCCCGCCTACGAGCGGTTGAGCGACGAGGCGCTGCGGGAGAAGACCGGGGAGTTCCGGGAGCGGCTCGGCAAGGGCGAGACACTCGACGCGCTCCTGCCCGAGGCGTTCGCCGCCGCGCGCGAGGCGGCGAAGCGCACGCTCGGCCAGCGGCTCTTCGACGTGCAGGTGCTGGGCGGCATCGCCCTCCATCGCGGCGGCATCGCCGAGATGATGACCGGCGAGGGGAAGACGCTCACGTCGGTCGCGCCGGCCTACCTGAACGCGCTCCCGGGGCGCGGCGTCCACATCGTGACGGTCAACGACTACCTCGCGCGCCGCGACGCCGCGTGGAACGGCCCCGTCTACGAACTGCTCGGGCTCACCGTCGGGTGCATCCAGGCGCGCATGAGGAGCGAGGAGCGCATCCCGCAGTACCGCGCCGACATCACCTACGGCACCAACAGCGAGTTCGGCTTCGACT
>CAZMXP010000077.1:0-17468 GCA_964570285.1 uncultured Planctomycetaceae bacterium
CCATCTTGGGGTTGCCCGCATCGGGCAGGGCTTCCAGCCGGAAACCCGTCCAGGTACCCCGCCATGACAGGGGCGGGGTCTTCTGGGCTCTATTGAACGCACCCCCCCGATCGGGTAGCCTTCGCCGCTCTCCCATGAACCGCCTTGTCGCCTGCCTCGTGCTGGCCCTCGCCGTTGCCGCCTGCGGGAAGGGGCGCGCCCGCCCGGAGCCCGCGAAGCCGGAGGCGGGGCCGCCCGCCGCCGCGCCGGAGGCCGAGCGCACCCTCGACGATGTCGAGGAGGATCTCGCGCTGCGGGCGCAGTTTGACGAGGTCATGTACCGCAAGCTCTACTCGCAGGCGGTGGAGCTGCGCAAGGCGATGCGGCTCCCGGAGGCCGCAGAGGCGGCGGATGCCGCGCTGCGGCACCGGCCGACCTCCGAGGAGGCGCTGCGCCTCCGCTCCGAGATCGCGCGCATGAGGGGGGAGCGCGGCGGGGAGACCGAGACCGTCATCGACGACGCGTACGAGAGCTATCGCGTGCGCCTCGACGAGCAGAAGGTCGCCGTGCGGCGCCATCTCGCCGACGCGAAAGAGGCGATGGACCGGGGGGACTTCCCGGCGGCCCAGCGCTCCTACGAGAACGCCGTCTTCATCGTCGCGTCGAGCCGCTATGCGCCGCTCGGCAGCGACAACGAGGTCGCCCGCCTCGGCGAGGAGGCGGAGCGGGGTGTCGCGGAGGCGCGCCGCCGCGAGGCGGAGATGCGCGCGCAGCGGGAGCGCGCCGACACCGAGGCCGCGTTGCGCGAAGCCGCGGCGCAGGAGGAGCAGGAGGCGCTCCAGGGGCGCGACCGCCGCGCCCGCCTGCTGACCTCCGCCATCGACCGCTTCAACATGGAAGACTTCGAGGGCGCGCAGACCTACGCGAGCCAGGTGCTCGCGGAGGAGCCCGACAACACGCTCGCCCGCGACATCGTCGACAACGCGCGCCGCGCCCGCCACAGCCGCCAGAGCGTCGACGTGCTGCGCGAGCTGATGGATTCCTATCGGCGCTGGCAGGTGGACATCGAGCGCACGCGGACGCTGCAGGGGCGCATCCTCGTCTGGCCCGCCCAGTCCTTCTGGGACCGCATCACGCGCATCCGCGGCCTCAGGAACGCGGGCGGGGGCGGCCGGCCGCTCACCCCCGAGGAGCGGCTGGTGTCGGAGGTGCTCGACGAGCGCCACATCGACTTCCAGTTCGACGGCACCGCCTTCCCGCAGGTCGTCAACTACCTGACCGCGTCGACGGGCATGAACTTCGTCGTCGACGCGCGCGCCCGCGAGGACCTGGGCGCCGTCGAGGTGTCGCTCGTCGCCGACAACCTCACGGTGCGCGACGCGCTCACGCTGCTGATGGGGCAGGTCTCCGCCGGCGGCGAACTCGTCTGGGAGATCAGCGGCAACGTCGTGCGCTTCCTGAGGAAGGAGCACCAGAAGAAGAACCTCGTGCTGCGCGTCCACCCGGTTGCCGACCTGACCCTCGGGCTCGTCGACTTCATCCCGCCGCAGATCACCCAGCTCGGCGTCAGCGACGACTCCGACACGCCGCTCTTCGGCGGGCAGGGGGAGGAGGCGCCGCAGCCCTACGGGACCATCGAGGAGCTGATGGAACTCGTCCGGGTGTCGGTCGGCCAGGGATCGTGGGAGGATCCGGCGACGATCACCGCGCAGGGCAAGAACCTCATCGCCTACCAGACCGCGGCGGTGCAGGATCAGATCGGCCGCTTCCTCGACGACCTGCGCTCCTTCGCCGGCATCGCGGTCCATGTGGAGACGCGCTTCCTGACCGTCGGCGACGCCTTCCTGCGCGACGTCGGCGTCGATTTCCGGGGGCTCGGGGGCGCCAACGGCGGCCCGCTCGCCGCGCTGGACGACGTGACGAGCGGCCTCGAGGACGCCGCGAGCGCGGGCATCGACAACAGCGCGCCCGGCGTGAACGCCGGCGGCGCCGCGACGGCGCCCGCGTCGGGCTTCTTCTTCAACGACGGCGGCGACGGCGACTTCCGCGGCCGCTCGGAGAACATCTACGGCCGCCCCCTCGGGCAGACGCTCAGCGCGCTCGGCGGCGGCACCTTCCAGGTCTCGCTGATCGACGACTTCTCGCTCAGCATGGTGATCCGCGCCACGGAGAAGAGCGCGCGCGTGCGGGAGATGACCGCCCCCTCGCTCACGGTCTACAACACGCAGCGCGCCAACCTGAGCGTCGTCAACCAGATCAGCTTCGTGCAGGACTTCGACGTCGAGGTCGCCCAGACCGCGTTCATCGCCGACCCGGTCATCGGCGTGATCCAGGACGGGCTCGCGCTCGACGTGCGCCCGACCGTCAGCCACGACCGCCAGTTCATCACGATGGAGCTGCGGCCGACGGTCGTCAACCTCGTCACGCCGATCAGCACCTTCCAGACCCTGCTGGGGGCCGCCACCCTCGGTGTCGTCAGCGCCCAGAACCCCGTGACGATCCAGCTTCCCGAGATCGACCTCCGCATCATCGAGACGACGGTGCGGCTGCCCGATCGCGGTTCGCTGCTGCTCGGGGGGCTGAAGAGGATCCGTGTGGCCGACAAGAAGTCGACGACCCCGCTGCTCGGCAACATCCCGGTCGTGAATCTCCTCTTCTCCCGGCAGGGCAAGTCGGAGGAGATGGAGCACCTGATGATCATCGTCACCGCGACGATCATCGACCTGCAGGAAGAGGCCGGGCAGCTGCGCCATTGAGCGCGGAGCCGGGGCTCGCCGCCGTCGTCGCCGGGTATCTGCGCGGGGATCGGGCGCACCAGCGCGCGCTGCTCGAAGAGTTCGAGCCGCTGCTCTTCGGCTACCTGCGCTCCATGCTGGGAGGTCCCGCGGAGACGACCGAACTCGCCGCCCGGGCCACCCACGACCTGCTCGCGGTCTTCCACCTCCGCCTGGTCGCGGGCGCGCTCCGCCCCCGGGATGCAGCCTCGCTGCGCGCCCTGGCCCACCGGATGAGCGTCGTCAAGCTGGCCGCGCTCAGGGCCGGCCGGCCGCCCGAACTCGCCTTTCTGGCGGATCCAGGGAGCTGGAGTCTCGCCGCGGCCTGGCCCACTGCCGGCCCGACGCTCGATCGCCTGCTCGGCGCGGGAGAGGGGGCGCTTCTGGCCGACCGCCTCGCCGGGTCGCCGGGGGCGGTGCTGCCGGAGCCGCTGCGCTCCCGGCTCGTGGAGGGCGGAGTCCTCGACCCGGCCAGCGCGTAGATCGATCGGGAGGGGGCGCGGGGGAGACCCTCGCTCGGCAATCCGCCCTATTTGGGGAACCGGATTGGAAATGCGGGCATCCAACAGGTAAGGTGCCGCCACTTCCGGCCCGAGCAAGAGAGGTTCCTGTGCAGAGCGACCTTGCCAACCTCACCGATCGCGTCACGCGAATCGAGAAGCACAACCGTCTTCTGCTACGCGTGATCGCGCTGCTGCTCGCGCTGATGGCGATGACCCTGCTCGTGGGGCAGGAGGAGTTCCGCCAGCTCCGCGCCGACGTCGTTCGCCTGCTCGGCCGGAGCGTCGGCGCGAGCCGCGCGGCCGGGACGGAGGCGCCCGCGGCGCGGGACTGAACCGGCGGCCTTCCGGGGCGCGCGCTGAACCGTTCGCGGTCGCCGACCCTGCACTACTGGCCCTTGGAATTCGCGCTCCCTGCGCAAGTTCTGGTGCTGACCTGGTGCGGCGCCCGCAACCAAGCCGCGGTCGCCGAAGCGAGGCTGTCCTCGACGGCGGAGGGGAGACGCACGCAGCCCTGTGCCCCGTGCGCGTCACCCGGATCCCGCAGCTCCTCACTAGGCGCAGCGCGGCCTTCGGCCGTCGCTGATTTGGTTGCGGCGCCAAGCCGCGCTGCGCCCCGGCTACTGGCCGTAGGTGCTGCTCGCTGTCGCGGCGGTCGCCCACGCGCGACCGTCGGGGCCGACGAGCTCGACCGCGTCGATCTCCTCCCATCCGGGCGCGTGGTCGGTGTCGATGTGGATGCGGACCGCCTGCACCTCGTATGCGGTGGCCTCGAAAGCGAGCTCGAAGACGCCAGGCCGCTCGGTCGGATCGATCCCCTTCCACACGGTGCGCCTGCGCCCCTGCAGGTCGACCGTCTCGACGCCGCGGACTCCGCCGGACACGTTGACCTCGAAGATGCGCACCATGGACGCGCGCCGGGCGGGCTTGTAGGCGACCTCGAGCCACTGCATGCCCATGTCCCCCTCGCGGGCCGCCCATGCGGTGGGGTGGTCTCGATCGGGGGGGATGGCGTCGGGCTGGCCGGTCGCGCGCAACGCGTCCCAGTTGGGGATCTTCGACAGCGCCGCCTTGGCGGCCTCGAGCAGCTTCCGCGTCGCGGGATCGCTCTCGGCGGCGAGGCGCTCCTCGACCAGGCGGCGGGCGGGGTCGCCCCGGAAGCGCGCGAGGTTTTTCGCCGCGCGACGCTTGGCCTCGACCGAACCGTGCGAGGCCTCGCGCAGCAGGTCCATGGCCGCATCCACGTCGCTCGTCGAGAGCCGGTCGAGGATCGCGCTGCGCTCCTCGTCGGTGCGGGCGCCCGCGTAGAGGCGTCGCAGCGCGCGATTGGCTTCGTCGCCGTACAGCCGCACGAGCAGCCCGAGAGCCGCGGCACGCACGTTCGCGTCCTTCAGCGAACCCAGGGCGCGCTCGACCTGGCCCGCCTCCTCCGGCCCCGCGATCGACCAGAGCGACTTCAGGGCGGCCGTCTGGAGCTCCGCCGGCTCGCGTTCTCCCAGAAGCCCGAGCAGCGCGTCGGCGACCCTGCGGTTCCCGGCAAAGCGCGGGGAGCCCAGCATGTGGGCCACCGCGATCCGGAGTGCGGCGGGCGAGGCGTCCTTCGAGAGAAGGCGCAGCAACTCCGGCAACAGCGCCACCGCATGCGCGTCCACGGCGAGCCGGAAGTACTCCGAGCCGTTCGCGCCGCCCCCAAACGACATCACGTACTGGTCGAGGATCGCCGCGACGCCTCCCTCCCCGGACCCCTCCCTCAGGAAACTCTCGTGCAGCGCGCGCCGGAGCGCCTCGACCTCCTCCGACAGGCGCGCGAGGAGTTGCTCCCGGCCCTCCAGCCGCTGCTCCAGACGGCTGACGCGCGCCTCGAGGTAGGGGTCGGCCTCGCCGGCCGCGGGGGGGCGCACGGCGGCGCGGGAGCCTGTGGAGTGGCCCTCGTCGCGGGAGGCGTGCCAGAGCAGGAAGACCGCGAAGGGGGCGAGGGCGAGCAGCAGCAGGCCGAGGCGCGGCACCGGTGCATTGTAGGCGCCTGCGGGAGGGCGCGAATCCGCCGGCCCTCTTCTACAATGCGGCCCGGAGGATCCGCATGGCACACACACGGATTTTGCTCGGTGGTCTCGCGCTCGCCTTCGCCCTTGCAGGCTGCACGAAGAGCTTCGTCGCGCCGCCCGGGACCGAGAAGCGCACGGTCGTCGGCGCGCTCTTGAGCGCCGAGCATCGCATCATGGCGGACATCATGACCTACGGCTACCCCGACCAGGGGATGCTGCGCTACCGCGAGGGGTATGTGCTCTCCTACGACGGCGAGCGGAGGGTTCCGCGCTGGGTCGCCGAGCGGCTCGACGCCAAGCGCCTGGAAGGGCCGCACAGCGCCGAGGGCGTCCTCTATCGCGTCGACCCGAGCATCCCCGCCGCGCTCTCGTCGCGCAGCAGCGACTACGAGGGGAGCGGCTACGTGCGCGGGCGCCTCGCCGCGGCGGCGAACCACCCCAACCACGCCGTGGCGCTGCAGCAGACCTTCTACATGTCCAACGCGGCGCCGCAGATCGGCGGCGGCTTCCGGCAGAATTTCTGGGTGCATCTCGAGAAGAGCGTGCGGGACTGGGCGCGGGAGAGCGATGCGCTCTATGTCGTGACAGGCACGATCTTCTCCGCCGAGGCGGAGGGCGGATCGGTCAGCTATCCCGTCATCGGCGCGAACCGCGTCGGGGTCCCGTCCCATTTCTACAAGGTCCTGCTGCGCGTCAAGGGCAAGAGCTACGACATGCGCGCCTTCCTCGTACCGCACCGCGAGTACGAGCCCGGCGTCTCGCCGCGCGAGTTCCTCGTCAGCGTCGACGATCTCGAAGCGCGGACCGGACTCGACTTCTGGAGGGAGCTGAGCGAACCGACCCAGGCGGGTCTCGAGAGCGCGAATCCGGGCTTCCTCTGGGGCGAGGCCGCGCCCCCGGCCGAGCCTGCGCCCGCTGAGGCCAAGCCGGTCGCGCCGGAGACGGCGGAGAGCCCCGCCTCGCCCGAGGAGGGGTGCAGCGGCGTCGCGCCCGCGGGTTGCGGTGGTGGGGAGGGGTGCGGGGAGGGGTGCGGGCAGGGGTGTGCGGAGGGGCGTGCGGAGGGGCGTGCGGAGGGATGTGCGGAGGGGTGCGGATGCGGTTGCGGTTGCGCCGAGGGGTGCGAGGGCGGATGCGGCGAGGGTTGCGGGACTGGATGCGAGGACGGCTGCGGTTGCGACGGGGAGTAGCGTGATCCGGACTCCGGCCGAGGCGGCGCAGGCGCAACTCGACGCGTACAACGCGCGCGACATCGACCTTTTCGCGCAGATCTACTCGCCGGAGGTCGAGCTGGCGCGCCTGCCCTCCGGCGAGCGGTTCGTGCGATCGAGGGGTGAGCTGCGCGACCGCTACGGCGAGCTGTTCCGGAGTGCGCCGGACCTGCGCTGCCACCTGCTCACGCGCCTCGTGCACGGGGCGTTTGTCGTCGACCACGAGGAGGTGGAGGGGCTGCCCGGGAGGGGGAGGACCCGTGCGGTCGCGATCTACGAGGTCGTGGACGGCCTGATCCGAAGGGGGTGGTTCCTCGGATGAACCCGTGGCACGACATCGATCCGGGCCCGCGCCCGGAGGAGTCCTTCGTCGCCGTCGTGGAGATCCCGCGCGGCTCGCGCAACAAGTACGAACTGGACAAGCGGAGCGGCCTGCTGCGGCTGGACCGCGTTCTCTACAGCGCGGTCCACTACCCGGCCAACTACGGCTTCATCCCTCGCACCTTCTGCGAGGACGACGACCCGCTCGACGTGCTCGTGCTCTGCCAGGAGTCGATCCTGCCTCTCTGCCTCGTCGAGGCGAAGCCGATCGGCGTGATCCGCATGAGCGACGACAAGGGAGCCGACGACAAGATCATCGCGGTCCCGGTGCACGACCCGGGCTTCTCCCACTACGGCGACCTCTCCGCGCTTCCGCCGCACACGATGCTGGAGCTGCGGCAGTTCCTGCTCGACTACAAGACGCTCGAGAGAAAACAGGTCAACGTCGAGGCGATGGAGGGGGTGGCCTGCGCGCGCCGGATCATCCTCGATGCGCTGGAGCTCTACCGGCGCACCGATCCGCGATGAGGGGGCGCGGCTGGCTCCGCGCGCTCCTGCTCGCGTTCGCCGCCGCCGCCGCCGCCGGGGACGGGGAGGATGCGGATCTCGTCGCGCGCCTCGGGGATCCGGACGGCGCGCGCCGTCGCCTGGCGCAGGAGGAGATCCTCCGCCGGGGGAGCGCGGGCAACCCGCTGCTGCTGCAGGCGCTCGTCTCGCACGACATCGAGACGCGCCGCTTCGCGGCGCGCGCGGTCCCGCTCGCGCTCCGGCGGAGTTCGCGTCCCGAGCGCCTCGAACTGATCCGCCGCATCGCGGAGGCGGGCCCCGGGGCCGCCGGGATCCTGCCTGCACTCGACCGGATCGCCACGCAGGAGCCGGGGGAGATGCGATTTGCGGCGATGGCCGCGAGCATGCGTGTGGGCGAGCACCGGCGCTACCTGCGCGCGTGCGCCGAGGGGGCCGCGCGCCGGGAGGCGGGCGCCCTCCGGGAGCTGCGCACGCTGCGACCCGCGGACGCGGATCAGCTCGCGCGCGTGCTCCAGATTCGCCTCGAGGCGCACCAGAGCCCCGAGTTGGCGGCCCGCTGCCTCGACTACTTCGAGGCGCTGGCCGCCAGCGAGCCGCGCGCCGAGGCGCTGCTCGCGGCGGGCATCGCGGCTGCGGGCGCCGTGGAAGTCCCGGCCTGGGCCGACCTGCTCGCGATGGCGCCGCGGATCGGCACCGAGCTCTCCGCCGCGGTTGCGGACCGACTCGCCGGTGCCGCGCCCCGGGAGGAGATGCTCTGGACGTCGGCCCTGCTGCGCCACGGTTCCGCGACGTGCCCTCCGGCTCTGCTCGCCGTGCTGGAAGAGCGGCTCTCCGCCTCCCCGCGCCCCTCCCGTTTCCATTACGCGCTGCTGGTGGCGCGCGCCGGTGCGCCCGTCGACCCGGGGCGCGACCCGCTCCTCGCGCTGGTGCTGCCCGGGACGGCGCAGGCGCTCGACGCGTCGCTGGGCGCGCTGGCGCCCGGCGAGCGCGCCGCCCTGCTCCAAGCGGCCATGGAGACCCCCGCCCGCGAGATGGTCCCGCACATCCGCTGGTTCCTCCAATGCGGGGAGATCGGGGAGCGCCAGCGCCTGCTCGATGCCCTCCCGGGCCTCGAGGCGCGCCACGAACTCTGGCCCGATCTCGAGGCGCTCGCCGACGGGCACGCACCCGTCAGGGAGAGCGTGCAGCGCGTCCTGCTCGCCGTCGCGTGGGATCCGGGACTGCTCGAGCCGGGCGCCCGGCGCATCTTCGCCTCGGCGCTCGCCGATGCCCGCAGCGAGGTGCGGCAGGCGGCGCTCTTCCGCTGCGATGCGCTCGCGCGCATCCCGCCCGAGGTGGGGGAGGCGCTCGCGGGGCTGCTCTGGCACCCGGGGGCGCGGCCGACGCTCTACTACGCGCTGAACCGTTGCACCAGGCTGGAGCGCGAGGGCAGGGAGCTGACGCCGCTCCTGCTGCGGATCCTCGGCGAGGATCCGCCGCAGGAGGCGGGTTGGACAGGCGCCGACGTGCGCGAGTGGCGCCGCCTCGCGATCCGCGTGCTTGTCCAGGTCGAGTCGGCGACGCCGCGCAGCATGCCGACGCTCCTGCGGGAGCTGAAGAGCGCGGATCCCGTGGTGCGAGAGGTGGCGCTGGCGGGGCTCGCGGAGGCGGGGGTGCTCGACCCTAAGACGCGCGAAGCCCTCCATGCGCTGCTCACAGACCCCAAGGTCGAAATCCGCGAGGCGGCGGCGCGCCTTCTCGGGCGGGGGGAGTAGGCGCAGCCGCAACCAGAGGACCGCCTTCTGCCGCCCGGGCCGCACCCGGCCATGGCGCGTCCAAGGATGCTGCTCACGAAGCGGCGTGCAGGCAGGTGGCTGCCGCGGGAAGACGCGCTGCGCTAATCTTCGCGGATGGAATCGAGGGCGGCCTCGGCGGAGGCGCGCACGGCGGCGTCGGGGTCCTTGAGCAACTCGTAGATCGCGGGCCGCGCGGTGCGGGCCTGCGGGCCCAGTTCCCCGAGGGCTCGTGCCGCCGCCGCCCGCACGGGGGCTTCGACGGCGCCGAGCCGGGCGGTCAGCAGCGCGATCGCGGGTTCCCCGAAGACGCGACAGGCGTTGACGGCGATGAAGCGGGCCGCATCCTCCCCCGACAACGCGCCGTCGATGACGATCGGCAGCATGCGGACCCTGTCCCCGGTGACGCCGCAGTAGCCGATCGCCGCGGCGACGCGCACGCGCGCGTCCGGATCGGAGGTCGCCTCGAGAAGCGGCGTGACGGCAGCGGCGGCGCCGTCGCCGATGCGCCCGAGCGCGATCGCGCAGATCCCCCGGACCCCCGGTTCACCCGCGCGCAGCGCGTGGATCAGCGCCGGCACGGCGGGCAGCGCCTCTTCCCCGAGCGTGCCGAGCAACTCGGCCGCGACCAGCGGGGGCGCGCCCCTCGGCTCCCCGAGGAGCGCGATGAGGATGTCGAGCGCCCCGGTCCGCATCCCGACGAGTTCCTCGACGGCGCCCGCGCACCGCTCGCGGTCGTTGATGCGCGCGCGCCACTCGGCCGGGTCGCCGCCGCTCCCGCCGCAGGAGGCCGCGACGGCGAGCAGCAGGCAGGTCCCGGCCGCGCGGCGTTCAGCGCCCCGTCGAGGTTTTCGGGACGAGCGCATCGAGGTCGCGCCGGAAGGTCCGGACGAGTTCGCGGTCGCCGGCATGGAGGGGGGGGGCGCCGGCGGCGTAGGCCGCCTTGAGCTGGTCGATATCCTTTTGCACGATCTCCCGCTGGCCCCCCTCGGATCGCGCCAGCAGCTCCTCCTTGCGCGCGAGTTCCTCCTCGTACCGGAGGTCGCGTTCCTCCTTGTTCTCCTCGAACCGGATCACGTCGACGACGAACTCGACGCGCCGCCGCAGGTCCTCCCAGTCGTTCAGCGTGAGATGGTGCTGGACACAACTCGCCTCGACCTCGCTCTGGACCGACTTCTGAGCCATCGGGTTCTGCACGTGCTGCTGGACCGCCTGGCCGATGATCCTGAGGAAGACCGGCATGAACTCGATGTAGCGCCGCACATCGCGTTCGCTGATCGTCTGGATGGCCGGGGCCCGGTTGCCTCCCGCGGAGTCCGACCCGGCCGTTCGAGTGAACCAGAGCACCGCGCCGACAACCGCGGAGACGCCGAGAGCGGAGATGAGCCAAACACGTCCCACGCCCCTGAGTCTAACTGCGAACGGCGGTCCGGCGAACGAAGTCCCTCGCCCGTACCGGGCGCCGCGGCGCGGGGTGCCGCCGGCCCGGGGGGCTGGACGGGCTGCTAGCCCCGCTTCAGCGCCTTGCGGACGACGACGTAGCCGCCGTTGGGGCCGGGGACAGCGCCCCGGACCAGCAGGATGTTCTGGTCGGCGAGGATGCCCGCGAGAAGGAGGTTCTGCATCGTGGAGCGGGCATTGCCCATGTGTCCGGCCATGCGGTGGCCGCGCCGGGTGTGGCGCGGCTTGCGGGTGCCGATCGAGCCGCCGTGGCGCTTCCACTCGTGGGTGCCGTGCGAGCCGGGGAAGGTGCCAAAGCCGTGGCGCTTGACGACCCCCGCGAACCCCCGCCCCTTCGACGTGCCGATCACGTCGACGAACTGCCCCTTCTCGAAGATCGAGGTCGTCACCTGCTGACCCGGCTCGAACGCGGATGCCGCCTCGGCCGAGAGCCGGATCTCGCGCACGTGGTACTTGGGCGCGCTCTCCCCGACCTTGAAGAAGTGGCCCCGGAGGGGCTTGGTCGTGCGGCCGTGGAGCAGGTCGTAGCGCGCCTTGGCGCCCTGGGCCTTGCTGAGCAGGCTGTCGGGCACGTTGCGGGGCGGCTTGTCGCCGAAGGCGAGCTGGATCGCGTCGTAGCCGTCGTTCGCGGCGGTCTTCACCTGCGACACGAGGCAGGGTCCGGCCTCGATGGCGGTGACGGGGACGGCGTTCCCGGCGTCGTCGAAGATCTGGGTCATCCCGACCTTGCGGCCGAGGATCCCGATGTTGAGGTTCATGGCAGAGGTCCCTCCGCGGGGCAAGCCCCGCATCCTTGGTACATGCGTCCCAAACCGATTAACTTACCCTCTCCGTGAAGAAAGCGAAGGCGAAGGGCGTCGCCCTGATCATCCTGGACGGCTGGGGGCTCGCGCCGGAGGGCCCGGGCAACTGCGTGCGTCTCGCCAGGACTCCCGTCGTGGATCGCCTCGACCGCACCTGCCCGAGAACGACCCTCGTGACGTCGGGTCGAGCCGTCGGCCTCCCCGACGGCCAGATGGGCAACTCCGAGGTGGGCCATCTGACCCTCGGCTCCGGACGCATCATCCGGCAGGACCTCGTGCGCATCTCCGATGCGATTGCCGACGGCTCCTTCCCGAACAACCCGGCGCTCGACCGCGCGATCGCCTCCGCGAGGCGCGTGCACGTGCTCGGCCTCGCGTCCGACGGCGGCGTGCACAGCGACCTCAGCCACATGATCGCCCTCGGCGACGCCGCGCGCCGCCGGAAGAAGCCCTTCTTCTTCCACGCCTTCACCGACGGCCGCGACGTCTCGCCGACCTCCGGCGCCGGCTTCATCCGCCGTCTCGCCGAGGCAGGTCCGATCGCCACGGTCTGCGGGCGCTACTATGCGATGGACCGGGACAAGCGCTGGGAGCGGACGGCGCGGGCCTACGAGGCTTTGGTGGGGGGCGCGGGGGCGCGGATCACCGATGCCGGCGCGGCGGTCGAGGAGTCCTATCGCCGCGGCGTCACCGACGAGTTCCTCGAGCCGATGGTGACCGGCGAGGCGCTCCTCGAGGACGGCGACCTGATCCTCTTCGCGAACTTCCGGTCGGACCGGGCGCGCCAGTTGACGGAGGCGCTGGCATCCCCCGCGTTTTCGGGATTCCAGCGGAGCCGGCGGCCCCGCGTGGCCCTCGTGACGATGACCCGCTACCGCGAGGACTTCGACCTGCCGGTGCTCTATCCGCGCGAGTTGCCCGAGGAGGTGCTGGGCGCGGTCTACGCGGCGCACGGGATCTCGAACCTGCGTGTGGCCGAGACGGAGAAGTACGCCCATGTCACCTACTTCTTCAACGGCGGCGTGGAGCAGGCCTTCGAGGGCGAGGTCCGGACGCTGATCCCGTCGCCGAAGGTGGCGACCTACGACCTGCAGCCCGAGATGAGTGCCGCCGACGTCGGCAAGGCCGGCGCCGAGGGCGTGCGCTCCGGTCTCCACCGCGCGTTGATCCTCAACTTCGCCAACCCCGACATGGTGGGCCATACCGGCGTGATCCCCGCCGCCATCCGGGCGTGCGAGGCGACCGACGAGGCGCTCGGGGTGGTGCTTGCCGCGCTTTTTGAGTGCGGATGGCAGGCCCTCGTGACGGCGGACCACGGCAACGCCGAATGTCTCATCGACCCCGCCACCGGAGGCCCCCACACGGCCCACACGACCAACCCGGTCCCTTGCTGGCTGTTCAATTCGGAAGGGACCCTCCGCGCCGGCGGTGGGCTCAGGGACATTGCCCCCACGCTCCTCTCCCTAGGGAAAATCCAGCCCCCAGAGGCGATGTCCGGCAGGGATTTGCGGGACCGATAACTTAGTTACGGAACCCGGGATACCAGCCGGGCGTACTATGGGGTGATGGGGCGGATTGTCACCGGCCACGACGCCCGATTCGGCGAGGGGGACGACCTCGCACGCATCCTGGGTTCTGCGCCCTTCGTGCCGGCGCCCGAGATCCCGCTGGAGGCGCTCCTCGAGCGGCTGCGGGTCAGCCAGCGGAGGCGCATCGTCGGGCTCGCGACCGGCGTCGCGGCCCTTGCGCTGCTCGTTCTGGTGCTGATCGCGCAGGCCCCCACGTCACCCCCCGTGCATCGCGAGATCGAGGTCGTGGATCTGCAAGGACCCGAGCTCTTCCGCCCGGGTCTCCCGATCGACGCCCCGGCGGAGTTCGCCCGCCCATGACGCGGCGCCGCGCGTGGCTGCTCGTGATCCTCTCGATCCTGCTCGGAACGCCCGCCCTGCTGGCCGCGTTGGCGCGCGTGCGCGACGGCGGGGCGATGGCGCTCGTGCAGCGGGCGGCCACCGCCTACCGGAGCGTCAGCTATGCCGGGACCGTCGCTTGGCGCCACGGGATCTGGGAGCCTCCCGTCCGCGTGACGCATGATGCGTCGTCGGGACGCACGAGCTATGTCTGGTGGGGGCGGCGCGAGATGATCTTCCACGCACCGAGTTCGCGCACCCCCGATCCCGCCGCGTGGTGCCTCGATCCTGAGGCGCTGGCCGACTGCTACCGGGCCGAAGAGGGCGAAACCACGCGCTGCCTCGACCGGGAGGCGCGCATCCTCAAGGTGATCCCGAAGGCCGGGGGACGCCCCTCGGTGGTGCTCACGGTGGACGCCGAGACGCTGCTGCCGCTGATGGTCTCCACCTGCCGGCCGGACGGGAGCCTCTACCGGGTCGCCGCCTTTCGCGAGGTGACGATCGGGGAGGCGACGGTGAAGGACGCCGTCCCCACGCGCTTCACCGGGTGGTACGGCGGTCCCGTCCCTCCCGAGCAGGCGGACGAGATCGCGGGCTTCCCGCTCGTGCGGCCGGACTACCTGCCGGAGGGGTTCCGCCTGCACGAGGTGCGCTGCGCGACCGAGCCGCTGCCGTCGGCGCGGTTCATCTACACCGACGGCGTCACGACCTTCGAGATCCGGCAGGAGCCGCTGCTGACGCCGGCGCAGATCGACACCCTGCTCGCCCTGCGCGGGGATCCGGCGGCGGGGGAGCGCTCGCTGCGCTGGATCCAGGCGCGCCGCTATCGCGCGATGCTGCGGCAGGGCTCGGGCGAAGCCGCGTCGGTGGCGAGGCGCCAGGACGCGAGCCATGCGCATTACGAGCTCCGCGTGGGCCGGGTCGAGGTGGAACTGACCGCCCGCGCCAACCTCGACGAGGGCGAGATCCTCTCGGTGATCCGGTCGCTGCGCGCGGGATGACCGATCCAAGACAGGGGGAGGGTATCCTGCGCCCTCCCGCCCGTCCCATGCCCGACCCCGACTCGCGCCCCTCCTGGACCGCCCCCTATCGCCTGGCGGTGGCCTTCCGGCTGCTGCGCGCCCGCCGGGTGAACCTGATCTCGATCGTCGGCGTGATGCTCGGCGTCGCCGCGATCATCGTCGTCATGGCGGTCATGGACGGCTTCCAGCGCGAACTCCGGTCGATGATCCGGGGGACGCTGAGCGACCTGATCGTCGAGCTCGACCCGTCGCGCCTGAGCGCCTACTCCGAGCTGAAGCGCGCCGTGGAGGGGGTGCGGGGGGTCGAGGCGGCGGCGCTGCAGCGCCAGGCCTTCGGCGTCGTCTCGACGCCCACGCGCGACAGCGACGGCGGCCGCCAGAACTACCTCCCGCTGCGCGTCGTCGGGATCGACCCGGCGGAGGAGGGACGCGTCTCGTCGATCCTCTCCTACGTGCGCACGCCGGAGGGGCAGTCGCGGGAGGACCCCTTCCGCATCGACACCGGCGACTTCATCCCCGAGGAACTCCCCCGCGTGCTGATCTCGGAGTGGCTCGCGAAGCGCGTGGGCATGAGCCGCTTCCCGCTGGAGATGGGCGACCGCTTCACGCTGATCACGATCGAGCAGTACGAGGACGAGGGGCGTACGGCGTTCCGCACGCACGACGTGGACGCGATCGTCGCGCGCGTCTACAGCTCGGGCAACTCCGAGTACGACAAGCTCCACCTCTACGCCGACGCCCGGGGGTCGGGGCAGTCGCTCTTCGGAACCTCCGAGGGGATCATCGCGGAACTGCGCGTGAAGCTCCACGACTTCGCGCAGGCCGCGGGGATGATCGAGGATGTCGCGCGCGCGATCGCGCCCTTCGATCCCGAGATCGCGGGCTACCCCCGCGCCCACATCGAGACGTGGGAGGAGCGCCAGCACAACCTGCTGCTCGCGGTGAACAACGAGAAGTTCCTGCTCGCCTTCGTGCTCTTCTTCATCGTGCTCGTCGCCTGCTTCACGATCTTCGCCACGCTGACGATGACGGTCGTCGAGAAGACGCGCGACATCGGGGTGCTGCGCGCGCTCGGCGCGACGCCGGGCGGCATCTGCAGCATCTTCATGCTGAACGGCGCGCTCGTGGGCCTGATCGGCGCGGGGCTCGGCTACGGCGCGGGACTCGTCGTCGCGGCCAACGTGAACCCGATCCGCGAGTTCCTGCGCGGCAACTTCGGCTGGGACATCTTCCCGAGCGACATCTACCTCTTCGATACGATCCCCTCCTACATCAACCACTCCGCCGCGCTCGCGTTCGCGGTCGGCGCGGCGGCCTCGGCGCTCGTCTTCGCGATCATCCCGGCCGTCCGCGCCGCGCGCCTGCGCCCCGTGAGCGCGCTGAGGTACGAGTGAACGGCCCGCCGTCGCTGCTCTCCGTCCGGAACCTGAGCAAGGGCTACCGCGTCGCGGGCCGGCCGCTGCCGATCCTGACCGGCGTCGATCTCGAGGTGCGGGAGGGGGAGATCCTCGCGATCGTGGGGCAGAGCGGCAGCGGCAAGTCCACGCTCCTCTACCAGATGGGGCTGCTCGACCGCCCGGACGGCGGCGTCGTCGAGTTCCGCGGGCGCTCGCTGCCGCTGGCCGGTGCCGAGGCGGCCCACGCCCGCAACCGCCTCTTCGGCTTCGTCTTCCAGTTCTACCACCTGCTGCCGGAGTTCACGGCGTTCGAGAACGTGCGGATGCCGGCCCTGATCCTGCAAGGGTGGGGCTCCTACCGTCGTCACAGGAAGGTGCTCAAGGAGCGCGCCGAGGAGCTGCTCCTCAGCGTCGGGCTCAAGGACCGCATGCACTTCAAGCCCCCCCAGCTCTCCGGCGGCGAACGCCAGCGGGTCGCGATCGCCCGGGCGCTGATGAACCGCCCCGAACTGCTGCTCTGCGACGAGCCCACGGGCAACCTCGACCGCCGCACCGCCGCGGGGGTCAAGGCGCTTCTCTGGGAGCTCAACCGGGCGGGGGGGCAGACGATGGTGGTGGTCACGCACGACCGGAGCCTCGCGTCGGATGCGGACCGGACGCTGACGCTCCTCGATGGTAGGCTGGTCCCCGAGCCGGTAGCCCCCTGATGCGTCCCCCGAGCCCCCTCCTGATGATGCTTGGCGTCGCGGTGCTGCTCTGCGCCGGATGCCGCTCCAGCAAGCGCGACTACACCAGTCTCAACCGGTACAGCGTGGACTTCATCAAGGACACGGCGCGGGAGAGCCGGCGGCTGCGCAAGCAGAACCTGCACGACTCGCTGCAGTTCGGCCGCCGCGCCCCCGAGATCCGCCGGCAGGCGCGCGAGGGGCGGCGCTTCGCGTGGGAGACCGCGAGGAAGGGCGAACTCGACAACACCCGCGCCGCCTGGAGCGGCCTGCGCACCGAGCTCAAGGGCGACCGCGAAGAGATCGCCAAGTCCGCGCGCTTCGGCTTCCTCGACTCCGGCGAATAAGTGGGGCCACCGTCCGGTGGCCCCTGCGGGAGGAAGAGAGGAAAGAATCCTCTTTGCGAAAGCCGGAGGCCAAGGCCTCCACCCGAACGGTATCCCAGTGCCCTCTCCCGTCAACCGCCCTCGCTAGCCAAAAAAAGAGCCGCCTCCTGGGCGGCTCTTTTTTTGGACCCGGGGAGGATCGAACTCCCGACCTCCTGGATGCCATCCAGGCACTCTCCCAGCTGAGCTACGGGCCCGTCGCGCCCCGGATTGTCGGCGCATCGGCCCGGGCGTCAAGTTTGAGTCCGGGCGTGGCGTAGGCGAGGATACAAAGCAGGTCAACCATGAGCGAACGCATCACCCCCCGGGCGCAGGACTTCCCGCGCTGGTACCAGGACGTCGTGCAGGCGGCCGAGATGGCCGAGAACGCGCCGGTGCGCGGCTGCATGGTCATCCGGCCGCACGGCTACGCGATCTGGGAGAACATCCAGGCGGCGCTCGACCGCATGTTCAAGGAGACCGGGCACGAGAACGCCTACTTCCCGCTGCTGATCCCGAAGTCCTTCCTCGACCGGGAGGCGCAGCACGTCGAGGGGTTCGCGCCGGAGCTGGCGGTCGTGACCCACGGCGGCGGCAAGGAGCTCGAGGAGCCGCTCGTGATCCGGCCGACGTCGGAGTCCGTGATCGGCCACATGTTCAG
>CAZMXP010000078.1:0-15003 GCA_964570285.1 uncultured Planctomycetaceae bacterium
CTGATCGTCGCAGACGTCAGCCTGCGCGCCAGACGTGGATGGCCGGATGCTTACGCACCACCCGCGTCTCGGCGTCCGAGATCAGCCCCGCGCGCCGCAGCTGCGCCAAGCGCCCGTTCGAGTTCCAGATACGCGCGCGGTGGAACTCCACCGCCGCATCGCTCCCCGCGAAGTGCCAGCCGTCGGCGCTCGCGATGATCCGGCTGCGCAGGCGCTTCGCGATGGCGAGCGCCCGCTCGTTTCCCGTGGTCTTGGTCGTCGTTGCCATGCGCGCATGAGGGCTCTCCCGCGCGGGGCAATCCAGTCCTTTCGCGACTGAACCCGATCATCCCGAGAGCCGAAAGGATGGCTAGCAGTGGCGGGGCGACCGTTGCGCGGCTACGGAGCGCGCGGCATCGGCGCCTCCTCGGCGCGCCGCATGGCACCGCCCTGATGATCGCGACGGCACCCGCCCAGGGGATTCACGTGATGCACCGTTGTCGGAAGGACGCGGCACTGATACGGCGCGAGCGGGCGTCAGATCAGGAGCCGGCGCATCGGGGACCGCCATGGGCTCGCGCCGCGAGGGCGCAGACGGCGGCGAACCGCGCGGCGGCCTGCTCGGTCTGTGCCTGAGGCGGGCGATCAGGTAGGGTGGGCTGTCGAGAACTCGAACGAAACCTGCGGATTGTCGTGAGAATCAGCAGTGGTACCGGTTTCGGGTGCGGATGAGTATTCGGTGGGCACAACAGTGGATAGTCACACACACTTTCAGGCGCTGACGCTCTATCCGTCCGCCTCCGCGAGAAGAGCATCGCCCTTCGTCAACTCCTCCGCGGCTTGCCTCAACCGGCCGGCCACATCCCCACTCTCCTCGCGAGCGCGCTGCTCAAGATACGCCCGGCTCAACTCACCCCCCATAGCCCTGTATAGCACCCATGCCATCAACTTTGCGCGCCGCGCCTCCTGCCCCTTCGCCAGTTCCGCCACCGTTGATTCGCAGACCTCTATGCTGCCTATCCGCGCCAACGCGGCCGCGCACGGATAGTAGAGTCCTCGATCCCGCTTGCCGCCATCGCGAATCCTGACACGGTAATCAATGAGCGCCAGCAACTCACGTCGCACTTCGGACACATGCCACTCACCGGCAGCCCTTGCCACGAACGCCACCTCGCAGTCCTCGGCGCCACTCCTCGCTGACCCAAGCGCGCTCAGGGCGCTGGCGAATTCTTCGGCAAGACCTCTGCGCATCTCCGCCAAGACGGCCGCGGCACTTGCTCTGTCGTCGCGCGTGCCTGCGCGAAGCCGACGGGCGGCCGCAATTAGCTCGCTCGTGGGGTCTCCTTGCCCGGCGCTGAGGCACGCACACACAGCGATTGCCGCGGCAGAGTACCGAAGCCACCCTGCCCGCGCACTACGCATGCCGACATCCCTAGTCATCATAACGGTCCACCGTGCCGTGGTTCTTGCCAGGGCTACCCCAATCCTCGCGCGCCAAGAAGTTGTCGTCGTCCGGCTCTGCATCAAATGCGCCGCCCTCGACAGTGGCATTACCCCCCGCATCGCTCGCATCCGGCACACCATCGCCGTCACTATCGAGGTCTTCTCCAGCATCGGCAAAGTCGCCGTCACTGTTCATATCTCGATAATGATTGTACACCCTTCCGGGCCCCAGCGGTGACGCTGGAAGCACATTCGGCTTCACAATATTGAAGGACCAATGCCCAGAGGCGACGGCCGTCGCGCCAGTAATGCTCACTCCGAACTGACTGTTCGTGAAGCCGACGGATTGCACAAGTGCATGATGATGCTCATGAACAACGGTGTCCCGGAATGCGTCGATACCAAACGTGCGATCTCGCGGCCCAGCGTAATCCGGATCGGCGTCGTCGCCCTGCGCCAGTGCACCGATCAGGAGTCGGCCATGAGGCCCCGAGTATCCGCTGGCAAAATAGTAAATGGCGGGCGCGGCGCCGAACAGGTTTCCAGCCAGCGTATCCATGTATCTGAGGGACGCTCCAGAAATGCCATCGTTAGCTTCGACAACCTGGCTCCAGTAGTAGAGCCAATTCGGCGCCCTCGTGCCATTCCGAGTCTCCTGGCCCGCCAAGTCCGTGGCATTCATCGCGTTCATGTCCGAGCCAGGGTGGTTCTTGGCGAAGTTCGAATCGGTGCGACCTGAGCCGAGGTTGATCAGCAGCGGCCAGAACACCTCAATTGTCGTGTCGACCACAAATGCGGAGGCCCCGTTCACCATCACTGCAACGGCAATCGATTTCGGTCCGAAGTCCCCATTGCTCTCGGGTAGCCCAATGAACGTGACCGTGTCTTCCCACTGATGCGAACTCGAGTCGTACACGCCCTTGCCCAGCGTGTCGCTCCCGGGCCAGCCGTGCTCCCACGCCATCTCAACGCATCCACCATCCGGGTCGGCATGGGAGTCTCCGATCGCGTCGATGCTGAGCTGAAACGACTCCCCTAGCATTGCTCGCAGCTCGGCCGAGTCAGGATCAGTCGCGATAGCGACTCGGATTTCCAATTCGCCGGGATCACCCGACCCAAACACGAATTCGCTCGTCGCCGGCGCCGGGCTCAATGTCGGATCTCCCGTGGGGTGCGCGATCGTCACTCCGAACACGACCACGCGCACCCAGTCGAATCCCACAATTGCTTCGCCCGCTGCAAGCTCAAGTTGGAGATCGACCTCTCCGAACGCATTCAGGGCCTGCCACCCCCTCAGCTCCGCGGTAATGAAGCCGGACCCCGAGATATCCTGCGGGTCGAGGACGAACGTGCCCGTGCTCGTTGGCGCCTTCGGAAGAACTACGGGCCCCGTTGCGCTTACTCGACCCGGGACAGTCGAGCGCAGTGTGACTGTGGCGCCCTCAAACTCGTGCAGTTCCGGGACCCTTGTGAGGCGCAGCGGCGTCACATGTTGCCCGCCAGCGCAGATGAAGTGCGCCGACGTGGACTCAATCGCATCATCTGCGTCATTCACCAGGCCGTCGTTATTGCTGTCCACGGCGAGCCCGAACGCCGTGGAGCTGATAAGCAGCTTGTCGGCGGCAATCGCGGTCATGCTCTCCGATGGCGGAACTAGTGGCGGCGATAGGCTCGTAGCGATCCGAGATGGCATGGCACACAGGAGCACCCATAGGGTGACGGTAGGGCTAGCCATGTCGCTGGCGCCGACCCAGACTTCGAGAGGCGAGCCGTCCTCAGGCACCTGCAGCGGCCACACCTTGCTCGACTCCGGGTCACCGGGGTCGGAGGGGACAAGCGGGATCTTGTTCTGCCGACTGCTCTCCCTCCAGAAGTGCAGGCCCGAGGCCTCGGGGTTATCGCACTTCAACCAAACGCAGAAACCAGAGTAGTTCCCTCCGGGAACGTCTAGCGGACTCGAAAAGCGCACCGCGAGCCTCCTCAGGTTGCGATCGTCCTCCGTGGACAGTTGCGCCGTGGCGGAGTCCGCGTTCTCGCACACGAGGAGGCCCTTCCCAAGCCCACTCTCGAGGCTGTCGTCGTCATCGTCAACATCTACGAAGCCGTCGTTGTTGGCGTCGGCGACCACGTTCACAAAGTGCTGGACAGTCATCCACGTGGTTCGGTACGCATCGGGCTCTGCTGGCTCACTGTCGAAGTCCAGCGCACCTGTGTTCGGGGTGTCACGCACAGCGCCCACATAACCGCGAATGAATGCCCGCAGCGAGGCGGGTGGATCCGACGACCATGGCTCGGCCGTATCCGCGGGCTTCTTGAATTGTGACCAGTGACTGTTGGGCAGGGAGAGGAACCCCGTGTCAGTCTCCAGCTTCTGGTTCACTGCATTGGCCATAGCCTCGGGGAAGTAGCGATGTGTGAATCTTGGGGTCGGAGCCTCAGCGCTTGCCCTCAGGATGGCTACAGACGCGACCGAGTCCTCGCGAAGCCCCGGGTCGATCTTCACGCCCATGCCGAGCGTGATCATGTCTGGCGATCCCACGGCGGGAGAGTTGACCAGTGCGTATTCGATTCGGCGCCACCAGTGGGCGAGCAGGTGCTCCGCCCCGTTCGGACGCTTGACATGCGTTGTGATGCTCTGCAGCTCGACAACGGTGGCACGCTTGTCAGCATGCATCACCCCCTCGTGCAGCCCCTGTGGATCACCGTACTGCGTCCACACCCAGGACGGATTGGGCACCTGGACCTCAAGCTCGATGTCTCCGTAGGTTGAGGAGGTCGCCTTGCCCATCCATGGCACGCGGAGAATCCACGCCATACCAGAGTAGAGCGCAAGGAAGGCTGAGTCGTCGATGACTTTGTCTCTCTTGAGGGGTGGCGGCGGAGGGTCACCCGTGGACGGCGTCGGCGGAACGTTCAGAGGCCAGCCCCAGGTCGCGTCGGCGCCGGGAGACGGCTCTGGAGGCGTGAACTGGCAGAGAACGTCGTAGGTCTGAAGCGGCACTCCGCCCGGCTTGATGTCACCCGTGCCGGTGTTTGTGCAATGGACGTTTATCGGGATCGCGCCTGTCACAGACTCGCGCGGTCCCCTCACGAAGATGCGCAGGAGCTGGTCGTTCCGCCTGTTGGCTGCGTATGAGTTGCTGAGTTCCGTCAATGGTCTCAGCATGATCTCGGGCAACCATCGCGGAGTCCTGGGATACGCCAACGGCGCACCTGTCCAAGCTTCCGGCTGCGGTGGGGTTTCGAAACGGTCATCGGCGCCCTCGATCTCCTCTGCCGGAGGCTCGGAGGGCAGCCCGTGTATGACGTGAGGAACACCATAGGGACCTCCCATCTCGGGGAACTCAGTCCCGCTCCGCGTACCGTAGCGAATGTCCAGCCCCCGGAACGGCGCGGGAGCATCATCCGGCAGCAGGTGGACGACATAGAGTGCGTAGAAGTGGCAAGCAACGAGCATCCCGTTCGCCTTGAACCGCACCTGAATCCACCCCGGCTGGGTGGCACGCAGCCCACCATACCAGTACGATCCTACCTTCGCCGGCGAGACGCCCTGCAGCACGGCATAACCCGCCATGTTGTCGAGCGCCTCGGGCGGGACGCCCCAGTCCCAGGTGCCATTGGCCGGGCTCGGAGGCGGATCCATGGCCGCGAGTTCCTCGGGGGATGGCCTGCTTCCTGTCTTTATCTCGAAGGACCCCACGTCAGTGGACTGCGGCCCGACGAGAACGCGAATTCCGTACGCACCCTGGAAGGGGGTTGATCCTCCCTGGTCTACGGCCAAGGGGGTCAGGTTGGGTGGTTCTTGAGCGTGTGCGGGCGATGCCGCGAGGAATGCGAGAAGGGCCGCGAGCAACACTCGAAGGCGCGACGGATTCATGCCTGCCCCCCACGGAATGGCGAACTCCGGAAGTAGAGAAGCCGCGCCACGCGGAATCACCTCTTCCTCTTCGGGTCACGATCTTCGGCGGCTGCGATAGCGGCTTCCAGTGCGGGCGCGTGGCCCGCATTGCTGCGGCCATGCGTGAGACCTAGCCCGCGTGCCAGCTGCGCGAGGTGCGCCGACACTTCGGGACTACCGGACGAGTTCGCGATCGCGTCTGCCAGTAGGCTAGCGAGGCGGGACTGAATCTCCGCTGATCCCTTGTCCGCTAGCGCGCCGCACGACACGTCAAGAAATGCGAAGTACTCCTCAGAGGGCCTTGGAGCGAGCTTGCGAGCGACGCTGCCGTGACACCGAACCAAATCGAGCAAGACTTCAGCCATGGCCGGGTCGAACAAGTCGCTCGCCAACCGCACGGCAGCGACGCCTCCCCGATAGCCGGCTCGCGGCTCCGTCGCGGTACGGAGCATATCGGCTACCGCCGTGCGGAACTCCGCCCAAGCCAGGGAGTGAGGATAAAACGTGTCGATATCCGGTGCATATGAGGTCACATCTCGGCACACGCTGCGGATCATCTCCCAGCCCGACTCGCCGAAGTAGGCGCGGTAGCGGGTGGCTTGGCGCAGAATGCACTCGATCACCTGCCCGAGCAGCGTGTCCGCTGCTGCTCGGTCGCGGTCCGACAGTTCCTGCGCGTCGGTGTGCCCCTCCCCTGCGGGGCGGAAGGTCGCGAGGATTGCTGACCCAGCCATCCCGTAGCAGGCGAGCAGGTCGGGCCAGTCGCCCATGGCCTCGCGGCACTCTGCCAAAGGGCGCGCCAGTGCTCGATGGGGAGTCCGCCTCACCCTATTGAGGAGCGTCTGCTTCTCTTGTCCGCTGAGCGAACCCACCGCCTTCAGCATGTGCGCCAGATCCTCGGTGGAAACGCGCCCCTTGAGGCGCCACTCGAACAGTGTTCCGCGGAATTGGGGGGGGGGAGGAATTCGAGAGAGGTCGGGCCGATCGTCGAACGCGGCCGGAAGCGTGAGAGTCGGATCTCCCCCGTGCTCCGACGAGACACGGCGGAGCTGCTGGCGAAAGGCGTGCTCCGTGGCACCGACCGAAGCCGCGCTATCGGCACTGGAGCGTCGCAGTGCGCAGAACTCGTCAGACTCCTCGTATCGCTCCCCGGCGAGTTCATGGGCGGCGAATCTCACTGCCCGATAGCTCCGAGAGCGAGGGCGGATGGAGTCGAGCGCACCAACGTTGAAGAACAGATCAAGGATCAGGAACACGCACGCTGCCCAGATCCAGAGCAGAATCAGGAGCCGCACGCCCACGCGCCGCTTACGGGCGTCCTTCGCTTGGCAGGGCCGGCCCCTTCGTGTCACGTGCATGCGCCTCTTGGAATCAAAAACGGCGGAAGGCCGTGCGGGTTCACCGCGGGAATTGCTTGAGGCGCCGCGCTTGCTGGAGCGGTGGCAAGGAAACTCGAACCGAGCGTCAGGAGCGCTACTGCGGCACGACTCGACCCCTGTAGGAAGAGCGCCCCTCGCTCGTCACGCGCTACTGTCCCCGCCAACGTCGGAATCGAAGCCCTCCGGGCGGCCGGCTCCGCGCCCCTGCCGCTTATCGTTAGCTGTACCAGATGGGCGCTGCGGCACAAGTGGGTACCCCCACGTACGATCGCGCGATCCTCGAGGCCGTCGCCGCCTACTACGACGCGATGGGCTTGGGCGTCCTCGCCTCGCTGGGGCGCGACCTCGGGCCGGAGGATGCGCGGAAGGCGGCGGACGCCCTGAGCCTCGACTCGCGCTAGGCGGTGGAGCAGGCGCTCGGGGCGGTGTTCGGGGACGCAGACTCGGTGAACCGGCTTGCGACGGCGGTGATCGTGAACTGCCGCTGAGGCCCCCCTCGGGGCGGCGATTCCCTACCTCTATTGTGGGGTCCGCCGGGCACGTCCCGGGGGGCGGCCGCTGATGCTCGTGTGATGACCATTTCCTGGACCATATGGACGGTATGGACCATATGGACGAAACGCGCCCGGGACCCCTAGAGCCATCAGGGACTGCAACGGATTATGAGTCCGCTGCTCTTACCGATTGAGCTACGGCCCCGCGCGCGCGCAACTGTAGCAGGGGCTAGGGGTTACGTCAATCGGGGAGACGTTCCACGGAGGGGCGTTTTGGGGCCTGATGATCATCCTGTCACTCATTTCCGGAAATGTGCACGGGGCGGGCGCGAACGGGCGGCGGAACGCTCAGCCTTGGGGGCTGAGGGTTTCCGCGGCGGGGGCGCGAAGGCGAAACCCGCGGATGGCAAGTCCGTGGGTTAGGGAGAGTTCGGTACGACTCCGACACGCCAGGCTCACCGGACCCTGCTCCCGTTGCCCTCGCCGGTGTCGTCCCCGTGCCCGATATGATCGGGGTTTTCGCATGTGAAGGCATGACAACACTGAAGCTCAGTCCCCACGAACTCGAACGAGCGCGCTGCATCGCGGTTGGAACCGCCATCGATCGCTCCACCGCCGCGCTATACAAGAAGATGTCATGCGGCACCGAGGAGGTCTTCACCGGGGTCTTCGTGACAGTGCAGGCTCGCCCGTTCTTGGTGACAGCCGCCCACTGCCTCCGCGAGGGCCGGCCATGGCAGAGCTTCGTCTTGCTGGGCGGAAACCTCAAAGAGACCCGGTTCCCACCGCGTCTCCGTCGCGGGCGGAGTTTCAACGACGTGGACTCACCTCTAGACATTGGATTCATGGAGTTAGACCCGCACTTCGCCGAGTCACTGGACGCCGACTGGGTAGGTGAGGAGAGAATGTCGAGTCGAACAGCCCGCCCCGGTTCCCTTCTGTGCATCCGCGGCTACCCAACGCAAGCGACCCGACCTGAGGCCGGCGATCCGCCGCGCCTCGTGCGCGGCCCAATGGCATACGCAACACGAGTCGTGCGAACACCCAAGTGGTGCCACTCACGACGGCGGCCGAAGGACCCGAAGATCCACCTCGAATTCGATTCCGGACGCTGTTTCGATCTCCGGTCCGGCCTTCCTGCGCACCAGCCCAATCCGAAGGGCATGAGCGGAAGCGGTGCGTTCGGACTCGGCTCGCTGGTACGCGGCAGGATCTGGTCGCCAGGCAGAGTCGATCTCGTGGGCATTCTCTCAGGGTGGGTCGATTCGGCGAGTGCGACTCTCCGCGTAGTGCCCATCGAGTACGTATTGCGCCTGATCCACGACTTCTGCTCCGAGTGCTCACAACCTGCTGGACAACCATCGGCGGGGCAGTGAACGGAGATCCAGGGCGAGGAACACTCGGCACTCTGGCCGGCACCTCGGGCCGCGCACGTGTCGCACAGCTTCGTGCCCCGGGCTCTCACTGGAGGAGAGCCGCGCCGGGGGCGCGCCGCTGCGCTCCCCCGCAACTCCGCGAGCATCCTCTCGATGTGCTCCAACACAATGCGCAGGTGCTCGTCGGGCTTGCCCGCAACCGCGTACGGCTCGGGGAGACCGGATGATCGCCGCGCCGGCCGTTAGCGAACCCCGAATCCAAGACCGGGTCTATGTGCCCGCTGCCTGGGCTGCAATACCACACACCAGGCGGCAACTAACTTGACGCCGCACGTTCTGTTGGGGAGCATGGGGGGGCGGACGCGTGCGATCGGCGGTAACGCGCGCGGCGCACGAGAGATTCACTGTCCGGCAGACGCCGAGTTCAGCCACGTCGGAGACTGCCTTGGCGATAGGTCACACGACTCAAGCAACAGCCAGGATGAGGATCGCATGAGTGGCGCACATCACGACCCTCTTCAGGAGTTTCTCAGGCGGCCGGTCGACGAATCGAACCCGTACTGGTACGAGTTCAGGGTCAGATGGAAGCCGGGCGACACGCCGGTTGGTTTCATCAAGAGTGTGATCGGAAAGCAGGACGTCGTCAGGTTGGTCGTCGGCGGCGTCCCCGGCCTGTACAACATACAAGAGGTCGTCGAAATCGGCCCCGAAATTGGAGTTCGCGGCCATCGAAAGCCGGACATATCAGGCTCGGTTGACCCCGACGCACATCGCGCCTGACGACGACAGGTGGGCATCACCGGCCTCGGGTGGCCGACCTCCCGAAGCACCTGCAGGCCGCCCTCCGCGCGCGACGGCGGCAGTTCCGACGCTGCCGATACTGCGGCGAGCTCGTCGCGCGCGAGCATCGGCACTCCGCGGACGTTTACCACGGGGGCGCCGAGCGGCACGAGGGCGTCATGCACTGACACCGCGACGGAGCGGCTGTCGTCGCCGCGCGCTCAGCGGACGCTTGCGAGAGGAGCAGAATGGCGCACTACGGGCGCAGGCTGCGGCCCCCTGTCACTCCACCAGATCAGATGACCTCGACGTGGGCGTCCGGGCGTGCCGCCGCAACGAGCGCCCCCACTTCGGCATTCGCTTCGGCTAGCGAGCGCGAACGTAGCCTCAGCACCGGCTCGGTCAGGCTGACACCCCCAATCACGATGGCGCAGTCGTAGTCTTCGGAGTACTCGCTCAATTTCGCCACCGCAGCTACTCCCGTCTCGACGACACGGGCGCAATGAAGGCGGACGCCAAACCAGTGCGTTGGTGCAGTCTTCAACGTCAGCATCGAGTTCTCCTTCTGTAGGCGGGCAGCCCTGCCCTCCGCTTGAAGGATATCCCGCCCGCGACCGCGTTCCGACGAAACGCCGGCGTCATGCCCGAGCGCCAGCGCAGTGCACGTCCCAATGCCCCTACCCCGCCCACCCCGCACAGACCAGCTCCGCCCGCTCAAGCACCGTCGGAGACCGGCAGCTCATTGCGAAGTCCCGCTGACGCGAATCGAGGGGGCGCCTCGCGGTGGACCGCCCGCTGCAATGCACAATCGGGCAACCTGTCCCTCCACCCCCCACCGTTCCACGATTCGGGGGCACGGCCCTACTCCCTCCAGGTTTCCGCAGCCAGCGGAAGCTCGTTCAGCTCCGCCCTGGCCTCGCGCCATGCGGGGTAATACTTGGTCAGCAGCCTCATGAACTGCTGGCTGTGGGTCGGTGCGATCAGGTGGAGCATCTCGTGGACGACCACGTATTCGAGCAGGTCCTTCGGCTTCTTCACGAGCTCGGTGTTCAGACGGATGCTCCGCGCGCGGTGGTTGCAGCCCCCCCACTTCGTCTTCATGCGCTGAAGGAAGTATGCCGCTACGTCGACTCCAAGCCTCGGTTCCCATTCGCGGATCAGCCCCGGCACCGCCTCATGCAGCAGGGACTTGTGCCACTCGTGCATCACCGCCTGACGCTTGCCCCTGCCGCTGCCGGGGCGGACGGCGAGCGTGATCCTGCGGTGACTCAGCCGGACGGACGGCTTCGAATCTCTCTCCGTCACGCTGAGCAAGTAGCGCCTGCCCCAGAGGTAGTGACTCTCCCGCTCGACGAACTGTCGAGGGGTTTCACGCGCCTGCCCAAGGAGCCTCGCCTGCTGTTGACGAATCCAACGGAGCTTCGAGATTGCGTAGGCGCGGGCCACCTCGGGACGCGTCACCCTAGGGGCGACGAGCGTGACGCGGCCGCTCGGAGGGTGGACCGACAGATGGACATGCTTGATGTCCTTTCGAGTCATCGCTATGACGATGTCGCCGAGCTGGATCGTTTCCACCATCAGTACCCCGGCTGGTTCTTGATGAGTTCGAAGAGCGCGCGTGTCGCGTCTCGGTCTCGGCCGAGCAGGGGGAACAGCGCATTCAGGACCTGCGCCTCGCGGGCCTGGTCGCCCTTCCATCCCGCCGGCGCGCGCTCGCGCATCACGCGGTCGATACCCAAGGCCAACTCTACGAGCTGATCGCCGTAGTCGGCACGCGGCTCAGCCACCGCCTCGTGCTCGCCGCGTCCCGCCGCCAGTATCGCCGGCAAGTTGCGGTAGATGACCGTCGCTTCCCGCTTCCCATGGAGCGCCGCCGGGACACCCTCGTCGGACTGCTTCGCGGCCAAGCGTCTGACAAGATCCTCTGCCTTCCGGAGAAACTCCTCATACGCGGCTGCATCTGCGCGGCTCTGCCTGATGAGATCGTCGAGAAGACTCGACATCTGCTCGTAAAACCGAGGGTCCGTGAGCTGGTCGCGGATGATGACCTTGCGGACGTTGTTGACGATCCCCTCGGCAACGGCGTTCCTCGACAGTTTGCCCTTCTCGTTGAGCTTCCGCGCGATGGCGTCGTGAATCCCGGTTTCGATGATGAGCTCGGTCAGCGACATCTCGGCCAGCGTGCCGAGGCCCGCCGCTGGGTCGGCCTGAATGTACGTGTTGATGAGGTGTCGCATGTCCGCCTCGTAAGGCTTTATGTCGAGCTCCTCGCCGGAGTGTTTCTTGATGGCGGAACGTAGCTCGCCGTAGAACTCGACCTGCTGCCGGATCGTTGCCGCCTCGGCATCGGAGTAGCCGGCTTCAGAGAGGTCCTGCGCGATAGCGGCGAATGCGCGGACAAGGGCCGCGACGGCCTTGTAGAACGAGACTCGAAGCGCCTCGGTCTGGACCAGAGCCTCGTGGTTCGCGGCGTCCCCGCAGAAGTGGTGAAGGAACTGCTCCACTTCGCGCGGTAGTGCCACCGGTTCGCAAAGGTAGCGCAGCGCCTCGCAAGAAGCGTCGAGCTGCTTCTTACCCTCCTCGAGCCAGTCCTTGAGGTGGACGTTGTTCTCGTCGCCGCTGCCCTCGTCTACATCCAGCTCGTCGGAGTTGTACACTGCGATTGCCTGCTGCACGTCGCCGAAGAGCTCCTTGAAGTCGACGATGTGGCCATAGTCCTTGTCGTCGCCGTCGAGCCGGTTGGTGCGGCAGATGGCCTGGAAGAGACTGTGGTCGCGCAGCTCGTTGTCGAGATAGATGTACGTGCAGCTCGGCGCATCGAAGCCGGTCAGCAGCTTGCTGACGACGATGAGGAGCTTCATGTTCGCGGGCTCCTCGATGAAGCGTCGCTTCACCTCGTCCTCATACTGCTTGGTGGTCTGACCCTTCTTGAGCACGTGCTGTGTGTAGGTGTCGAACTTGTAGCGCTCGTCGCTGTTCAGGGGCTCGCGGGAGATTGCGTTGTGGTTCGGCTCGTAGGACGTAATGATCCCGCAGTACGGGCCGAAGCTCGTGTTCTGCAGCAGCCGGTAGTAGTGGCAGGCGTCGTAGATCGAGGCGGCCACGAGGATGGCGGTGCCCCGGTCGTTGTTGAGCCGCGGCTTGAGGCTGAAGTCCTCGATGATGTCGGCGATGATGCGATGCTTGCGCTCGCCGGCGCTCATCAGCTCCTCCATCGTCGCCCAGCGCTTTCTCAGAACCGCCTTCTGGAAGCTGTTCAGGCCCTTGGTCTTCTGCTCGAACCACTTGTCGATGGCGGCCCGCGTCGTGAGCCGCTGCGGCACGTCGCGCGCCTCGTACTTGAGGTCCAGAATGACGCCGTCGGCCACGCCCTCGTGGAACTTGTATGTGTGGATGTAGGTGCCGAAAACGTCCCGCGTCATCAGCCTGTCTTTGCGCAAGAGCGGCGTGCCCGTGAAACCGATGAAGATCGCGCCTTCCAGCCAGCGCTTCATCTGTTTGTTCATGTCGCCGCCCTGCGTGCGGTGGCACTCGTCCACGAACACGTAGAAGCGGCCGTGCACGGGCGGGGGCGGGCCTTTCAGGTCGGCCGGGTCGAACTTGTGGACGAGAGCGCACAAGAGGCGCGGCGTGTGGCTCCCGAGCTTCTCCACCAATTCCGCCCGCGAGGCGATGCGTGGCGAAGGCGACTCGGGACCGATAACCCCGGCGTTCTTCATCACCCCTTCGATCTGCTTGTCCAGCTCGTCGCGGTCGGTGACGACGAGGACGCGCGCCTCGGGGTCGTGCTCCAGCAGCCACTTGGCGATCAGCACCATCAGAATGCTCTTGCCGCTGCCCTGGGTGTGCCAGATGACGCCGCCCTCCCGCCTGGCGATGCGCTCCTGCGCGGCCTTCACGCCGAAGAACTGGTGCGGCCGCGGAACCTTCTTCTGGCCGGCGTCGAAGATGATGAAGTTGCGGATCAGCTCGAGCAGGCGCGCCTTGTTGCACATCTGCGCGAGCGGCCGGTCGAGCAGCGCTCCGGCGGCGGGCGCCGCCGCGGCCGCGGCCTCGTCCTTCCAAGCGACGAAGAACTGCTCCGGCGTGCCGGTGGTGCCGTAGCGCAGCCCCTGGGAGTCGCTGCCCGCCAGTAGAAGTTGCACGGTGCTGAAGAAGCCCTTGTTGAAGATCTCCTCCTGGTTCGTGATGAGCTGCCGGACGCCGTCGGCCAGCTCCACCGAGCTGCGTTTGAGCTCGACCACCGCAATGGCGAGGCCGTTGAGATAGAGCACGATGTCCGGCCGGCGCTCGTAGCCGCCGGTGAGCGTCACTTCCTCGGCCAGCGCGAAGTCGTTGTTCTCCGGGTGATCCCAGTCAATCAAGTGCACCGTTTCGTTGGCTCGGCCCGCGGCGATCTGCACCGGCACGCCGTAGCGCAGGAGCTGGTAGGTGCGCAGGTTTGCCTGGTAGAGCGTGATGCCGGTCGAATCGGCGGCGGTCTCGAGCTTGTGCAGGGCTGCGGAGATGTGGGCCCCGGAGTAGCCGCGGGCCGTCAGGTTCTCGCACAGGAGCGTCGTCTCGATGGCGCGGTTGATCTCCCGCTCTCTCCAGTCACCGAGGTAGCGGTAGCCGAGGTTGTCGGGGCGCACCTGGGCGGTGAACAGGGCGATGACGCGGTTCTGCGTCTTGCGCTCGGAGCGGGGTTGCTCAGGCATGGACCGCTCCTGCGGGAACGAACCGTGTCTTGCCGGTCAGCAGCTCCTGCATCATGGCCTGCTTGAGGTCGCGGGTCTTGTTGCTGCGAGCCTCCAGGGCCGCTAGCTCGGCGTCCATGTCGGAGAGGACTGCGGCGATGGCGGTTTGTTCTTGCACAGGGGGCAGCCTTACGGGGAACTTCGCTAGTACAGACCAGTCCGACCTCGGCATGTGCGTTCCGTACGACACGCCGGCGGCATTCACGAAGTCGTTCGTCTGCACTAGCAGATGCAGGAAGCCCCCGGAGAGGCGTTCATCGCGGGCGACCAGCGGCCAGATTTCAGTCGAGCAGACCCCATCGATCGTGGCGAGCCAGTACTTCCTTAAGTAGGCACGTAGACGGCCGAAGAGCACGTCTCCTTTCTTGAAGCTGTACTTCGACCCGGACCCTCTCGCTTCGGCCGACACAAGAAGCCGGCCGGTGCCTTGGCCCATAGACTCCAACTCGACGCACGGTGTTCCCGCTGCAGTCGATGAGGCGACAGCTCTAGCATTGCGAATAGTTGCGATGTCTTCGAACTCGAAATCCTCCCAATCTGCACGGAAGCCAGGAAGGCGGATCTGGCCGGTCAGGAGCTGCTGCATGGCGGCCTGCTTAAGGTCGCGCTTCTTGGCGATGAGCCGGTCCAACCCAACCAGCAGCGCATCCACGTCAGAAAGAGCCTCGGCAATGGCCTGTTGTTCCGATCGCGTAGGGGGAAGTGGCACTATCAAGCGACGGAGGATCTCTTGGTTTAGCGAGGGCATCGTCGTGCCGGTCGCGTTTTGTAGCAGCCACTCCTGAACGCGGCGACATTGGAATTGGAACGCCAGGTACTCGTTGTGACACTCTTGCGATGGGCGCACGCTGATGCCGTCGGAGCCTAGGCCTGAAACAAGCGAAGATTGGTAGTCTTCCCGCGGACGGGCTCCGAATG
>CAZMXP010000079.1:0-14686 GCA_964570285.1 uncultured Planctomycetaceae bacterium
CCCATCGTGCCCGATCTCACGCTGCGCGCCAGACGTGGATCATCGAACGCATACGTTGTAGCAGGACCAGTCGGTGCCGAGTTCAGCGGTCACTGTTCTCGAGGCGGCGTCATCGATGGAAACAACCGTAGCCAAGCCAGCCAGATCATAGGCAAGATCGACGTCGAGATTCGGGTGGACCTGGAACCCCTCTTGCTCGGTGACCACGACGAGCGGAAGAGGTCTCTCGGGATCGCGTATGGCTCGCGCCAGCCAGAGCCCGCCACGCTCTCCAAGGAGGCGTTCTCGCTCCCTTCGGACCCGGCTCTTTCCCACCGTCCATGTCAACCCACACTCAAGGAGGCTGCGAACCACGCGTGGACACTTGACGCTGAGGTCTAGTGGTGCCACGACGACCTCGCGGTGCCCTGCGCGGATCGAGCACGAGAACGCGATCTCGCCGGGATACTCGGCGAGCCCAAGGGTCGTCGCGAACTCGACCGGCCTGGCAAGGTCACCCCCCTCATGCAGCTCCCAGGTCCACAGCTGGCCTTCGGAACATGACAGGGACTCGGCCACGAGAGTCGCCGCCTTGCGGCGCGTCTCGAACGTAGCCGAGCCGGGTGCGAGCATGTGCTTCCCCGCACCCTTGCTCAGCAACCATCGCTCAATCACGTCGCGCGGTTGAGCAATGGATGACTCCGCGGCCTCACTCTTGCTGACGAAGGCGTAGCAAATGACAGTCCGCATCTTGCCCCCTGTAGCGGTCGAGAGAGTGTAGCGGAACGGCGAAACATTAGCGACCCGCCTAGCCCGCTGCCCTCCGGGGGAGGACGCGGTTACCGGGCAATGCATGTGCCCCAAAAGGGCCCGCTCCTTCGTGCGCGCCATCGGGAACCAGATCTCGCAAAGAGCGCGTTCGCAACGTCAAGATGAAAGGGCACGCCGGAGGCGGCGCCAAAGGGTCCACCCATCGGGACGTATTCCGCGCTGCGCGGGCTATTGCGGGCGAATCGCGCCCCCGCCCCCCGTCGCTCGCTGCGCGAGCTATGGGGGGCGATTGGGCTCCCCGCCGGGGGGCGGGGAGCCCAATCGGAGAGGGAGGGATTCGAACCCCCGGTGACCTTGCGGCCACACCGGTTTTCGAAACCGGCCCATTCGACCACTCTGGCACCTCTCCGCGTTGGAGGGGCGACATTCTACACGGGCGGCGACGTTTGGCTGGGGCCCGGGGGGCCTTCGAGTTGGGCGGCGGAGGGGGGGGCTGTCGGCGGGGGGGCGTACAAAATGCGCATGGTGAAGTTCGTTTGGCACGACAAGCTTGAGGTGGCGCGCGGGGCGGCGGGGGAGGGGGGGAGGCTGCTGCTCACCTACTTCTGGTCGCCGGGGTGACTGGGGTGTGCGCGGATGGGTGCCGTGACGTACCCAGACTCTGCGGTGGATGCCTTCCTCGACGAGAGCTTTGTCGGGCTCAAGATCAACGTGGCGGAGAGACATCCCGACTTCAAGGAGGCGGCGGGCGGGGCGATGGTGCCTTGGGCGCCGCTCTTTCGCACCACCGATGCGAAGGGGCGCGAGATGAGGCGCACGGTGGGGTGGCTTTCGCCGGGCGATTTCGTTTGCGAGATGCGCATCGCGCGCGGGCTTGGGCAGATCTCGCGCGGGCGGTTCGACCTCGCGCTTGGGGACTTCGAGGAGGTCGCGCGCGGCCGCACGACGCTTGCCCCGGAGGCGGGGTATCTGGCCGGCGTCGCGGCCTTCCTCGGCGGCAAGCGCGACATGGAGTTGCTGCGCGACCACTGGAACCGCCTACGCCGCGCCCACCCGGGCAGCGACTGGGCCAACAGGGCGGCGGTCATCGACGACCACCCGGTCGGCGGCGCGCACGGGTAGCCGCAGCGGGGGCTACTTCCCCGCGGGCGGCTTGTGGGCGATCTTGTCCGGAACGTGCCCCAGGCGCCGCACCTCCTTGCGGGCGGCGGCGTAGTCCTTGCGGCCGACGGCGTTGTTGAGGAGGAACTCGGCCTTGCGCTCGAGGTCGTAGCGCTCGACGGGAACGGCGACCGCCGGCCGGAGGAGGATCCCCTCCGACCGCTCCTCCACGAGCACGACCGACCCCTCCTTGAGCCCGTACCGTCGCCGGATCTCGGCGGGAATCACGAGCGTGCCCCGCTTGCCGAGGGTGGAAGTCGCGACCTTTCCGGATGCGCGTGCCATGGTCTGCCCGGATTCCATTAGGCGCGGCGCGGCGTGTCAACCCGCGCTAATCCCAGTCGCATCGTAACGCCGCGCCGCGCTCACTTCCCGAAGAGCTTCCCGATCCCGTCGCCGACCTTCTTGGCGGTGTCGCCGACGATCTTGAGGCCGGTCTTGCCGACGGAGCCGAGCGCGCCGAGGCCCTTCTTGAGGCCGCCGGTGATCTCGTCGGGGAGGATGCCCGCGCCGGCCTCGGCGATGCCGCGCAGCAGGCCGCCGATGATCTTGTCGAAGACGCGGCTGAGCGGCACGCCCTCCTCGCCGACGTTCGTCAGGCGCATCTCGTCGATCACGAGAGGCACCGTCGGCTTGATGACGCCGGCGATCGAGAGCTGCGCGTTCACGCGGATGTTCCGGATGACGACCTCGCGGATCACGAAGCGCTTCTTCTTGCCGCTGTCGGGCTTCGGCTCGCTCTCGAGCCTCTTCAGGTTCTCGAGGATCACGTCGTAGTTCGCGTCGCCGCCGGAGCGGTCGAGATTCACTGTGACGTCGTCGAGGTTCAGCGTGGGGATCTCCACCTGATCGCCCATCAGCGACTTGAGGCTCACCTCCACCGAACCCTTGCCGAGGTCGAGGAAGTAGGGCGTCTTGTAGCCGGGCGGATTGTCGAGGCGCACCGCCTTCAGGCTGCAAGTGCCGCGGAAGACGCCGAGGTGCACGCTCCCGACGCTCGTCCGCACGCCGAGCGCGGCGGCACCCCCCGCCTCCATCGCCGCCTTCGCGGCATGGTCGATCCAGAGCGAGCTCGACAGCCCCACGAGCAGCAGCAGCACGACGGCGATCTTCAGCATCCGCTTCATGCCGGAATGCTAGCAGCAGCGGATCGTCAGTTGGAAGCCCCAGCGTCCGTGGGCGGGCAGCGTCAGCAGCCCCTCTTTCTCGGAGGATTCGTCTCTCCTGCCGGCGACGCCCTGCCAGGGCTCGAGGCATACGAAGGGGGCACGGGGGATCGACCAGAGGCCTAGCCAACTGACCGGCGAATGGTCGAGCACCACCTTGCGCGGCGAGTGCGGGCTTTCGAGCACCATCCTCGTCGTGCCCGGATCCCTGATCACGAGCGCATCCTCGGCGAAGAGAGGATCGCTGAGCGTGATCGTGTCGCCGCGCACAGGCTCGCGCCGGTCGCCCCGGAGCCCCTCGTCGAGATAGACCCGCTCGCTGTCGAGGGCGCGCGGGAAACGCACCACCCAGCCGTCGCGCGGGCCATCGCCGAGCGGCCAGCGGAAGGCGGGGTGAAGCCCGAAGGAGAAGGGCATCTCGACCTCGCCTCGGTTCTCGACCTCGTAGCGGCAGGCGAGCGCCGTCCCTTCGATGGTGTAGCGGGCGCGCAGCGCGAACTCGAAGGGGTAGTGCGCTCGCGTCCTCTCCGATGAGACGAGTTCGAACTCCCCCCCGCGCCCCCCCACCTTCCACACGAGGTCCCTCGCGAAGCCGTGGCGCGGCATCGGTCTGCCGAGGAAGCGGTCCTCATGGCACCGCCCCACCACCGGGAAGAGAATCGGCGCGCTCTTGGGCCAGAGGGGCGAGTCGCCCTCGTAGAGGTAGGGCACGCCGTCAAGCCGGAGCGAGCGCAGTTGCGCACCGAGCGGGTCGATCGTCGCGCGGAGCGGGCCGTCAGCGAGTTCGATCACGGTAGCTAAGCCACAGGTAGCAGAGAACGCCCCCGAGCGCGTCCAGCAACGCGTCCGTCCCCGACGCGAAGCGCCCCGGGACATAGAGCTGGTGCATCTCGTCGAGTGCTCCATAGGCCACCGTGATCAGCAGGGCGACTTCCTTGGTGGTTGCGTGGCTCCAGAGCCACGCAACCCCGAAAAACAGCGGCACATGCAGCAGGTTCTGCCACTTCGGCGGCAGGAAGAGGACGGTGCGCGAGATCGCCGAGCCCCTGTCGTCGGGCACCGACGAGAGCGCGAAGATGGCGGCCATGTACAAGAGCGCGAGGAGGGTCCAGCGGCGCCTCGTCACCGGCGCTCCCGGAAGAACTCTTGCAGCAGCGCGGCGCACTCCTCCTCGAGGAGGCCCCCCTCGACCTCGAAGCGGTGGTTGAGCCGCGGGTCGAGCCCCACCTGGTAGAGGCTGCCGCAGGCGCCCGCCTTCGGATCCTTCGCGCCGAAGAAGACCTTCCGGATGCGCGCGTTGACAAGGGCGCCGGCGCACATGAGGCAGGGCTCGAGCGTCACGTAGAGGTCGCAGCCTTCGAGGCGCCAGGAGTCGAGCGCGCTCGCCGCCTGCGTCAGCGCGATCATCTCGGCGTGGGCGGTCGGGTCCTTGAGCCGCTCGCGCTGGTTATGCGCGCGGCCGACGATCTTGCCCTCGTGCACGACGACGGCGCCGACGGGCACCTCGCCGTCGTCGGCGGCCTTCCTGGCTTCGCGCAGCGCCGCGCGCATGTGCGGTCCGGCGTCGCTCACGAGAGCCGGATCGCCTCGCGGTCGCAGCGGCCGGTCTTGCGGAAGATCTCGCAGGCGGCCTCGATGCGCAGCCGGTGGCCGAAGGGGCGGAAGCCGAGCCGGCGCGTCGTCTCCGCCTCGAGCTTCGACATCGCGGCGCCGTCGAACTCGAAGATCTTCTTGCAGTCCATGCAGACGATGTGGTCGTGCGGCTCGCGGCCGTAGGTGTGCTCGTAGACGCGCCGGTCGTCCTTGAGCGCGACCTCCTCGATGAGCCCGCAGTCGACGAGCAGCTGCAGCGTGCGGTAGATCGTCGCCTTGCTGATGCCGTCGCCCTTGACGTGGTCTTCGAGCTGCTCCGCGCTGAAGTGCTCCTCGCGCTCGAAGATGCGGCGCAGCAGGATCTCGCGCTGGCGCGTGATCTTCAGGTCCTGCGCCTTGAGGAAGCGGCGGAAGAGCTCCGTCGCCTGCTCGATGTGCTCTACGGACACATCGCGATGCTACCGCAACCCGCCGACGGCGGCGAGGAAGCGGGCGATCTCGCGGTGCACCTCGGGGTACTGGCGGATGAAGAGGTGGCGGCGGTAGGGCGAGAGGCTGATGCCCTCGTCCTCCCACGTGCCGCGGCCGCAGAACTGCCGCACCATCTCGGCGAGCTCCTCGCTGGACGCGATCGCCTGCGCGACGACCTCCTCCGGCGGCTCGGGCCTCTCGTGGCCGCTGCCGTAGAGGTTCATGTCCTGGCCCGGGAAGTCGCGGATCGGGATCAGGTGCTCCGCGACGTCGTACAGCACGAGCACGGGCTTGCCGCGCGACTCCCTCTTCGTCGTGATCAGCAGCACGTTGCCCTGGATCATCGTCGCGAGGCCGAGCGGCTCGAGCGTGAGCTCGAAGAGGTCCTTCAGCGTGACGTTGTGCAGGTCGACCGAGAGCTCGATCGCGTCGGGGTCGCCGATCTCCTTCTCGATCCTCGCCTTCATGACGACGATGTTGAGCCCGCTCGTGATCCGCACGAAGTCGACGAGCTCCTTCAGCGACGCCCCGTCGAACTGCACGCTGACGCGCCGGGTCGCGAGCGTGTTCGCGATCTCCCTCGGGCCATTAGGGTTTGCGCGCGCGGCCGCAAGAAGCAAGAGCACCGCAAGGCAGGAACTGCGCATACCTACCTGAACGCGTCGCGCACGCAAACCGTTACAGGCCGATGTCACGGCGGAAGTGGCCCCCCTCGAAGCGGATCCGCTCCACCGCCTGGTAGGCCCGCTCCCGGGCGGCGGGGAGGTCGTCGCCCAGCGCGGTCACGCCGAGCACGCGCCCGCCCGAGGTGACGATCTCGGCGCCCCGGCGCAGCGTGCCCGCGTGGAAGACCTGAAGGTCGGGCCCCGTCTCGACCTCGTCGAGGCCCGAGATGACGCGGCCGACCTTCGTCGGGCCGGGGTAGCCCTCGCTCGCCATGACGACGCAGCAGGCGGGGCGCTCGTCGTAGGAGAGGTCGATCTCGTCCAGATTGCCGTCGAGCACCGCCTCGAGAATGTCCAGCAGGCCGCCCTTGAGGCGCATCAGCACCGGCTGCGCCTCCGGGTCGCCGAGCCGCACGTTGAACTCGATCACCTTCGGGCCGCCCTTGGTCAGCATCAGCCCGGCGTAGAGGAGCCCCTTGTAGGTGCGCCCCTCGCGGTTCATCGCGTGCACGACCGGCACGAGGATCTGGCCGACGACCTGGTCCATGATCGCCGGCGTCAGCCGCGGCGTGGGGCTGTAGGCCCCCATGCCCCCCGTATTCGGCCCCTCGTCTCCGTCTCGGACCCGCTTGTAGTCCCTCGCCGAAGGCAGCACCGCGATCGTCTGCCCGTCGGTGAGCGCGAAGACCGAGGCCTCCTCCCCTTGCAGGTACTCCTCGATGAGCACGCGGTGGCCGCTCGCGCCGAAGCGCTCCTCCTTGAAGCAGGCCTCCAGCGCCGCAGTCGCCTCGGCGAAGTCGTGCACGATGAAGACGCCCTTGCCCGCGGCGAGGCCGTCGGCCTTGACCACCATCGGGAAGTCGGCCCCCTCGAGGTAGCGGCGGCAGCGCTCGAAGTCGTCGAAGGGGCGCGCGACGGCGGTCGGGATCATGTACTGCGTCATGATCCGCTTGCTGAAGATCTTCGACCCCTCGAGTTCGGCCGCCCCCTGCCGCGGGCCGAAGACCCTCAGGCCCTCCGCCTCGAAGCGGTCCACGATGCCGCGGCAGAGCGGGTCCTCGGGGCCGACCACCGTGAGCCCGATGCCCACCTCCTTCGCGAAGCCGACGAGCCGCTCGATGTCGGTCGCCCCGATGTCGACGCACTGCGCGATCGCCCCGATCCCCGCGTTCCCAGGCGCGCAGAAGACCTCGCTCACCCGCGACGACTTCGCGAGGCTCCAGCAGAGCGCATGCTCGCGCCCGCCGCCTCCGACAACCAGCACCTTCATGAGTCCCGTAGTGTACCCCACCGCCCCCTCGCGGCGCTCCGCGAGCGATGGAGTTGGAGTTGGCCGCCGGCATGCGGGCGCGGAACTCGCGGGACGAAGGCGGGCACCCGGCATGCGGCTCCGGCCGCAAACCTACTGGGTTGTTTCGGGGGGTCCGCGTCGCTTCGCTCCGCGAACGATCAACTTGGAGTTGACCGCCGGCGTGCGGGCGCGGGACTCGCGCGACGAAGGCGGGAACTCGCGCGCGCGGTTCCGGCCGCAAACCTACTTGATTGTTTCGGGGGGTCCGCGTCGCTTCGCTCCGCTCCCCCCCCGAACCCCCCGGTCGCGGCGACCACCCCTCGCCATCCCGCCCCGCTCCCGCGCTAGTCCCCGAAAGTGATGCGCGCCTGACGCCCCCGCCCCCCCCGCGGTACAATCGCGCATCACTTTCGGGGAGTAGCTGCAACGGTAGAGCGGAACTTTTGGGGGGTTCAGGTGTGGGTTCGACTCCCACCTCCCCGACCACCCCTCCCGCGGCCTCCGGGCGCGAGAGGTCTCGCCGCGGGCTACCGTCCCGGCGGGGTCTTGCCGGACGTCTCGGCGGCCTCCCGCTGTTGGAGCTCGGCCCGAAACCTCTCTGCCTCCCCCGGCTTCTGCGCAGCCTCGTACAACTCGACGAGCCGCCTTGCCGCCTCGGTCAGGCGCACGCGACCTTGGGGGGGGATCATCGTCTCGCGCGCCTTCATGCCCTCGTAGCCTTGGAGCAGCAGCGGTTCGGCGTCGGCGTACTTCCGCTGGCCCAGCAGCGCCCCGCCGAGCATGGACCTCGAGTTGAACGTCGACCAGCTTTCGGGCTGCGTCCGCTCCCGGATCGCGAGGCTCTCGCGGAGCAGCGGCTCGGCCTCCGCCCACCTCCCTCCCTTCAGCAGGCCCACGCCGATCTGGGCGAGCAGGCCGGCAAGCTCGGGGCCGTCGCCCGGCAGCGAGCGACGGGAACCGGGCAGGTCCTCGAGGAGCAGCAGCGCGAGCTTCAGCTCCTCGCCGGCCTCGGCGTAGGCGTGCCGCAGCGGACCGCGGATCCACGCGAGCTGGGGGTGCTGCTTCGCGGCCCCGTTGACCTCTTCGAGCAGGGGGATCGCGTCGGCGCGCCGCCCCGAGTCGAGGTAGTTCGTGGCCAGGTTCGCGACAAAGTTCAGCGTCACGGGGCTCGCCCGCCCGAGCCGGGCCTCGTGGAAGCGCACAAGCTGCTCGAACATCGGCACCGACCTGTCGAACCGGCCCGAGGCCCAGTACGCCGCGGCGAGGCCGTGCGAGCACTTCAGGACGATCGGATGGTCGGGGCCGAGCCTTCCGCTCGCGATCCCAAGCGTCTCCTCGAAGAGCGGCACCGAAAGGTCGAGCTGCTTCGCGTTCCGATAGGCCTCCGCCAGGTTGCTCATGCTGACCAGCGTGCTCGGGTGGTCGACCCCCAGCTTGTCCTTCTGGAGCTTGACCGCCTCCTCCAGCAGGGGAACCGCCAGGTCACGCCTGCCAGACGCTTCGTAGACCGCGGCGAGGTTGTTCATGCTCTGGATGGTGTCGGGGTGCGCGCTCCCCAGCTTCTGCTTCCGCAGCCTCAGGATCCTCTCGACCAGCGGCAGCGCCTGCTCCGGCCTGTTCATGGATTGGTAGCAGCCGCCGAGATTGCTCAGGACTTGCAGCGTGTCGGGGTGCTCCGCCCCCAGCTTCGCCTCGGCCAGCTTCAGCGCCTCTTCGAGGAGCGGCAGCGCCGCGTCGTGGTTGCCGGCCTGCAAGTGGACCTTCCCGAGGCTGTGCATGCAGCCCAGCGTGCGGTAGTCGTCGGCCCCGAATGTCCGTCTCGAGATCGCGAGCGCCTCGTCGAGGAGCGGAAGGGCCAGCGCCGCCTGCCCCGCCCTGTCGTAGGCCGCCGCGAGGTTGTTCATCGCGACGATCGTGTCGGGGTGCGCCGTGCCCAGCGAGGCCGTGGTGCGCCGCAGGACCTCCTGCGACATCGCCAGCGCCTCCTGCTGCCTTCCGACCGCGCCGTAGGCGTTGGCCAGTGAGTTCATGACCCGGAGCGTCTCGTAGTGGTCGGGCCCCCCCTGCTCCGTGAAGGTGGCCCTCGCCTTCGTGAAGAGCGGGATCGCCTCCTGCGCATAGCCGAGCCCCGCGAGGGAGCGGCCCAGCCGGTGCTGGAGATCGGCGACGACGAGCGGGCCCCCGACCGCCTCGCCCTCCAGTTGGGCGACCGCGTCCAGGAGCCGTCGCGCCAGCACGGCCGCGAGCGGCTCCTCGCGCTCGTTCGCCTGCCGGATGTCCAGGTCTTCGAAGATCTGGGCCAGGATCCCGTTGCTCCGCTCGATCTGGTGCAGCCGCTTCAGGGCCGTCTCCCTCTGGCTCTCGGCCTCGCGCTTGGCGAGCCGCTCCCCTTCGGCGCGCTCGGCTTCGGCGGCGCGGGCCCTCTCCTTCTCCGCCGTCTCGCCGCGGGCGAGCGTCTCCTGCCGCAGCGCCTCCGCCCTCTGCTTGCGGGCCTCGATCATCCCCCATGTCGTCCCCGCCACGCCGCCCACGAGCGCGAGCATCACGAGACTCGCCGCGATCACCTGTGGCCGGTGGCGCCGCACGAACTTCCGCACGCGGTAGGCCGCGCTCGGCGGGTGGGCCTGCACCGCCTCGCCGCTCAGGTAGCGCCGCACGTCGGCCGCGAACCCGTTGGCCGTCTCGTAGCGGCGCGCGCGGTCCTTCTCGAGCGCCTTCATGACGATCCAGTCCAGTTCGCTCCGCAGCATGCCCGTCAGCTTCTTGGGCTCGGTGGCGCGGTTGGCCGACAGCGTCGGCAGCGCGGCGGCGGTGCTCAGCTTCGTGCTCGGCCGCGACGGCTCCTCCTCCCGCACGACGCGCAGCATCTCGAGCAGCCCCCTCTTCTCCAGCTCCTGCTGCGAGAAGGGCGGCGAGCCCGTCAGCAGCTCGTAGAGCAGCACGCCGAGGGCGTAGACGTCCGACCGCGTGTCGATGTCCACGTTGTTGAACGCGGCCTGCTCCGGCGACATGTACTGCGGCGTGCCGACCACCGCGCCAAAGCCCGTGTCGAGGGTCTTCTCGGTCAGCGCGCCCCCGGTCGCCTTCGCGACGCCGAAGTCGATCACCTTCACGACCGGCCTGTCGTCGTAGAGCGCAACGAGCACGTTGCTCGGCTTGATGTCGCGGTGGATGATCCCCTTCTGGTGCGCGTGCTGGATCGCCTCGCAGACCGGCACGAAGAGCTCCAGCCGCTCGCGCGGCGACAGCCTGCGGGCGTCGCAGAACTCGGTGATCGGCACGCCCTTGACCAGCTCCATCACGAAGTAGGGCCGGTGCCGGTGCAGGCCGCCGTCGAGCACCTTGGCGATGTGGGGATGGTCCATCAGGGCAAGCGCCTGCCGCTCGGCGTCGAAGCGGGCCAGCACCTGCCTCGAGTCCATGCCGGCGCGGATCAGCTTGATCGCCACATACCGCTTCACGGGCTCGGTCTGCTTCGCCCGCCAGACCGAACCCATGCCCCCCTCGCCGATCGGCTCGACGAGGGTGTACTTGCCGGCGATCACGGCACCCGCCTGCTCGTCCTGCAAAGGAGAGCCGGCCTCGGGAACCGACCCCGCCGCGCCGGAGTCGGGCTTGCCGGCCACGTTCGCCGCGCCCGAGTCAAACCAGACGGAGGCCTCATCGGCCCGCAACAGGGCCTCGACACGGCCGCGGAGTTCGGCGTCGCCGCCGCATTCGCGGTCGAGATAGGCCGCCCGCGCGGCCCGGTCGGCGATATCCGAGGCGGCCAAGAAAAGCGACTTCGCGAGGGCGGGATCGAAGGCCATGGGGCTCTCTCCGGGTGTAGGAATCCTATCCATCCCCAATGCGCCATCCGCGTGGGATTTGTCTCGCCGGGCTACCCCTCAAGCCCCTCCCGGAGCCACGCGCGGGCGTACTTCCAGCTCCGATAGGCCACGGGCCGGGAGAGCCCCAGCACGTTTCCAGCCTCCTCGACCGAGAGGCCGCCGAAGAGGTGCAGGTGGGCGACGCGCGCCGCGGTGGGATCCTCGCTCCCCAACCGGACGAGCAGTTCATCGAGCGAGAGGACCAGATCGGGGTCCGTCGCGATGGAGTCGGCCTGGTCGATCAGTTCGAGCCGGACACGCCCGCCGCCGCGCTTCAGGCGACCGTCCCGGCGGGCGGCCTCCACCAAGATGCGCCGCATCGCCTCGGCCGCGGCGGCGAAGAAGTGGCCCCGGTGGTCCCACGCCCCCCCCGCGCCCCCCCCACCCACGAGCCGCAGATAGGCCTCGTGCACGAGCGCGGTCGCCTGCAGCGTCTGCCCCGGCTTCTCGCGGGCGAGTTTCGCCGCCGCGAGCTTCCTCAGCTCGTCGTAGACCAGCGGCAGCAGCGCCTCCGCCGCCTTGGGATCACCCTGTCCGATGGCCGAGAGGATGCGCGAGACGTCGCTCATGGTGGCGGACTCCCTGCGATCGGGTCGATTGTAGCCCGCGGGCGAGGCGCGCGTCTCTCGCGTGGTACCATGGGCGCACCCGAACCGGCGCGCGCCGTTCCTTCCAGAGGAACGTGCCATGAGAGGTCTCCCCCTACCGCAAGATGAGCGCCCCGGACTGACGCCGCTCGTCGACATCGCCTTCCTGATCCTGATCTTCTTCATGACGCTGCCGATGAAGCAGCTCGACGGCAAGCTGCTGATGCAACTCCCCAAGCACGGGATGAGCCCCGTGCCGAGCGAGCCGCCGCCGAAGGTGACGATCCGCGTCCGCGAGGGGCCGCTCTACCTCCTCGGCCAGCACCGCGCCGCCCGCGCCGGCGAACTCGCCCCGCTGATCCGCAGGCTCGGCCCCGAGAACGTCTACGAGATCGACGCGACGCCGCAGGTCGCCTACGCCTCCGTCATCTCGCTCGTGGATGTGCTCGCCGCGCTCGACTGCACGCGCGTCCAGGTGACGGGAGTCCGGGGGGGGCCGGGGGGGCGGCGGTAGCGGCGGGAGGAGGCTGAAGGCTGGAGGCCGTAGACTGAAGGGAGGATCGCGGTGTGCGGTCGCGCCCACAGGCGAGCCCTTCGGCCTACAGCCTTCAGCCTCAAGCCTGCTACGCCCCGCCCCGGTAGCTCAACTGGATAGAGCATCGGACTTCGAATCCGACGGTTGGGGGTTCGAATCCCTCCCGGGGTGCCAACGCCCGTCGACGCCGGCACGGGCGTTAGAATGCCGGGTTTCCAACGCGCCCCGGTAGCTCAATCGGATAGAGCATCGGATTTCTAATCCGGCGGTTGGGGGTTCGAGTCCCTCCCGGGGTGCCACTTCCAGAGCGCGCCACCCGCGCGGATTTCCCGCGAGGCTGGCGGGCTTTCGCCGCTCCCGGCGCGGTCGCGCGCGTCGCGCTTTCGCGGAGAGGTTGTGCTTCGTCGGGGTGCGAAATGGCAGGTTTGGGGGAAGGTAGGGGGGAAGGTGATTCGAGCGCCGCTACCGCGCGGTGCAAGTCGAGCGCCTCAAGGCGCGTGTAGGTGTTCGCGGTCAGCTTGGGGTCGCTGTGTCGCATCAGCCGTTGCGCCACCACGAGCGAGACTCCCGCGCGCGCAAGCGACGTGCAGTAGGTCACGCGGAGCGCGTGGAAGTCCACGACGCGCCCCTCGGAGTCCGTCGCCTTAAGGAAGTCCGAACGCTCGCGCCTCTCCCGTTCGTCGTCGCCGATGCCCTCCTGAGCGAGCCACGCGGCCCGTGCGGCCCGTAGGTCGCGCCGTAGGGCCTTCATGGGCGGGATGCGGCCCAACAGCGTGGGCGCGTCTCCCGCGCGCTGTAGCGCGTTCCTGAGCGCCGCTACCGCGTGCGAGGGAAGGGGGAGAATCGCCTCGCGCCGATTCTTCGCGGTCGCGGCGCGCACACGCACGGTCGGCTTGCTCCCGTCGAGGTCCAAGTCGGCGGCGCGGAGCGCGGCGAGTTCGGAGCGCCGGAGCCCCGTTGCGGCGGCGACGGCATAGACGGTCGCGCGCTCCGGGGGCGCGGCGGCGATGAGGCGGGCGAGTTCGTCGGCGTCGAGGGCGCGGCGTCGGCGCGTCGGCTCCGCCTGTTTGATGGATGCCACGGCGGCGCACGGGTTCGCGGGCCAGCGGGACTCTTCCACGAGCCAGCGGAAGAGGGCGAACGCGCTCTGCCGATGCTGCCCCACCGTTCGCGGCGTCTTGCTCGCGGCGAGCTTCGCCAGCGCGGCCCGCACCCGTTCCGTGGTAACCGTCGAGAGCGGGGAGGCTTCGCCCAGAAGGCGTCCGATCCTGCCGCGCGTCTCTGCGGCGTATTGCGCGGTGCGCCCCCGTCGGATGAGTTCGGCCTCGAATTGCGCGGCAACGTCGGACAGGCGAAGGTCGCGGGACTCCCCGAAGAGGTTGAGCCCGGCGGCCTTGAGTTCGGAGTCCTTCACGATGGCCCGCGCCTTGAGTTCGGCCGCGCGGCGGTCGCGCAAGCCGGTCGGCAGGTCGAAGCGTCGCCCGGCGATGCTGAACCGCACGCGCCACGTCTTGGAGCGCTTCGCCTTGCCGGAGGCATTGGAGTAAGTGGGCTGGAAAAGGCGCATCGGGTCAACTCCTCTTGCGGGCGAGCGCCCGCGCAACGCATCCGGCGATGAAGGCGGAGAGAGGAACCCCCTCGGCCTCGGCGTGCTTGACGACGGCGCGATGGAGCGGCCCCGGAAACGCGAGCGAGAAGCGCACGGCGCGATCCTCGGGGCGCTTGGGGGGCCTGCCCATCCGGGCCTTCGGTTTCTTCATGGCGTCGAGCATTCTACTTTCGTTCCTACGCTATGTCAAGGGGGGGGACGGGTTCGGGTGGGCCGGGTGATGGGAGCCTCGCGCGCGGGGGGTGTAGTAGGTGGATACATGGATTCTTGGATACTTCGCCCCGCAAGCGAACAGTCCAACTCTCCAACCCCACGAAAGACGGGGGGCTCATAGCGTGGGGTCCTCCCCCGTCGAGCCCGCCCTATAAGTGTCCGCTACGTCGTCGAGAGCGGCAGCGTGAGCGGCGAGCGCCCAGAATGTCCGGTTGCGCTTGGTTGCGGCGCTCTTTGCCGTCCGGGTGAGGATCGCGCCACGGCCCTTCAGGATGCCCCGCGCGCGGTTGATGGTGCCAGCCGTGAACCCCTCCGCCACACACTCCGCCGTGAGGTCCTCCGCCGAGAGAACCCCGGAGGCGAGCGATTCGAGGATGGCGGCCTCCGCCCGCTGCTTCTGCGTCCGCTCGTGCGGTGCCGCGTCGAGGGCTTGCCGTTCCGTGAAGCCCGGATCGGCGCGCCATGCTCCGATGATGCCGCCCTCGATGCCGTCGAGGGCGGCGGTTGCGATGCTGAACCCGAAGGGCCGGGGCATGATTCGCGCGTGCGATGCCTTCAGGCAAAACACCCCGAAGTCCCTCGGGGCCTCTGCTTCGTCGGCGTTGGGGTCCTCCGCTTCCTTTTGTCGGATGACGTAGCAGGAACGGAAGGAACCGAACGTGCTCGCGGCCCCGTAGGGCGCGTCGTGCCGGTTGTGCCCCTTGCCCTTCTTCGCGTGAACAAGAGCCAGGATGCAACATCCATACTCCGCCGCGACGCTTGCAAGCTCGGCGGTT
>CAZMXP010000080.1:0-14496 GCA_964570285.1 uncultured Planctomycetaceae bacterium
AGCGCGCGCAGCGCGAGCAGCACCGCCGCCGCCTCGGCGAGGGTCAGGCGCGCCGGGCGGCGGAAGTGGTCGGCGAACTTGACCCGCACCCGGTCCTTCTCGGTGAAGCAGGCGATGTAGTCGTGCGGCATGTAGGGCGGCACGCCGCAGAGCATCAGCGCCTCGGGGATCTCCTTCGCCGCCGCCTGCGCGCTGATGCCCAGGTGGTCGCCGATCTCCTTGAACGTGATCGACTTGCGCGCCCGGAGAAGCGGGATCAGCGACAGGTAGAGGCGCAGCTTCGCGAGCGGCAGGGCCATCAGGCGTACCGCCCCCGCAGCGCGAGGAGCTGGTCGAGCGCCTGCTTGCGGAGCCACGCGGGCTTGAGCACCGCGCACTGCCCGCTGTAGGAGGCGAGCATGTGCAGCAGCCGCTGGTGGGTCTTGTCCGACTTGCGCACCCGCACCGAAAGCACGCCGCTGCCGTCGGCGTGCCGCTCGAACTTCTGGCCCGGGGCGACCTTGTCCTCGACCATCCACGCGACGTCGGGATGGAAGTGCACGCTTGCCCACTCTTCCTTGCCGCCCTCGAACTGCCAGGGGGCGCGGCCGATCGCCCGCTCGACGTCGAAGCCCGGCGGGATCTCGAACTCGCGCTTGCGGCTCTTCTTCGACGTGACGGCACCCTGGATGCGCACGATCTTGAACTGGCGCAGGTCGCCGCGCGCGAGGTCCTTGCCGACGAGGTACCACTCCCCCTCGCGATAGCCGAGGCCGTAGGGGTGGACCTCGCGCGGCGTCGCCTCCTTGCTCTCCGGCTTCCTGTACCGGAACTTCACGCCCCGCCGCTCGGCGACGGCCGCGAGCAGGCGGTCGAGGTTGTCCATCACCGCCCGGTCGCGCTTGCCGCGCGCGAAGGTCTGGACCTGGCTCTGGGCGATGGCCTCGGCCACCTCCTCCTGCAGCGGCGAGTCGATCGCCATCTTCAGCAGCGCCGAGCGGAGGTTCGTGCTGATCGCGTCGTTGCTGCCGCGCGCCGCGTTGGCGAGCAGCACCATCAGCGACGCCTCGTCGGGCGTGAGCGCGAGTTCGTGGTGGTAGTACTGCTGCGGCGGGATGAAGTAGCCGTCGCGCCCCTGCTCGTCGCTGTTGACGTACTCGACCGGGATGCCGATCTCGCGCAACTCCTTCTTGTCGCGGTCGAAGCGCTTCTCGACGGCGTCCTCCCGGGCGAGGTCGTTGTAGCCGACGACGGTCTTGCGGATGATCGCGAAGGGCACCGGCTCCGCCGAGGAGAGGAGGAACGCCACCAGGTTCATCAGGCGTTCGAACTTCGCGACCGCTTCGGTCATGGGAGAGGCGATTCTACTGGATTCGCTTCCGTTTCCAGTGGCCCGCCGCCCAGACCGCCACATAGAGCAGCGCCACGAGCGCGGAGACCCCCACGACGACCCACCAGAGCGTCGCCCGCCCGTAGCCCTCCTCGGCGTGGTTCAGGGCGATGTGGCGCGCGGCAGGGATCAGCAGCAGCAGGAAGCCGGCGGCGTCGAGCAGCAGCGGCGTCTTCGTGCTCCCGGCCCCGTTGAGCGCCTGGGCCAGCGTGATCCCGATGCCCGCGAAGGCGTACCCGACCACGGCGATGCGCAGGAACTCCGTGCCGTAGTCCGACATGAGCTGGAACTCCGGACGCGCCCCCGGGTCGTCGCCGAAGGCCTCCATGAGCCAGCGCGCGTGCCACCAGTAGCCGAGGCCGATCGCCGTCATCATGATCGCGTTCAGGATCGCGGCGATCCAGCCCGCCCGCTCCGCCCGCCGCTGCAGGCCGGCGCCGAGCGCCTGCCCGACGATCGCGGCGGCCGCGGCCCCCCACCCCGCCCCCGCGAAGGTCGCGAGCATGTCGAGTCGCAGGCCGGCGGCGAGGGCGGCGTGCATCGCCTCGCCATCGCCGAACTCGACGACATAGCGCATCAGCGCGCCGTAGGCGACCACGCGGACGACGAACTGCATCGACGACGGGATGCCGATGCGCGTCAGGTTCCAGATCATCCGCGGGCGCGGGCGCGGCCGCCGGAGGATGAGCCGAACGGGCGACGCGCGCCGGGTGATCAGCCAGAGGCCGAAGACCGCGAAGACGCCCCGGGCGATCACCGTCCCCCACGCGGCCCCCGCGACCCCCATCCTGGGGAAGACCCACCAGCCGAAGACGAGGGCGATCGTCAGCAGCACGTTCAGCACGTTCGCGCCGATCATCAGCACCATCGGCCAGCGCGCGTTGCCCCCGGCGCGCAGCACCGCGGTCACCTGCATCAGCACGAACATCGTGATGAGCCCCGCGCTGGAGATGCGCAGGTAGGTGTTGGCCTCGACGAGGGCGTCGCCCTCGGAGCCGACGAGGCGGTTCAGTTCGGGCGCGTAGGCGTAGCTGGGCCAGCCGAGCGCCACCGCGAGGATGGCGAGCAGCAGGAAGCTCTGGAGCGCGTTCGCGTTCGCCCGGTTGTAGTTGCGCATGCCGAAGTTGCGCGAGATGACCGCGATGCTCGCGTTGTTCACCCCGGCGGCGATCACCATCGGCAGCATGTTGACGAGCGAGGCCTGGTTCACCGCGGCGAGCGCGTAGGGGCCGAGCGGCCCGACGATCAGCAGGTCGACCAGATTGAACAGCCCGTGGAAGAACATCCCGAGCACGAGCGGGATGCCGAAGGTGAAGAGCCGCCAGAAGAGCGGCCCCCGGTTGAGATCGCCTGCGAGGCGTGCATCCCCTGCGGAGATGGCCTACCTCCCCCCGCGGGCCGGGGGACGCTCCTCGCGCGGCGGCCTCATCGCGCGCTCAGGCGTGGACGGCGTCCACCGGGGTGTAGGCGAGGCCGAAAGCCTCCGCGACCGCGGGATGCGTCACCTTGCCCTTGCTCACGTTGATGCCCTTCGCGAACCCCTTCTCCTCGAGCACGGGCCCGCCGATCCCGTGCTTCGCGAGCTTGAGCGCGTAGGAGAGCGTGGCGTTGGTGAGCGCGAAGGTCGAGGTGCGCGGCACCGCTCCGGGCATGTTCGCCACGCAGTAGTGCAGCACGCCGTCGACGAAGTAGGTCGGGTCGCTGTGCGTCGTCGGCTTGCAGGTCTCGACGCAGCCGCCCTGGTCCACGGCGACATCGACGATGACCGAGCCGGGCTTCATCTGCTTCAGGTAGGAGCGCGGCACGAGCACCGGGGCCTTCGCCCCCTCGATGAGCACCGCCCCGACGAGCAGGTCCGCGCGCCGACAGGCGCCGAGGATGCTCTCGGGGTTGCTGTGCAGCGTCGTCACGTTCGCGGGCATGACGTCGGAGAGGTAGCGCAGGCGCTCCAGGTCGACATCGAGGATCGTCACCCACGCGCCGAGCCCGGCCGCCATCCAGGCGGCCTGCGTGCCGACGACGCCGCCGCCGATGATCGCGACCTCGCAGGGCGGCACGCCGGGCACGCCGCCGAGGAGCACCCCCCGGCCTCCCGAGGGCCTTTCGAGATAGGCGGCCCCGACCTGCACGGCCATGCGCCCCGCCACCTCGCTCATCGGCGTGAGCAGCGGCAGGCGGCCGCGCTTGTCCTCGATGGTCTCGTAGGCGACGCAGACGGCGCCGGTCTTCATCATGCCGAGGGTCAGGGCGCGGCTCGCCGCGAAGTGGAAGTAGGTGAAGATGATCTGGTCCTTCCGGATCATCTCGATCTCCACCGGCTGCGGTTCCTTCACCTTCACGATCATCTGGGCGCGCCGGAAGATGTCCTGCGCCGTGGCCACGATCGTCGCGCCCGCCTCGCGGAAGGCCGAGTCGGCGAATCCGCTGCCCAGCCCCGCCCCCTTCTGGACCAGCACCTTGTGGCCCGCCGCGACCATCTGCGCGACGCCGCCCGGCACCATCGCGACGCGGTTCTCGTTGTCCTTGATTTCGCTGGGAACGCCGACAAGCATGCGCGACTCCGGGTAGGGGTGGGAAAGCGCAGGAGTCTATCAACCGGCCGCGCGCCGCGCCAAGGCGCGCGTGGCCCCCCCCCGCGCCCCGCGATCATCCGGGGGGCGCTCCGCTTCGCGTCGCCCCCCCGCGCCCAAGATCGAGCGGGGGGCGCTCCGCTTCGCGTCGCCCCCCCGCGCCCCCCCGGCCCTATCTCTCTTCGCGGTTGCCGAAGATGCGGTTGCGGCGTTCGCCGGAGTCGCGGCCGCGCAGCCCCCAGGGATTCTGCAGGCTCTCCTCGGCCACCTTGGCCGCGTCCGCGGCACCCACGACAGGCTCGAGCGCGCTCTTCGCGCGCTGCACGAGTTCGTCGCGGTCGCGCATCATCGCGTCGCGCCTCTGCTCGGGGCCGAGCGCCGCGATCTCCGCGCTCGGCGAGCGCAGATAGCGCACGACGAGGTCGTCCCCGGCGGCGACGAAGCCGCGCACGATGCCCTCGACACGGTCCCGCGTCGGCCCCGGCAGCGCTCCGATCTCGCCGCGCCCCGCGAGCCGTTCGATGCGGCTCATCACGCTCTTCGTCTGTTGATCGATGCGCGTGCGGACCTCGACGCGCTCCTTCAGCGCGATGTAGTAGTCCTCCTCCTCGCGCGTGATCTCGAAGGCGCCGTCCGGCCCGCGCCTGGGGTTGAGGCCGCTGGCGAATGCGTGGGGGTCCGGGGGCCCGTCGGCGCCATGCTCCGCAGGCGAGGCGCCGGGCTCGCGCGGCACCGCCGAAGCCGCCTCGGCGGCGTTCGCGAGGATCGTGAGGCGGCGCTTCTGCGCGTCGTATTCGAGTTGGAGCGCCGCAAGCCGGCGCTCCAGCGCCTCGATGCGCGCCCCATCGGCACCCTCTCCGACGAGCGCGGCTCGGGGCGGCGGCGTCGCCGGGGAGAGGCGCATGCCGGAAGGCCCGCCGTCCATGTAGAGCTTGAACGTGAAGACGCCGAGCACCCCGACCGCGAGCGTCAGGCCGACGACGAGCCATGTGAGCATCTTCTGCATCGGCATCCCTTGCGGGGGCAGCGCCCCCCTCTGCAGTTTAGCGCCTCCGCGGACAGAAACCCGCGCCGGCAACTTGAAGTTTCGGCCGGGTTGGCCCGATAATGGAGGCCTGACGGGCCCATAGCTCAGTTGGCTAGAGTACCTGGTCGACAACCAGGGGGTCGCTGGTTCAAGTCCAGCTGGGCCCACCACCCGTCGCCCCTGCCCCAGAAGGGCAGGGGCTATGGGTGGCAAGCCCCTCGCGATTCGGCCGACGGCGGGCAGGGGCGACGGGTGGTGCCCCCCATAGCTCCGCGCAGCGGAGCGAAGGGGGGCGGCGCACCGCCCGAAGTCCGGCCCACGCTCGCCACCCCGACGACCCGAGGCGCACGACGCCGAGTCCAAACCGCAGAAGACGCGTCCTCCTCGCAATCGCAGTCGGAGTGAAGGGGGGCGACGGGGGGCAGCCCACCGTTCGATGGCCCCCCCACGCGCGCCACCTCGACCGCCCGAAGCGCTCCGCGCCGAGTCTCCCCCTCAGCGCGCCCCCCACCTCCTGACACCCATCCGCGTCTCCTCATGCATGGACGACGTCGAATCAAGCCGCACGCAAGGCGCCACCGTCTACATCCTCCAGAGCGTCGCCGCGCCGCACCGCCGCTACATCGGCCTGACGACATGGCGCCTCGGCGCGCGGGTCCGCGAGCACAACGGAGGACACATCCCCTCGACGAAGCGCTGGCGACCCTGGCGCGTCCACGCGGCCTTCTGGTTTCCTGAACGCAAGACGGCGGCGCACTTCGAACGCTACCTCAAGTCGGGCTCGGGTCAGGCGTTCGCCACCAGGCACTTCCCGCTCCCGCTGCAGCGGACGATGCAGGTCCACCGATAACCACCGCGTCTGGCCGGTGCGTGCCCGTGTCTCTCACCGATGCGTAGGCGAGCCGCGCCAAGCGTAGAAGGCCTCCCGGATAGAATCCACCCGTGCGCGATGTCGTCGCGGTGATCATGCTGGCGCTTCTCTCGGTGGCGCCGTTTCTGGCTTTGAGCGGACACACCGACGAGTGGCTCGCCGCGCCTCGGCGAGCACCAGTGGACGAGAAGCGCTCGACCGAGTCGGGCCGGCTCGAAGGCCTAAGGCGGGCGGACAGGGACATCCAAGCGGGCACACCGTGGGTCTTGCGATTCATCGAGTGGGACGGCGATCTGATGTCCGACGGCGTCGGGATCGATTCCACGACCGGCCTGCCCCTCCAGAACGCTAATCTCGACTGCGGAACCGGCGTGGACTTTGTCGCCTACAAGGCCGAGGTCAGTGCCTACAACGAACGCATCCTCGCCGCCCATGCGGACGGCACGCTGGATGGCCTCAGCCTCAGCGGCAAGTTGCGCAGCAAGGCTGCACTCCGCGACCTGCTGGGGAGCGCCTCGCGGACGGTGCTGGCGGAGGACGGCGACAGGCTCGGCACCGCGCTTGGCAGGCAGGGCGTCGTCTACAGGCGGGAGACCTTCGTTGACGGGAGCGAGTCGCAGCGCCTCGAATTGGAGGGGGCCGGGGGGGAGCGGCAGACACTTCTCACGCTGTATCCATGCAACTATGTCGATCGTCCAAGAGCCCTCTGGCCGTCGATGCCTCGGGGACCGTTCGAGGGGGTCATCGTGGACGACGCGACGACGGCGATCCTCCGTGACAGCGAGGGGTTCGCCTGGGTCATCGACCTGGTACGCGGGCTCGTCCTGCAGGTCGCGGGTCCGCTCCCCTAGGAGTTTGTCCGACTATTCGTCGGACAAACTCTTAGGTGAAGAGGAGCGGGTGGACTTCATGGCGGCGACCGGCCGGCAGGCGCCGGACCACCGCACGATCAGCGACTTCCGGAAGCGGCCGTCGGACCGCGACGAGGAGCCTCCCGGCCCGGGCCGTCCGTAGGGGACGATCCCCCGCGACAAGGCGCAGCGCAACTTCACGGACCCGGAGAGCCGGATCATGAAGGGTCCCGACGGCTTCGTGCAGGCGTACAACTGCTCGGCAACGTGAAGGGGCGAGCATTCCGCGAGTTCCTGTTGCGAGGTGTGGCGAAGGTCGCGGGCCTTCAGCTTGGCGTGCACCGGACACAACACCCTCAAGCTAGCGGCCGCGAGGGCGTGACGCGGAGCGCCGCGCCTCGCGCAAGTGCCCCCCTCGATCGCGGCGATGGCTCATGGAGACCCGGGGCTCGCGTCGCGTCGAGTTAGGAGCTTGTCCGGGTCCGGTTGGCCCCAAAGCGTGGCTGAAGGCCATGACCCGGACAAGCTCCTAGCGCACTACTGCTCGCGCTCCAACCGTGGAATCGGCCGCATCCGGACGACCGCCTGCGTCGGCCCCGTCTGAGGCGGAGTCTCCTGCTGCCAGGTTCCCACCTCGATCTTGCCGGAGGGCTTCGTGCGCGAACCGGTGCCGATGCGAGCGTCCCAACTGACGCGATACGTGTAGCGCGTCGGGATCGACCCCGCGTCCGCGTCGAACTCCACCCGCTCGCCGCGCTCGGCGGGGATCACCTGCCGTGTGGTCCTCGTCTTCATCTCGACGAACGCGCCGGCGGCGTCCTTCGCGGACGCAAGCATGAACGACTTCAGCAGGATCGCATCCCCCCACCGCTTCGGCAGCAGCACGCCGTAGGTCAGCGTCGAGGAGATGGTCAGGTCGCCGCCGCGCTGCTCCCAGAACTGGCTGTAGTGGCTGTCGGACTGGATCGCGCGGCCCGAGGCGTCCACGCGGTAGTACTCGACGACATCGAGATGGGCCGGCGACGTCACCCCCCGCTCGTCGAAGAGGGTGCCGCGCACCGTCAGCACCTGCATGATCCAGCGGTTGGCCTCGGCGGGGGCCGCGGCGAACCGGAAGGAGCGCTCGAACCCGCCGCCCCCCTTCGACTGCGGGATGATCCGGCCGCGCGTCGCTTGGACCCGGATCAGGATCGGCGCGGGCGGCCCACCGGCCACGGCCTGCTCGATCGATCCGGTCCGGAGCGCGAGAGAGGCCACGAGACAAGCGCGAAGAGCAGGGGCCATCACGCATCAGAACGCACGCGACCGCTCCTCCGCCGCGCTCCTCCCCCCCGCGCCCCCCCACGATTTCACCCTCGCCCGGCGCAATCACGCGGATTGTCTCCCTTCCGCCTGTAAGATGGTCGCGTGGTGTCTTTTTCGATCACTCCTACTTTGCGTGGGCGCACGCGCGCCCACGGGACGAGGGCAATGAACTACAGAAACCGGCAGGACAGAGCGTGAACAGAGGAAGCTATTCGGGCGGGAAGCGCGATCGCGATGCGGCGAAGGCGCGCAAGAAGCGGGACAAGGACAACAAAAGGGCACGCAAGCGGGTCACCGGCACGCGGGCGGTGCCGATCACGACGGCCGAGGCGGTCACCGGGAACCTCAACATCGTCGAGGAGACGATCCGGATCCGCCGGGCGGCGGCGGTGGAGCGCGGGCGCGCGATCCCGTCGCGGCTCTTTGTCGGCAGCCTGAGCTGGAACACCACCGGCGACGACCTGCGCGCGGCCTTCTCGCAGTACGGGCCGGTCACCGAGGCCGTCGTCGTCAACGACCGCGACACCGGCAAGTCGCGCGGCTTCGGATTCGTCGTCATGGAGAACCACAAGGACGTCGCCGCGGCCATCGACGGGCTCAACGGCACCGAGATGGACGGCCGGAACATCGTCGTCAACGTCGCGACCGAGCGCGGGCGGTAGGGGTCCTACAGCAGCGGGTTGCGGACGCGCAGGCCGGGGAAGCGCGAGAAGTCGCGGTCGGCGCTCCAGAGTTCGCGGATGCCGTTGCACGCGCAGACCGCGACGATCTTGGCGTCGTGAACCATCGCCCCGGTGGGTCGGCCGCGCTCGAGCATCCTTCGAAGCGTGCTCCAGCACCCCTCCGTCTCCGTGATCAACACGAGGGTGGGCGACTCGAACCATGCGTCGAGCTGCGCGAGGGCCGAGGCGAGGGGGGTCGGGGGGGAGTAGATGCGCGGGTGCGTGACGATTGCCATGAATTCGTGGGCGCAGGGCCAGGGGATCGCCCACGCGGCGCTCCCTTCCGCGAGCCCCTTGAGGCAGGCGACCGCCGGCTTGTGCCACGACGAGTCCTGCCGGTGCGCGTAGACCAGCAGGTTGCTGTCCACCGCGATCATGCCTCTTCGTTTCCGTAGAGAAGCTCGCGGATCTGGGCCCAGTCGCCCTCGCGGATCCCCTTCTGTACTCCCCGTCCGCGGAAGGCGCCGCGGCGCAGGCGAAACGGCTGCACACGATTGCGACGGCCCAACGCCCAGCGCAGCCCCTCCGCGATGAGCGCCTTCAACGTGGTGCTCTCGCGGGCCGCCACCGCCTTGGCCTCCCTCAGCAGAGCATCGGGAATATCTACGGTTGTCTTCATATTGCTAGCCATATTGTACCACCGCCCGAGGGCCTGGCGGACCGCCCCTTCCTCCGCCGCTTCGGCGCGCTCCGTGACACCTACCCGCGTCTATATCTGTGGATGACTCTTCCGCGCCCGGACTCCCCCGCCGATGGGCGACGCCTGCCTGCCCCCCGTCCGGATCGTCGCCGACCTGCGCGAGCGGGGCGGGCTTGTCCACGAGCTCTCGCTGCGGCCCGACGTGGTTTTGACCCGCGCGCGACTCGACGTGGGCGACTTCCGGATCGAAGGCCGTATCACCGTCGAGCGCAAGAGTTGCCCCGACCTCCTCCAGTCGTTGCAGAGCGGCCACCTCTTCCTCCAGGCGGCGCGCTTGAAGCGACAGGGGGAGCGGCCCCTTCTCTTGGTCGAGGGGATCGACCTGGGGGCTTTCGTGACCGATCCGCTCGTGCCGGCGGTGCTCGGCGCGATCACCTCCCTTGCGGTCTGCTGGTACCTGCCGGTGCTATGGGCGCGCGACGCGGCGGAGGCGGCCCGATTGCTCGTCTACGCGGGGCGGCAGGTCGTCCGGGACCGGCGCCTCTTCTGGGCGAATCCGCGCCCGCCGCCGGCGGGCGCTGCTGGCCCCCATCGTGCACGCCTGCGGCTGCTCTGCGCGCTGCCGGGGATCGGCCCCGATCTCGCTGCGCGCCTTCTCTACCACTTCGGCAGCGTGCAGGCGATCGCGGCGGCTTTGCCGCCGGAACTCATGGCGGTGCCCGGCATCGGCCCCGTCCGGGCCCGCGCCATCCGGGAGACGCTCGGCGGACCTACGGCCGCGTGAGCGCGAGCACCGCGGCGCGAAGCTTCGCGTGCGCGTCGAACCCCCTCGCGAAGTCCGACTCGCGCCTCCCCCCCTTCGCCCGCGCGACCTCCGCCGCGGCGAGGCGCTCCGCCGGGGTCCACCGCTCCACGCCGTCCAGCGTCATCAGCAGCGGGCTCCACCTCTTCCAGGCGAGCCGCTCCCCGGCGCTCCACTTCGCCGTCGAGCCTACGCCGTAGCGGCGTGCCGCCCCCGCCGAGCACTCGCGCTCGGCGCGCTCGCGGTCGGAGCCGAAGCGCTGGCCGAGGAACTCGGTCACGCGAAGGCTCGCGCGGCTCAGCGCGAGCACGCCGATCACGTCGTCGCGCGGTTCGTTGCAATGCAGGTAGACGCTGTGGTCGGCCAGCCGGCGCAGCGTCGGGATCGACGACCGGTGGCCCGGCTTCTTCTTCATGCGAGCCAACTCGGCGTTCATCAGACGCAGCGCGCCCTCGTCGCGCGGGAGGAAGCCGAGCTTCTGGTAGAACCACCACGCCCCCGACTCGAGCGCCTCGTCGTTGTCCTGCCCGAGCTGGTAGGGGTAGATCGTGAACGAATCGCTGCCGAAGAGGTGGTGGACCGCGGCGAGCACGTGGGCGTAGATGCGCGCCGCCTCCGCGCCGCGGAAGCTGTCGAAGACGTTGTAGGCGATCTCCGCGCTGCCGAAGAGCGCGCTGTTCAGCACATAGCCCACCGGCACGCCGTTCCGCAGCGTCAGGAAGCCGTAGATCGCCTCGAAGAGGAGCCGCCGCTCGGGCCGCATCCCGATCGCGGCAAGGCAGTAGCCGTCGCCGAAATCGAGCCGCCGCACGTCCCGCGGGTCGCCGTACATGAACGCGTCGAGGTCGCGGCCGCGCGTCACCATCGCCTCGCGCGCCAGCGCGATGAGCCGCCTCCCCTCCGCGAGCGAGACCTCGTGGACCGCCTGCGGCGGCTTGACCGCCTCGGCCCGCAGGTCGGGCCGGCCGCGCGCGAGAGGGCCCGCTTGGAAAAGGAGGCGCTGCCCCGCCCAGCGCGCCCGCGCCAGCGTGCGTGAGGGGGTCCCGGGGGCCGGGTCGAGCCGGAGCGGCAGTTCGAGCTCCTCCCCCATCGCCTGGAACTTGAGCTCGTCGACCTTCATCGCGCCGAGCCGCTTCATCAGGAAGGTCGCGTCGGTCTCCTCTTGCCCCTTCGCCTTCGCGATCCACTGGCGGCAGGTGAGCGGCTCCTCGTCGAGGGCGGGCGTCTCGACCCACAGGGCGAGGAACTGCAGGTAGCGCTCGAGGACCTCCTCCTTCGTGAAGTTGCCCCACTCGACGTGAAGGTGCGCCGGGAACCGCCGCGCGAGCCAGAGCGCGGTGTCGGGGAAGAAGGGGTAGGAGATCGACGTTCCCGCGATGCCGGTGTCGGCGAGCGCCTTCCGGTGGCGCCGAAGGTCGGGCCTCGAAGCAAACCCCCGAAGCATCTCCTCGACCTTGGCGAGAAGCGCCGCATCGTCCGGGTAGGCCCTCAGGAAGCAGAGCGTCTCGTGGAGCAGCTCCACCTGCTTCGCCGTCTTCAGGCGCACCTTTGCAACGGCGCCGAGGAGCCGACGCTTCTCTTCGGCGTGGTCGGGGGAGTATTCCGCGCGGATCGCGGCGAGACGGGCGAGGGGAGACCTGTTGCCTGCGGCCATGCCCACGATTCTTGCCGGAAGAGGCGACGACCTGCGCCGGCTGCCGGGAACCCAGGCCGCTCCGCCACGTCCAACAGGGCATGAACCGGTGGCTCACGCTGCTGCTCGCCCTCGCCCCTTTCGGCCTCGCCGACGAAACGGACCCCTTCCGCGGCCTTGAAGACCCCGCCCGGCGGGCGGAGGCCGTCGAGCGCCTTCTGGAAAGGGGCACGGGGCTGCTGCCCCAAATCGACGAGAAGATCCGCACGACCACCGACCCGGAGGTCCGAAAGCTCCTCGCCGAGACCGCTGCCGAGATCCGGCGGCGGGAGCCGCACGGCCTCCGGTTCTCGTGCCGCCTCCCGGAGATGGCGCTCGACGCGAAACTCGCCCAGAGCGGTGACTTCCGTTATGTGCTCAGCGTCGAGAACCGCTCCTCGGAGACGGTCGTTCTCTGGCCCTATCTTTCGCTCCGCGTACTTGATGCGGAGGGAAACGAGGTCGCCCGGTCGATGAACATCGGGCGCTGGGGGCGCGGGCGGTCGGCGCGCTTTCTCGCCGAGACCGGCTGGATCACGCTGGAGCCGGGCAAGGTCTGGTCCGTGGAGGAGTCGCTCCACCGGTACATGCACGACTTCGAGATGATCCGCGGGTGGAAGCTGACGGGACCGGCGGACTACACGCTCGAGTTCACCTACCGCTTCGACCGCGAGGCCATCAAGAAGCTCTGCGACCCGGCGTGGGAGGCGCTCGGCGACCCGCAGCAGCCTTGGAATCGCGCCTTGTCGTTCGAACACAAGTTCACCGCGGCGCTCCGCCTCCAAGGATGATGGTGAGGGGGCGCGGGGGCCGGAAAGCGCCTTATCATGGTTTCTCGTGAGGTGGCGTCTGCTCCTCCTGTTGCCGGTGGTCGGCGTCGCGGCGCTGCTCTTCGCGCTCCGCGACGACGAGGGTCGACACCAGAGCCCTGCGCGGGCGGTTGTCGAAGATCGCCGCCCGCGGCGCGCGGTCTACGACATGGACGGCGAGGGGGCGCGGGGTGGCGGCGCCGCCGGATCTAGCGCGCGCGAGGCGCCGACGGCCCCCCCGGCCCCCCCCTGTTCGATCCATGGCCTCGCGCGCGCCCGCGGATGGGTCGCCGCGCTGAGGGCCTATGACGGGCTGCCGCGGCTCGGTTCGCACGCACTAGAGCAGCAGCGGCTCGCCGAGGCGCTCGCCGAGGCGGTGAACCCGGTCGCGCGGCAGAACCTGATCTTCTTGACCGCGCTGACGGTGCCGCTGCCGCAGTGCGAGATGTGGCTGCGCGCGCTCGCCGCTGGCGAGGATGCGGGCGATGCGGAGGATGCGCTTCTCGCGCTCGCGTATGGCGGCGCCGCGGACGAGCGGGAGGCCTTTCTCCGCCTCGCGCGGGAGCCTTCGCGGGCGAAGGTGCACCGCCTCCTCGATGAATGGGAGGAGCACGAGGCGCTCGGCAACACCGGCACTCCGGCGGCGCGCGAGGTGCTGCGCAGCTACCGCTCTATCGAGGTGCTCGACCGCCTGCCCTACTTCAAGTGGACGCTCGTCGAGGCGCGGGTGCACTGGCTCGGCCACCCCGATCCTTCGGATGCCTTGGATCGCGCGCTGCGCGCGGCGTGGCTCGACCGCTATCCCGGCCATCCGGGCAGCGACGACATGGCCTATCGGATCGCGCGCACGCTCGCGCGCGAGCGGCAGTGGGCGGAGTCGGCGCGCTGGTATGCGCGAAGCGCTTCGCTGCCGGATCAGGACCTCAAGTGGGAGGCGACGGACCGCCTCCTCGCCACGGCGGAGCTGATGATGTCGCCGGAGGAGATCGATGCGGTCGCCCACGACCGGGGGTTCGACACGCCCAACCGCCTGCTGCTCTGCTACGTGCGCATCCGGAGGATCGCCGCGGAGCGCGGATTCGCCGCCGGCCTCGCGGCGGCGGCGGGGCACGCCGCGGCGGAGCCGACCTCGCCGGTCGCGATCGCCTACCTCGCGCGTGCGGCCGACACGGTGCCGGAAGAGGCGGTGCCCGACGATCCCCGGCCCTACAGCGAGATCCGCCGCGCGACGCGGCTGGCGCCGCCGCAGGAAGCGCGCTCCCTCGATCGGGCGGCCATTGGGCGGCAGATGCGCGCGTGGGAGATTCTGGCCGATCTCGAGGAGCGCACGGCCCGCGCACGCCGGAGCGAGAGGTCGGCGCTGCTCTATCGCAGGGCGGCCCTGCTCTTTCACGACTCGCAGATCCTCTTCCCGACGCACTACGGATCGGTCTCGAGGTGCAAGGAGGACTACCTCGTTCTGCCCGTGGCCCGGGGGGACGGCGAGATGCTGCGCCAGTGGCGAGAGGCCAAGGAGCGCTGGTACGCCCACGCGCTGTCGCTCGCCCGCGCCGTGGAACTCTTCGACGAGATCGAGCGCTCCGACCCGGGGTACGCCTCTCTCGACAAGGTCCTCTTCTCCCGCGGCCTCGCGCGCAAGAAGCTCCTCGACCTGAGGGTCTGCCGGGAGTCGCAGCCCGCCCAGATCGCAGCCCTCGTCGCCGACTTCGAACGGTGCGCCGCCCGCTTCCCCGAGAGCCCGCTCGCGCTCGACTCGGTGGCGGCGGCGCGCTACTGGCGCAGGACGCGGCCCGACGTGTTTGGCGGCTAGGGCCTGTCTGAAAACCCCGCCGTCGGACCAAGGCCGAGCGAGGACAAG
>CAZMXP010000081.1:0-14162 GCA_964570285.1 uncultured Planctomycetaceae bacterium
CCCCGCGCGCGTCACCCGGATCTGGCAGCTCCTCACTAGGCGCAGCGCGGCCTTCAGCCGTCGTTGATTTGGTTGCGGCGTGTAGCCGCGCTGCGCCACGCGTGGGGCCGGATGTCGAAGGGTGTTCGGGCATCGGGGGCGAACGCCTTCGGAGGCGCGCGCGGGTGGTGCCACCGAGGAAGGGGCGGATTCGAACCATCCGAGTCAGGGGATGCTCCCCCTTGCCCTCATGGGTTTCTCCCTTCCTGGCTTCCTCATCAAAGAAGCCGTTACGCACAATTCGGATCGGCCAAAGGCTGTCGCGAGGGCGCGCGGCGTTCGAGGCTCATCCGACTGACCCATCGAATTCGCGCTCCCCGCGCAAACCCGGATCTGTGTCCCTGTGCCTCTGTACTACTAACCCGCAGACTTCGCGCTCCCTGCGCAAATTCTGCTGCTGCCCTCGTACGTCGCCGGGAACCGAGCCACTCTGGCCGCATCGCAGCCATCCTCTGCGGCGGGAGAGGAACGCACGTAGCCCTCCGCCTCGTGCGCGTCACCCGGATCGCGCAGCTCCTCACTAAGCGCAGCGCGGCCTTCGGCCGTCGCTGATTTGGTTGCGGCGTCAAGCCGCGCTGCGCTTTGTTCTTCGGAGACCCCGGCGGTTACCGGGTTGCCGCGGGTGTAAAGGCGGGGTTAGGGCCTGTCTGAAAACCCGGCTGGATTCGGTCGGCTGCGGCTGCGGCTGGACGCGGGCCGCCGCCGGCGGCCCGCTCTTCGCCGGGCCTCCTCGCCGTATTGTCTCCGTAATACGGCTTCGTCGGCCCGGCTCGCCAGCCTTGTCCTCGCTCGACCTCGGTCCTTGACGCCGGGTTTTCAGACAGGCCCTAGCGCGCGTCGTCCGGGGCGGGGCCCGCATGGAACCGGCGCATCTCCCACTCGATGCTGCCCGACTCGCCGGTCACATGGCGCACAAACCTCAGCGGATAGCCCCTCTGGGCTTCGAAGAGCGCATGCAGGATCACCTCGCCGGATGCCCCGGGCTGGCGGCGCGCGGCCCGGTCCAGTTCCGCATCGAGGAAGTCGAACATCCCCTCGACGGTCCAGAACTCGTGGACGTGCGGCTTCGTCTCGGCCCCGTCCGTGGTCATCGCCGCGACCTTGCCGGCGCGGACCGTGACGGCGTGGCGGCCCCGCTGCGTTCCGCTCACCTCGATCTCGAACTCGTAGTCCGCGATCGCCGCCCTCTTCCATGTCGCGCGCGCCGCGTCGAGCGCCGCGCGCGTCAGCGGCTCGCCGGGCTTGGCTTGCAGCAATAGCAGCGTCAGCGCGCCGCCGGCGATGCCGAGGAAGAGCATCGGCATCCGCATCCGGCGCGCGAAGGAGGCATCCACGCAGCCATCCTATGCCAGGCGCGAAGTGGCGCGCGGTCCCGGCCTTGTCGCGGGGCTTGTCCTGCCGTAGATTCGGTCGCCGTGGGGCTGTTCGTCGACGTTGTCCTGCCGACCGCCTGCCTCATGACTGTGCTCTGGGGCATCTTCAGGATGCGGGCCCATTGGTATGGAGTGAGGCGGCACGCTCATGCCCACCTGGGACACCCTTCGCCGCAGTGCTTCAGCGCCTCGAGTACGCACCACACTTGGGAGGGGGCCGACTTGGAACTCGCCCTGGAGCGGGGTGAGAAGTCGACCCCACTCGCCCTCGCCGAGCGGGACCTCGACCTGGCCCGGGAGGAGCTCGCGGACGCCACGAATGCGCTCACCCGACGGCTCTTCGGCTATCGATCCGACGCCGAGCCGGGTGCGTAGCGATCGCGTCGGCTCCCTGAAGCGGTATGATGGTATGCGGTATGAAACGCATCACCATCACGCTGCCGGACGAGCTCGCCGGGGTCCTCTCCCACGAGGCACGCCGTCGTGGCGCTCCCGTTTCGGCCGTCGTCCGCGAGGCGCTCCGCTCCCATCTCGAGGGCGGACGGAAGGGGAGGAGGAAGCTCGCGTTCGTCGGCCTCGGCCGCAGCGGGCGGAAGCACACCGCACGCGCCGCGGAGCGGATCCTGAGACGGAAGTGGGGCGGTGATCGCGATCGTTGATACCGGGCCGCTCTATGCGGCGGCGGATCGCGATGATGCGGACCACGATGCGTGCGTCACGGTCCTAACGGCCGCCGGCCTGCGCCTCGTGATCCCCGCGATGGTCGTCGCGGAAGCGACCTGCCTCGTCGGGCTGCGCCTCGGCGCCAAGGCGGAGGGTCGATTCCTCCGGGCGCTCGGGGGCTTGACCGTGGATTCCCCGCTGCCCGAAGACTGGCCGAGAATCGCCGCTCTCGTCGACCGATACGCCGACCTGCCTCTCGGGGGCACCGACGCCTCCGTCGTCGCCCTGGCGGAGCGCCTCGCGACCGATACCGTCATCACGCTCGACCGGCGACACTTCGGCACCGTACGGCCGCGGCATTGCCGCGCGCTCCGGCTCCTGCCGTAGGCAGCGGCTTCGGGCGGCGTGCGGCCGAGTCCTTCGGCCTCGTGCGTCCGCGCGACTCCCGGGCGCGAGTCGTCCTGCCGCGCCGCGCGCGCGGGGGACAACCGCGCGCACCCCCCTACGAGTGGAACAGGTCCGAGAGCTTCGCGTTGTCGAACGCCCGGACCCTCCCCTCCTCCGCCCTTTCGAAGAGCGGGTAGAGTCGCGCGTCGAGGCCGTCGTCGCCCGCGAGCTTCTCGGCGCTGCCGCGCACGGCGCGGAGGATCTCGGTCAGCGCGATGCGGCTGCCTTCCCGCGCGGGCAGGTAGAGGCCGCCGCGGTCGCGCCGGATGAGGTCCGCCGCCTGCAGGTGGTCGAGCAGTTCGCGGGCGACCTCCGACCGCAGCGACAGCACGCGCCCGAGATCGGAGAGGTCCGGCGGGGGCTTCCCGTCGAGGAAGGGGCGGTAGATCTCCGTCATCAGGCGGATCGCCTGGTACTCGCGCGGCGCGCCGCGCTCGGCGCCGCGGCCCGTGTAGCCCGCGGCCAGCGCGCGGCGGTTCTGCGCGACGTAGGTCAACTCCACGCCGAAGAGCACGATGACCCACGTGACATAGATCCAGAAGATGAACAGGGGCAGGATGCCGAGCGGCCCGTAGAGCTTGCTGATCTGCGTCGCGTTGGCGACGTAGAGGTTGAAGCCGCGCTTCGCGAACTCCCACGCGGAGCCGGCGAGGATCGCGGCAAAGAGCGCCGGCACCGTGCTGACGCGCGTGTTCGGCATGCCGTGGTAGAGCACGAAGAAGACCGTCCACGTGAGCAGGAACGGCACGACCGTGACGAGCATGCGCACGACGCCGCCCAGCGCCGCGGCGCCCTGCAGGACGTCCTCCGAGCGCAGCTTCGCGGTCGCCCACAGCGAGATGCCGAAGAGCACGGGCCCGAGCGTCAGCACGAACCAGAACGCCGCGAAGCGACGCAGCGGGTTCTTGCGCGGCGGCGTCTTCCAGAGGCGGTTCACCGCCAGCTCGAGCGCCGAGTAGAGCCCGAGGCCCACGAAGATGAGCATGCCCGTGCCGACGATCCCCATCTTGCCGCCGGTCGCCTGCGCGGTCGCGATGAGCCGCTTGACCTCGTCGCCCGCCTTCGCCGCGGCGTCCGGCAGCCCCGCCGACAGCAGCAGGTCGCTCACCGCCTGGTCGATGTCGAAGAAGCGCTGGAAGACCTCGAGCAGCGAGAAGGCGAGCAGGCCGACCGGCACGATCGCGAGGATCGCGGTGTAGGCGAGCGCGCCCGCGTACTGGAAGCCGTTGTCGCGCAGGAACTCCCCCGGCGCGAGCACGAGGGTCTGCAGGAGGCGCAGCAGCAGGAACGGAACGCGGCGCAGGCCCCCGGGATCGAGGGAGAGGATGCGCTGGAAGAGCCGGCCGAGTCTGCCCACCGAGTGGCGCATGATAGCGGAGCTACGGCCGGTCGGTCGCTGTCCCCGTCCCGGGCGCAGACGGGGGGGGCGCGGGGGGGGTGACGGCCGCGCCGAGGGCCGCGTCGATGCGGCGGAGGACCCCGGCGGGGTCCTCCCACCAGTCCTTCGTCAGGATCGTCTCGATCTTCCAGCCGAAGGCTTCGAGCAGGCGCGGGCGCATCAGGTCGCGCTCGATCAGGTCGGATTCGCGGTAGTGGGCCTCGGTGTCGACGAGCACGCCGAGCCGGTAGGCCTTGTCGCCCGCGCGGCAGACCGCCGCGTCGCAGCGGAAGCCGCTCTGGCCGATGCGACGGTCGACGCGGTAGCCCCGCTCGCGCATCGCCGCTTCGAGCTCGTCCACGACCGCGTCGGGCGGCGGCGGCCGGCCCTCCTGCTTCGCGCGCCCGCACAGCGCCTCCAGCACGCCGCGGGCGACGTCGCCCTCCCCCTTCGAGATCGCCTCGGCGAACCGCAGGTAGTGGCGCAGCGCGTTCGCCCCCTCGTTGCCGACGTTCGTGATCGCCTCGTGGCCCATCGACGCGATGACGGCCATCTGGTGCTTCGCGCGCGTGAAGGCGACGTTCAGGCGCTTCTCGCCGCCCGCCTGGTTGATCGGGCCGAAGTGCATGCGCACCTTGCCGCCCTCGTCGGGCCCGTAGCAGACCGACAGCAGCACGATGTCGCGCTCGTCGCCCTGGATGTTCTCGAGGTTCTTGACGAGCAGCCCGCTGAACTGGCCGTCGATCTCGCGCTCCCACTCGCGTTCCAGCAGCGTCGCGAACCCGGCGTCCTCCCGGGCGAGGCGCTCGAGCGCCGTCTCGATCTCGTCCTGCTGCTCCTCGCTGAAGGCGATGACGCCGATCGTCTTCCCCTCCCCCGACCGGAGAAGCGCGCGGATGAGCCGCGCGATGTAGGCGGCCTCCGGCGCGTTGCGCCGTTTCGCGTAGACGCCGCAGGCGATCCGGTGGAACGAGAGGCTGCGGGAGAGGAGGTCGCCGAGCCGGTCGGCCCCCTCCGCCGGGTCCTCGATCCGGATCTCGCCCGCGGCCGGGTTGCCGATCTCCTCCTCCGGCACCGTCAGCAGGCGCCCTTCGTAGAACGCCGCGTTGGAGAAGCTGATGAGCGCCTCGGAGCGGCTCCGGTAGTGCCAGCCGAGCAGCGTGCTCGGCAGGTTCTTGCCCGCCTGGTTGAGGAAGCTGTTGGCGGAGAGGTCGTAGGTCAGCGCCTCGCCCTCGACCTCGATGTCGAGCTGTTCGTCCTCGTCGCGGCGCGCGGCGAAGAAGCTCGTCGGCGGGAGCTGCATCGCGTCGCCGACGACGATGCCCTGGGGCGCGCGGAAGAGGGCCGGCACCGCCTCCTCGAGCGGGATCTGGCTCGCCTCGTCGAAGAGCACGACGTCGAAGATGCCCTCCGCGAGCGGCAGGATGTCGGAGACCGAGAGCGGGCTCATCAGCCAGACCGGCTTCAGGTCGAGCATCACCGTCCCGGCGTCGCTCTCGAGCAGGTCGCGGATCGAGCGGTAGCGCATCGTCTTGCCGAACTCGTGCTCCAGTTCGCGCCGCCCGCGGGCGTAGCGCTTCGCGGACTCCTTCTCCGCGGCCGGGGAGGCGTGGTCGAGGAAGCGGCGCCGCGCGCGTTCGCGCACGCACTCCGCGTTCGACGCCTTCAGCTCCGCGATTCCCTTCTCGACCCGGGCGAGCGCCTCGTCGCGCGTGCGGCCCCGGAAGCGGGCGAGCACGCGGTCCTCGCGCAGCGTGCGCTCCAGCGTCGCCAGGGCCATGGCACCCTCGATCGATTCGAGGCGGTGGGGAAGGCGGCGCAGCACGCGGGCGAGGTCGGTCCCGATCTTGCCGAGGAGGCCGAGGCAGCGCAGGAAGTCGGGCAGCGCGTCCGAGGCCTCGTCGATCCGCCGCAGCCTCTCCCCGAGGGCGTCGAGGGTTTCTTCGGGCTCCGCCACGACCACGGTCGCGCAGGTCTCCCGCAGGGCGGCCAGCGCGGGCCCCGCGGCCGCGGCCTTGGCGATGCGCGCCGGCTCCGCGAGGAGCCTCGCGTGGAACGGCGAGGAGGCGGCCTCCGCGGAGCGGAGCGCCTCCACGTGCGCGGCGAGGTCGTCGAGCCCGCGCTCCCACCGGTAGCGCGAGGAGGCGGCTGCCCTGCTCTCGTGCAGCGCCTTCTCGGCGGACTGCTCGCGTTCGAGCCCCTCGAGCACGGAGACCCAGGAGGGGGGCACGACGTGCTTGGCCAGATCGTAGTGCGCGTAGAGGATTCGTCGGAGGCGCCACCACGAGGGGCGGAAGAAGTTCCCGAACCGCCCCTCGAGCGAGCGGGCGAGGGCGAGCACGTCGCGCAGGTCCGACGGCGAAAGGCGCTCCTTCCACCAGCGGTTCTCCTCGCGCAGCAGGGCCACCCTCCCTGCCTCCTCGGCGAGCGTGCGCCGCGCCTCCGCGAGATGGCGCGAGGCCTCGCTCGCCGGGTCGAGCAGCGCGAGTAGCGAGCGCTCCGCGAGAGGGGCGAGCGCCTGCGCGTGGGCGAGGGCGGCGTCGCAGGAGGCCAGCGTCGATCCGCCGCATCCCGGGAGAGCCTCCGCGAGGGAGGCCTGCTGCCGGCGCGCGCCCTGCACGCCGCGTTGCAGCGCCGCGACGGGCCGCTCCTCGTGGGCCAGGAGCGGCGAAAGCGAGTGCAGCGGGTGGCCCGCGAGCACGCCGTCCGGCGTCGCCTCGGCGAGGGCGGCCGCCAGCCTGGACAGCCGTTCGCGATGTTCCGTCCAGAGCGCGTAGTCGGGCAGCCTCGCCGACTCCTCGGGCGCGAGCGTCGGGAGGGCGCCGCGCAGCCGGACCAGCCGGTGCAGCAGCGTGCGCAGCGGCACGCCCGCCCCGGGCGCGACCTGCCCCATCGCCCGGTCGAACCGCTCGAGAGGCTCCCGGTCGCGCGCGACGCGGGCGAGGAGGTCGTCGCGCCTCCGCTCGGCCTCCGCCGGGGCGGCGTCGGCCGCGAGGAACGTCTCGTAGGTGGCCTTCAGGTCGCGGATCACCTCCTTCTTGTCCGCCTGCGCGTCGTGGACGAGGCAGCAGAGCAGGTCGAGCCCCTGCTGCCTGAGCCGGTGGAAGACGACGTCGATCGCCGCGCGCTTCTGGCAGACGAAGAGGACGCGCTTGCCGCGCGCGACGTAGTCGGCGATCAGGTTCGTGATCGTCTGCGACTTCCCCGTCCCCGGCGGCCCCTGGATGATGTAGCTCTTGCCGACCCGCGCCCGGTCGATGCTTCCCGCCTGCGTCGGGTCGCACGGCACGATCGTGAAGTCCTCGGGGGGGGGGCGCGGGGGGGGCGCCTCGGCCGGGGGGCGCGGATCGAGCGAGAAGAGCGCCTCGAACGCGTCGTTGCGCTGTCCGCTGCCCACCAGGGAGTCGTAGTCGCGGACGAGGGAGACGCGGCGATAGCGGAAGTTCGCGAGCGTGACGCTGCAGAGGTCGATCTCCCAGCGGAAGGGGTTGGCTTCGCCCTCCTCGTCGAACGCCGCGATCCTCTGCTCCCGGTCCGGCACGGCGAGGCGCGGCGGCGGCGGAGCGTCGGTCGTGAGCGATTCGAAGCGCACCTCCGGGGGGCGCACCTTCGCGAGGAAGAGGCGCAGGCCGAGGGGCTGGAAGTTCTCGCGGTCGTAGGAGTAGTCGATCTCCTTCCACGAGCGCCCGCCCGGGCCGCGGATGCGCGCGCGGCGGAGGTACTGCTCGAGGCGGCGGCGCGCCTGCGCGTGCAGCAGTTTCACGCGCGGCCTGCGCTGGAGGTCGAGCGTGACCCCCGGCTGGCTCGCGGCGATCTGCGCCGCGACGAACGCGTGGAAGGCGGCGACGTCGGTCTCGGCGAGGTCGATCGACTCCGGCAGCGCCATGCCGTAGAGCTGGCGCAGGTGGTGCCGCAGGATGGGGTTGACCTCGGCGACGGTGCCGTGCGGCTTGACGACCCAGACGTCCTGCACGCCCTTCTTCTTCACGAGTTCGCAGGGCAGCATCACGAGCGGCGAGTGGATGCGCTCCTCCCGCGGCGACGTCTCCCCCTTGAGGTCGTGCCAGCGCAGGAAGGCGACCACGAGGCGGAGTTGGGCGAAGCCGAAATCCTGCGCGTCGCGCCGCGCCTCGGCGCGGATCCGGTCGAGCGCGCCGGGCAGGTAGGCGGCCTCTTCGAACCGGAGGTACTCGTTCAGCGTCAGCGGTTCGCCCTTCGAGAGGCCGGCCTCCACCTTGCCGTTGAAGGTCAGCAGGGACTCCGGGTCGATCGCCCCGAGGTCGAAGAAGAGCGGCACCGAGCCGAAGGTCAGGTGCACGCTCTGCCCGGTCGGCCGGAAGTAGAGCAGCCGGTTGCGGCGCGAGATCTCGAAGAGGCGCTCGCGCAGCCGTCCGAGCACGACCTCGCGCTTGCCCCGGTCGTCGCGCTCATGAAAGCCCGCGATCGAGGAGACGTCGAACTCCACGTCCCACGCGACCTCGCGGTAGCGTTCGAGCCTCTGGACCACCGCCGCCATCCCGGGCCCGCGGCGGGGCCGGTCGAGGTCGGTCATCCGCACGATCACCTGCGCGAGCACCGGGTGGAGCGTGGGGGCGAGCGCGAAGAGATTGCCGCGGTGCCGCGCGAACGTGGCGAGGTCGCGACGCTCCGAGAGGTCGAGCCCGAACAGGGTGCTCGCGAGCAGCATGCCCGCCGAGAAGAGGTCGGTGCGCGCGTCGTGGTGACCGAGCACGTGCTCCCACGAGCGATAGCCGGGCACATAGACCCGGCGGGCGATCTCCTCGCCCGGCCGGGCGACGAGCAGGTCGAAGCGCTCTTCGCTGCCGCTCCCGACGTCGGTGATGTGGCGGCTCTCGGCGGTGATCTCGAGCGCCCGGCTGCCGGGTGCCTCGGCGGCGGCGAGCCGCTCGCCGCCGTCGCGCGGCGCGCGCCGCTGCGCGACCTCGAACCAGAGGCGTCCGTCCGCCTCGCGCAGGTGCTCGACGCCGTCGAGGGGCGCCACGAGGCCCGCCTCGTGGGTCTCGGCGATCTGCCGCAGCAGCGGCAGCAGCGCGTGGAGCGCCTCGTCCACCGAGCAGGGGCCCGCCTCGTGGCGCAGGCGCAGGAACTCGAGGAAGGGGCGGCTCACCGGCGCTCCGCCTCCCGCAGGTAGGTCGCCGCGTCCCGGCGCACGGCCTCGATGCGGCGCTTGGGCACGCCGAGTTCGCGTGCGGCGGCCGCGAGCATCGTCTCCCCGCGCCCCACCTCGCTGGCCAGCGTGAACGCCGCCGCGAGCGGCGCCTCCTCGAGCTCCGGGGCCAGCGCGACGAAGTCGAGCAGCACCGCGCACAGATAGTCGGCGACCCCCGGCTCGCCGAGTTCGGGCGGCAGAGGCTCCCCGGCCCCCGGCCCCCCCGTCGATCCGTCCGGGAAGTAGGCCCGCGCGTGCGCGAGCACCGCATCGGTGCGAAGCCACTCCGGGGCGAGCAGGCGATCGATCAGCGCGCGCGTCGCCTCCGCGAGGCGCGCCTGCGCCAGCAGGTCGAGGTCGTCGAGGGCGAGCGGGCCGGCGATCATGCGCTCGATCTCCGCGTCGGCGCCGTCGCCCGATTCCGACCAGAGGCGCAGCGCCCGGGCGCGCAGGAAGGTCTCGGGGTGGGTCGGCTCCGCCGCGGTCGCGGCCTCGCGGGCGAAGATCTCGTCGGCCTGGCGCAGGTAGCTCTCCGCGTTCGCATCGCGCAGCCCGGTGGTCACGCAGACGAGCAGCCCGACCGCCGCCATGAGATCCCCGGAGGCCGCGAGCAGCGCGCCGCGGTCGGCATAGACCTCGGTATAGAGCCGCCAGAGGCGCGCGGTGCGCTCGTGGCTCGGCGCCGCCTCCGCGTCGTTCGCCATCGCGCCGATGAGCCGCTCCGCGTGGAGCAGCGCGCGCCCGTCGGTCTCGAGCAGCGCGAAGTGCGCGAGTTCGTGGCCGAAGAGCGCGCGCCGTTGCGCCCCGTCGACCGTCTCCGCGATCGGACCCGCGAGGGAGACGTGCGCCTCGCCGGGCAGGTAGGCGAGGCTCGCGTTCAGGTCGCCGCGCTGCTGCGACTGGTAGATCGTCACCGGGGCGTCGAGGCCGAGGGCGCGCGCGGCGTCGTCGGCCGCGGCATAGAGGGCCGCGTGGTGGTCGCGCTCGAGACGGTAGGTCGTCTTCAGCAGCTCGAGTCGCACGGCCTCGGCGTGCTGCTTCTGCGCGCCGTCGCTCGCGCACCACTGCCAGAGGCGGGGATGTCCGCGGCGCAGGTGGTCGAGGATCGCCCGGTGGTAGGGGAGGGGGCTCAGCGGAGGCACGGGGCCGGCTAGCCGCGCCGCTCGAGGTCGCGGATGCGCTGCTTCAGGTAGCGGATGCGCTCGCCGAAGGAGGCCTCGTCCCCGCGCGGGGCTCCCGCGTCGTCGAGCTCGTCGTGGACCTTCTCGAGGATGCGCTTGCTCTTGCGCGCGGCGTTGCGCTGCGCCTCGTCGCGCTCCGCCTCGACGCGGACGATGCGCGCCCTGAGGTCGCACACCTCGACGAGGTGCTGGCCGACCTGCTTCTCGAGCTCCCCAAGACGCTGCCGGGCGAGCGCCAGCGCCGACTCCTTCGCGCCGTGGGCGCGTCCCGCCTCGGCGAGCACGTCGCGCTGACCGGTGACGAGCTCCACCCTCGCGCCGAGCTCTTCGATCGACGCGCGCGCGCGGGCGAGCTCTTCCTCCGCTTCTGCCCGCGCTTCCGCCCGCGCCGCCTCGCCGCGCTCCCGCTCCCGGCTGAGCTCCGCCCGCACGACCTGCAGCTCGGTGTCCGCCGCCGCGAGCGCCGCGCGCTCCCTCCGCAGCGTCTCCAGCTCCGCGCGGGTCCGCGCGAGGTCCGCGGCGACGCGCTCGGCGGCCCTTGCCGACGCCTCGGCCTGCGTGCGCTCCTCGCGCAACGCCGCGATCTCCTCCTCGCGCTCGGCGAGTTCGGCGGCCATCGCGTCCCAGCGCCGTCGCGCCGACTCGAGCTGTTCGAGCAGGTCGGCGACGCTCTCGAGGCACGAGGCCTCCCAGTCGGCGAGATCGGGGCGGTCGGCCTTCAGCTCCTCGCGGAGGCGATCGATCTCGGAGCGGGGGGCGTTGCTCATCGGGCCCCGCAAGAATACAGGATCGGCGGTTAGGATGCAGCGATGGTCCGGGGCATGCTCTCGGGTGGAATCCTCATTCTGGTCTGCGCGGCACAGGGGCGGGCGGGGGAGGCCGCGATCCCGATGCGCGACGGCCCGACGCTTGCCGCGGAGATCTTCCTTCCACCCAAGCCGGGCCGCTACCCCTGCGTGCTGATCCAGACCCCCTACGACAAGCGCCGGCTCTCCGCGGCCATCGCCGGCGCCGCCGAGGGGGGCGGCGAGACCGGTCGCGGGGCCTTCTCCGACCTCGGCGTGCTGCTCGACCGGGAGCACTACGCCTACGTCGTCGTCGACTGGCGCGGCTTCTTCGGTTCGAGGGCCGCGATGGCCAAGACCGACCGCCGCACCTGGCGGCGCGGGCAGGACGGTCATGACACCATCGAGTGGATCGCCCGGCAGGAGTGGAGCGACGGGAAGGTCGGCACCTGGGGCGGCAGCGCACTCGGCAAGCAGCAGTTCGACAGCGCGGCGGAGCGGCCGCCCCACCTCGTCTGCTGCGTGCCGCTCATCGCGAGCATGGGCACCCGCTACGCCGACTTCTACGAGGGGGGCGTGCTGCTCGAGGCGCATGTCGAGAGGCTCGACCAGCTCGGCTTCGACGTCTCGAGAATGGTCCGCGCCGCCCCGAGGCCCGACGGCCCGGTCTGGCCGCTGGTGGAGCGCAGGACCGACCGGACCGACCGGATCGACGTGCCCTGCCTGCTGATCACCGGCTGGTGGGACAACTACCCCGCGCAGGTGATCGCGACCTTCGAGTCGATCCTGTCCAGAGGGGGCCCGGGGGCACGGGAGGGGTCGAAGCTGCTCATCGGCCCCTGGGACCACGTCGGTGTCGGCGTCGCCGGGCAGGGGGCGCTGCGTTTCGACGGGGCCGCGCTCGAATCCGGGCGCGCGGCGAAGGCCTTCCTCGACTTCCATCTGCGCGGCGTGCGCGACAACGGGTGGGCGGGCACCGACCGCGTCCGCTGGTGGCAACTCGGGGAGGAGTGCTGGAAGGGCGCGGAGAGTTGGAGCGCGATTTCGCGCGGGAGCATCACCTGCGACGTCCCTCTCTCCCGGACCGTGATCCGCCACGACCCGCGGCGTCCCTCCCCGACCCTGGGGGGGGCCAACCTGCCGCCGCTGCCGCACGGGCCGACGCGCCACGAGAGCCTCGAGGCGCGCGACGACGTCGCGGTGCTCCCTCTCCCCGGGCCCCTCACCCTTCTCGGCGAGGCGGAGCTGACGCTGCGCGTGTCGGCGAACCGTCCCGACTGCAATCTCACCGCGCGACTCTGCGTGCGGAAGGCGGACGGCACGACGACGCTGCTCGGCGACAGCGCGATCCGCCTTGCGCGGCGCCGCGGAGGCCATGATCCGGTGGCGCCCGGCGAGGGCTGCGAACTCACGATGCGCTTCCCGCCGACGGCGATCACGCTGCGCGAGGGGGAGGAGCTGAGGATCTATCTCTCCCCGTCCAACTGGCCGCGCTACGAGCGGCACACCCATACCGAGGCGCCGCACTGGGACGAGGCGAGCGCCGTCGACCTCGAACTGAACTTCGAAGCGAAGGCGCGGCTCAAGCTGCCCACTCCGACACGAAAGGCCGAATGAGCGAAAGCAAACAGATCCAGGAGCCGGACAACGCGCTGCCCGCCCTCTCGCTGGCCGACCTGCCCCAGACGCTGCGCGACGCGTGCGCGCGCGCGGGGTGGAAGGAGCTGATGCCGGTCCAGTCGCGCACGATCCCGTACGTGTTCGCGGGAAGGGACCTGATGATCCAGTCGCGCACCGGGAGCGGCAAGACCGGCGCCTTCCTGCTGCCGCTGCTCGATCGGCTCGACCGGTCGCGCAACGCGACCCAGGCGCTCATCCTCGTGCCGACGCGCGAACTCGCGCTGCAGGTGTCGAAGGAGGCGGAACTGCTCGCGGCCGGCAGCGGCATCCGCACCGTGGCCGTCTACGGCGGCACGCGCTACAAGGGTCAGCTCGATGCCTTCCGCGAGGGGGCGCACATCGTCATCGGCACGCCGGGGCGCGTGCTCGACCACCTGCTGCGCCGCTCGCTGACGCTCGAGGCGCTGTCGGTGCTCGTCTTCGACGAGGCGGACCGGATGCTGTCGATGGGCTTCCTGCCCGACATGCACCGCGTGAAGAGCTACCTGCCGCGGCACCGCGTCAACGGCTACATGTTCAGCGCGACCTTCCCGTTCAACGTGATGCGCCTCGCGGGGGAGTTCCTCGACCACCCGGAGACCCTGTCGCTCTCCCGCGACCACGTCCACGTCACCGACACCGAGCACATCCTCGTCGAGGCGCCGGGCATGATGCGCGAGCGCTGCCTCGTGCGCCTGCTCGAGATCGAGAACCCGACCAACGCGCTGATCTTCTGCAACACGAAGCAGTCGGTCGGCTTCCTGACCGAGGTGCTGCGCCGGTTCGGCTTCGACGCCGACGAGCTCTCGTCGGACCTGCCCCAGCGCGCGCGGGAGCAGGTGCTCGCGCGGGTGCGCGCGGGCAAGCTGCGCTTCCTCGTCGCGACCGATGTCGCCGCCCGCGGCATCGACATCCCCGACCTGAGCCACGTGATCCAGTACGAGCCGCCGGAGGATCCCGAGGCCTACGTCCACCGCGCCGGGCGCACCGGCCGCGCCGGCGCGCAGGGCACCGCGATGACGCTCGCAACCGGCATCGAGGAGCTGCAGATCAAGGGGATCGGCAAGCGCTTCAACATCGAGTTCGTGCGCCGCCCGATCCCGACCGACGAGGAGGTCGAGACCGTCGTCGGCCAGCGCGTCACCGCGCTGCTCGAACAGAGGCTGCGCGACCTCGGACAGGTCGAGCGCGAGCGCGTCGACCGCTTTCTGCCGCTCGCCCGGAGCCTCGCCGAGGCGGGCAGCGAGGCGGCGCTGCTCGCGATGCTGCTCGACGACGCCTATGTGGCGTCGCTGCACGCGCCGGTGGACCCGGGCGCCGCGCCTGCGGCCCCTCCCCGGCAGGAGCAAGGCCCCGCGCGCGAGGGCCGCGAGCAGGGCGGGCGGGGGGGCGGTCGCCGACGCCGGCGACGTTAGGGCCTGTCTGAAAACCCCACCTGGAGTCGGCCGGCTGCGGCTGCGCCGGGAC
>CAZMXP010000082.1:0-13483 GCA_964570285.1 uncultured Planctomycetaceae bacterium
CCCGCAGCGCCGCCGCGCTGCGCGCCGACCCCGACGCCGCGCTCGCGCTCTCGGCCGCGGCCCACGATTCCGACACGGCGGTGCGCACCGCGGCCCGCGCCTCCCTCGTCGCGCTCGGCCACGACCCCGCGGGCGTCGCCCCGGCGCTGCTCCTGCGGCAGCGGGCGGCGGCGGCGGCGGCGGGCGACGCGATCGAGGCGATGGACCTGCTGCGCACGGCCGAGACGACCGGCGAACCGATCGTGCGCGGCAGCGAACTGCCCGAAGACCACCGGCTTCTCCTGCTCTCCATACTCGACGACGCCTCGGCGCCGCCGGAGACGAAGGCGCGCGCGTGCCTGCTGCTCGGCGCCGCACGCGCCGAGGAGGCGGTCCCCCACCTGCGGCGGCTCTGCCGTCCCCTCGAGAAGGACCACGTCCGCCTCGCCGCGGTGCGTGCGCTCGTCCGCATCACCGGCGAGACGAAGGGGTTCGCCGAGGGGCAGTCGCCCAGCCGCCGCGAGGCCGCGCTCCGCGCCTGGGCCCCGAGCGAGTAGACTCTCCCTCTTGCCCGACCTGATCGCGGATCCCGACGCCCTCTCCCGCGCCCTCACCCGATTGAGCACCGCGAGTTCCCTCGCCGTCGACACGGAGAGCGACTCCTTCCACGCCTACCGCCCCAAGGTCTGCCTGCTGCAAGTCTCGGCGGAGGGGCGCGACTACCTCTTCGATCCGCTGTCGGGGATCGATCTCGGGGGGCTCGGGGGGATTTTGGCCGACCCCGCGCGCGAGATCGTGCTGCACGCGGCGGAGAACGACGTGATCCTCCTGCGGCACCAGTTCGGCTGGCGCATCGCGCGGCTCTTCGACACGCAGGTGGCCTGCTTCGTGCTCGGCGAGACGCCCTACTCGCTCGCGGGCATCCTCGAGGCGCGCTTTGGCGTCAAGCTCGACAAGAGCCAGCAGCGCAGCGACTGGGCGCGAAGGCCGCTCGAGCCGCGGCAGCTCGCCTACGCGGCGGAGGACACGCGCCACCTGCTCGCGCTCGCCGCGGAGCTGAAGGCGCGCGCGGCGGCGGCGGGGCGCACCGAGGAGATCGAGAGCGAGTGCGCGCGCATCGCGGCGCGCGAGTGGACGCCGGAGCCGTTCGACCCCGAGGGATTCTGGAGCATCAACGGCGCGCGCGACCTCGACGGAGTCGGCGCGCGCATCCTGCGCGACCTCTACCTCTTCCGCCACGGCGAGGCCGACCGCCGCAACTGGGCGCCCTTCCGGATCGTCGGCGACGCCACGCTCGTCGCGATCGCGCGCGAGCGCATCGTGCGGGCGCAGCGCGGCGTGCCGGAGTCCTTCTGGCGGCGCTACGGCGAGCGCGTCGCCGGCGTCGTGCGCGCCGCGATCGACCGGGGACCGCTGCCGCGGCCGCAACGGCAGCGCGAGCGCGGCACGCCGATGGCCCCGGAGGTGAAGCGCCGCTACGAGGCGCTGCGACGCTGGCGCTCCGCCGCCGCCGCCAAGCGCGGCGTCGAGAGCTTCGTCGTCGCGCGCAACGAGATGCTCGCGCAGGTGGCGGCGCTGGAGGCGCGCTCGCCCGACGATCTCGCCGCGATCGTCGAGCCGTGGCGGCTGCGCGAGTACGGCGCGGCGATGATCGCCGCGATGCTGGACGGGAGGGGCGATCGGGGCGACAATGGACCCTCCGAGAAGTAGGAGGATCCATGGCCCACACCGTTCCCGCGCTCCCCTATCCGTTCAACGCGCTCGAGCCGCACATCGACGCGCGCACGATGGAGATCCACCACGGCAAGCACCACAAGGCCTACGTGGACAACCTGAACACCGCGCTCGAGAAGCATCCCGACCTCGCGAAGCTGCCGGTCGAGAAGCTGATCGCGAACCTCGAGAAGGTGCCCGCCGACATCCGCACCGCGGTGCGCAACAACGGCGGCGGCCACGCGAACCACTCGCTCTTCTGGACGATCATGGGCCCCAAGAAGGGCGGCGCCCCGAAAGGCGCGCTCGGCGACGCGATCGCCTCGACGTTCGGGAGCTTCGACGCCTTCAAGGACCGCCTCGCGACGGCGGCGAAGACGCGCTTCGGCTCGGGCTGGGCGTGGCTCGTCGTCTCCGCGGGCGCGCTCGACGTCATGTCCACCGCGAACCAGGACTCGCCGCTCAGCGAGGGCAGGACGCCGATCCTTGGCCTCGATGTCTGGGAGCACGCCTACTACCTCCACTACCAGAACCGCCGCCCCGATTACATCAACGCGTTCTGGAACGTCGTCGACTGGGACGCCGTCGCGAAGCGCTTCGACGCGGCGAGGTCGTAGCGCGCCATGCACGCCCGCGTGCTTGGGATCGCCCAGGACGCGGGCGTGCCGCACATCGGCTGCCGCTGCGCGCGGTGCGAGTTCTTCCGCGGCAGACCGCTCCACCCCGCCTGCCTCGGCCTCGTCGGCCGGCGCGGGTGGATGATCGACGCGACGCCCGCCATCGGCAAGCAGTTGCGCCTCTTGCGCGCGCCGCTCTCCGGCATCGCGCTGACGCATGTGCACATGGGCCATATCGCCGGTCTGTTGCAACTGGGGCCGGAGGCTTTGGGGGTGCGGGGGCTGCGGCTGATCGCCACGCCGCGCGTCGGCGAGTTCCTCCGATCGAACGCGCCGTGGCGGCTGCTCGTCGAACGCGGCCATCTGGCGCTCCATCTTCACGAACCCGGCACCCGAGTCGAACTCGAGCCGGGGCTCGAGATCGAGTCGGTCAAGGTCCCCCACCGCGACGAGTACGCCGACACCGTCGCCTACTTCGTCCACGGGCCCAAGCGGACGCTTCTCTACCTCCCCGACATCGACCGCTGGACGATCGACCTCCCGGCGCTGCTCGCCCGCTGCGACCTCGCGCTGCTCGACGGGACCTTCTGGGCGCGCGACGAGATCGCCCACCAAGGCGAAGTCCCCCACCCGGCGGTCGAGGAGACGCTCGACCTGCTGTCGCCCGAGGAGGCGGCGAAGGTGCGGTTCATCCACCTGAACCACACCAACCGGCTGCTGGACCCCGACGGCCCGCGGGCGTTGGTGGCGGTGCAGGGGGGGAGGATCCCGCTGGGATGAGAGCTGTTCTACGACTCGTCGGAGAGAGCCGCGCGACAGTTCCAAAGAGAAGGCGCGCCTTGCTTCCACACAGGGCCGTGTTGCGGCGAGGCTTAGGAGCCATCCCACTTCCGCGCGGCGTCGCCCGAGTCTGGCGCGTTGCTTAGGCGCGGGTAGAGTGCCTGCCTCATCCCTCGAACGTCACCTCAGCCACGTCGCCCGGACAGAGGCAGCCGAGCGCGTCGGCGACACGGGCGGCCTAGCGGCGGATCTTCGACCAGTTCGTCGTCGGCAGGACGAGGATGCCAAGTCGCCGGCCTGAGAGGTTCTGCTGGTGCCGGAGATCCTTGTCTGTCGTGACGATCGCGTCGAAGCACTCGGTCTCAGCCGCTCTCAGAAGCTCGCCGTTCAGCAACATCGACCACCCCATCTCGTAGGCGGTCGCCACCTCGTGGCCAGGGAGAAGGCGCCGCAAGGGGACGGGCGTCCCCTGATCGAAGAGGACCCTCACGCGCGCACCGCGACGCCCCGCGTCACGCCTCCGCGAGGCTCCGCCCAGCGTGCGCGAGCACGGCGTCCACTTGTTTGCGCGTCACGCCGGGGAACCACTCCAAGAACTCGTCCACCCGCGCACCGCCCTCGATGTTCTCGAAGAGGGCGCTGACAGGCACTCGCGTGCCCTTGAACAGCCAGACGCCGCCCACCTTGCCGGGGAGGCGCTCCACAGCCGAGCACTGGGACCAGTCGAGCACGAAGTCAAGCTACCCCGAGGGCTGGGGTCGTGCCTGCGGTGCGACGAGCCCCGGCGGCACAGTGAGATCTTTACCTCGCGAGAAATCGTCCGCACTCGGAGCCTGGTCTCCGTGGCCGGTTTCGCGAACCTGGCCCAACCCGAGAGGCGCAGCGCGGCTTGACGCCGCAACCAAGTCAGCGACGGCCGAAGGCCGCGCTGCGCTTAGTGAGGAGCTGCGGGATCCGGGTGACGCGCGCGGGGCGGAGGGCTGCGTGCGTCCCTCCCCCGCCGCAGAGGATGGCTGCGAAGCGGCCACCTTGGCTCGGTTCCAGGCGCCGCACGAGGGCAGCACGAGAATTTGCGCAGGGAGCGCGAATTCCGAGGGTTAGTAGTACAGGGCGCCGATGGCCGCGCTGGGGCGAGTCGCCGCATCGCTGGGGCTAAAATCGGGAGCGTGAGCGGACGGCATCGGGCAGGTTGGATCCTCGGTCTGGCGCTGCTCCTCGCTTCGGAGGCGGCGGCACAGGATCCCGACACCGACGGCGACGGCCTCTCCGACTTCCAGGAGATCCACAAGTACCTGACCGACCCGTCGAAGGCGGACAGCGACGGCGACGGCGTCCCCGACGGCGACTGGCGCGAGCGGCGCGAGTACCAGTATGTGGTCCGCAGCGTCGTGCAGGTGATGCGGCCGGTCACGATCGAGTACCTCTGCGACGACTACCAGGACGCGCGCGTCCTCGACGAGACGGCCTCCTACGTCGAACTCGAGGTCTTCCACTACCCCTTCTCCACGCCGGAGACGGCGATAGAGTCCGACCAGGACTGGCGTCGCACGGCCGCCTCGATGGAGCAGTGGACGCGGCCGGGTCTCACCGCCGACTGGACGCCCGCGATGCGCGACGCGCTCGTCGCGGAACTCGAGTGCGGCGCTCTCGACGACAAGACTCTCGTCGAGCGCGCGTCGAAGCGGCTGCTTGCTCGCGCGGCCTTCCACGACGGCTTCACGACCTTTGTGACCGCATTCGACGCGAAGGGCGAGCCCTTCCTGCCGGACGGGTCCAGGCCGGTGGAGGCGTGGCGGCGCGAACTCTCGGCGCGCGGCATGTTCGAGAACCGCTGCCGGGGGAGTTGCTCGTCGACGGCGATCTACCTGAACGGCTGCCTGCGCGCGCTCGGCGTGCCGACGCGCATCATCCTCGTGATCCCCGTCGTCGACGCGAACGACGACGCCGAGATGCGCCTTGTCCGTCTCGGCCTCGGCCACCACGGCGTGCGGCGCACGCTCCTCGGCGCGCTGCGGCGCCTGCGCGGCTCCTGGACCTCCCACACCTTCAACGAAGTCTTCGTCGGCGGGCGCTGGCGCCGCCTCAACTACGACCGGCTCGGGCAGCCCTGCTACGACCGCCGCCTCTTCGGCCTCTCGACCCACGTCGCGACCTTCGGCGACTGGGCCGATGCCCGCATGGCCGAGACGATCGGCAAGCGGCAGGCGAGTCCCCGCAAGGACGACCTCTTCGGCGGCCCCAACCCCTACTCGACCCTCTCGCTGCGCGACGAGTTCGGCCCCCATTGCCGCATCGAGAACCCGGCGCCGGAACCCCTCACGGCGAGCATCGCCGCGCTGCTGCGGCACGACGACCCGCTGCTGCCGCAGGACGTACGCGACTGGTTCGAGCGCCGCGGGATCAAAGGCCTCGTCGCCCGCGTCGACGGTCCGCCCGACTCGGACGCGCTGACCGAGTTCCTCGCCGCCGCCGATCTCCTGCTGCGCATCGACGGGGGCGGCGCCACCGCGACCCTTTCGCTCGATGCCGGCTGCTGGTGGTGGAAGGGCGACCACGCTCTCGTCCGCGTCGCGGGGGACCTCCCCGCCGGCGCGGTGCCTGCCGTCGCGGCGCGCAACCAGTCGGCGGAGGCCCGATGGACGCTCGCGCAGAAGTAGCCCTCCCCCGAACCCCCACCCATTAAACTGTCGCGATGCTCCCCGAAACCGTCCTGACCGCCCTCGAAGGCGAACTCAAGTCCATCCGCGACGCGGGGCTCGCGAAAGACGAACGCATCATCACGACGCCGCAGGGCGCGCGCATCCGCGTGAAGGGCGGAAGCGAGGTCCTGAACTTCTGCGCGAACAACTACCTCGGGCTGTCGAGCCACCCGCGCATCGTCGCGGCGGCGAAGCGCGCGCTCGACGAGCACGGCTACGGCATGAGCAGCGTGCGCTTCATCTGCGGCACGCAGCAGATCCACAAGGACCTCGAGCGCGCCGCCGCCGAGTTCCTCGGCATGGAGGATTCGATCCTCTACGTCGCCTGCTGGGACGCGAACGGCGGGCTCTTCGAGATCCTCCTCGGCGAGGAGGACGCGGTCGTCAGCGACGCGCTGAACCACGCGTCGATCATCGACGGCATCCGCCTCTCGAAAGCTGCGCGCTACCGCTACGCGAACGCCGACATGGGCGACCTCGAAGCGAAGCTGAAGGAGGCGCGCGAGAAGGGGTGCCGACGGCTGCTCATCGCGACCGACGGCGTCTTCAGCATGGACGGCACCGTCGCGCCGCTGGGGAAGATCTGCGACCTCGCCGACCGCTACGAAGCGATGGTGATGGTGGATGACAGCCACGCGACCGGATTCCTCGGCGCGACGGGGCGCGGGTCGATCGAGGAGTGCGGGGTGATGGGCCGCGTCGACATCGTCACGACGACCCTCGGGAAGGCCTTGGGGGGGGCCGCGGGGGGGGTGACGGCGAGCAAGCGCGCGATCATCGAACTGCTGAGAAACCGCAGCCGCCCCTACCTCTTCTCGAACACGCTCCCGCCGCCGGTCGCCGCCGCGGCGTGCGAGGCCTTCCGGCTGCTCTCGGAGACGGGCGACCTCGTGAAGAAGCTGAAGGCGAACACGAAGCGCTTCCGCGACGGCATGAGGGCGGCCGGCTTCGAGGTCCGCGGCGTGACGCCGATCGTGCCGGTGATGCTCTACGACGAGCGCCTCGCCCACGAGATGGCGCGGAGGCTTCTCGCCGAGGGGATCTACGTGATCGGCTTCTCCTTCCCGGTGGTGCCGAAGGGGCAGGCGCGGATCCGCGTGCAACTCTCCGCCGCCCACGACGGCGAACAGGTCGACCGCGCGATCGCGGCCTTCACGAAGGTGGGACGCGAACTGGGGGTGCTGAAGGGCTAGCGTCCTTCCAGCACGCCCCCGCCGAGGAAGACCTGGATGCGGTGGGTCTGGCCGAACTGGAGGGAGACCGCGGCGTCGGGGATGCCGTCGCTGTTGAAGTCGCCCGCAACCATGCTGCCCGCCGCGGTCGCTACCGGGAGCAGCGTGACGACGGGCGTCGAAAAGGTCCCGAGCGGTTGTCCCGACGCGTCCACTTCGCCGAGCAGGGCGGCGAGCGCCGGCCGCTGCGAACTCAGCAGCAGGAGGTCGGGCACTCCGTCGCCGTTGATGTCGGCCACGCGGACCATGACCGCCGTGAATGCGGGCTGGCCCTGCAGCCCCGGCTCGACTCCCGGCCCCTCCGTGGCCGTCCCGGCCGCCTCTTCGAGCGCAGCCTCCAGCTCGAGCGGCAGGGCGAACGGACCGTCGGCGGCGACATGACGCATCCGCCCCGGTTCCAGATCGATGGCGCGCAGGGAGGCGGGACTCGCCGCAATCGCGACCAGAACCCGGTTCGGGCCCGCTTCGTAGGAGATTGCCTTCGCCCGCGACAGCGGGGGCGCTTCGAAGTGCCGAGAACGGTCGCCGGTGGCGAGGTCCACGGCGATCAGCGCATCCCCATCCAGCAGCAGGGCGCGCACGCCGTCCACGACAACGGAGTGGGGCGCGACAAGCCCGGGGCCCTGACCCCGCAGCGTGGGAGTCTCGACCGGGGGATCGTTCGGATCTTCCGCCGGAGTCTCGATGATCTCGACGCCCGACAGCACGGTGCGATCCCCGGTCCCCAGATCGACGATGAAGACGACTCCCCTGTCCCTGTCGCTCACGACGGCGCGGTCGCCGTCGAGCAGCGCGATCCCCGAGGGCATCCCGAACGCGAATCCGTCACCCATCGCCACCGCCCCCGACGCGGAGAGTTCCGTGATAGAGAGCGACGTGAGATCGATGGCGCGGATGCCGGCGAAGGTCTGCGCCGCCCCGTCGGTGAAAGTGCCCGCGACGAGCAGGCGGCCGGCGTCGAGCGCGAGCCCGGCAGGGGCACCCAACCCCTGCGCAATCGACGCGACCTGACCTGTCGCCAGATCCAGGCGCTTGATCTCCTGGCCGTCGATCAAGTAAGCGAAGGCTTCCGCCGCGTCGGCGACAACCGCCCCCGGCGCGTCGAGTCCCCCCGCGATCTGCGAGAGCGAGCCGTCCCGCCCCGTCCTGAGGAGCGCCTTCTTCCCCGCGTCGGTGACCAGCGCGCCGTCGGCAACCGGCGCTACGCCTGCGGCGTTCTCGAGCCGTAGCCCGGGGCGCCAGAAGAGCACGCGCACCTCGCCGCGGGCGGTCACAACGCAGAGGTCATCGTGGCCGTCCAGATCGAAGTCGGCCGCCGCGAGGGTCTGGAACGTTGTCGTCGCGATCTCTTGGTCGACATTCGTCGGGCTCGTCGGGAGACCACTCATGTTCATCCCGGCGAAGGGGTCCGTGCCGCTGCCCGCCCCCTTGGCGAACCTGATCACGCCCTCCGCCACATCGAGGAAACAGAGGTCGCCATTCCCATCCCCGTCGAAGTCGCCGGCGACGATCGCCTCGGGCTGCCGGCTCGCCGTCAGCGTGAGGACGGCATCCTCGCTCAGCCGCTGTCCCGGCAGGCCCTTGAAGATCGAGACTCCGGCGGCGGTCGCGATGGCCACGTCGAGGTTGCGATCGCCGTCGAGGTCGGCCAGCACAGGCGGCTGCTGCATTCCGTCCTCGTAGGGGGCGAACACCCTCGTCGACAGGGAGAAATTGCTGGTGAACGTGCCATTGGGGAGGGTGTGGAACACCTCCAACGTGGCCCCGTTCGTCGTCAGGAACTCCATGGGGAGGCTGCCGCTCACCTCCGCCGCGATCAACCGCTTCTTCCCCGCGAGGCCGACTCCCGAACCCGCGATGCCGGTGAAGACGAAACGCCCCTCGCCGATCCCGTCGGATCCCGCACCCCTCGACTTCTCGACGAAGCCGTCGTCGCGCCCTGCGATGTCGAGGATCCTGTCGCCGTCGAAGTCGGCGGCGACCTCGAGCAGCAGCGGACTCGTGCGCTGGATCGAGGCCCCAGGGGTGAACGTCCCGTCGCCGCGACCCCGGGCGCCGCGGCCCAGCAGCACGCGCACGTGGCCGTCCGCCGGCGTCGTCACGACGAGGTCGGCGATCCCGTCGGCGTTGAAGTCCGCCGACGCGATCGAGGTCGGCGCGGTACCGTCCGCGGGCCCGTCCGCCGGCACCCTCACGCCGAACGCTCGCGCGGTGAGGAACGTCGCATCGCCGCGCCCCGCGCTCCCGCCGCCGTACCGCACCTTCACGGGCTGGCTCTCGTCGGGGAAAGGCTCCGAAACCGCGAAGGCGAGATCGAGGATGCCATCCGAGTCGAAGAAACCTGAGGTCACGAAGCTCCTGCCCGTGCCGGCGATGCGGACATGATCCTGCGGGGGGAAGAACCGCAGATGGTCGATCCCGTCGGCCCCGGCACCCGTCAATACATCGAACGTGCCGTTGTCGTGGGTCACGACGAGGTCCAGCCAAGGGTCGCCGTTCAGGTCCGCACCCAGGATGTCGACGGCGCGCCCCGAGATCGGTGTCGTCGTCGTGCCCGGGAACCCGCCAAACGCCGTGCCGTGATCGACATGCACCGCGCTTCCGACCCCGAAGGCCAAGTCTGGAAACGGATCCTCGCGGTTGAACTGACCGACCTCCACCGCATCGGCTCCGAGGCGCTTGTCGTCGAGGAGCCTGACCTCGCTGCCCACGACCCCGAAAGGAACTCCCCCGCTCCCCGCGGAGTGCAGGCGCGCCGAATTCGTACCTTGGCCCCCGGGGGTCAGGAGCCCGGCGACGAGCGCATCGATCCCGTCGCTGGCGTCGATCTCCCCCACGACGAGGTCCCGCGGCTCCATGTCGGAATCGACCTCGAAGTCCTGCACGCGTTCCAGGAGGGTGCCGTTCTCCGACAAGCGGACGACCGCGATGTGCGTGGCCTTTCCGATCATGCCGGTCGCCACGATGTCCGACCGGCCGTCTCCGGTCACATCCGCCACTTCGAGATCGACGATGGTCAGTCCCGCAAGCACCGAGAGGCTGATCGGCGTCCCGAATGTGCCGTCACCCAGCCGCGGCGCCGAGGCCCGGCGGTTCCCGAGCAACACGCTGACCTGCGAGTTGCCCTGATGCATGACCGCCAGGTCGCGGATCTGATCCCCGTTGAAGTCGCCGACACGGACATGGTCGGGCCGCTCGCCGGCGGGGAACCGCACGGCATCCTGGAAGCGCCCGTCGGTCCCGATCCGGGTGCTCGCCGCACATTCCCCGGAAGCGGTGAGCGGACTCTTGTTGCCCGCGAAGTCCACGGCACGGACCTGCAGATAGTGCGTGCGGCCGGCGGACAGCCCCCCGAGCACCAGCGATCGCGAGGCGCCGGAGACTCCCACGGGGCTATCGAGCTTGCCGCCCTGCGGGTCGAAGGGCTCGCCCTCGTAGAGCGTGCCGCGATCCCCATCGGGACGCAGGTCGGGAAGTCTCTCCCCGCCCACGTGGTAGTGGACCTCGTAGGAGGCGACTCCGCTACCGACATCGTCGGCCTCCTGCCATGCGATGAGAAGCTGCCGCGGCGCGGGCGCTGCGATGTTGAGGATCGTCGGGGGGCTCGGGGGCAGCGTGTCGACGACGAACTCGTGGTGGTCGTAGGCCGCCTTCTGTTTCGTGATGTCGAGTGCGCGCACGAGGATCGAGTACTCACCGTCGTCGAGGCCCGAGAGCGTCAGGAATTCGTTGACGAGCGTCACCGAGAGCCCGGTCGCCTGCGCCAGGGGCGTGGGCGGCTCGCGGAAGAAGCCGGCGCAGGGGTCGGTGCCGGTGAGCGGATCCGGGACCGGGTTGCGGCACTGCGCGAGGACTGCATCGAGATCGGCCGCGGTCGCGGCGGCGTCGCCGCCGAACAGGAGCCTCGGAACGCCATCGGACCCCCGGATCACGAGCAGCACCTGCAACCGGATGACGGTCGGCTTGTTGACATCGAGGAAGAGCGTCAGCGAGGTGGCCCCCACGAATTCCGGGGGAGTCTCGGGGGCACCCGGCTCCGGATTGCGCCGGATCTCCACGGTGGGGTCGCTCAGGTCGCCGCTCCCGGCCGGGCGTGCGAGCCCAGCCGCAGCCCCCGCACCCAACGCGAAGGGACCGCACCCCGCCATCAGCACCAGCAGGCCAGCGACTGTAAGCCTGGACATGGCAGCAGGATGGTACTGCGGGCGCCCTTGGCGCTTCCAGCGCAATTCCCCGCGTCGCCTCAGGATGCGCGAGTAGGATCTCTGCCGTGCGGACCCTCTGCCCGCTCGTGCTGCTGCTCTCGCTCCGCGCGGCGGCGCAGGAGCCGGTGCTCGTCACGGCCGGCGACGCCCTCGATGCGGACGTTTGCCAATCGGTGGCCCGGGAGGTGATGGCGGGGCTCGAGGCGTACACGCGGATGAAGTTCCGGCGGCCGGTGCCGGTGGGCGTGCTGCCGAAACGGGAGTGGGAGGCGATGATCGCGCAGGCTGGCTTCGCCGGCGACGTCGCGCGGCAGGGGCTCGCGTTCTACGACCCGGACGAGAACTCGGTGACGGTCTCTCCTTGGGTCATGGGCGGCTACGTGCTGCCGGAGCCGCTGAAGAAGGCGAAAGAGGAGTGGGTCGCGGAACTCGAATCGACGATCATCCATGAACTGATGCACGCGCTGCACCACCAGAACTTCCATGTCGTGCTCGGCGGGGCGCGGCAGGCGTCGATGCGGGTCAAGGGGCTGTCGGAGGGGGAGATCGACGCCGCGACGGTCGAGTTCATCACGGCGGAGGGGACGGCCGAACTGGTCTCGGTGCGCGTCGCCTCCGACGCGGCCCAGGCCCATCTGGTCTACCGCCCAGGCGCGCAGCTCTCGTCGCCGGAGGGGTACCTCGGGAAGTACCAGCCCAACGGCAAGGACCCCTTCATCACGACGCTGTTCGCGTCGGGCTACCAGGATGGCCTCGACGTGATGCACCACCTCTCGCTGAAGGCCGGCGCGCGCGGCGTCCGGGCCATCCTCTACCGCCCCCCTCCCGCCGTGCTCTTCTTCGATCCCGCCCGCCTCGCGGCGCTCCGCCTCGACGATCCGCCCGACCCCGATTCGATCTTCGGTTTTCTCTCGCCGGACCGCCCGACCGGTCTCGAGGTCTATCTCGCCGTGAATCCGGGGAACCGCCGCTTCTTCTCCGAGGCGCGGCACACGCCGGGGGGCCCGCGCGCGGAGGGTTGCCTGCTCGGCTATGTGACGACGGTGGGCGAAGAGTCCGACGCGAATGGCCGCGGCAGCTACGCGTTCTGGATCGGCGATCCCGACCGGAAGGGGACCTGGTCGGCGGATCAGGTCGCGTCGCTGAAGGAGACGAACCCCTCAGGAGTCTCCGAGAAGCGTCTCCCGATGTCTCGGCTCGTCTCGAGGCAGGAGCAAGTCGACCTGCTGTCGGTAAAGTCGGGAGACGGCGGCCTCTACATGCGAGGCGAATGCCGCGGCCTCGTCGTGTTCGCCCACGAGAGCAAGCCGACGCCCAACCTAGAGCGGCGTGTCCTCGACGCGGTCGCCGCGCTCTTCATCAAGCGCCCGACACCAGCCCTCTACGAGAAGGCCGCCGCGGAGGCGCGGGCGCGGCTTCGCGGCAACTAGGGCCCGCCTGAACGCCGCGGACCGCGAGATCGAACGCCGCGAGCAGCGGGCGCAGCCGCGGCCCCGCGCGGCGCACCCGGGGAATGCGCAGGACGCTCCGGCGCAGCGGCCGGGCGAGGCCGGCCGAGAGAAGCCCGCCGAGGGCGACGAAGGGCAGCAGGAGCCCCGGCGCACCGGCGAGGGCGAGCCCCACGATCGCGAGCGCAACTCCATAGGGCCCGGCCAGCGCGAAGCCGATGCCGATGCGCGCGCTGCGCCGGTCGCGACCGAAACGAGCGCAGAAGAGGCGCAGAGCGATCAGCGGCGGCGCGCACAGAAGCAGGCCCGCCGCAGCGGGCGCCAGCGTCGCCAGGTAGGTCGCAACCTCGCGGATGCCCGGAGGATTCCGCAAGTCGCCCACGGAGAACCCGACCGCCGCGCAACCGCGGCGGAGCGCCCGCGCCGCGCGGAGGAGGCGTCGCCGCGCATCGCCGTCGAGGCGCGCGATCCTTCGGGCGAGCCGGACCGCGGAGAAGGGCCTCCGCCAGAGGCGCGTGTCGTCGAGCGCCATCGCCAGCGCCTCGCGCATCGCATCGCCGGAGGGGTGGTGCCGGCGCAGCCGCACCATCAGCGCACGCCGCGCACGCGGGTCATCCGCCGGCGGCGGCAGCGCGCGTCCGACGACGACAAGGCGGCGCGGTCGCGCGCCGTCGCCTCCGATGGGATAGATCGTGACGGGCAAGACGGGCGCCTGCGCCGCAGCGGCGATTCTCGCGACGCCTCCGCCGAAGAGGGCCTCTCCTAACGTTTCCGTGGGTGCGCGACGAAGCCGAAGGGGCCGCATTCGGC
>CAZMXP010000083.1:0-12995 GCA_964570285.1 uncultured Planctomycetaceae bacterium
CCGCCTCGCGGACGAGCACGTAGCCCTCCTCCGGGCGGACCGACTGCGTGCCGTTCACGCCGATCCCGTCCGTCAGGCCGGAATAGGTCGTCCCGCCGATCGAGCTGTAGAAGCTCGCGGCCCCGGGGACGGGAATGGGACCACCCCCGTTCAGACGCGCGTCGCCCATGTGGTAGAAGCTGTCGCCGAAGGCGCCGTGCTCGTCGCTGCCGAAGTCCGCCTCGAAGCCGCTGTCGTCGTGGGTGTTGGCCGTGAGATAGATGAAGAGGTCGAGGTTGTCCGTCACCTTGAAGTCGAAGTCGAGATCGACGTCGCCGGTCACGACCGAGCGGTCGTACGGATCGTTCCCCAGCGTGTTCTGGTTCACGATCGTGACGCGCGAACTGATCCCGACTCCCTTGAGGCCATCCCCCCCCTGGGAGCTGGAATAGGCGAGATCCTTCGCCAGGTAGGCCTCGACCTCGGCGTGGAGCCGGGTCACCTCCTGCGCCCGGAGGGCGTCCACCTGCTTCGAGAGTGCCTTGACCGTCTCGCGAAGGTCCTCATCCCCTCCCGCGCGCGCGGAAGAACCGGGCAGGAAACCGATCGCGAACAGGGCCAAGACGCCAAGCAAATCAATGCGTCTCATGGCTAGAGTCCTCCGTACTTGCCTCAGGACCGCAGAATCGTTCTGCAAGCGTCGACAAAAATCAACGGTAATCCGGACGGGGGACAGGCTCGCGGGTGCCGCGATGGCGCTCGTCTCGCCGCCGGGCACGCGAGTCACCAAGTGAGGAGCGCACTGACCGGGGAACCCGCCTTCGCGCTCTCGTCATCTCCCCCGGAGCCCCCCCCGCCCGCGCGCGTCCCGGGCGCGTCAGCGGCACCCTGAGAGTCCGCGGCCCGTGTTCGCGAGGGGCGGGCCATCCTCGCGCGGCCCGGAGCGGCTCAGAAGGGAACGTGGATCCGGATCCCGAGGATCACGAGGTAGTCCTTGGTCCACCCGATGGTCCCGCCCTGGTTGCTGATGTACATCAGGTGCGGCGTGACGTGCATCTTGCCGTCCTCGAGCGCGAAGTCGTAGTAGACCTCGATCGTCACCTCGGTGTCCTCGGTGGTAGGGCTCGGGACGATGATCAGGTCGTTGGTCGAGATGAAGCCGACCGCCACGCCGATCTTGTCGTCCGGACGGCTGCCGACCAGGCCGTTGAACTGCGCGCCGATCGACGCGTCCAGCTCCACCGGGTTCACGTCGCCGCCGTTGGTCGCGATCCGCACGAACAGGCCGATCGCGTCCGTCACCCACCAGTCCCACGAGACGCCGCCGCCCGCCGAACCGTCGCGCAGGCTGTCGACGAAGTACTCGTCGATCGTGCCCATGATCCGCAGGTTCATCTCGCGGCCGTTCACCTGGCCCTTCCAGCCGAACTGCGCGTAGAACTGGCCGTTGTTGAAGAACTGCCCGGGGGTGTTGAACCAGCCCCAGCTCACCGTGTACTGCTGGTTGTCGCCGAAGCTGATCCAGCCGTACCAGCCGAGGTACATCCGGCCCGTCGCGTCCGACAGCCACTGGATCGAGGGCGAGTCGTCGAACAGGTTGTTGATGAACTGCGTGTTCTCGTTGTCCGCGAACGCGTTCTGGAGGAAGCGGTCGCGGGGATCGAGGGCGCCCGCCTGCCAGTGCAGCCAGTTGTCGCCCACCGGGACGCGGTGCGTGATCCCCGCCTCGCGGACGAGCACGTAGCCCTCCTCCGGGCGGACCGACTGCGTGCCGTTCACGCCGATCCCGTCCGTCAGGCCGGAATAGGTCGTCCCGCCGATCGAGCTGTAGAAGCTCGCGGCCCCGGGGACGGGAATGGGACCACCCCCGTTCAGACGCGCGTCGCCCATGTGGTAGAAGCTGTCGCCGAAGGCGCCGTGCTCGTCGCTGCCGAAGTCCGCCTCGAAGCCGCTGTCGTCGTGGGTGTTGGCCGTGAGATAGATGAAGAGGTCGAGGTTGTCCGTCACCTTGAAGTCGAAGTCGAGATCGACGTCGCCCGTCACGACCGAGCGGTCGTAGGGACAGCTTCCCACGGTGTTCTGGTTCACGATGGTCAGGCGCGAGCTGATCCTGACGCCCTTGAGGCCGTCCCCCCCCTGGGAACCGGAATAGGCGAGATCCTTCGCAAGGTAAGCCTCGATCTCCGCATGGAGCTGCGTCGCCTCTTGGGCCTTCAGGGCATCCACCTGCTTCGAAAGAGCCGCCACCGCCTCGCGGAGGTCTTCGCTCCCCTCGGCGCAGGCGCGAGGCGCATGCAGGAATCCAGCGGCCAACAGGACCAAGACGCCAACCGATCCGACGCTTCTCATCGCACGCATCCTCCCGGCTTCCTGGGAACGGCCCGCATCCTCGACTAAGCGCCGGGGATAAGCAACCCGAAAACAACGGGGGTGGGGGGGGCGCGGGGGGGGTGGCCCCGCTAGGAGGCGAGAAGCCCGAGCAGCGCCATCTCCTTGAAGGAGAGGCGCTTGTCGAAGCGGCAGCCGAGTCCGATCTCCTTGGTCTTCCCGGTGGAGATCTCGAAGCGGGTGATCGCCGCATCCTTGATGAGGCTGTGCATCTTGTCGTACTTGATCTCGACGACAACGCGGGTGTTCATCTTGGCGAGCACCTTCTGGGCCAGTTCGACGAGGTTTTTCTCCCCCTCGACCTCGGCGCCGAAGATCCGCTCCAAGTCCTTGCTGGAGAAGAAGATACCGCTCGCGCTGATGTTCTCCGCCCTGGAAAAGAACATCACGTCGCTCGCCCGGTCCCGCATCATCGAGACGGCGCACTCGAACGAGGCGGGCTTGCGGGTGGAGTTGCGGCGGGAGGGCATCTGAGGGCACTATCGGCCGGGAGCGGGGGCGAATTGAAGCCTAGTCTACCCGGCAGGGGCCGGCGGGCCCGCCGAGAAGGTCATCACCATCTCCACCGGCGGGATCTGCGGCTCCTGCCCGTTGATCAGGATCGTCTCGAGGGGGGCGGCGCCGCTCGCGGCGATCTCGCGGATGGCGGTGCCATGCACGGGCTCGAGCACGTCCTGGATGACGGCGGCGTACTCGCGGACCGCCCGCTGGACCTCCGACTTGAGAAAGGCGCGCGGCAGGCGGGTATCCACCGTGAGGATCCCCGCCACCTTCAGCCGCGGCTTGCCGCCGCGGGCATCGAGCACCCGGAAGAGGGGCAGGCAGAAGTGGCCCCGGCGTGTGGGATCGAGGAGCTGCCAGGTCGACTCGCGCACTTTCAGGTGGTTCTCGAAGAGGTTCCGGTAGGCACCCGTCCCCCACCGCGGGACCGCGTGGAGGATCACCGCCGTCCGCATGCGGGCCGCGAGACCGACGACGCCCACGCCGTCGGGAAAGCTCAGCGCCCGGTACTGGCGCCGGTGCCCTTCGGAGACGTAGCGCGCCCGGAAGGGGCCGCTGTCGCCCGACAGCAGGCCGCGCTTCGCGAAATACTGCACGCGGAAGTCGCCGTCCCGCAGCACCCGGTTGAGGCGTCCGGCCAGCGCCTTGACGACGATGGCGATCGGATGGCGCCCCGGGGGATGGCTGACCGCGGACCAGAGCTTGCTCGTGACCAGCGACCCGGCCAGCAGCGCCCCGACGAGCGGGTTTCGCGCCGTGACGAAGGGAAGAAGGAAGACCCCCGCGACGAAGAGCCCGTAGTCGAAGAGCCACCGGAGCAGGACGGAGACGCGCTGCCGCATCCCCTCCGTCCGGATCCGCGCCGCCTTCGCGAGGCGGGCCGCGGAGCTGACCGTCGTGCGGATGCGCGTGGTCGCCTGGAAGTCGTCGAGCACCTTCAGCACGTCCGCCGCCGACTTGAACCGGAGGGAGGGATCCTCCTGCCGCAGACGCTCGAGCAGTTCGCCGAGGTACTTCAGCGCCGCCGCCTTGCTCGCGAACACGCCCGCGCCCTGGTTGCTGAAGTCGACGCGGTCGACGAGATCGGCAAAGATGCGCCCGACCGCATAGAGGTCCGCGGCCGGCGTGGCCTCGCGCACGCCGCGGTAGAACAGCTCCGGGGCGATGTAGTCCTTCGATCCGAAGAGCTCGTCCACGTCGGTGAGGTTCGAGTCGGGGATCTTCGCCAGCCCGAAGTCGACGATCTTGCAGCGGCCCTGCCCGTCGATCAGCACGTTCCAGGGCTTCAGGTCCCGGTGGATCACGCCCTTCTCGTGCACGTGCAGCAGCCCGGCGAGGATCTGCGACACGACGTACATCACCTCTTCCATGCGCAGCTCCCGCGTCTGGGCGAAGCGGTGCAGCGTCAGCGGCGGGCCGTCCACGCCGCCGATGAGCTCCATCACGTAGTAGTGCAGCGGTTCGGCGACCCCTTCCGGGTCGTACTGCCCGTACTCGAAGACCTTCACGATGTTGGGGTGCTCGATCGTCTTCAGGATGCGGGCCTCGCGGATGAACCGCTGGACATAGCGGCGGTCCTTCACCGACAGGTCGGGATCGAGGATCTTCACGGCGTACCGGGCTGCCGCCTCGCTCTTGTGCCGCGCGGCGAAAACCGCCCCCATCGAGCCGAAGTCGACGAGGCGCTCGAGCTGCCAGCGGCCGGCGATCGCCCTGCCGATCAGCCCCTCGTAGAGCTCCCGGCGCGCCTCGAACGCCGAGGGCGCGCCCGGCGTCGTCGGGGCGGCATCCTCGCCGGGGCTCGCCAGCGTATCCATGCCACTAACCGTCGGAGGGGCGGCTCCCTCCGCTGAAGCGGCCCCCGGACCCCCTCAGACTCCCCGGTGCACCGCGCGCGGGGGCCAAGGTCCCGGCCTACGCCTCGCCCCAGTCGAAGTCTTCCTCGCGCTCCTCGAATTCGGGGGCGAAACGGCGCCAGTTCGCGAGGATCTTGCTCGGAGGGTGGTCCTCGAGGATCGAGTCCACGCGGTGGAACCACGCGGGCGCGCGATCGTACTGCTCCTCGAGAAGCTCGTCGAAATTGAGGAACCGGAAGTCGGCCTCCTTGAGCCAGGTCTTCGCCTCGCGGACCTTGCGGAGCATCGTGGCGGTCTCGATGTGCCGCTTCAGGTCGGATCGGACCATGAACTCGATGGGCGACATCGGCTTGCTGTCGGGGTTTCGTTTGCTCATGGGCTGGGCGGGGGGGCGCACTGCAGGCGCAGCCCTCCCTAAGATGTTGATTCTAGCAGATTTGGGCCTGACCTCAATGTTCCGGGGCCGCGATACAATGCCCCGGTGCGCATCTATACGCGTGGGGGCGACGGCGGGGAGACGGGGCTTTTCGGAGGCGCGCGAATCGGCAAGGACAACCTGCGCGTCGAGGCCTACGGCGCGGTGGACGAACTGAACGCCGTGCTGGGCGTGGCCCGGGCCGCAGGGCTTCCCGGGGATCTCGACCCCCTGGCGGAGAGCCTCCAAGGCCAGCTTTTCGTGCTCGGGGCCGACCTCGCGACCCCGCCGGAGGCCCGCGCCAAGGGGGTGAGGCTCCCCGCGGAGGCGGCGGCTGCGCTTGAACCCGTGATCGACCGTCTGGAGGAGGAGTTGACCCCCCTCACCACCTTCATTCTTCCGGGGGGGGGCGCGGGGGGGGCGCTGCTGCACCTCGCCCGGACGGTCTGCCGGCGTGCGGAGCGGCGCTGCGTCGCGCTGGCGCGCGGGGCGACGATCTCGGGCGGGGTCATCCCCTATCTGAACCGCCTCTCGGACCTGCTCTTCGTGATGGCCCGCGCGGCGAACGCGCGGGCGGGCGCCGGGGAGGCTCCGTGGACGCCGCCGAAGTAGCCCCCGCGGTGCGGCGGTCGCGGCGCCTCGCCGCGCTGCTCGCTTCCGCCGCGTTCCTCGTGCTGATCGCCGGCATCAGCTACTTCGCGATCCTCGTCTTCACGGTGCAGGCGACGGCCGGCCCCGAGCGCGCGACGGCCTACCGGGAGATGGGGCTCTTCCTGAACGGCCAGCTGGAGTGGTACCGCGACGCGCGCGTCTACGGCGCCGGCGCGCTGCTGCTCGCGCTGATCTCGCTGCTCTTCGGCGTGCACCCGCTCGCGCGGATCACGCTCCCGGTGGCCGGCGCGGCCTATGTCGTGGTCCACCTCTACGGCGAGCAGTTGCGCGACCTGCTCGCCCGGTGGGCGCTCCAGGGCTAGCGACAGCCGTAGCCGCGGGAGTACCGGACGCGGTAGTGGCTCCCGCCGTACCGGTGGCTGTGGCCGTAGTGCCGGTGGTAGCTGCGCGCCGGCGTGAAGGAATAGGAGTAGAGGACCACCGGGGCGCAGGGCTCGACGTAGGCGTAGCGCGGGGCGCAGTCGGGCTCGTAGTGGTAGGCCAGCGGCGCGCGGTAGTAGACCGGCGCGCAGGTGACCACGGGCGCGCAATGCGACGCGCGTGCGTACGAGTAGCCGTGGCAGTCGCGATGGCTGGAGTAGCCGACCCCCACCGAGCCGTGACGTCCGTGGTAGGAGAAGCCGACGTGGATGTCGCCGGCCGTCGCCTCCGACGGCGACGCCAGCCCGAATCCGGCGAGGGCGACCGCGATCCCGAGAGCGAGCCTGTGAAGAATCATCCTCCTGCTCCTTTCGCACGTCCTCTGGCGGGGACGCCGTGTCCTCCCGGAGAGGCAGTTCCGGGCGAATGTCGACCGCTTCGACGTGTACGCCCCATGCAAACGCACCGCGCGTGCCACGCGGCGCCCCGCTACCGCGCCGGTACCGGCGCGACGCCCCTCGGGCGCCCCGAGAACATCCCCCTGCGGTAGGCGACGATCCTCCCCTCGATGGCGCTCGCCGCGACCGTGAGCGGCGAGGCGAGGTAGAGGCGGCCGGGGCCGCTGCGGCCCGTGTAGTTGCGGTTGATCGCACTCACGGTGACCTCGTCCGGACGCTCGGAGACGCCGGGGCCGCAGCCGATGCAGGCGCCGCAGCCCGGGTCGATCACGGTCGCGCCGACCTTCTCGAAGAGCGCGAGATACCCCTGCTCCGCGCAGTGCTGCTTCACCTCGACCGAGCCGAACTGCAGGTAGAAGCGGACGTGCGGCGCGACGGAGCGCCCGGCATCGGCGGCCTCGCGCAGCACGCGCGCGTACATGTCGAGATCGTCGATCTTCCCGGCGGTGCACGAGCCCGCGTAGGCGATGTCGATCCTCACGTCGCCGATCTCGTCGATGAACGCGCCGTTGGTCGGGTCGCTCGGGATGCCCTTGTCGGGTTCGCCCGGGTGCGCCACCATCGGGCGGATCGACGAGAGGTCGATCGTGTGCACGCCGCCGTCGTAGTGCGCGCCCGGGTCGGGCCTGACGACCTGCGCGTCGGCGGCGGCGCGGTTGAACAGCGGCCGGCGCCGGGCGATCCAGTCGAGCGTCTCGTCGTCGGCCTCGACCATGCCGGCTCGCGCGCTGCACTCGGTCGCCATGTTGGCCAGCGTCGCGCGCTCGTCCATGCTGAGCGTGAAAACCCCCGGACCCCCGAATTCCATCGCCCGGTTGAGCGTCTCGCCCCGCCGCACGAACGTCATCAGGATGAGCAGCATCACGTCCTTCGCCGTCGTGTTCTCGGGCAGGCGGCCCGTGAACTCGAACCGGATCGACTCGGGAACCGTGAGCGGCGTGAACCCCGCGTGGATGAGGTTGGCGTACTCGGTCGATCCGACGCCGTAGGCGTAGGCGTTGTTGCCGCCGCCCATCGTCGTGTGGCTGTCGGTCGCGAGGATGAGATCGCCGGGCTCGATGAACTGCTCGCGGGCGACCTGGTGGCAGATGCCGGGCGAGACGCCCTCCTGCACGGAGTAGTCGCGCACGCCGGTGTGGCGCTGGAACTCCTTCTGCAGGCGGCGCAGCGTCTCGATCTTCGCGCCGAAGGGCGCCATCTTCCGGACGCCGTCGGCATAGAACAGGTGGTCCTCGAAGACGGCGAACTTGGAGGGATTGGGAAGGGAGTACCCGGGCCCGTACTCCTCCGCGAGGAAGTAGTGCACCTGCGCCGTCGTGAACTCGTGGCTGTAGCCGCCGTCGACGCGGGCGAGCACGGCGTCGCCCGGCTTCACGAAGCCCTCGCCCCCGAGCAGGTGGCGCGCGATGACCTTCTCCGCCATCGTCATCGGGCGCTCCTGCGCCGCCGTCGCGGGACGGGGGATGGCGATGCGCTTCTCCGCGAGCGCCTTGCTGAACGGGAAGAGCCCGCCGTGCTCGATGATCAGCCGCGTGATCGGGTCGTGGCCCTTCAGGAACTCCTCGAAGGGGACCGCCTCCCCGTCCTGCAGGCGACGCAGCACGTCGTACCCGGCCATCAGCAGGCCCTGGTTGATGTTGTTGCGCGCGTGGATCGGCGCGAAGCTCGCCGCGACGGCGATGCGGATGCCGCTCCACTTCTCGCACTGGGTCGCCGTCTCGCGCGAGGAACCGACGCCCTTGCGCTCGCCGCTGACGATCACCTCGAAGCCGCCGTCGTAGAGCGCCCGCTCCGGCACGACGCGCTCTCCCTTCTCGACGAGCCCCGCGTACGCGTTGCGCGCGAGTTCGTCCGGCTCGTGGTTGAAACAGACCCACGCCGGCGTCATCACGTCGGTGTTGATGTCGTCGAGCAGGTCGCCCGGGCTCACGTCGTCCATCGTGAGGTCGAGCTCGCCGCGCAACTGGCGGCGGATCCGCTCGTAGTCCTTCGTCAGGAAGAGGACGCGCTTGCCGGGCGTGAGGGCGATCGTTCGGCGTGTAGGCATGGGTCGAGACCCATCCTACGCCGACCGGCCAAGACTCGCCGCTAGTCCCCGACCAGAGCGGGAATCTCGCCCGTCATCAGCACCGCGTCGCTCGGGCCGCCGCGGATGACGCGCACGCCGAGCCCGACGAGCTTGCCGACGTGGGAGACGCCGAACGGCATCGGCAGGCCGTGGTTGGTGCTGATCGACGCCTCCCCCTCGCCGTCGGCGTGGACCGTCGCGATGGTCTCGAAGACCCCGTCCAGCTCCGGATGCGCGATCCGGAAGCGCACCTCGGTTCCCGCATCGAGCCCCTCGACATGGATGGCGAGACGCTGCTCCCCGGTCTCGGGAACGACGCGGATCTCGATCGACCCTTCGAGGCCGGGGAAGTGCGGCACGAGCCGCGCCTTGCCGCGGGCGTGCTCGGCCGGGTGGGGCTTGTCGCTCCCCGGCGTGCCCTTCACCGCCGACGGGAGGTGCGGCACCTCCCCGATCAGCACGGTCGCGCCGGTGCCCGCGTGCCTGACCTCCACGAGCTTGCCGGAGAGGTCGGCGACCGAACCGACCCCGAGGGGCAGGCCGGGGGCCGCGTCGCTGCGGCGCGCGAACTCGATGACGCCGTCGGCGGTCGCCACGGGATCGCCGACGAGCGCGTCCCCCACGAAGATCAACGCGGCGGCCCCAGGGACAAAGTGCTCCACGACGACGACGAACCGCTCGAGCCCGGGACGCGACTCGATCTTCACGAAGCCGCGCAGGTCGCTTTCGGGCGCGCCCTTGGGTTGATGCAACTCCGCCTTCGCGGCGCGACCATGCCCCTTGTCCGCCGAGAACTCCGTCACGCGGTCGCCGTCGATCGCGCAGCGGATGTCGATCTCGTCCCCGTGGGCGATGTCGCGCACCATCGGGTTGCCGTCCTCGTCCTCGTCGATGTCGTCCTCGTGCTCGTGCTCGCCATCCTCTTCGTGATCCTCGCCATCCTCCTCGTGATGCTCGCCGTCCTTCTCCTCCTCGTGATCCTCGCCATCCTCCTCGTGGTGATCCCCATCCTCCTCGTGATGGTCCCCATCCTCGTGCTCGTGGTCCTTGCCGCTCTCGTGCGCGACCACGCGCAGCGCGCGCCCGAAGACGAGGGTGACCGCACCGGTGGGAATGGTCGGGAAGCGGAAGCTGCCGTCGGCACCGGTCACGAGCCGCGCGCCGGTCTGCCGGATCGTCACCGTGACCCCCGACCGGTTCGCGGTCTGGCCATCGAGTTGGTAGACGGTGCCGGTCAGCGCCGCCGAGGTCAGTGTCGGTGCGGCGCCTCCCGACCCGCACGAAACCGCAGCAAAGAGAAGAGATCCGAGCGCGAGAAACCGAATCGACATGTCCGCTCCTGTCTGCCGTATCCCGGGCGCCGACTCCCTAGTGTAGCCGGTGGCCGGCAACGTCGGACATCGGGGGGGCCGGGGGGGTCAATGACCGATCGCCGAAGACGGGCGGACGAGCCCGCTGCCGAGCCTCCCCGCCAGCCCCGGATTGAGACCGTCGACCGGCAGGGCGGTCTCGCGCAGCCTGCCGATGACCTCCGACGGCGTGAAACCGGGCTCCAGCGAGAGCACCAGCGCGGCCGCCCCGGCGACCAGAGGGGCGGCAAAGCTCGTCCCGCTCCACCGGGCGGTTCCAGCAAGACCCAGATCCAGCGGCATGGCGCCCACGAGCAGGACGCCCGGCGCCACGAGATCCACGTCGCTGCCGCGGTTCGAGAACGGCGCGAGCACCCCCACCCCGTCGGAGGCGCTGACGGCGAGCACCTCGCTGTAGCGGGCGGGCCAGATCACGACGTTCAGCGCGTGGTTGCCTGCCGCCGCCACGACGACTACGCCGGCCCGCTTCGCGGCGTCGATAGCCTCCTTGACGACCTCGGGGCTCTGCGGGATGTCGACCGACACGTTGATGACCCGCGCCCCCGCCGACACGGCCCAGAGGATGCCCGCGGCGACGGAGGAGGCGGTGCCGATGCCGTCCCCGTCGAGCACCCGGACCGGCAGCAGCATCGCGTCGGGCGCGACGGCCAGGACGAGCGACGCGACGAAGGTCCCATGGCCATACTGCTCGTCGACTAGGCCGTCCCCGTCGTCGTCGCGGCCGTTGCGCACATCCGTCGGATCCGGGTCGCCACCGACGAAGTCGAATCCGCCCGGCAGGATGCGGCCGGCGAGATAGGGATGCGAGAGGTCCACGCCGCTGTCGACGACGGCCACGAGGACGCCCCCGCCCGTCGAGCGCGCGTGCGCCGCGGCGAGTCCCAGGGCCGCCAAGGCCGGCTGCGTCCGTATCGAGGAGAGGAGATCGCTGCCGAGGATGGGCACGTCGGAGGGACCGCCCTCGGGCGCCTGGCCGAAGTAGTCGAGGTCGGAGCCGACGACGCGCACGTCGTCGTCGAGACCGGCGAGGAGCGCGTTCAGGTCGGTACCCGGCGGGACGCGCAACAGGAAGAAGGGGCTCTCCCCGATGCGCTCGATGCCGAGGCCGGCGAAGTCCTCGCGGAGGTCGTCGATCTCGTCGACGTCGTCGGGGTCGTGCAGCGCGATCACGACCTGCGCCGGGGCGCTTCCGAGCGGCACGGCGACGGTCCCCCCGCCGCTGCCGCATCCCGCAGCCACGAGCGCCACGACGATCGCGTGTCGCCAGATCCTCTTCGTCATCGGAACATGCTCCCGGCTATCAAAAGGAATGCCGCCCACTCCGCCGGGTGCGGGTGGGCCCGACGCACGGCGGCGCGCGCGCTGGCCAGCGCCTCCACCGGGCCGCTGCGCGCCAGGGCGCGGTAGAACTCGCGCATCCACACCCGCGCGATCTCGTCGCGCACCTCCCACCGGCTCGCGACGATCGCCCCGGCCCCCGCGGCGAGCAGCGCGCGCGGGAACCCGCCGAGCGCCTCCCCCTGCCAGAGCAAGGAGGGGTCCCCGGTGCGGCAGGCGCTCAGCACGAAGAGCGCGCCCCCGAGCGGCGCGGCGGCGAGATCGGCCGCCGCGATCCAGCCGTCCGACGCGCGCAGCGCCGAGAGCGGCGGGAGATCCTCGCGCGCCCGCGCGTGGCCCGCGAGGTGCACCAGCCCGGCCCGCCCGATGCTCCCGAGCACGGCGGCCCGCGTCGCGGCGCCTCCCTCAAGGCGCTCCGCACCGGGGAAGCGGCGGGCGATCGCCGCGATCTCCCGTCGCACCTCCGGCAGGCGCCCGTCGTCGATCCCGACGAGCAGCGCGCCCCGCCCGCGCCGCGCCGCCGGCCGTTCCGCCAGCGAGGGCGCATGCGCGACCGGGCGTCCCGCGCCGAACGAGAGCGCCTCGAACGGCAGCGAGCCCAGTTCCGGAGGCAGCACGATCTTCAGGGGGCCGGGGGGCAGCGGCGGCGCGGCGGTCGCGAGCCGGCGATCGATCGCCGCGAGCGCCGCGTCGGCGGCGGCGACGTCGCCCGCCCCGTGCAGGCGGCGCGCGACCTGGAACGCGAAGGCGTCGATCTCCTCGCGCAAGCGCGCGAGCGCGCCGCACTGCCACACGCGCACGTCGCCGTCGCAGGAGAGGAGCCCGAGCACGGCGCCATCGAGCACGGCCAAGGCGAGGCAGGGTCCGCGCGGCAGTTCCGACGGGAGTCTCGCGACGCCGCCGCCGGAGAGGCGCATCGCGGAGACGAGGTCGCGCTCCGCGCTGGCGATCTCCCGCCGCAGCGACGGCGCGCCGCCGCGCAGGTTGCCGCTCTCCCGTTGCGCCTGCTCGGCCGCGCGCCAGAGTTCCTCGACCCGGAACCGGCAGGCGCGCACCGCCGCCGCCTCGCCGATCGCGGGCGCCTCCCCCTCCATCTCGTCGCGCAGCGTGCGCGCGCGCGCGGCATCGAGCACGAGGAAGGCCTCCTGTCGATCGCGCCGGCCCCCGCGCGCCAGCAGCGCGCGGGCGAGCGCCTCGTAGCACCGCAGATGGCGCGCGAGCAGCCCGGCCCGCAGCGCGACCCGCGGGATGCGCGTCCGGATCGACTCCGCCGCCCGCACGGCGCGGCGCAGCATCGGGATGCCGCCGCCGGCGGCCGCGCGCAGCGCGCAGAGGTCGGGCTCGACCCACCGCCGCAGCGAGGCGGGGTAGGCGCGAATGCCCCGCGCGATGCGGCGCGCCCCGGCTGCGGGCGGCAGCGACCGCGCGTGGCGCAGCAGCGCGTCGAGAGCGTCGAGAAGGTGGCCCGCCCGGAAGAGCACCCGCTCGGCGCGGCCCACGCGCTCGTCGAGCAGCTTCGACGCGGCGGCGGCGCCGGCTCGGTCGCCGCTGCGCCGGATGATCTCGCGCGCCTTGCGCGCGGCGGCCCCC
>CAZMXP010000084.1:0-12367 GCA_964570285.1 uncultured Planctomycetaceae bacterium
TCGCCGCCTGAACGTGACTCATCCGGCACGATCAAGCGGGATCAAGGGCTCTAGTTCGTCTCCACCGAGCCCGTGTAGCCCTCGTCGACATGCACCTGGTCGACGAAGCGGATCGTGCGGGGAGTTCGCGACGTCATCAGCAGCGACTGCGTGCGCTGGCCCCCGCCGAAGAAGCGGACGCCGCGAAGCAGCGCGCCGTCGGTGACGCCGCTCGCGCAGACGACGACGTCGTCGCTCGGCGCGAGATCCTCGACATGGAAGACGCGCTTCAGGTCGCCGAACCCCGCCTCCGCGAGTCGCTCCACATCCCCGTCGCGCGCGGGGATGAGGCGTCCCTGGATCTCCCCGCCGAGGCAGCGCATGGCCGCCGCCGTGAGCACTCCCTCCGGCGCGCCGCCTGCGCCCATCACCGCGTGCACGCCGCTGCCGGCGAGCGCGGCGGCGATGCCCGGCGCAAGATCGCCGTCGGCGATCAGGCGGATCCGGGCGCCCGCCTGCCGCAGTTCGGAGACGAGATGCTTGTGGCGCGGGCGGTCGAGCACGACGATCAGGAGGTCTCCGACCTTGCGGTCGAGGCTCTTGGCGATCGCCTCAAGATTCCGGGCTACGGGCCACTCGATGCTGATCCTCCCTCGGGCCCGCGGCCCGACGACGATCTTCTCCAGATAGACGTCGGGGGCGTGCAGCAACCCCCCCTTGGGCGCCGCCGCGATGATCGTGATCGAATCGGGTGCGCCCATCGCGCAGAGGTTGGTCCCCTCGAGCGGATCCACGGCGATGTCGATCTCGGGCGTTCCCACCCCCTTCGTCCCGACCTCCTCGCCGATATAGAGCATGGGTGCCTCGTCCCGCTCCCCCTCGCCGATGACGATCCGCCCGCGCATCGGCACCATGTCCATCTCGGCGCGCATCGCCTCCACGGCCACGTGGTCGCTGTGCTTGCGCTCGCCGTAGCCGATCGTGCGTGCCGCGGCGATGGCGGCCTGCTGGGCGACGCGGAGGAAGTGACCGCCGAGGGCTTCGTGCATGGGGGGCAGACTACCCGGGCCCCCCGACCGGGTAAAGATGAAGGGTCCGGATCAGAGGATGCGGCTGATCTGGTAGAGGAGGCCCCATCCGCTGAACCGGTTGAGGTAGTTCTGTCCCGCGTAGCACCGGCTGAGAGCGCTCACCGGCTCCTGGCTCCCCACGTAACCGAGCGCGATGACCGCCAGCGCGCGCACGGAGACGTCGGTGCCCGTGCTCGCGACCTTGGCGGCCTGGTCGACCGCGGACTGGTCCTTCAGGTAGCCGAGACCGTAGGCGGCGTTCGAGACCATGTGCCTCCGGTTCGACTTCCACGGGGAGGAGAAGTAGTGCACGAGGGCCTTCACGCTGCCCTCGTCGCCCAGCACGCCCATCGCGAGCGTGAGCTGGCGCTCGGTCTCCTTCGGGACGCTACCGGTCGTGTACTTGAGGATCTGCTCCATCCGCGTCGTGTCGCCCATGAGGGCGAGACCGAGCAGGCCGTAGCCGCGCGCGTCGGCCTTCCACTTCTTGTCGAGCAGGACCTGCGTGATCAGCAGGTCGGCATGCTCGGTCGCATGGAGCAGTCCGAGGCTGACGCAGGCCGCGCCGATGACGAAGTCGTCGACCTTCGTGTCCTTGAGCAGCTCCGCCACGGCGTGGGAGGCCGTACGGTCGTCCGCCACGCCCAGCGCGATCGCGGCGCACGCCTTCACGTAGTTGTCGTTGTGGCCCAGCGCGTCCTTGCTCTGCAGGAACTTGAGGATGCGCATGCGAACCTTGCTGTTGGGATCGAGCCGGCTCGCCAACTCCCCGAGGGTGAGGACGGCGAAGTTCTTCTGCTGGCCCGCGCCCTTGCCGGAGTAGCCCTCGAGCGCCTTCGCGGCGGACTCGGCGTCCTTCTCGTCGAGCGTGTAGTTGCCGAGGGCGAGGATGCCGGTCCACTGGATGTTGTTGGACTTGGACCGCTCGATCGCGTTCTCGACCGCGCGCCGCTCCTGCTGGAGGCGCCCCAGGGCCGCGACCGCCTGCGTCACCACGGGCTCCGAGCCGCGCAGGTAGCCGGCGAGCTTCTTCAGCGCGGCGATGCCCTTCCGGTCCTCGGCGTTCATCGCCTCCACCCATGCGGGTCCGTAGAGGCCGAGCGCGTGGATCGCGGCGATCTGATCGGCCGTCTCCTTGCCGCTTGCGCTCGTCGGCAGGTTGCGGACGAGCAGGTCGATGGCCGGCTCGTAGCGGAGCAGGCCGAAGGCGATCGCCGCGTCCGCCTTCTCGTCGGTGTTCCACTTGTCGAAGTTGCGGTGGAGGAACGCGCCCGCGTCCGCGTCGCCGCAGATGCCGAGCCCGAGCAGCGCGCTGTGCCGGATCTCCCGGCTGTCCGGCGTCTGGCCGTTCTCGCCGTGGAACGCCTCGATGAGCGCGCGCACCACGAGGTTGTTCGGCTCTCCCGCCTTGATCTCCTTCTCCCCGGCAGGAACGTTGCCGAGGCGGCCCATCGCGATGCACGCCTCGGCGCGCACGACGGTGGAGGTCTCCTCCTTGGGATTGAGCGCGCGCTTCAGGGTCGTGTAGGCCGTGGCGCGATGACCCTCCGAGACCGGCACGATCTCGCGCGGCGGGAACTTGGCGCCTGCGCCGAACCAGTAGTAGATGCTGCCCGCGTTCACGCGGCCGCGCTCGGTCGCACGCGCGAGGTGGCGGTCCTTGTTGTGCTCCCACCACCAGCTCCAGAGGATGCTGCCGTCGATCGTGGCCTTCTTCCCGCCCTGTCCGACACCCACGCCGCCTCCGCTCGGGGTCGTGGTGGGCGGGGCGCCCTGGCCGCTGCCCGGGTCGGCGCCCGGATCGCCGCTTCCCGGATCCGTCGTCGTGCCGGTGTCGCCACTGCCGCTGTCGGTGCTGTCGCCGCTGCCGCCGGCGAGCAGCTCGCTCGGGCCGCGGTAGGGCGCCCCCTCCCGCTCTGCATAGGCCACGTGCGGAAGGGTCCAGAGCAGCGCCGCGAAGAGCGCGATTGCAGCGGGGATGGGTCGGCCTTTCGATTGCATGGTGAGCCTCCGGTTCCGAGTATAGCCGCATTTGCGACAGCCATCGGACGCACGGTCCCGCCCGCCGCCGCATGACGCGAGGCGTGTGTGCGGAGCAGCGAGTCGCCGGACGCGCGCCGACCCGGCTGGCGGTTTCGAGAAAGGCGGCAACGACTCGCGGCCTCAGGCCCGACCGGGAGACGCGCTCGCGACGGGCAGGTTCCGGAAGTCTCCCCGCGTCGCGGCGCGGCGGGTCATCCTTCGCCGCGCGTGTTGCCGGGCCACGCCCGCCCTTATTTTCTGGAGGGCATTGACTTATGGCGGAAGCGCCGTTAGATGGAGGGAGCACGGCGCAACCCTCGCGGTTGCGTGGGCAGCGCCGGACCGACGGTCCCAACCCCGGAGAACAACGATGGGCCGGTTCTGGAGAATTGCTCTCCTTCTAACCCTCGGCCTCGCATGGCACGCCGCCGGAGGCGACACCGTCAAACCCGACGAGCCTGCGGGTGGCGGGCCTGCCGCCGAGGAGGCGACTCCCGCGTGGGTCATGCAGGAGCGCGACAGGAAACGCCTGCGCGACGCCATGCTCGACTACCTGCGCCCCGGGAAGAAGACGAGGCAGGAGATGCTCGAGCCTCTCGCGAAATTCGTCGAGAAGGAGATCGACGGCCACAGCCCGTATGCCGATGTCGCGGCTTGGGTCGAGGCGGCGGCTCTGGCTCGCGAGGTCAACCCGAAGGCGGGACGCAAGGGCTCGGTTCGGGAGGTGGAAGTCGCCCCGGAAGTGCACGGGTTCCCGGGCGGTGTCGGTACCGTGAAGTACTTCGCCTACCTGCCGAAGGACTACAGCGAGAAGCAGAACTACCCGCTGCTCTTCTGCATGCCCGACACGAAGGCATGGCCCGATCCCGACAAGTACATCGAGGAGCAGTGGGTCAAGGCGAGCGAGACGATCGCGACGGGCTTCATCGTCGTCGTGCCCGTCCCGGCCGCGAAGGGCGACGCGTGGACCAAGGCGGGCGCCTACGCGCGCGCGATGATCGCGCTGCGCCATGCGATGGGGGGCTTCGATTCCGATCGCAAGGACGGCGGGCCCGCGACCGACCTGCGACGCGTCTTCGTGGCTGGCGATGACGTCGCCGCGCTCGTGGCCGCGCGCTTCGGCGAGATGTTCTGCGGCGCGGTCCTCGTGCACTGCGATGGCAAGGCGAGCACGGGCCCCGACCTGACGAAAGCCGGGGCCGTCTCCGGAGTCGCCGCCTACGTCGTCTGCGACGCGAAGAAGAGGAATCACCGGGAGTTCGCCGATCGCATCAAGGCCGCCAACGACGCGACCGTGATCGTCGAGTCACTGGTCGCCGAGAATGCGGCGACCTGGATGGCCGCCCGCGCCCCGGTGGGCGAGCCGCGCCGGATCGAGTACGCGATCCACGACGGGTCGTTCCAGCGGCACCACTGGATCACCGTCCTCGCCTATGACGCCGCCGCCGCCAAGGGGATCCCGACCTTCGTCGCCACGGCCGACCGGGCGACGAACACCATCCGCGTGCAGGTCTCCGGCGTGACGCGCTTCGAGTTGTTCCTCAACGACGCGCTGGCGGACCTGTCGAAGCCGGTGGTTGTCGTCATCGCGGAGGGGGACAAGGAGTACGAGTTCTCGAACGACGTTCCCGTGCGGGATCTCGGGACGCTGCTCGAGGAACTCGTCGCGAGCAACCACCCCTGGAGGATCTACCCGGTGCGCTTCGTCGTCGACCTGCCGAAGCTGCGCGAGCGGTCCGCCGCCGGGAAGGACGCCGCCCCTCCTCCCGGCTGATCCCCCCGCCTCAGGCTCGCCCGGCCGGGGACGCCCCTTGGCGCCCGACGTATACTCCCGCGATGCCGAGCGCCACCGACATCCGCAAGGGCTCCGTGCTCGTCCTCGACGGCGAGCTCTACGTCTGCGTGGACTTCCAGCACAACACGCCGGGCAACCTGCGGGCGAACGTCCAGGCCAAACTCAAGCACCTGCAATCGGGCCGCAACCTCTCCCGGAAGTTCAGCGCGACCGAGAAGGTCGAGTTCGCCTTCCTCGACCGCCGCCCCTGCGAATACCTCTACAAGGACGGGACGAACTACGTCTTCATGGACTCCGCCACCTACGAGCAGCACCACATCAACGAGGAGCAGGTTGCCGAGCAGATGAAGTACGTCGTCGAGAACACCGTCGTCCAGGTGACCTTCTACGAGGGATCGCCGATCGCGCTCGACCTTCCCGCCTCCGTGGAGCTCAAGGTCGCCCACACCGACCCCGGCATCAAGGGCGACTCCGTCTCGAACGTCTTCAAGCCGGCGACGCTCGAGACCGGGATAGAGATCCGCGTTCCCAACCACATCAACATCGGCGATGTGCTGAAGGTGAACACGTCGAGCGGCGAGTTCCTCGGTCGCGTGTCGAACTAGAGTGCCAAGGCGAGGGGGCCCGGGGGCCGGGCGCGCCGGGCCGGGGAAAGAGCGACCAAGGGAAACCTTCGGGTGAAAAGGGGAAAAATACAGGAATGAAGGGGAAAGTTTTACGCTCTGGAGCAACCTTGGTCGCTGCTGGATTCTCGCATACTCCGCATCGGCTTGCACGCCAAGCGCACCGCGCGGCTTCTAGAGGAAATCGATCCGGGGACCTCCCGCGACGAACTCCCCGATTTCCGCCGCCTGGGCGTCGCCGCCCTCCCGCAAGCTCCTGACAAGGCTCTCGCAGGAGGAGGGAGGCGCGGCGATGAGGAGCCCCCCGGAAGTCTGGACGTCGTGGATCAGGATACGGTGATAGTCGGATAGATCGGGGGCAAACCGCACCCTGGACCCCCCGAACTCCTCGTTCCTCTTCGACCCCCCGCAGACATGGCGGCGATCCACATAGGGGATCGCCTCGGGCAGGACCGGCAGGTCGGCGGCGCGGATGCGCAGCGAGAGTCCCGCCCCCTCGGCCATCTCGTAGGCGTGCCCGATCAGTCCGTAACCGGTCACGTCGGTCGCCGCGTGGACCCCGGCGCGGACCATGCACTCGGCGGCGTTCCGGTTGAGCCGCGCCATCATCCTCTGGGCCGCGTCGACATGCTCCGGGAGCGCCTGCCCCGACTTCAGGGCCGTCGTCACGAGTCCGACGCCGAGCGGCTTGGTCAGGATCAACCGGTCCCCGGCGCGCGCCGTGGAGTTGCGCAGCACCCGGTCCGGGTGCACGGTGCCGACCACGGCGAGGCCGAACTTCACCTCGGCGTCCTTGATCGAGTGGCCGCCCGCCATCGCGCAGTCCGCCTCGCGCAGCGCCTCGAAGGCGCCCTCGAGGATCCTCTTGAGCGGCTCGCCGCCGAGTTTCTCCAGCGGATAGCCGACGAAGTTGACCGCCGCGACCGGGACCGCGCCCATCGCATAGATGTCGGAGATCGCGTTCGCGGCGGCGATCCTGCCGAACCAGTAGGGGTCGTCGACGACCGGCGGGAAGATGTCGATGGTCTGCACGAGCGCGAGGTCGGGGCGCACAAGCACGACGCCCGCATCGTCCATCGTCTCCACGCCGACAAGCAGGGCGGGATGGCGCGGGATCTCGATGCTGCCCAGGACCTGGGTCAGCTGCTCCTTGCTGAGCTTCGCCGCTCAGCCGCCGGCGCTGGAGAATTGCGTGAGTCGGATCGTCATGAGTTCTCCCGGATGACCTCGAGCAGCACAGTCTCGTCGCCCGGCAGGAGCGTCCGGGGATCGAGGCAGACGAGGTCGTCCACGATGCGGGTGTAGACCGGCGGTGTCGCGAAGCGGAGGGCCCGCGCGAAAGCGGAGGCGGAGAGCGAGGGGTGCGCAAGCGTCACGAGCGTCGTCGGCAGGTCCTCGCCGGGGAGCGAGCCGCTGCCGACCTGGCTGAATCCGTCCATCAGGTCGACCCCGAGTCCCGGCACGATCCGACGGAGCTTGCGCCGGAGGCCCCTGGCGCGCGACGTGATCGCGCTGCCCGGGAGTCGCAGCATGCGCGACGTCGGGTGGTCCTCCCCCGGCCCCGCGGCGCGCAAGAAGAGCCCCAGCGTGGCCTCGAGCGCGGCGAGCGTCAGCTTGTCGACGCGGAGCGCCCGGAACAGGGGGTTTTTCCGCACGCGGTCGATCCAGACCTTCCGGCCGAGCAGCAGACCCGCCTGCGGGCCCCCGATGAGCTTGTCGCCGGAGCAGGTCACGAGGTCGCTGCCGAGCCGGAGGCTCTCGGCGATCTCGGGTTCGGGGGGGCAGGCGACGAGCGCGCCGGCACCGAGATCATCCATGAACGGGACGCCGCGCTCGCGCGAGAGCGAGACGAGCTGGGGGACCGTCGCCTCGCTCGTGAATCCGACGACGCGGTAGTTGCTTGGATGCACGCGCAACAGCAGGGCGGTCCCCTCGCCGATGGCGGCGGCGTAGTCGCCGATCGAGGTGCGATTGGTCGTGCCGACCTCCCGCAGCGTCACGCCCGCGGTGCGGAAGACATCCGGCATCCGGAAGGAGCCGCCGATCTCGACCAGCTGCCCGCGGCTGAGGATGACCTCGCGTCCCGCCGCGAAGGTGTTGAGGGCGATCACCGTCGCCGCCGCGTTGTTGTTCACGACGGTGGCGGCCTCGGCCCCGGTGAGCGCGCACAGCATGCGGGCGGCCGCGCTCTCCCTCCGGATGCGCGCCCCCTCTTCGCGGTCGATCGAGACGACGCAGTACCCGGAGGCCTCGCGTGCGATCGCCTCCACCGCCGCGGGCGGCAGCACGGCGCGTCCGAGGCCCGTGTGCAGCACGACGCCCGTCGCATTGATGCAGCGGACCATCCCCGGCGCGAGGCGCCGCGCGAGATCCTCACCGGCGCGGCGGGCGAGCGCCTCGGGCTCGAGGTCGAGGCCGCTCTCCCCCGCGAGGAGCGCCGCACGCGCCTCGGCGAGGGCCTCGCGCACGGCGCCGTCCACGAGGGCGGGGAGCCACTTCCGCTTGAGCGCGTCGATCCCGGGGGTGCGCAGCACCTTGTCCACGGCGGGAAGCTGGCGAAGTCGCTTCTGGTCGTCCACGGCCTACCCCCTGGATGATACCCCTCGTCACTTGGCGTCGAGCCCGCCCGCGAGGATGGCCTCTCCCCGGCGGGTCACCGTGCGCGCGTTGCCGTTGCGACGCGTCGCGCCGAGGCGGTCGTAGTACTCGAGAAGCGGGATGAGCCACTTGCGGCTGATGTCCCCGAGCGCGGCCTTGGCATCGACCGGTTCGAAGTTGCCGCGGTGCGAGGCGACGCGCTGGAGGATCCTGAGGCCCTCCTCCAGCGTCTCCTTGCGATAGAGCACGCCCGGGGCCACTTCGCGCACCGCGCCGCGATCGCGCAGCAGCGTCAGCGCGGCGGTCGTCTCCCGTGCCGCGAGCGCGGCCGCCTCCGGGAGCTTGTCGACCGGCGGCGGCGCGAACCGGGCGGCCGTGAGGCAGTCGAGGAGCTGGCGCGCGGCCCGCGTCAGCCCCTCGTCCACCTGCACGCGATGGCCGGCGAGCCGGATCGTGCGCGCCTCCATCACGACCGCCGCGCCGAGGCGCTCGACCGCCGAGGCGAGGCGCGCCTCGGAGAGCCCGGCCCGGTCGCGCACCTCGGCGATCGGCAGGGCGGCCAGCAGCGGTTGCTCCTCGTGCATCCCCGTCAGCGTGCGCCTCAGCGCGGACGCCGCCTCCGCGAGAGCGGCGGCGTTCGCATAGGCTCCGGTCGGCATCAGCACGAGGGTCCCCGCGGCCACGAGACGTTGCAGCACCTCCTCCGTCGCCGCGAGCGCGACCTGCGCCTTGCGTCCCACCGCGGGGGCCGTCGCGTCCCCGAGCGAGAGCAGCGCCGCCCGGATGCGTCCCTCCGTGTCGGCGAGGGCTCCGTCCCAGCGCCGCAGCTCCTCCTGCAGCACGGTGTTGCGCCGGCCGACGGGGCCCTCCAGGGCGGCGAGGATCTTTCCGCCGCCGAGCGTCTCCTGCGCGTTGTCGCTCCGGAGGATGAAGGGGGCACCGTCGCGGACCGCGATCGGCTCCCGCGTGCGCAGCTCGACGATCGCCCCCTCCCCCGGGCGCAGCGAGCTCCCCGCGAGCAGGTAGACGCTCGCCATCTCCTCCAGCGTGCCCGTGAGCAGGCGGACGCCGGCGGCATGGCGCAGCGCGCGCGGCGCCGTCGGGGCCACGGCGAGCCGCGCCGCCACATGGCGCGTCGGGGAGAAGATGCCCGGTTCGGCGACGACCATCCCGCGCCCGGTCTCGTCGTGGGGGACCCCCGCGAGATTCAGGGCGGTGCGGTGTCCGGCCCGCGCCCGCGTGGCGCTCTCGTGGTAGACCTCGATCGCGCGCACGCGGACGGTTCGGCGGGCGGGCAGCAGCTCGAGCTCGTCGCCGACCGCCACGCTCCCGGCGGCGGGAACACCCGTCACGACGCAGCCGAAACCGGCGGCGGCGAAGCTGCGCTGGATGGCGAGGAAGAAGCAGCCCGGATCCTCCACTCGGGCGATCCCGTCGGCCTCGCGCTCGATCGCCGCGGTCAACTCCGGGATGCCCGCCCCGGTGAGCGCGGAGCAGGGGAAGACCGGGGCGCCGCGCAGCGCGGTGCCGCCGAGGAACTCCACAAGCTCCTCGCGCGCCAGCTCGCACATCTCCGGATCGACCGCGTCGACCTTGTTCAGCACGACGAGCACGCGGCGGATGCCGAGCAGTCCGAGGATCTCGACGTGTTCGCGCGTCTGCGGCATCACGCCGTCGTCGGCGGCGACGACGAGCAGCGCGAGGTCGATGCCGGTCGCCCCCGCGACCATGTTGCGGATGAAGCGCTCGTGCCCCGGCAGGTCGACGAAGCCGATGCGGCGGCCGTCCGACGACCTCATCTCGGCGTAGCCGATGTCGATCGTCATGCCCCGTTCCTGCTCGTGGGGGCGATCCGCGCGCATGCCGGTGAGCCGCTCGACCAGCAGCGTCTTGCCGTGGTCGATGTGTCCGGCCGTGCCGACCGTGATCGGGGGGGAGTCAGATCGGGAGGACATCGCCGTCTTGCAGGATGTGGAGGTTGCCGTCACCCAACGCTTCACATTCTGCACGAACGGCGGCCTCGTAGGCGGGCTTGATGTGCGTCACGAAGAGCGCGCACCCCGGGCCGAGGGCCTCGCGCCAGGCGCGCAGGTCCGCGGGCGTCTGATGGCCGTACGCCCTCGCGGTCGCGGCGTTGGCGTCCGGATAGGAGGCTTCGACGATGCAGCGCGTCGGCTCGCGGGAGGCGACCCACTCGAGCACGTCGGGGTCGAGGCGCGTGTCGCCGACGACCGCCACGGCCCCCGAGCCCCCCCGGAACAGGAACGAGAGACAGGGGATCGTATGCGAGGTGGCGCCCACCTCCACCTGCCACGGGCCGCACTCGAACGTGTCGCCCGGTGCGATCGGGCTCCAGAGCGCGTGGGCGGAGAGGTCGGGCCAGATGCGGCCGTCGAGAAGGCTCTCCCGGACCGCCGCCATGCTCTCCGCCGACCCGAGCACCCGGACCGGATGCTTGCCGAGCAGGAAGGGCAGGCCGAGGCTGTGGTCGAGATGCGAGTGGCTGAGCAGCACGGTCTCGATCCCGTCGCGCCGCTCGGGCGGGATGGAATGCGCGGCCGCCCCCGTGTCGAGCACGATGCCCCCCGTCAGGCGGAAGCAGGTCGTGAGCCGATCCGGCGCGGGCGAGCCGGCGACACCGAGCGCCTCGATGCGCAGACCGGACCCTTGCACGCGGCGCATTCTACTTGACCACGGTGACCGGGCGCCCCTATGCTTCGCCAGCCTATGGTGGAGGCATCTCCGACCGCCGGCCCCCGGGCCGGGATCGACCGGTCGGGCACCCCGCTGCTGAGCCTCGACGACCTGCGGACCTATTTCCGCACGGACGAGGGGGTGGTGCGCTCCGTGGACGGCGTCAGCTACGACGCCCATCCGGGCGAGACGGTCGGGGTCGTCGGCGAGAGCGGCTGCGGGAAGTCGGTCACGGCGCTCTCGGTCATGCGGCTCTTGCCGATGCCGCCCGGGGAGATCGCGGGGGGCCGCATCCTCTTCGACGGGGAGGACCTGGTCCGCGCCTCCGAGGCGCGGATGCGCGAGGTGCGCGGCGGCAAGATCGGGATGATCTTCCAGGAGCCGATGACCTCGCTGAACCCGGTCTTCACCGTGGGCAACCAGATCGAGGAGGCGGTGCGGCTCCACCTGAAGCTCGGGGCCAGGGACGCCCGGGAACGCGCCATCGAGATGCTCGGGAAGGTGGGCATCCCCTCGCCCGAGCAGCGGGTGGACGACTACCCGCACCAGCTTTCGGGGGGAATGCGGCAGCGCGTGATGATCGCGATGGCGCTCTCCTGCAACCCCAAGCTGCTCATCGCCGACGAACCCACGACCGCGCTGGACGTGACGATCCAGGCGCAGATCCTCGATCTGATCCGCGGCTTGCAGGCGGAGTTCGGGATGGCGGTGCTGATGATCACCCACGACCTCGGGGTCATCGCCGAGACGGCCCACCGGGTGGTCGTGATGTACGCGAGCAAGATCGTCGAGAAGGCCGACGTGCGCGACCTGTTCGGCAAGCCCCGCCATCCCTACACGCGGGGGCTCTTCCGCAGCATTCCCTCGCTCGTCGGGGAGGCGCGCCGTCTCGAGACCATCGAGGGCACGGTGCCGAGCCCGCTCGAGTTCCCGAAGGGCTGCAAGTTCAACAACCGGTGCCCCTTCGCGGCGGAGCACTGCGTGGAGGCGGAACCGCCGCTGCGCGAGGTCGAGCCGGGCCACTTCGCCGCCTGCTGGCTGCTCGACCCCGAGAGCCCGATGTACGATCCGGGCAAGGTTGCCCCCGCGTGAGTTCCAACGGCGCCCTCCTCGAGGTGGAACACCTGAGCAAGTTCTTCCCGATCCGTCGGGGGGTGCTGAGCCGCGTGGTCGGGCATGTGAAGGCGGTGGACGACGTCAGCTTCCGGATCGACCCGGGCGAGACGCTCGGGCTCGTCGGCGAGTCGGGCTGCGGCAAGACGACCGTGGGGCGCTCGATCCTCCGCCTGATCGAGCCGACGCGCGGCAGCGTGAAGTTCGAGGGGACGGAGCTCGTCGGCCTCGGGGCGGAGGCGATGCGCCGGATGCGGCGCCAGATGCAGATCATCTTCCAGGATCCCTACAGCAGCCTCAACCCGCGCATGACGGTCCTCGACATCGTCGGCGAGGCGCTCGAGATCCACGGCCTCGCGACCGGCCGCGAGAAGGAAGAGCGGGTCAAGGCGCTGCTGGAGAGGGTGGGCCTCGCGGCGCGCTACGTGAACCGCTATCCGCACGAGTTCAGCGGCGGCCAGCGGCAGCGCATC
>CAZMXP010000085.1:0-12130 GCA_964570285.1 uncultured Planctomycetaceae bacterium
CCCCCCTGTAGAATCCCCCGAGCCCCCCATGAACCACGCCCTCTGCCGGGACGACCGCCCCCTTCCGTTGCGCCTGGGCGGCAGCCTCCCGTCGCACGAGATCGCCTACGAGACCTGGGGAAAACTCAACGCGAAGCGGGACAACGCCGTGCTCGTCACCGCGGGCATCTCCGCCTCGTCGCACGTGCGCGCGGGCGAACTCAACCCGGAGCCCGGCTACTGGGACGAGATCGTCGGCCCCAAGCGCGCGATCGATACCGACCGCTTCTTCGTCGTCAGCGGCGCCTGGCTCGGCGGCTGCTTCGGGACGACCGGGCCGTCGAGCCTGCGGCCGGGGGGGGCGACGCCCTACGGGCCCGACTTCCCGATGCTGACGCTGCACGATCTCGCGGCGTCGCAGTTGCGGCTGCTGGACGCGCTCGGCATCGAGCGGCTGCACGCCTGCGTGGGCTCGTCGCTCGGCGCGATGGTCGTGCTCGCGCTCGCCGTCGACGCGCCGAAGCGGTCGGGGCGGGTGGTCTGCATCAGCGGCACCGGGTGGACGCGGCCCGGCGCGCTCGCGATCCGCTACTTGCAGCGCTCCTGCATCATGCTCGACCCCGCGTTCCAGGGGGGGCGATATCCGGGGGGCCGGGGGCCGAGGACCGGCCTCGCGATCGCGCGCCAGCTCGGCTTCACGACCTATCGCAGCCCCGGCGAGTGGAATGAGCGCTTCGGCCGCGCGCGCCCGGAGGGCCCGCACGGCTATCTCGCCGACTTCGACGTGGACCGCTACCTCGACTACCAGGGGACGAAGTTCGCGGAGGCGTACGACGCGAACTCCTATCTCGTGCTGAGCAAGGCGATGGACCTCTTCGACCTGCGGGGCGAGGACGGCAGGCTGCGGAGCGGCCTCGCGGCGATCGAGGAGCCGGTGCTCGTCGTCGGCATCGACAGCGACCTGCTGATGCCGATCGAGGAGCAGGAGGAGATCGCCGAGGCGGTCGCCGGCCGGAACGGCGGCACGCAGTTCCGCCGCTTCTCCTCCCTCTACGGCCACGACGCCTTCCTGAAGGAGTTCGAGCTTTTCACGCCGCCGATGCGGCAGTTTCTCCACTGTTTTTAGGGGCGCTAGGAAGCGCCCCCAAAAACAGTAAAGTGCGAAACTACGACATGGGCGGGGTCCGGTGGTTGGTCGTGTTTGCGGCGCTGGCGATGGCGGCGGGGGAGACGGTGCTGCTCGAGGAGGGGTTCGAGGGCACCGACTGGGCGGCGCGCGGGTGGTATGACGGGCCGGACATCCGCGCGGAGAAGACGAGGGACGGGCGGACCTGCTGCGTCTGGCGCTGGAGGAAGAAGGGCGACGTGCTGCCGGAGGGGAAGGGCGGCCGGGTGCGCCTCAAGCCGGTCGACTCCGTGACCCTCAGTTTCGCGATCCGGCACGGCGACAACTGGCAGTGGACCGGGGTCGACTGGCACCCCCACATGTTCCAGTTCGTCACGACCGAGGACCCGGCCTTCGTCGGGCCCGCCTACACGCACCTGACGCTCTACGTCGAGGCCGTCGGCGGCCGGCCGCGCCTCGCGATCCAGGACGGGAGGAACATCGACGAGACGAGGGTCGGCCTCGACCTGTCCGGCGTCACCGAGAAGCGCGCCGTCGCCGGCGGCAACGGCGCGAGCGACGCACACGGCCCCGGCCACTGCTACAAGGCAGGCACCCGGCACGCGAACGGCAAGCACTGGCAGGCCAAGGAGGTCTGCTTCGGCGACAAGCCCGGGCCGCGCGACAAGGCGGCCTGGCACACCGTGAAGGCGCACTTCCGCCTCAACACGGTCCGCGACGGCAAGGCGGTCAGGGACGGCGTGCTCCAGTACTGGTTCGACGGCGCGCTGCTGATCGACCACAGGGACGTCGTCTTCCGCACCGGCCAGCACCCGGACATGAAGATCAACCAGTTCCTGATGCTCCCCTACTACTGCCCGGGCGTCCCCCACCCGCAGGAGATCTGGATCGACGACTTGCGGATCGAGACGGGGGGTGACCCATCCCGGTAGCTGCATCCTTCCCCGGACCCTGCGTCCGGCTCGACTGTCGCCCGGGACTCGTCGCCGGATCTCAAGGAGTGTCCCTTCGAGCGTTAGCCTTATGTTAGGTTAACCCCCATGAGCCAGCAAAGCGCCATCGAATGGACGGATTCCACGTGGAATCCGGTGCGCGGCTGCACGAAGGTGAGCCCGGGCTGCAAGCACTGCTACGCGGAGACGTTTGCCGAGCGCTGGCGCGGGATCCCCGGCCACCCGTACGAGCACGGGTTCGACCTGACGCTGGTCCCGCACAAGCTCGAGGAGCCGCTCGGCTGGACGCGGCCACGGCGCATCTTCGTGAACTCGATGAGCGACCTCTTCCACGAGGGAGTGCCGGACTCCTACATCAACAGGGTGTTCCGGGTGATGGAACTGGCCGACTGGCACACGTTCCAGATCCTCACGAAACGGCACGAGCGCCTTGCGTCCTTCGCGAGAGCGCGCGCGGCGCACCACGGGATCGGTCGACACATCTGGCTCGGCGTCAGCGTCGAGGACCGTCGCCACGGTCTACCGAGACTCGAGCGCCTGCGCTCTGTCCCCGCCGATGTGCGGTTCCTCTCCGTGGAACCGCTGCTTGAGGACCTCGGCCCCCTCGACCTGCGCGGGATTGCCTGGGTCATCGTCGGCGGCGAGAGCGGTCCAGGGGCGCGCCCGATGGACCCGCGGTGGGTCGGCGACATCCGGGACCAGTGCGTCAAGAACCGTGTACCTTTCTTTTTCAAGCAGTGGGGCGGCGTGCGGAAGGGCGCAGCCGGACGCGAGCTGGACGGAAGAACGCACGACGGCCTGCCGCGAATTCGCGCCCGGCGAGTTCCTGCCCCCGCTGAACGCGCGCGGCGAAGTGCGATGGTCTCCCTTTGATGGCCGCGTGAGATGGCTAGCCTGGATCACTGGGAGCACTACAAGGGGCGCGAGCAGACGGCAGTCAAGCACTACGTGCTGAGGAAGTACTTGCAGGTCCTAGCACTGAAACTGGGGCACTTCAAGCACGGTGTCACCATCAACTACGTTGATGGGTTCTCCGGCCCTTGGGACGAACAAGCTGAGGACCTCTCCGACACGTCCCCCGGAATCGCGGTCCGCGAACTGTCCGAAGCGAGGAGGAGGCTCGGTGAGAGTGGCGTGAGTATCTCCGTGCGGTGCATGTTCATCGAGAAGGAGGGTGACAGCATTCGCAGGTTGGCTGATCTCGAGGGCAAGTGTCCTGGCGTGCACATCACTCGGGTCCACGGCACGTTTGAGGCCAATGTCCCCGCGGCCGTCCAGTTTGCCACCGGCGGAGGCGCTGACCCCTTCGGCTTCATCTTCATCGATCCGACTGGGTGGACGGGCTACGGTCTGCACGCGATCTCACCGCTCCTCCGCGTCCCGAGATGCGAAGTGATGGTCAATTTCATGACGGGCGACATCCTTCGGTTCATAGGCACGAGTGATCCACAACTCACACGGACGTTCGTTGACTTGCTGGGATCGGAAGAAGCGCTTGCGGAATGCAGGGCCTTGTCCGGCGACGACAGGGAGGATGCCGTGGTTGCCTGCTACTGCCGCCAACTCAAGGCCGCTGGCGGCTTCCGCCACGTCGCCAGGGCGATCGTGCTCGCCCCACTCCAGAGGCGCGTGCGTTTCCACCTGGTGTACGCGACGCGCAACCCGACGGGGTTGATCGCGTTCCGCACAGCCGAGCGACAGTCCTTGCCCGAACATGACCGGTTGCGCAGCAAGGCGCAGCAGCACCGACGGGTCTCCAAGGGCGGCCAGCTCGAACTCACGCCCGCCGAGGCGCTGCAGCGTTCAGATCACCTGTCCGAACTATGCGCTATGCACCGCACCCGCGCGAAGATGGAAGCCGAGCAGTCACTCCGGGCGACCCGCCGACTTTCGTACGATCGCCTGGCGATGGAGGCGCTATGCCACCCCTTCGTTTCGGAAGGAGAAGTCAAGGCCTGGATCCGGCAGTGGGCATCCGCGGTCCAAGTAGATGGCCTGCGCGGCAAGCAGCAACCTGCGTTCGGGAGGAACCTCACACTACGCTGGGTCGGAGGGAAGTAGCGGGCCAGCCGACGGTCGGCAGTTGTTCTCTCCCTCCCTTCACGCCCCGTCGTACGCCCGCTTCAGCCAGGCGCCGAGTTCCTTGTCAACGTCCGCGACCGAGGAGAGCTTCACGCGGTGGCTCACCATCGCGTTGAAGCTGCCGGAGGCTTCGAGGCGGCCTGCGGGCGCGACGCCCTTGAGCTGGATGCCGACGTCGACGCGCGTGGCGGTCGAGGGCTGGACCAGCGCGAACTGCTTGCTGCGGCGGAGGCTGACGTAGGCCTTCTTCGGCGCGATCTCGACGTCCCCCCCGAACCCCCCCACCATCGCCATCAGAGCGTCGTAGATCGGCCGAAGCGCGGCCTTCGCACCGGCATACTGCGCCGCGACGAGGTCGTCGCCCTCCGGCGCGGGTGCGCCGGCCGAGAGCGCGCGGTGCGCGATCAGGTTCGCGTAGCCGTGCGTGACGCGGTGGTCGGCCTTGAGCATCTTGACGATCTCGCCGTGCTTCCCGAGACCGCTCTTCTTTACGATCGACAGCCAGGCGGCGAGAGCCTTGCCGGTCTTCTCCGGCAGCGCCTCCACCATCGCGGCTTCCATCTCTTCGGGACTCTTCGCCATCGTTTCTCTCCCTACAGGGGCCAGTGTTCGGTGCGGCAGCGCCTCGGCGAGACCGGCTCGAGGAGCGCGAACAGCACATAGAGCATGCGCACGCCGAAGGACGGCCTCCCCGTCTCGACGATCGACTTCAGCGTATTGACGATCATCCTTCCGCCCTGCGTCATCTGCTTCTCGGTCTTCGTGCCCTTCGGCATCCGCTCGACGGTCAGCGTGAACTCGACGCCGCCCTCGACCTTCTTCAGGTCGTAGATGACCGTGCAGGGCGGATCGTCGTAGTTCGTGAAGCGGAACGTGTGGGCGTAGCGCCTCGGCGGGTCCCACTCGACGACCTCGCCGACCACGCTCGTGTACTTGCCGCTCTTCGTGCGCATCGCGATCTTCGCGCCGCGCTCGAGGCCTTTGGTGTGCAGCCGCGCGTTGAACATGCAGCCCTGCGCCGTGTCGGTCTTCGTGATCTCGCGCCAGACCGCCTCGATCGTGCCGCGGATGACCACCTGGAAGACCTCCCGTTCCGTCTCACCCATCCTTCCTCCTCTTGCTCTCTCCGATTGCGCGGCGGCGCCGCGCCTTGCGCCGCTCCATCTTGTACTTCACCTTCGCGAGCCGGCTCGCCCAGTAGCCGCTGTACTCCGTCGTCCAGCGGTCGTAGATCATCTGGATCGGTACCGCGTTGAAGTAGAGCCGCCGCGTGCGGCCCTCCTTCCGCGACGTGACGAGCCGCGCCTCGGCGAGCACGCGCAGGTGCTTCATCACGGCGATCCGGCTCGTCCGGAAGAAGGTCGCGACGTGGTTCACGCTGCACCCGGGCTTGTCCTTCACGATGTCCAGAATCCGCCTCCGGCTTTCGCTTGCGAGCGCCCGAAACACCTCGTCCATCGGTTCGGGTCCATTATGTAATTACATGGGTACATATTCCGCAAGGGGCGACAGGCGGTTATCCTTCCGCCGATGCGTCCCGCGCTGACCGCGCTGCTCCTGCTCGCGTGCTGCGACCGCCCCGCGGCGATGCCCTACTCGGGCACGATCGAGTTCCCGGACGTCTCGGTGGGGTCGCTGGTCGGCGGGCGGGTGCTCTCGGTGCTGAAGCGCGAGGGGGAGGGGGCCGGGGAGGGGGAGGCGCTGGTCGAGCTCGACCCGGAGGAGTGGCAGGGGGTGCTCGCGGAGGCCAACGCGCTGGCGCAGGCGACGGCGCGGGAACTCGACCTGCTGCTCGCCGGCGCGCGCGAGGAGGAGATCGCACAGGCGAAGGCGGAGGCGCGGCGGCTGGAACTGCTGTGGAAGGTCGTCGAGCAGGGGGCGCGGCCCGAGGAGATCGCGGCTGCGCGGGAGGACCTCGCCGCCGCCGACGCGCTGCTCGTCGAGGCGGACGCACGGCTCGAACGGGAGCGCGAACTCGTCCGCGCGAAGTCGTCGACGAGCGAGCAGCTCGAGAGGGTGATCGCCGACCGCGAGACGGCGCGCGCGCGGAAGGCGGCAACGGAGCAGCGGCTGCGGCTCCTCGAGCGCGGCGCGCGGCCGGAGGAGGTCGAGGCGTCGCGGATGGCCCATGTCGCGCAGCAGGAGGCGGTGCGGCGGCTGCTCGCGGGCGCGCGCCCGGAGGAGATCGCCGCGAAGCGCGCGACGCTCGACGCCGCGCAGGCGCGCATCCGCGTCGCGGAGAGCAAGCTGCGCGAGCTGACCATCCGCGCGCCGGCGGCCTGCGTCGTGCAGACGCTGGACCTGCGGCCCGGCGACCTGATCCGCGCGGGCGAGCCGGTCGCGCTGCTGCTCCTGCGCGAGCGTCCCTGGATCGTCCTCTACGTGCCCGAGTCGGATGTCGCCCGGGTGCGCGTCGGCCAGAAGGCGCGCGTCGAGCCGGACGGCCATGCCGCGCTCGCGGGCGAGGTCACCTGGATCTCGCGCACCGCCGAGTACACGCCGCGCAACGTGCAGAGCCGCGACGAGCGCACGACGCAGGTCTTCGCGGTGAAGGTGACGCTCGACGGCGACACCGTGCTGCTCAAGGACGGCATCTGGGCGGACGTGACGCTCGAATGAGCGGTCCCGCCGTCGAGGTCTCCGGGCTCACGCGCCGCTTCGGCGACCTCGTCGCGGTGGACGCGGTCGACCTCTCCGTCGAGCGCGGCTCCATCTTCGGGATGCTCGGGCCGAACGGCTCGGGCAAGTCCACGATCATCCGGATGCTCTGCGGCCTGCTGCGGCCGAGCGCGGGCACGGCGCGGGTCCTCGGCGTCGACGTGGCGCGCGATCCGGAAGGGGTGCGCCGCAAGATCGGCTACATGTCGCAGCGCTTCAGCCTCTACGACGAGCTGACCGGCGTCGAGAACCTCACCTTTTTCGCGCGCATCTACGGGACGCCGCGCCGGGATCTTCGCGCGCGCTGCGAGCAGATGATCGATCGTTCGGGGCTCCGGGGCTACGAGACGCGCCGCGCGGGGACGCTCTCGGGCGGCTGGAAGCAGCGCCTCGCGCTCGCCTGCGCGCTGGTCCACGACCCGGAGGTGCTCTTCCTCGACGAGCCCACGGCCGGCATCGACCCGGTCGCCCGCCGCGCGCTCTGGGCGCTGCTCTTCGAACTCGCCGCCGAGGGGAAGACGCTCTTCGTCACGACCCACTACATGGACGAGGCGGAGCGGTGCGACCACCTCGCCTATCTCTACCTGAGCAGGCTGCTCGTCCACGGCTCCCCCACCGAACTGAAGTCGCACGCCGGGGCCACCCCCGCCGGCACGCGCCGCCTCGAGGCGCGGTCGCCCCGAACGACCGACCTCTTCCGCCGCCTCTCGACCCACCCCCGCGTCCGCGAGGCGACGATCTTCGGCGAGTCCGTGCGCCTGCTCGCCGACGAGGGCGCGTCGCGCGAGGAGCTGCTCGGGGGGATCGAGGCGGACCTGCTCCCGGTGGGGCCCTCGATCGAGGACGTCTTCGTCACGATGACCCGCGAGGCGGCGAGGAACCATGCTGCGCGGGCTTGACGCGGTCGTCTACAAGGAGATGCGCCAGATGCGGCGCGATCCGGCGAGCCTCTTCCTCGCGCTGCTGATCCCCGTCATCCAGCTCGTGATCTTCGGCTACGCGATCGACACCGAGATCCGCGAGATCCCGACCGTCGTCGTCGACCGCGCGAGGAGCCGCGCCTCCCGCGAGATCGTCGAGAGGCTCGCCGCGACGGGAACCTACGCGATCGCCGGCCACGCCGCCGACCGGGACGAGGCGCTCTCCTGGCTCCGCGCGGGCCGCGCCCGCGCCGCCCTCCTGCTGCCCGAGACCCTCGACGCGGACCGGCTCAAGGGCCGCACCGCCGCGGTGCAGGTGCTCGTGGACGGCTCCGACAACAACCTCGCGATGCAGGCGCAGGCGGCGGCGCTGGGGCTCCTCGGCCACCCCCCGGGCCCCCCGCTGATCGAGCCCCGGGTGAGGATGCTCTACAACCCGGACGGCCGCTCGGAACGCTTCTTCGTCCCCGGCATCGCGGGCATCATCCTGCAGCTCGTGACGATGACGCTCGCGGCCGCGGCCATCGTGCGCGAGCGCGAGCGCGGGACGCTGGAGCAGCTCATGGTGACGCCGGTCTCGCGGCTCGCGCTCGCGCTCGGCAAGATCATCCCGAGCATCCTCCTCGGCTCGGTCGCGACGGTGCTCTGCTTCGCCGCGATGGTCTTTCTCTTCGATGTGCCGATCCGCGGCAGCGTCATGCTGCTCGCCGCCTTCTCCGGGGTCTTCCTCTTCACGAGCCTCGCGCTCGGCCTGCTCATCTCGACGATCGCGAGAAACCAGCTCCAGGCGCTGATGCTGACGATGCTGATCCTGCTGCCGTCGGTGCTCCTCTCCGGCTTCGTCTTCCCGCGCTCGACGATCCCGCCGCCGATCCACGAGATCACGTGGCTCCTGCCCGCGACCTACTTCATCGAGATCCTGCGCGGCGTGATCCTGCGCGGGGCGACGGCGGCGGACCTCCAGGCGCACGTGCTGCCGCTGGGGGCGATCGGCCTCGGGCTCGTCCTCGCGGTGACGCTCCGCTTCCGGAAGACCCTCGCGTAGAATCCCACCGTGCTCGAGATCGAGAACCTCCGCAAGGGCTATGTCGCGCCCGACGGCGAACGCACCGACGTGATCGCGATCGACGCCTTCCGCCTCGGCGCGGGCGAGCAGGTCGCGCTCGAGGGGGCGAGCGGCTCGGGCAAGACGACGCTGCTGCACCTGATCGCGGGCGTCCTGCAGGCGGACTCGGGCCGGATCGTCGTCAACGGCACGGAGATCACCGCCCTCGCCGAGGCGCAGCGCGACCGCGTGCGCGCGCGCGACATCGGCTACGTCTTCCAGACGTTCAACCTGCTGCAGGGCTACACCGCGCTCGAGAACGTCGAGCTGGGCATGATGTTCGGCCCGGGCCTCGACGCGCCCTTCGCGCGCTCGCTGCTCGAACGCGTGGGGCTCGGGGACCGGATGGACTACCTGCCCCGGCAGCTGAGCGTGGGCCAGCAGCAGCGTGTCGCCGTCGCGCGCGCGCTCGCGAACCGGCCCAAGCTCGTGCTCGCCGACGAGCCCACCGGCAACCTCGACCACCGCCACGCGGGCGAGTCGCTCGCGCTCATCCGCGAGGTCTGCCGCGAGAACGGCGCCGCGCTGCTGCTCGTGAGCCATGCGCGCGACATCCTTGCCGCGTTCGAGCGCGTCGAGTCGCTCGCCGCGCTGAACCGGGCGGGAGCGTAGCCGTGGGCGGGATCGCGCTGCTCGTCCGGAAGAGCCTGCGCCAGCACGCGCTGTCGACCGTGGTCACGGCCTGCTCGGTCGCGCTCGCGAGCGGCCTCGTGATGGCGGTGTTCGCGATCAGCGCGCAGACGCGCGCCGCCTTCGTGGGCGGCGACCCGGGCTTCGACGCGGTGCTCGGCGCGCGCGGAAGCCAGTTGCAACTGGTGTTGAACACCGTCTTCCACCTCGAGACGTCGCCCGGCAACATCCCGTGGTCGCTCTACATGCAGATCAAGAAGGACCCGCGCGTCGACCTCGCGATCCCCTACGCGCTCGGCGACAACTACCGCGGCTTCCGCATCGTCGGCACGAGCGAGGAGATCTTCACGCACTTCGAGGTGCGCAAGGGCGAGAAGTTCCGCCTCGCCCAGGGCGGCTACTTCGACGGCCGCCGCCGCGAGGCGGTGCTCGGCAGCTTCGCCGCGGCGAAGACCGGCCTGAAACCGGGCGACACCTTCCAGCCCTTCCACGGGCTCGTGTTCGACGAGAAGCAGCAGCACGCCGAGGTTTACGTCGTCAAGGGCGTGCTCGCGCCGACCAACACCCCCAACGACCGCGTCTTCTGGATCCCGATCGAGGGCATCTTCCGCATGGGCGGCCACGTGTTGGGGCAGGGCACCTACGAGGCGAAGGCGGGGGAGGAGATCCCCGACGAGCACAAGGAGGTCTCCGCCGTGATGGTGCGATTCAAGGGGGGCCCGGGGGGAGGCATGGCGGGCTACCAGCTCGCGCAGGACATCAACCGGCGCGGGACCGTGGCCACACTGGCATGGCCGATCGCCGCCGTGCTCGGGGAGTTCTTCGACAAGCTCGGCTGGATGACGCGGGTGCTCGAACTCGTCGCCTACCTCGTCGTGCTCGTCGCCATGGGCGCGATCCTCGCGAGCATCTACAACACGATGAACGAGCGCCGGCGGGAGTTCGCGATCCTGCGCGCGCTCGGGGCGCGGCGCACCACGGTCCTCTCGGCGATCGTCGCCGAGGCCGCGACGATCAGCGCGCTCGGCGCGCTCCTCGGCTTCGCCGTCTACGCCGCGGCGCTGCTGGGCGCCGGCGCGGCGATCCGGGCGCAGACGGGCGTCGTGCTCGACCTCTTCGCGCTGCACCCCGTGCTGCTCCGCGCGCCGCTCGGCATGGTCCTGCTCGGGGCACTCTCCGGCCTCCTGCCCGCCCTGAAGGCCTACTCCACCGACGTGGCGGGGAACCTGACGCCGGCGACGTAGCGACGAGCGCAGCGCGGCTCCACGCCGCAACCAAACGAGCGCACGCCGCTGCAAGCGTCATGTTGAGCCATGACCACGAAGGCGCGAAGGCACGGAGAACGGGAAGAGACGAGCCGGCGCGCAACGCGCGTACCGGGTCGCGGGATGACCTTCGCGCCTTCGTGGTTTTCGTTCTGGTCGCTCGAACCAGAACGGTCGAGCCGTGCGCTCCCCTCGTCTGACCGGATGTGTTTCGTCCTCTGCGCGTGCCGATCGGTGACCCATCAGAATTCGCGCAGGATGCGGAGACTCTGCGGGTTTGCAGTACAGCGTCGTCGGCCGCGCCGCTCCGGGTACAATCCGGCGTCGCGCCGCCCGATCCTGCCGACACGGCCCATGAAGACGATCACGACACTCGCGCTCTGCATGCTCGCATGCAACAAGGCGAGGCCCGGACACGACATCGTGCTCCGGGTTACGCGCGACGGATTTGTGATGCTTGGTGGCGAGGCGGTCACGCTTGCGCAACTCGGGCAGCGACTGGAAGACCGCTGCCGGGGGGCACCGATGGAAGAGGTCCGGCCATACGTGAAGGCCTCGACGCTGACCGTATGCCTGATGGTGGATCCCGAGGCAGCGTGGCTGCACGTGGACTTCGTCAGGACCGTCCTGATGGAGAACAAGTTCCACCGTTTGTCGCTCGACGGGGGACGGGAAGCGCCGCTGCCGGTGGATGTGGCCATCTGCGGGGAGAGCGACGTGCGCGGCAGCCCCCCGGCCTTCCTGCTCGTGCGCTTCGGCCTGACGGCTAGCGGCGAGTACAGGTTCGGCGCGCGCAGCACGACGCGAATCGCCGAGGTGGAGGGCTGGCTCGACGCCCTGCCGAGCAAGCCGGGTCTCCGGCCCGTCGGCATTCTCCGGCCTGAAGCGGGGACGCGTTGGCAGCAGGTCGAGGCGCTCTTCGATCTGCTCCGCCGGAAGGGCGTTGAGCGCATCGCGTTTCAGGGCTGCAGCATCCCCCTCCCCGCCTTGCGGGCGCTCTCCCCGCTGCCTGTCCCCCGTCCGGGTCGCCCGGTGCCCGAGTGGAAGGGACTTGTCGAAGCGCCCACATGGGATCCCGATGACTGCCTCCTGGACGAAGACGAGGTTCCCGAGCCCGAAGCGCCCGAACCGCGCTGACGCCTTGCGACGCAGAGGACCCGGCGCCCTTCGGGGCGCCGGGTCCGGTTTGAACCTTGAGGTTCGGCCTGGAGTCAGAGGATGAAGAGCAGTTCGTCCAGGTCGGGCACCGAGGCCCGGTAGTTGAAGTCCTTCGAGAGCCGGCCGAGCGCCGGGATCTCGCGGAGGTCACCGATCATGCCGAGGCCCACCGCCGCCATCGCGCGCGTCTGGGCCTGCCGGCTCGTGTTGTCGAGCAGCTCCACCAGCGGATCGATCGCGGTGTGGTCCCCGAT
>CAZMXP010000086.1:0-11761 GCA_964570285.1 uncultured Planctomycetaceae bacterium
CAGGAGCGACAACTGCCGGTAGGCGACGGCGTGCTTCGACAGATCGTCGAAGATCACCAGGGCGTGCTTGCCGTTGTCCCGAAAGTACTCGCCGATGGCGGCGCCGGTGAAGGGCGCGATGAACTGCAACGGCGCCGCATCGGAAGCCGTGGCGGCGACGACGATGGTGTAGTCCATCGCGCCGTTGCGGGTGAGGCGGTCCACCACCTGGGCCACCGTCGAGCGCTTCTGCCCGATCGCGACGTAGATGCAGATGACGCCCTTGCCCTTCTGGTTGATGATCGCGTCCACGGCCACGGCGGTCTTGCCCGTCTGGCGGTCGCCGATGATCAGCTCGCGCTGGCCGCGGCCGATCGGGATCATCCCGTCGATCGCCTTGATGCCGGTCTGCAAGGGCTCCTTCACGGGCTGGCGGTCGGCGATGCCCGGGGCCTTGCCCTCGATCGGCATGAAGTCGGTGGTCTCGACCGGCCCGCGGCCGTCCAGCGGCTGCGCGAGCGGGTTGACGACGCGGCCGATCAGGGCCTCCCCGGCGGGCACCGACAGGACGCGGCCGGTGCGCTTCACCGCCTGCCCCTCGCGGATGTCGAGGTAGTTGCCGAGGATGACGACGCCGACGGAGTCCTCCTCGAGGTTCAGCGCGAGGCCGAAGGAGCCGTTCTCGAACTCGAGCATCTCGTTCGCCATCGCCTGCTCGAGCCCGTGGACGCGCGCGATGCCGTCGCCGACCTCGAGCACCGTGCCGACCTCGTCCATGCTGAGGTCGACATCGAAGCTCTCGATCTGCTTGCGGATGATCGCGCTGATTTCTTCCGGATTGATGTGCATGCCGTCCTATCCCCGCACGGCGTAGAGGCCGCGCCGCAGCCGCTCCAGCCTCCGCCGGAGCGAACCGTCGAGGACCTTGTCCCCGACCCTCACCACGAGCCCGCCCAGCACCCTGGGATCGAGCCGCTCGTGGATCTTCACTTTCTTGCCGGTCGCCCGCTCGAGGCGCGAGCGGATCTCGTCCGCGAGCTCGCTCCCGAGCGGCACCGCGGAGGTCACGTGCGCGTGCGCGCGCCCCTCCCGCAGGTCGCGGAACTTCTCGAACTCCGCGATGATGTTGTCGAGGACCATCTCGCGCCGCTTGTCCACGAGCACGCTGAGCAGCCCCATGACGGGCCGGTCGAGCTTGCCCGCGAACGCCTTCGCGAGGACCCGCTTCTTGACCGCGGGGTCGAGCCTCGGCGAGCCGAAGAACTCCCGGAAGGTGCGATCCCTGCCGAAGAGCTCGCGGACCGCCCCGAGGTCGTCCACGATGCGCGACAGCGAGTTCCGCGCCGTGCCGAGGTCGAGCAGCGCCTCCGCGTAGACCCGCGCGACCGCCTGGGAGACGTTCACCGGAGCGTCTCCACCTCTCGGATCACCTGGGCGGCGAGCCGCCGGTGGTCCTCGCCCTTGATCTCGCGCTCGAGCACGCGGCCGGCCGCCTCGAGCGTCAGGTCCACCATCGCGCGCCGGAGCTCGTCGAGGGCCTTCGCGCGCTCGAGCGAGATCTCCTTCTTCGCGCGCTCGCGCTCCGCGCCGATCTCCGTCTGCGCCGCGGCCAGCGTCTCCTGCCGGATGCTCTCGGCGGTGGCGCGGCTCTCGGCGAGCAGCTTGCCCGCCTCCGCCCGCGCCTCCGCGAGCACGCTCTCCTGCATGCCGAGCAGCTCCCGCGCGCGCTTCTCCGCCTCCTGGGCCTTCTTGAGGCCCTCACGGATGCGGACCTCGCGCTCCTCCATCTTCTTGGCGAGCAGCGGCCAGGCCGCCTTGCTGAGCGCGAGGAGGGTGACGAAGAAGGTCACCCACGCCCAGCCGACGCTCCACCAGTTGATGTCGAGCGGATTGGCTTCCGCCAGAAGTCCCATGGCGCGTTAGCCGCCGATCGCCTTCGCGAGGGAGCCGTTGATGAGGAGGCAGACGACGACCGCGAAGAGGCAGACGCCTTCGATGAAGGCCGCGGTGATGATCGTGACACCGCGGATGTCCCCGGCGGCCTCGGGCTGGCGGGCGACCGACTCGCAGGCCGCGGCGGCGATCCGGCCGATGCCGATGGCCGCCGCGATGGCCGCGATGCCCGCGCCGACGCCGGCGCCGAAGAAGCCCCACTCGACATTCGTGACCGCAGCAAGAAGAGAGAAAAGCATGGACAGTCTCCTAAACCTGGAAAATCAATGTTCTTCCGCCACGGCCAAGCTGATGAAGATGGCCGTGAGGACGGTGAAGATGTAGGCCTGGATGAGCGCGACGAGCGTCTCGAACAGCATGATGAAGAGCATGAAGAGGAACGAGGACACCGTCGCGGCGCCCCCGACGAGGGCGTTGTGCGGGATGTGCGTGACCCCCCACAGGAAGCCGACGAGCACCGCGAGGATCGCGTGGCCGGCGGTCATGTTCGCGAAGAGGCGCACGGTGAGCGCGAAGGGCTTCGTCAGCAGGCCGATGAACTCGATGACGAAGATCAGCGGCCAGAGCCACCAGGCGATGCCGTGGGGCACGAGGTGGAGCCAGTACTTGCCCCAGCCGTGCTGCTTCATGCCCGAGACCTGCACCATCAGGAAGGTGATGATCGCGAGCGCCATCGTGATGCTGATCCCGCCGGTGGCGGCCTTGCCCCACCAGTTCAGCGGCCAGGGCAGGAGCCCGAGCAGGTTGTTCACGAGGATGTAGAAGAAGAGCGTCCAGAAGAAGAAGAGGTACTTGCGCCCCTTCTCCTCCCCGAGCCAGGGGTAGACGATCTCGTCGCGCACCCAGACGAGCCCGACCTCGACCAGCGCGCTGAAGCCGCCGGGGGCCGCGTCCCGGGCGCGGATCGCGACGATCGAGAACCCGATGACCATGATCAGCGACACGAGGATCAGGAGCGCGTGGTGCTGCGTGAGCCACGGCCCGAGCAGCGGGGCGTCCACGAGGTGGCTGACGACGTCGCCGCCCGCGAGGAGCAGGTTCATGCGAGCTGCCTCCTGCGCGCCGACGACCCGGAGATCATCCGCACCTCCACGGCAAGGAAGACGAAGAAGAAGGCGAAGAAGGCGATCGCGAAGGCCATCGGGTTCACCGACGATCCGCGCTGGAACCAGAGCATCAGCACGACCAGCGCGAGCAGCCGGAGGAAGAACCCCCCGAGCATCGTGCGGAGGGCCGCCGCGGGGCCCTTGCGGAGCGCGGATCGCGTCGCGTAGTAGCCGAGCACGAGGTTGGCGACCCCCAGGGCGGCGCCCGCGCCGACGCCGATCCACGCGGCGCGGTCGAGCGGCACGAACCGCCAGAACGCCACCCCGAGCAGGGCGATCAGCCCTGCCGGCACGAGGAACGCCACCATTCCGGTCTTCACTTCCGCTTCTCGATCCGCGACACCTGCATCACGATGCTCGTCATCCCGCCTATGGCCCCGAGCAAGGCGCCGAGGATCGTGAAGAGGGGGCTCAGCGAGGGGATCTTCGCGTCGAGCCAGAGGCCCCCGAACGTGAAGAGCACCACGACGATGCCGAGCTGCGCCCCGGCGCTCGCGTAGCGCAGGTAACGCCTTTCTTTACGATTCGCGCCGTCCCGGGGAGCAGCGATCACGCACCCCCTGAAAGACGCCGGAGGATAAGCGCACAGGCCCCCGCTCTCAAGGATTCGGCCCGCGCGGCCCCCCCTGTGCCACGAGGGGGTCCAAGTCTCGAAGGGTCTTCGGGTTTCTTGGGCGAACGCGCTCGGAGGCGCGCGAAGATGTTGCCGCTGGCTCCTTTCAGCGTGCGATGGCACGCCCAATGCCACCGGGAACTGCGCGGTGCGGTCTACCACAGCCTTCGTCTTGAGCTTGGAAGAAGGAACCGAGGAACCGAGGAAGAGGCGGATTCGACCAACCGAGTCCCGGAGTGCTCCCCTCTGCTCTCATGGGTTCCTCCCTTCCTGGGTTCCTTATCAAATCCGCTGCCCTCGATCCGGATCGCCCGATGGCCGTCGCGAAGGCGCCCGGCGCCCGGTGCTTGCGCTACTGGCTGGCGATCTGCCGCGGTGGAGGGGAGACACACGCAGCCCTTCGCCCCGCGCGCGTCACGAGGATCCGGCAGCTCACTAGGCGCAGCGCGGCGTTCGTCCGTCGCCCCTTTGGTTGCGGCGTGGAGCCGCGCTGCGTACATTCGGGTCGTGCAGCACGTCCCCTGCGACCTCTGCGGTGCCGACCGCGCGGAGCCGCGCCTCAGGAAAGACGCGTGGACGATCGTCCGCTGCCCGGAGTGCTCCCTCGTCTACCTGGATCCGCGCCCCGAGCCCGAGGTCATCGAGCGGGACTTCGACTGGTTCCGCCACTCGCCGCTGCAGACCGGCGCGCGGCGCAAGGTCGAGTCCCCGGTCCGCCGCCTGCTGCGCCGCCTGCGCGGCAAGGGGCTCCTCCGCCGCAAGCGGCGCGAGGAGGTCGTGCTCGGCCGCATCCGCGAGTACGTGCCGCGAGGCCGCTTCCTCGACGTCGGCTGCGGCGACGGCTTCATGGTCGCGGCGATGGAGGAGGCGGGCTACGAGGCGCACGGGCTCGACATCTCGGAGGGTGCCGTGGCCTACGCCCACTCCCTCGGCCGCACGACGGTGCGGAAGGGGACGATCCAGAACGCCCCCTTCCCCCCCTCGCACTTCGACGTGCTGCTGCTGATGAGCTACCTCGAGCACGAGCACTTCCCCACCGCGGCGGTCACGAAGGCGCGAGACCTGCTCAGGCCCGGCGGCTGCCTCTTCGTGAAGGTGCCCCACTACGGCTGCTGGAACCGACGCCTCATGGGCCGGGGCTGGTCGGGCTACTTCTTCCCGCAGCACCTCTACTACTTCACGCCAAAGACGATCGGCGCGCTCTTCGAGAAGTGCGGGCTCACCGTCGTGCGCAACGGCTTCTGGGACCACGTCCCGCTGAGCGACGTCCTCTGGGCCACGGCCCGGCGGCCGGGATGAGGGGGGGCGCGGGGGGGAGGGCGGCGGCGGGTTGCCCCCGCGCCCCCCCTCATTCGTCGTCGGCCTGCTTCTTCTGCGCCTGGAACTTCGCGATGACCCCCTGGGCGATGTGGGCCGGCACCACGTCGTAGTGGTCGAAGTCCATCGTGAAGGAGCCCTCGCCGTGGGTCATCGAGCGCAGGTTGGTCGAGTAGGTCTGCATCTCGCTCAGCGGGGCGTGCGCCTTGATGACCTGGTGGTCGCCCACGGTGTCCATGCCGGTGATGCGGGCGCGGCGGCTGTTCAGGTCGCCGGTGATGTCGCCCATGTACTTCGACGGGATCTCGATGCCCACGTTCATGACCGGCTCGAGCAGCACCGGTCGCGCCTTGTTGAACGCCTCGGTGAAGGCGTTTCGGCCCGCGATGATGAACGCGATCTCCTTGCTGTCCACGTCGTGGTACTTGCCGTCGTAGACGGAGACGCGGATGTCCACGAGCTTGCAGCCCGAGAGGATCCCCTCCGCCATGCGCTGCCGGACGCCCTTCTCGATGGCGGGGATGAACTGCTTCGGGATGCTGCCGCCGACCGTGGCGTCGACGTAGTCGAGCGGTTCGGGCGAGCCGCGGGGCAGCGGCTCCACCCGCAGGTAGACCTCGCCGAACTGCCCGGCACCGCCGCTCTGCTTCTTGTGGCGGTAGTGGCCCTCGGCCTTCCCGGTGATCGTCTCGAGGTAGGGGATCTTCGGGATGCTCGTCTCGACCTCGACCCCCGCCCTCGCGAGCCGCTTCAGCATGATGTCGAGGTGGAGCGTCGAGAGGCCGTTCAGCACGAGTTCGTGGGTGTCGGTGGACCGCGCGTACCGGAGGCAGGGGTCGGCCCCCGTGACGCGGCCGAGTTCGCGGCCGATCTTCGCCTCGTCGCCTCGCGCCTTCGGGGCGAGGGCGAGCCCGACCATCGGCGTCGGCAGCCGGACGAGGCGCAGCCGCACCGGATGGCCGGGGGCGTGGATCGTGTCGCCCACCTCGACGTCGTCGATCTTCGGCAGCGCGATCAGGGCCCCCGCGGGGGCGTCGGAGAGGTCGGACTTCTGCGGCCCCTGGTAGCGCGACATGTGGCCGATCTTGATCGTCGCGTCGGTGCGGGCCACCACGGCGGTGTCCCCGCTCCTGAGCGTGCCCCGGAAGATGCGCAGGAACGCGAGCTTGCCCGCCTGGCGGTCGAAGGTGACCTTGAAGCAGAGGCCGAGGAAGGGGCCATCCTGCGTGCAGGCGATCTCGTTGCCGTCGACGTCCTGGATCGTCCGGCCCACCGGGGCGGGGCCGAAGGCGGCGAGGAACTCGAGCAGCCCGCGGACGCCGATGCCCTTGTCGGCGCAGGTGTGGAAGACGGGGACGAGCGTCCCCGCGCGGAGCGCGAGGGGGATCGCGCGCTGCAGGTCCCCGTCGCTGATCTCCCCCGCTTCGAGGTACTTCTCCATCAGCGCCTCGTCGGCCTCCACCGCCGCCTCGACGAAGGCCTCCTTCCGCTCCGGGGCGTCGTGGAAGATCGAGCGGACCGCCTTCATGGCGGGCCCGAACTTGTCGGGGATCGTGACGACCTTGGCGGCGAGGCCGCAGAGCTCCTCGATGCCGCGATCGAGCGCCTCGAGGTTGATGTTCTCCATGTCGCACCGGTTCACGACGAGCACGCAGGGGATGCCCCGCTCCTTCGCGGCATGGAAGGTCCGGCGCGTGTTGAGGGCGACGCCGTCGTAGGCGTTGATCACGATGACCGCGCAGTCGACGGCGTCGATCGCGCGCAGCACCTGCCCGAGGAAGTCGGGGTAGCCGGGAGTGTCGAGGATGTGGAACTGCCGGTCCTGGAAGGTGGCGTGCAGCAGCGCCGTGTCGATGCTGTGGCCCCGCTCCTTCTCGTCGTCCGCGAAGTCGCTGACGGTGTTCTTGTCCTGGATCGTGCCCTGCCTGCTCGTGGCCCCGGCGACGAAGAGCATCGCTTCGGCGAGCGTCGTCTTTCCCGAGCCGCCGTGGCCCACCAGCGCGATGGTTCTGAGGTCGGGTCCCGGCATGCTGGGTTCTCCTCGTCGGCGACAAGCCCCTCCTCCGGGCCCGAAAAGCCGCGCGGAGGAAGGGCAAGCGGACGATAACGAGCCCGCGCAGCCCGGTCAAGGGTGGGATCTGGAGCCTTTTGGCATGGGTTGTGCTAGCTGGGCCGCCGCTCCCGCCTCGACCGATATAGAGCATGAAGACGGGGTCGCCAAGGTGTCATCCCTGGACCCCGAGGCTTAGAATCGCCCGCAATTCATGCCGCCGGAGACGCCTCACGAGAGTGCGACCCAGTCCCCCGAGCCCCCCCCGCCTCGGGTCGCGACGGCGCGGCGCCTGCTGCTGACGATCGCCGCGCACTTCCCGCTCGTCGTGGCCACGCTCCTGACGACCGTGATCTACAGCGGCGCCACCACCGCCCGCGTCGCGCTGGTCTACCCGGCCATGCGCATCTTCGCGGAGGAGGAGAAGGTCCAGAAGGGTGAGGCGCCGGGGGAGGAGACCCACGAGACCAAGCTCGTCCGGAGCCTGGTCAAGGGGGACAGCCGGTTCAGCGGGTTCCTCGAACGGGTCAACCAGGGCCTCGATGTCTGGGAGGAGGAGGTCGTCGACCGCCTCTCCTGGGCGATCCCCGACAAGGTCCTCAACAGCCCGAAGAAGCGCGCCCAAGTCGGCACGCTCGCGACGGTGACGCTGCTCTTCATCCTCGTCGCGGTGCTCTCGGCGATCAGCAATTTCGGCAAGCTGGTCTTCCGTGCGATCCTCGTGACCCGCATCCTCACGGGCCTCCGGGTCAAGCTGCTCAAGAACCTCCTGAACCAGCCGCTCGCGTTCTACGACGACCAGAAGCGGGGGGAGCTCATCAGCCGGATGAACTCCGACGTGCAGGCCTCCACCAACTGCCTGAACCTGATGACGGGCGACCTCGTGGAGCAGCCCTTCCTGATCCTCTGGCCCGTCATCGCGGCGATCGCGGTGCAGTGGTGGCTCGGCGCCATCATCCTGGCCTTCCTGCTCTCGATCTCCCTCTCGCTGAAGAAGCAGACCCGCCGGGTCCACCGGCGGGCCAAGGTGCGGCAGCGCACCACCGCCCGGGTCACCGAGGCGATGGTCCAGATGTTTTCCGGGATCCGCGTCGTGAAGGCCTTCGGCCTCGAGCGCCAGAAGGTGAGCAGCTACAGCGAGCGCAACCGCGAGTTCGCCCGGGACGCGATCGCGACCGAGGTGGCGAAGGCGCGCACCCGCACGCGCATGGAGCTGCTGACCAACCTCTCGATCGCGCTGGCGCTGACGGTCTCCGTCTTCCTCGTCGGCGGAGGGGGCAGCGTCCCGGCCGGCGCGATGCTGGCCTTCCTCGTGCTCATGGCCGAGATCTACCGCCCGACGAAGGTCGCGACGAACGCGATCACCGACCTGCTCGACAACCTCGCCGGCGCCGAGCGCACCTTCGAGTTCATGGACCGGCGCCCCGAGCTCGTCGACAAGCCCGGGGCCATCCGCCTCACCGACGCGGTGGGCACCGTCCGCTTCGAGGACGTCTCCTTCTCCTACAACGGCAGCGGGCGCGTGCTCGAGCACATCAATCTCGAGGTGCCCGCGGGGCAGGTCGTCGCGCTCGTCGGCCACTCGGGGGCGGGCAAGACGACGCTCGTCAACCTCGTGCCGCGCTTCTACGACCCGGACCGGGGCCGGATCACCGTCGACGGCACCGACATCCGCGAGTTCACCCGCGAGTCGCTGCTGAGGAACATCGCGATCGTCACGCAGGAGCCCTTCGTCTTCAACGCCACGATCAAGGAGAACATCGCGTACGGCAAGCCGGGGGCGACCGACGAGGAGATCGTCGCGGCGGCGCGGGCGGCGAGCCTGCACGACCATATCGTGACGCTCCCGCGGGGCTACGACGAGCCGGTCGGGGAGCGGGGCGGCAAGCTCTCCGGCGGCCAGCTCCAGCGCCTTACGATCGCCCGGGCGCTGCTGCGCGACGCGAGGATCCTGATCCTCGACGAGGCGACCAGCAGCCTCGACACCGAGAGCGAGCGCGCCGTCCAGCAGGCGCTGCAGAACCTGATGAGCGGCCGCACTACCCTCGTGATCGCCCACCGCCTCTCGACGGTGCAGCACGCCGACAAGATCTGCGTGATGCAGGACGGCTCGATCGTCGAGATGGGCACCCACACGCAGCTGATGGCGACCGACAGCCTCTACCGGCGCCTCTACCACCTCCAGTTCGCGCCGCGGTAGGGGCCGGTCCGGCGCGGAGGCGGGCATGCGTGGGCCGAAGGAGGAGGGTGCAGGCAGGGGGGGGCGCGGGGGGGTATACTCGGGGCATGCTGCGCTATGTGGCTGCGACTCTGGTGGCGGGACTGGTGCTGACGTACGCGCTGCGGTCACGGGCTGAGGGGCCAGGAGAGGCCCCCCCCCGCGCCCCCCCGGCTCTGGACCCGGGCCTGCCGCCTCCCGAGGTGCAGGCGGTGGATGTGACGGGCGGTCGCCTGCTGACCGTCACGCAGCGCCTGGCCGGGTCGGTCAGCCGGGCGAGCCTCGTCTACGATCTGGAGGGCGAAGAGCGCACGCTCCAGAGCACGAGCTGTCGGCGCAGCCTCGAGAGCTCCTCCGAGGTGCGCGGCGACGGGTTCTCGTCGCAGGTGACGCTCTCGGGCACGCTCCCGCGCGGCGCCAAGCGCATCCGCCTGATCGTCGAGAGCGAGACCGGGTCGCGCGAGATCCCCGTCGACTGACGGCTCCCCGGGTCGCCGCGCCTACTTCGCCGCGATGGCCTGTTTCAGCTCGTCGACGCGCGCCGGCACCCAGTCCTCGGTGCCGCCGAGGTCGAGATAGAGCTGATAGAACTTCAGCGCCTCGGGGAGCCGGTTGAGCCCGTCGTCGTCGTTGACGAGGGCCACGCGGATGACCAGCTCCACCGGCGGGTCGGACCGCGCCTCGAGCGCCTTGCGGTAGCTCTGGTCGGCCTCCTCGTGCTTGCGTTTCTCGTCGTCGTAGGCGATGCCCATGTGGTACCAGGCCGTGAAGTTCTTGCTGTTGATCTCCGTCGCCTTGCGGTAGCACTTGATCGCGTTGTCGACCTTCTTGTTGTCGTAGTGCACGTCGCCGAGGAAGGTCCACGCGAGGTCGTCGGTGGGCTTGATCTTGAGCGCCCGCTCGAGCTCCTTGACCGCCTTGGGCGTCGAGCCGTCGAGCCAGTAGTCCAGCGCGAGCATGACGATCGCGCGGACGTTCTCCTTGTCGATCTTCTCGAGCACGAACTCGTAGCGCTTCTTCGCCTCCCCGCGGTTGTCGGCCATGTCGCTGCCGAGCCCGATGTTGTTCTGCGCGGGCGCGAACTTCGGGTCGATGTCGCCGGCGCGGCGGAACTGCGTCATCGCGTCGGCGTGCTTGTCGCCTAGGAGGCAGACGAAGCCGAACGAGTCGCGCGGCCGCACCGTCGGGTCGACGTTGGCGCACTTCTCGTAGGTCTCCGCGGCGGCCGCGAGCCTCTCCTTGCGCTGGGCGTCCTGGATCTCCGGCGCGTCGGCGGACCTCTCGTGCGCCCACCCGAGGCAGAAGAGCGCCTCGCCGGACTTGGGATTGAGCTCGACCGCCTTCTGGAAGACCTTCACGGCCTCGATCGTCTGGCGGTCCTCGAGCAGGATCGAACCCTTCGCGATCAGGGCGGTGAGATCGTTCACGTCGATGTCGAGGATGCGGTCGAGGGTCTTGAGCGCCTCCGAGCGGTTCCCGCTCTCGCGGCAGATCATCGCGATCAGCCAGTGGGCGGCGACCAGCCGCGGAAACGCGTCGTCCCCCACGAGGCGCCGCAACTCCTTCAGGGCGTCCTCGCCCTTGCCGGTACGGTGGAGGCAGAGCGGGATGCGGAGCCTCGCGGCGACGCAATCGCTCTCTTTCTCGAGGGCGGTCTCGTACTCCTTGCGCGCGTTGACGTACTTCCCGTCGCGGAAGTAGCAGTCGCCGAGCAGCACGCGGGCCGTCGCGTTGTCGCTTTCCCGGTTGAGCGCCTCCTTCAGCGCGCGCTCGGCATCGCGGGGCTTGTCGACCGCCAGGTAGGCCCGCCCGAGTTCGACGAACGCCCGCACGCAGCCGCTGTAGGCCTGCGTGATCCCCGTCAGCGCGAGGATCGCCTGGTCGGGAGGCTTGGTCGCCGCGGCGAACGCCTGCAGGTCGGGGGAGTCCGCGTTGGCCCCGAGGAGCGCGGGGTAGAGGTCCGCCGCGGCCTCGGGAGTGCCAAGCCCGCGCATCGCCGCCAACAGCCCCGCGTGGGCGTTGAAGTACAGCCCGTGCTGGGAGATCGCCTGCCGGTAGAGAGTGGCGGCCTCCTCGAGCCGACCCTCCTCCCTCGCGATTTCGGCCTTGTCGAAGAGCGACCTCGCCTCCGGGGGAAGGTTGGTGTCTCCCCCCGCAAGCGCGGCGACGACGACGAGACAGGGGATCAGGAAACGGAACGGGGCACGCACCCCCTACTCCGTGGCGCTGCCGAGCGTCTTGCCGAGCGTCTTGGCGTTCCGGAGGGCGCCTTCGGCATCCCAGGTCTCCTGCCGTTCGCGCTTCGCATACTCGATGCGCGCTTCGGCGACCCTCTTCAGCCGCTCCTCGCGACGGAGGCGCTCCGCCTCCTCCTTGTTGTCCTCGTTCTGGTTGTTGGCCTTGCCGGTGTTGGAGCCGCGACCGCCGCGGGAGCCGCTGCCGCCACCGCCGGGGTTGTTGCTGCCCGAGGCGCCGGGTGAACTGGTCCCGCCACCGCGGGGACCACCTCCGCCGCCGCGGCCGCC
>CAZMXP010000087.1:0-11539 GCA_964570285.1 uncultured Planctomycetaceae bacterium
GGATGGTCGAATCCGCCTCTTCCTCGGTTCCTAGGTTCCTGGGTTCCTTCTTCCAAGCTCAAGACGAAGGCTGTGATCCGCCGCGCCGTGCATTTCCCGGTGGCCTTGGGCGTGCCCTCGCACCCTGAAAGGCGCGCGCGGCAACATCCTCGCGCGCCTCCGAACGCGTTCGCCCCTGAAACCCAAACACCCTTCGAGATTCCGACCCCCTCGTGGCTCAGAGGCGGCGCCGTGCTATCCGGCCGGCATCCGCAGGAAGGCGCGCTGGCCGTGCAGGTAGGCGGCGACGGCGAGGGCGGCGATCGCGGAGTAGGCGACCCACGGCTCGCCGGCATCGCGCACGAACCACGACACCTCGCTGCCGACCGTGGCGGAAGCCCGCGGGAAGCTCAGGCCGAACGCGATGAGCCCGGTCGCCGGAGCCCAGAGGCGCCACCCCCCGAGGAAGGCCGCACGCATCGCCGCCCACCAGATCAGGACGAAACAGGCGACCCGAACCGGGGTTAGGCCACCGAAGATGCCGGGCAGAGGCGCCATGACCGCGATCGGGAGAACGATCAGCGGGAGCGCGAGGACAGGGAAGATCCTCACGCGCGAAACGGGAAGGCCGCCGAGGATCCCGAGTACTTCGCGGGCGCCGCGGAAGACCACGCAGCCGAGGAGGAAGACGAGGGCAGCGACGATCCACCGCGGAACCCAGGCGTAGAATTCCGACGCGCAGAGGATGAGCCAGAACAGTGCAGGGCCGGAGCTTCGCGTCCAGTGCCACGCGACGAGCCGCAGCGGGGAGTAGGTCGAAGGCGGGAACGGCACGCGCACGGAAAGAGGGGCGGAACCCGGCCCGACGTCGACCGCGGCCGGTGTGATCCGCCACAGCAGAAGCCCCAAGCCGAGGGAGAGGACGCCGAAGGACGCCGCGAACTGTAATGACGTCGCGAACGGCGCACTGCCGACGGCGACGACGCCGAGGAGCAGGGCGAGCAGCGCGCGCGCGCCGCCCGCCCACCGCGCGCTCCGGCAGGAGAGCAGCGAGTAGAAGAGGATCGCCGCTGCGGACGCGGCGAGGAGATTCAGTCCCAGCAGCGCGGGCGTCCCCCATTCTCCGAAGAAGTGGTCGACCAGGAGCGTGCCGCCGCCGAGGAAGAGCAGGAGCGGCAGCAGCACGCCCAGCGCGCGGAGCAGGATCACGGTCGTGCCGCGCACCGGCCATCCGGCGACGGCGGCGGGGTAGCTCGGCGTCGAGGAGCCGCCCACGAACGCGGCGGCCCACGCGGCGAGCAAGGGCAGGATCACCGCGACGTTTCCTGCGCGCGCCAGGTAGGGTCGCATCCCGTAGCCGAAGAGGGCGACCGCCACCGAAAGGCCGCCGCCGAGCAGCAGCGCGATCCGCAGCCTCGGATCGCGGCGGAGCAGCGCGAGGATCACGCGCGCCCCTCGCAGAGTTCCGTCAGCAGCTCCTCCACGGTCGGCACGCGCACGTCGCCCTCCCCGAGGGAGCCCGCATCCCCGTCGAAGAGGCCGCGGGCCCAGCGCCCGACGACCCGGCCGCGCACGAAGCCGGGGCGCGCCGCGAGGTCCTCGATCGCCCGGGTGCGCAACTGCACGATGCGGTACCGGCGCGCCACATCCTCGAGCGGCAGGTCGGCGAGCCAACGCCCCCCGTCGAGGATGAGCAGCCGCCCCCGAGCCCCCTGAACATCCTCCGCGTAGCCGGTGGCGATGAGCGCGGCGCACGCTTCCTCCCCGATGAGGGCGTGAACCTCCTCCATCCAGTCCGCCCGCTCGCGCCCCGCGAGGCCGCCCGCGGGCCCGTCCAGCAGCAGCAGTTCCGGATGGTGGGCCAGCGCGCACAGCAGGCCGACGCGGCGCCCCTCGAGGTGGCTCAGCGAACCGAGGCGCGCGCCGCGTGCGAGGCGGAATCGATCGAGCAGCGCGGCCTCGCGGCCCCGATCCCAGCGGGGGAAGAGCCCGGCATGGAGGTCGAGCACGTGCCCGATGCGCAGGCTCCCCGGCAGCAGTGGCAACGGCGGCATGTAGCCGATGCGCCGCCGTACCGCGACGGGTTCAGCGACGGGATCGAGGCCGAAGACCGTGACGCGCCCCTCGGCGCAGCGCACCATGCCCAGGATCAGTTGCAACAGCGTACTGGCGCCTCCGCCGAAGCGCTCGAGAACCACCGCCCTCTCCCCGGCCGCGAGCTTCAGGTCCACGCCCGCGAGCGGCGGCGGCGCGCCGCGCACGGTCCGGACCACGCCCTCGAGTTCGACCACCGCTACCTCTGCGAGAGCACCTCGAGCGCCTCCTTGAGCTGCTGGTCGTCGGGGAAGAGCTTCTGGCCGTCGATCCAGACCTGCCGCGCCTTCTCCGGGTTGCCCGCGTCCTTGTAGAGCGTGCCGAGGCGGTAATAGCTTTGCGAGTGCTCCGGGGCGAGCGGGAGCCGCCGCTGGATCTCGACGAGTTCCTCGAACTGCTTGATCGCGCCGGGGCGCAGGCCGACGAACTCGGGCGCCATGCTCTGCCCGAAGGCCTTGCCATAGCGCGCTTGCCAGTGGTCGGGGTCGAGTTCGATCGCGGCGTCGTAGGCCTTGGTCGCCTCGCCCCAGCTCTCGCCCTGCGCCGGGCCCGGCGTCATCGACGCGGTCTTGGCGACCCACGACGTCGCGAGCGCGACGCGCAGGTCGGCGTTGGCGGGGTCGCGCTCGATCTCCTTCTTCAGGCGGTCGATCGTCCTGTCGATCTTCGCGACGTTGGACGTGAGCCGGTAGAAGAGGCGGTTGGACTGTTGCCAGTTGAACGGCTTGCCGAGGATGCCTTCGAGGAGGTCCGCGGGGGCGACCTCCTCCTCCGGCGCGGGCTCCGCCGGCGCCTTCGGGCGAGGCTCGGGGGGCGCGGGGGGAGCGACAATCGGTCGCTCGGGAGGGGCGGCCTCCGCCTCCGGCGCGCGCCGCAACGACGCGACCTCCCGGCGCAACGCGGCGATCTCCTGCAACGCCTGCGCGGCGGAGGGGTCGCGCGCGGAGGTGCGCGCGGCGGCGGGCGCCGGTTCGAGGAGGCGCGTCAGCAGCGCGCCGAAGAGGCCGCCGGCAAGGGCGGCCGCCAGTACCAGAATGAGAACTCCCCGCTGCATGGTCGCCAGTCTACCACTGGCGAAACGGGGGCCATTCTGGTTCGATGGACGGCGAGGTAAGGACATGAGGACTCTCGCGCTGTTGCTGCTCCTTCCGCTGGCCACCGCCGGGCGTGCGGCCGGGTCGAGGGCCGATCTCTCGTGGGTGCAGAGCTGGGCGATCCAGCTCCAGGGCGCGAAGATCGACGAACTCGTCGCGTCGACCTACGACGTCGTCGTGATCGACTACTCCCGCGACGGCGGCGCGTCGGGCGAGTACACGTTTGGCGAGATCCAGCGCGTCCGCGACTCCGGCAAGGTCGTCCTCGCCTACCTGTCCGTCGGCGAGGCGGAGAACTACCGCTTCTACTGGAAGAAGGGGTGGAAGACAGGCAAGCCGAGCTTCCTCGGGCCGGAGAATCCCGACTGGGCGGGCAACTTCCGCGCGAAGTATTGGCTCAGCGGCTGGTGGGACCTCGTGCTGAAGCCCTACCTCGACCGGATCATGGCCGCCGGCTTCGACGGCGTCTTCCTCGATACCGTCGACTCCTACTGGTACTGGTACGAGGAGGGGGGGCAGTCCCTGCGCACGAGCGCCAACCGGATGTGCCAGCTCGTCTCGAAGATCGCCACCTACACCCGCGGCGCGACCTGGGACGGCTTCGTCCTTTGCGCCAACAACGGCGTCGGCCTGCTCGAAGACGCGTCGGCGACGAACGCAAACGGCTACAAGGCCGCCCTCGACGCCGTCAACGTCGAGTCGCTCTTCTACAACTACTGGAGCGAGGAGGACCAGGCCTACCGCCTCGAGATGCTCGGCCTCTTCGCCGATGCGGGCAAGCTGCTGCTCAACGTCGAGTACATCGAACGGAACGCGATCGAGAGCTACGAGGCCCTGCTCGCCGCGACCGAGCCGGCCATGATCGGCTACCCCGCCTACCCCGACCGCCTGCTCGACGAGTTGTACCTACCGTAGGCTCGCGACGGCGCGCCTCCGCCGCCGGTCCCGCGCGCTACAATGGCTGTGCAGTGCCGAGAAAGCGCGTCATCACGACCAGGGTCCTCCGTCGGGGCGAGAAGGCGGAGGACGACGATTGGGATGGGACGACCATGGGAGAGCGCATTGCCGCCGTCTGGGAGTTGACGCGGCAGTGCCTGGAGTGGACCCGGACGGCGGCGGATGAACCGAGACTTCAGAGATCTGTTAGCCGAGTTCAACGCCGCCGGCGTTGAGTACCTCGTGGTCGGGGCGCATGCCCTGGCGGCGCACGGATACGTCCGTGCCACGAAGGATCTCGACCTCTGGATCCGGCCTGAGCCTGGCAACGCGCGACGTGTCCTCGTCGCCCTCCGGTCGTTCGGCGCGCCACTGCACGACCTGACGGAAGCGGACCTGGTCTCGCCCGACACCGTCTTCCAGATCGGCGTCGCGCCGGTCCGGATCGACATCCTCACATCCATTGCGGGCGTCCCCTTCGAAAGCGCCTGGGCCGACCGGGTCGCCGCGCCCTTCGGGGACCAGGCGGTCTCCATCCTCTCCCGACGCGACCTCATCCGGAACAAGCGCGCCGCGGGACGCGATCAGGACCTGCTGGACGTCAAGTGGCTGGAGAGCCACCCTCCCCGATGAGCAGGGCCCACGCCGCGGGCCGCTGCGCCGCCGAGGGAGCTGCCAGAGCTTCGCGCCGCCACCATCTCGCGAGGCTCAAGCGGAAGGTGCGCGACTACTACGGAGGCTGGCCGAGAATGAGCGAGCGGGAGGCCCGCACGGTCGGCGTGCTCGCCCACACGCGCACCCTCTGCTCCTGCTGGATGTGCGGCAACCCGCGCCGCTACACCAAGGAGGTTCCGCTGGCGGAGATGCGCCTCCATGGCCGGAGGCGCCGCCCGTCCCGCTCGCCCGGCGCGAGCTACTTTCCGTAGGCCGCCTTCAGCGCCGCGGGGTCGCCGCGCGCGCCCAGTCGCCAGGTGCGCCCGTCGGCGCGCAGCGTCGCGACGGCGTCGCCGGTGCGCAGGAAGGCGGCGAGCGTGCCCGCCACGGGTGCGAGCGCGCGCGGCGTCGTGCCGTCGGGCTCGGCGTCGCGACCGAGGCGGGCGATCCCCGCGTCGACGGTCAACGTGAAACCCTGGGGCGCCTTGAGCGAGTCCGCCGGGATCCCGTCGGCGCGCGCGACGAGACAGAGCCTCGGCCCGTCCACTCCGACGACCCAGCCCCCGGTCGCCTGCGCGGCAACCTCCCCGATGGCCGCGGTATCCCCCCACAGCCCCTTGAGCAGGCGCGCGGCGGCGGCGCTCCCTCCCGCGACATGCCGGAAGTCGCGCGGCAGCGCGGCGACGAGCGCGGCGAGATCCTTCACGCCGGGATCGATCTCCTGCCGCGTCTCGAGGTGCGCGTCCACGACGACCTCCTGCCCGTCCCGCCGGACGGTCGCCTCGAAGCCCTCGCCGACGTCGAGCAGGTGGCGCACGACCGCGATGGCGTCCCCCGCGCCCCCTGCCTTTCCCTGCACCATGCCGAGAAGCCCCTCGATCATGGGGCGGTAGAGATCCCTCACCTGCTTCACGTCCACGCGCGCGAAGAGGTCGGCGTCGGGCCTCGCGGCCGCGAGCGGACAGCCGCCGCGCGCGCCGCCGGGCAGCGTCGCGAACCCCTGGTAGGCGCCGGAGACACTGGCAAGCAGCGTCAGCGTCGGGCCGGTGCCGCTCGCCGCCAGCACGAGCGGCTGCGCGCGGTCGACCGTCGCCGGGTCGAAGCCGAGCAGCTCCGCGAGGCGCGGCAGCGGATCGGCCGGCACGCCGCGAAGGTCGGCGAAGGGCTTCAGCGCGTCGGCGCTGCGCATGCCGAAGAGCGCGATCGCGTCCGTCGGGCAGAGCGACTCGATCGTGCCCTTGGCAGGGGGGGGCGCGGGGGGGGCGGCGCGAAGCGCTGCTCCCCCCGAGAGATCCGGAGGCGCGGGGGGGGCGGCCTCGCCGCCGCAGGCGGCGAACAGGGCGAGGAGGAGGAAAGGGGCGGGTCGCACGTACTCAGCATAACTTCGACAGAATGGCCCCGTGGCTCGGCGGGCGAAGGAGCCTCCCATCCTCGAGAGGGTCGCCGTCTGCGGGGGCGCCAGAGTGATGGTCGCCACGGGGCAGGCGGAGGCCGCGCGGGAAATCCTATGCCGCGCCCACCCCCGTCGCCGCTGCAACGCCTGCGGCTACGGCTGGCGGGGCTGAGGGGCGCGCGCGGTTCCCGTCCGCGGACGAGGGGATCCAAATCTCGAAGCGTGTTCGGGTTTCAGGGGCGAACGCGTTCGGGGGCGCGCGAGGATGTTGCCGCGCGTGCCTTTCAGGGTGCGAGGGCACGCCCAAGGCCACCGGGAATTGCGCGGCGCGGCGGATCACAGCCTTCGTCTTGAGCTTGGAAGAAGGAACCCAGGAACCTAGGAACCGAGGAAGGGGCGGATTCGATCCATCCGAGTCCCGGGATGCTCCCCTTTGCTCTCATGGGTTCCTCCCTTCCTGGCTTCCTCATAAGAAAAGCCGCTACGCGCGATCCGGATCGGCCGAAGGCCGTCGCGAGGGCGCGCAGCGCCCAAGGCTTGTACTACTAGCCCTCGGATTCCGCGCTCCCTGCGCAGACTCTGGTGCTGACCCGGTGCGGCGTCCGGAAGCAAGCCACGGTGGCTGAAGCGCGGCTGTCCTCGGCGGCGGAGGGGATACGCACGCAGCCCTGCGCCCCGCGCGCGTCACCCGGATCCCGCAGCTCCTCACTAGGCGCAGCGCGGCCTTCGGCCGTCGCTGATTTGGTTGCGGCGCCAAGCCGCGCTGCGCAGTTCCTCCGCCGTGCTGACCGGCCAGCGCCCGACGGCGAGTTCCGGCAGGTAGTCGATGCCGTCGAAGTTGATCGGGTCGGACTTGTTCTTCTCGCCGCGCACCTCGCCGAAGTAGAGCGCGTGAAAGCCCTCCTTCTGCCCGTTCCAGTCCTCGAACGACCCGTCCTGCCTCGCGACATCCGCGTAGTAGAGGTCGCTCGGGTAGAAGGCGTAGTCGAAGGCCGCGGGCGTGACGCGGTCGAGCACCATGTAGCGCAACGGCAGCAGATCCCCGTCGCCCACGAGCAGCACGTAGCGCGTCCCGCGGCGCCACGCATCGAAGAGGAACCGCTTGAGCCGCTCCGGCTCGTCGAGGCCGTCGGCGGCGAGCGCCTCCTCGAGCGCCACGAGTTTCGCGCCGGCCCCCTTCCCGGCGACGTAGGCTTTCAGGTCGCCGTGGAAGGCGGCCGGAGCCACGACGAGCAGATCGCCGGCCGCGGCGGTCGCGGCGAGAGCGAGCAGGGCGAGGTGCTTCACGGGGTGAGTCTACTCGCCTGCGAGGGCGCGAGCACACCGCCGCGGTAGAATGGCGGGCGTGGAGACTCCGGCGGGAGGAAGACCGCTCCTCGTCGAAGTGGCGAGCTACCCGCTGTCCATGGACGCCATGCTCGCGCGGGCGCGGCTCGAGGCGGAGGGCATCGCCGCCTTCGTGCATCACGCGAACTGGGTCGACATCATGCCGATCCTCGCGGCGGCGACGGGCGGCGCGGTCGTCATGGTCCCGCCTTCGGAGGCGGAGTGGGCCAGGGAGGTTCTGGCGCCTGGGCCGCCGCCGGCGGACCTCTGCCCGGACTGCGGGTCGCGGGAGGTCGAGACGAGGCGGGGCGCGCTGTGGCCCAGCGCGATCCTGACGCTCCTGATCGAGTTCCCGCCGGCGCGCACGCGCCCGAGGAAGCGATGCGCCTCGTGCGGCCATGCGTGGCGCGGGTAGCAGGTGCCGGCTGGGAGATCGCGGAACTTGCAACAAAGTCACTTGGCACCGACGGACCCCTCCTCCTGGAAGTCGCGCCCGTACGCGAAGACCTCCGTCGCTTCGCCAGGTCCTCGGCGAGGTAGCGGTCATGCGCCGTCGAGAGATCCCGCTCCTTCGAGCGGAACGCGCCCACGAGCCTGGAGGCGCGCTCCCATCGCGCGGCGAGATCGGACGCCTCGGTCTCGAGGCCGCGATCCACGAGGCTCCAAAGCAGCGCGGCCATCGGAATGCCCCGCTCCGCCGCGGGACGCGTCAGGGCGCGGTGCTGCGCCGCGGTGAGCTGGATCTGGGTCCGGATCATCCCCCGAGGTGTGATCACACCCTGATGTGACATCAAGTGCAGAACGGCCGCCGCCCCGGTCGGGCGTCACTCCCCCTCCTGCACCTTGAAGAGCGAAGCCGCGACGGCGGCGCCGAGGAAGGGGGCGACGAGGTAGATCCACGACCGGGCGAGGGAGTCGCCGCCGAACATCGAGTGGACGAGGTTGGGGCCGAGGCCGACGGCGGGGTTGAAGGCGCCGCCGGAGATGTTGCCGACCGCGAACGAGCCGGCCGCCACCGTGGATCCGATCGCGATGCCGAAGTAGGAGTTGCCCTGGGTCCGCTTCGAGAGCGCGACGTTCAGCACGACGAGCGCGAGCGCGAAGGTGAGGAAGAACTCGGCGAGCAGGGCGGGCAGCAGCCGCTCCCCCGGCACCACCGTGAAGCTGCCGCCGGTCATCGCGCGGAAGACGATCCCCGCAGCCACGGCGCCCGCGAGCTGCGCGATCCAGTAGCGCACGACCTTCGACCTGTCGAACTCGCCCGCGATGCAGGCCGCGAGGGTGATCGCGGGGTTGTAGTGGGCGCCGCTCACGTGGCGCCCCGTGAAGACCATCGCCATCAGCATGCCGCCGATCGCGAGAGGGTTGCCGGTAAGGCCGGTCGTCAGCACGAGGAAAAAGGTCCCGATCGCTTCCGTCAGGTAGAGCTTGACCACCGGTGCCCTCCGGGGCGCGCTTATACCCGATGCTCCCCCCCACGGCCTATAGTGTCCTGCCGTGCTCGCCCGCCTCCTCCGCTACGCCCGCGGCCACCGGCGCCGCTTCCTCGCCGCGTCGGCCTGCTCGGTCCTGAACAAGGTCTTCGACCTGGCGCCGCCGCTGCTGATCGGCATGGCGGTGGACCTCGTCGCGAAGGGGAGCAACGCGTTCCTCGCAACCTTCGGCGTCCGCGACCCGAACGGCCAGCTCTGGGTGCTCGCGGCGGTGACCATCGTCGTCTGGGTGCTCGAGTCGCTCTTCCAGTACGGCGCCTCGGTGCTCTGGCGCAACCTCGCGCAGACCGTCCAGCACGAGCTGCGCCTCGACGCCTACGCCCACGTGCAGGACCTCGAGATGGCCTGGTTCGAGGACCGGAGCACCGGCGGCCTGCTGACGATCCTCAACGACGACGTGAACCAGCTCGAGCGCTTCCTCGACTCCGGCGCGAACGAGGTGTTGCAGGTGGCGACGACCGTCCTCGTGATCGGCGCGATCTTCTTCGCGATGGAGCCCGGCGTCGCCTGCGTCGCGATGATGCCGATGCCGTTCGTGCTCTGGGGCTCCTTCCGCTTCACCAACCGCATCGGCCCCCGCTACGCGCAGGTCAGGGAGCGCGCGGGGCTGCTCTCGGGCCAGCTCGCGAACAACCTGACCGGCATCGCCACCGTCAAGAGCTACGGCGCCGAGGCGCACGAGGTGGAGCGGATCCGCGGCCTCTCCGACGAGTACCGCGGAAGCAACAGGGGCGCCATCCGGATCAGCTCCGCCTTCACGCCGGTCATCCGGATGATCATCCTCGTCAGCTTCACCGGCACCGTGGTGCTCGGCGGGCGCATGGCGCTCGCGGGCACCCTCGCCGTCGGCGCCTACACCGTCTTCGTCTACCTGACCCAGCGGCTGCTCTGGCCGCTGACGCGGCTGGGCGACACCTTCGACCTCTACCACAGGGCGATGGCGAGCACGCGGCGCGTGCTCGACCTGCTCGACACGCCGCCGCGGGTCCTCCCCGGACCCCTCCCCCTTCCCCGCGCGCAGGGCGCGCTGCGCTTCGAGGCGGTCGACTTCGCCTACGCGAACAGGATCCCCGTGCTGCGGAACGTCACGATCGACTTCCCCGCGGGAGAGACGACGGCCATCGTCGGGCCGACCGGCTCCGGCAAGTCCACGATCGTCAAGCTGATGCTGCGCTTCTACGACGTCACCGGCGGGCGCGTGCTGCTCGACGGCAAGGACGTCCGCGAACTCTCGTTCGCCGCGCTGCGCGGCGCGATGGGGCTCGTCAGCCAGGAGGTCTTCCTCTTCCACGGGACGGTGCGCGAGAACATCGCCTACGGCAGCTTCGACGCGCCGCTCGAGCGGATCGTCGAGGCGGCGCGCATCGCTGAGGCGCACGAGTTCATCACCGCCCTCCCGCAGGGGTACGACACGATCGTCGGCGAGCGCGGGCAGAAGCTCTCCGGCGGCCAGCGCCAGCGGATCAGCATCGCGCGCGCGGTGCTGAAGGATCCGCCGGTGCTCCTGCTCGACGAGGCGACCTCCTCGGTGGACAACGAGACCGAGGCGGCGATCCAGCGCTCCCTCGAGACGATCGCGAAGGGGCGCACGACGATCCTGATCGCGCACCGCCTCTCGACGGTGCGCCACGCGGACACGATCTTCGTGCTGGAGAGGGGCGCGCTGCGCGAGAGGGGCTCCCACGAGGAGCTCCTGGCCCAGGAGGGCCTCTACGCGTCGCTGTGGAGGGTGCAGACCGGCGAGGCGGCCACCGCCTCTTCCTGAGACGGGGAGGGGGCGCGGGGGAGGGCGCAAGCTTGTTTCCCGCGGCGGGATCGTTGACGATAGATGCTCTTTCCCTTCGCGAAGAGGAGCCCCCCATGTCCGATTCCCCCGCCCGGCAGAGCGTCCACGGCCTCGAAATCCACGGCCTGAAGCACCTCGGCAAGGTGCACTGGAACCCCGAGCCGGCGGCGCTCTACGAGTTCGCGCTGCGCCGCAACGAGGCGTCGCTGGCGCTCGGCGGGGCGCTCGTCGTCTCGACCGGCGTGCATACCGGGCGCTCGCCGAACGACAAGTTCGTCGTCAAGGAGCCGACGAGCGACGCGAAGATCTGGTGGGGCAAGGTCAACAGGCCCATCTCGCCGGAGCACTTCGACCGGATCCACGCGAAGGCGGTCGCCTACATGCAGGGGCGCGAGGTCTTCGTGCAGGACTGCTACGCCGGCGCGGACGCGGAGTACCGCCTCAAGGTGCGCATCGTCAGCGAGTACGCGTGGCACAACCTCTTCTGCCAGAACATGTTCATCCGGCCGCCGGTGGCCGACCTCGCGGCCTTCCTGCCGGACTTCACGGTGCTGAACACCCCGGGCCTCGCGGCGGAGCCCGAGACCGACGGCACGCGCACCGGCGTCTACGTGCTGCTGAACTTCGCGCGCAAGATGGCGATCATCGGCGGCACGAGCTACGCCGGCGAGAACAAGAAGTCGGTCTTCAGCGTGCTCAACTACCTCTTGCCCGAGGTCGGCGTGATGCCGATGCACTGCTCCGCGAACATCGGCAAGGGGGGGGACACGGCGCTCTTCTTCGG
>CAZMXP010000088.1:0-11441 GCA_964570285.1 uncultured Planctomycetaceae bacterium
TCTCCTCGATGCGCATCGACGCGATCACCTGGCGAAGCTGGCCGAAGATGATGTCGCGCGCGTTGGACTCGATGTCCTTCGGGTCGAGGCTCAGCAGGCGGATCGCCGCGTTCTGCATCACCGCGGGCTCGGTCCCGATCGCGACGGTGAAGACCGACGGCACGTTGACGCGGATGTTCTCGAGCGACAGCGCGCCCTTGAGCGGGATCTCGATCTGCAGCGGCTCGAGGTCGAGGTAGTCGTAGTCCTGCAGCAGCGGCCAGACGAAGGTGCCGCCGCTGTGGATGCACTTCGACGTCTGGCCGCTCCCCGCCCCCTTGCCGTAGATGACGAGGATCTTGTTCGGCGGGCAGCGCCGGTAGCGCTTCACCAGCATCACGAGGAAGCTGAAGCCGATCAGGACGACCAGCAGCACGAGCAGGACGATCGGGTCGCCGAAGTCGAGCGCGAGCAGGCGAAGCGGCGTGTTCATCGATGGACTCCTAGAGGGGTGCCACCTTCAGCGTGTCGTCGCCCTCGACCGAGAGCACGCTGACGCGGCGGCCTGTCTTGATCTCGCCGGCGGCGGAGATCGCGTAGAGCTCGAGGCTGCGGCCCTGGATCTCGATCGTCACCTTGCCGCGTCCCTCCTGGAAGCCTGGGATCGTCAGGTAGACGGTCGCCGTCTTGCCGACGGCGTTCCTCAGGTCGACGCTGCCCGAGGCGTGCAGCTTCGCGATGCCGCGCATCATCCACCCGACGAGCAGCATGCCGAGGATACCGGCGCCCGCCGCGACGGCGACGCGCAGGCCGAGGGAGCCCGACCGCTCGAGCATCGCGAGGCCGGCGAGCCCGAAGATCCCCATGAACGCGGTCAATGCCTTGAACGAGAGCACGCCGAAGAACGCGTCCCCGTGACCGTCGGCGCCGTCGGCCCCGTCCACATGCAGATCGCCGTCGGTGTCTCCCCCGTGCAGGCCGAAGACCTGCAGGATGAGCTGCAGGATCACGAGGCTTCCGCCGCCGATCGCGCAGATGGTGTAGAGCGTCTGTTCCACCGCCGTTCCCTCCGGGGCCCCGATTGTCGTCGATCGTCACCGACCCGCGCAAGCGGAACCCCGACGCAGGCACTACCCCCCGCGCCCCCCGCCTATTCGCCCCCCCCCGGACAGGCCTCTAGCCCTTCACGCAGACCACCTGCCGGAGCTCATGCACGATCTCGACGAGATCGCTCTGCGCCTCCATGACCTTCTCGATGGGCTTGTAGGCCATCGGCGTCTCGTCGATCACCGCCGCGTCCTTCCTGCACTCCACGTGGGCGGTCGCCGCCTCGTGGTCCTTCACCGTGTAGCGGCGCTTGGCCTCGTTGCGCGAGAGCGCGCGCCCCGCGCCGTGGCTGCACGAATCGAAGCTCTCCGGGTTGCCCTTGCCGCGCACGATGTAGCTGCGCGCCCCCATGCTGCCCGGGATGATGCCCAGGTCGCCCACGCCCGCGCGCACGGCGCCCTTCCGCGTCAGGTAGACCTCCTTGCCGTAGTGCGTCTCGCGCGCGACATAGTTGTGGTGGCAGTTCACGGCCATGCGCTCGGCGGTGAACGGGGGAAGCGCCTGGCAGCCGGCCATCGCGTCGAGGATCTGCCGCATCATCAGGTCGCGGTTGGTCTTCGCGAAGCGCTGCGCCCAGTCCACCGCGAAGACGTAGTCGTTGAAGTGGTCCGACCCCTCGCGCAGGTAGGCGAGGTCCGCATCGGGCAGGTCCTTGATCTGCCGCTTCATGTCCTTCTTGGCCAGCTCGATGAAGTGCGTCCCGATCCGGTTGCCGGGGCCGCGCGAACCCGAATGCAACATGACCCAGACGCTCCCCTCGAGGTCGAGGCAGACTTCGATGAAGTGGTTGCCGGTACCCAGCGTACCGAGCTGATCCACCGTCTTGCCGCGTTCGAGCCGCGGGTGCCTCGCGACGATCTCCTCGTAGTCCCGGCGCAGCCTGCGCCACGCGTCCTCGGCCTGCGCGGGGGTCCGCCCCCAGGCCCCCCGGTCGTTCCTCCCGCCGTTGTCGGTGCGGCCGTGCGGGACGGCCTTCTCGATCGCGCCGCGGATCGGCCTCAGGTCGTCGGGAAGCTGCGAGGCGTTCATGCTCGTCTGCACCGCCATCATGCCGCAGCCGATGTCCACGCCGACCGCGGCGGGGATGATCGCGTCGACCGTCGGGATCACGCTGCCGACGGTCGCGCCGATGCCCCAGTGGACGTCCGGCATGGCGGCGACCCACTTGTGCACGATGGGCAGCCTCGCGACGTTGTGAAGCTGCGCCGCCGCCTTCTCGTCGAAGGGGACGCCGCGCACCCAGGCCTTCACCGGCACGCCGTTCTCGGTGGGCATCAGGATGTGGTTGGACACGGCGTTCCAGTGTATGCGTAGAATGGGCGCCATGGGTGGACGCCTCGTCGCGGTCGTCGCGGTCGCGCTTGCCATAGTTGGATGCGGGGGGGGCGGGGGGGGCGGCGGCCCGCAGGCGGCGCCGTTCACGATCGCGGGCTCGTCGCCGGGGGACGGCGAGATCGACGCGAACACCGCCTCCGCGATCTTCGTCAGCTTCTCGCGCCCGGCCAAGGCCGCGACGCTGACGACGGGAGCGGTGCGCCTGCGCACGATGGACGGCCTTGCGGTGGACGGAACCGTGAGCGCGTCGGGTGTGAGCCCCTCCCTCGTCACGTTCACGCCGCGCGTCCCGCTCACGGAGAACGTCGCCTACCGGGTCATCGTCTCGGGGGCGATCCAGTCGGCGGAGGGGACGCCGCTCGGCGCGGATCGCCACATCTGCTTCATCACGACGAGCCCGGTGCCTCGGGTGCGCAGCGACCAGGTCGTCGACCTCGGCGACCGGCTGCAGGTGGCGCGATTCCACGCGCGCTGGCAGAGGCTGGCCGGCGGGCGCGTGCTGATCGCCGGGGGGTTCACGTCGCCGACGGCGGCCACCGACACGCTCGAGATCTACGAGCCCGCGACGCGGACCTTCCGCCTGCTCGCCGCCCGGCTCTCCTCGCCGCGCGGCGAGCATGCGATCGCGACGCTCTTCGACGGCCACGTCCTGATCTCCGGGGGCGCGGCGTTCCCGGGCGGGCCGCCGCTCCCGACCACCGACCTCTTCGACCCCTCGACCGAGGCGGTCGTGCCGGGGCCCCCGATGCTGGAGGCGCGGCGGTGGCACGCCTGCACCGCCTACGAGGGCGGGCCGGACGCGATGGTCTCGGGCGGCTTCGGCGTCTCGGGCGACCCCCTCGACACGATCGAGGTGCGGCGCGGCGGCGCCTTCCTGCCGTTCGCGTCGAGGCTGCCCGAGCCGACCGCGCAGCATCTCCAGATCCTCTTCGACTTCGACCAGGTCTACTTCAGCTCGGGCAACTTCCTCGCGCGCGGCGCCTTCCTCGACGGCGCCGCGATGGCGGGGCAGACGGAGGGCGATATCCGCTTCCGCCCCGCGGCCGCGCAGGTCGGGGCGGACCGCCACATCATCGTCGGCGGGGACACGCGTTCGGCCACGACCGTCACCTTCAACGGCCAGACGAGCCTGCTCGCCACGGAGGTGACCTTCGAGCGGCGCGGCGCGCATTCCCTGACCCTGCGCGGGAGCGGCGGGCGGCGCTTCCTCGTCGCGGGCGGCTTCAATATCGCCGTGCAGGGCATTCCCGCGCTGGCCACGATGGAGGTCATGGACTACCTCCCCGTCGGCGCGTTCGGCACGCCGGACATGATCTTCTACCGCGTGGCCACGGTGACGCTGCCCGTGCCCTTCGCGGGCCACGTCGGTTTCAACGACACGGACGGCTCGACGATCCTCGCGGGCGGCGTCGGCGACGGCGTCGGTCCGCACTCCCGCCGCGTCGTACGCGTGCTCGCCGAGGAGAGCCCGCCCGCGGTCGCGTGCGGGGGGTAGGTCCCCTCAGCGACCGCGCCTCTCCCAAATCTCAAGATAGATCGCCGGGTCGGGGCGCCGACGGTCTCCGCCGTACCCGTCAGGAGCAAGGGTCGCAAGCGCGGCAGGCAAGTCCGCGTTCCGGCGTTACAACCGACTGAACCCAAGGCACTTAGGGCAGCACGGGGGCTGAGCGCCAGCACTATTGCTTCTATATTACGAATTTCGTAATGTATAAGCACATATGCAGAGCCTGACCGAGAGAGTATTCAGGCTGGCACCCCCGGGAGGGCTGTTCACTCAGACGGTCGTGTGCAACCTGCTTCCGGACAGGAGCGAGGGTGCCCGCGCACTTCTCGTGCATCGAGCGTGTCAGGCGGGCGAAGTGCTCCGCCTGAAACCGGGGCTATTCGTACTCGGTCCGCCCTTTCGGAAGTCCGAACTGCATCCGTTCGTCATGGCGGCTGCGCTGCACGCCCCGTCCCACATCAGCCTTGAATCCGCCCTCGCGCATCACGGCCTGATTCCCGAGGCCGTCTACCAGGTGAGCAGCGTCACGACCGGGCGCGGCCGGGAGTTCTTCACGCCGGTAGGCGTCTTCAGCTTCCGCCGCGTGCCGTCGCGCGCGCCACGTGCCGGGGTCGAGGCCGTGGAGGTCGCGCGCCACGCATGGGCGTTCATCGCGTCGCCGCTGCGCGCCATCGCCGACCACGTCTATCTCAGCAAGGGGATCACCTGGCAGAAGGATGGCATCGGCTACCTGACCGACTCCCTGCGCATCGAGGAGGACGATCTGCAGGCGCTCTCTTTCGAAGCGATGGACGAGATCCAGGAGAGCATCCGCAGCCGGCGCGTGCGCGCGTTCATCGAAGGGCTGGAAGGGGCCGTCCACCGTGCTGGATAGGGTGCTGAGCGCGAAAATCCGGCAGTACGCCCCGACGAATCCGGTGGAGCAGGAGAACGTGCTGCAGGAGCTGATGCAGCACTATGTGCTCGCCAGCCTCTCGCGCGCAGGGCTGTTCGCGGAGGCCATGTTCCACGGCGGCACGTGCCTTCGCATCGTCTGGGGGTTGAACCGGTTTTCGGAGGATCTGGACTTCCTGCTCAAGCAGCCCACCCCGAACTTCCGCTGGCAGGGCTACCTGGAATCCGTCCGGAAGGATTGCGCACAGGAGGGCATTCCGCTCGAGGTGCAGGACAAGTCGCAAGCCGGGATGGCGGTCCAGAAGGCGTTCCTGAAGACCGACTCCATCGGCAAGATCCTCGCGTTGGACCTGCCCTTCGAGCGCTACCAGGCCCGCAAGATCCGCATCAAGCTGGAGATCGACATCCATCCCCCCGCGGGCTCGACGTTCACGACCAGCTACCTCGCGTTTCCCGTGACGACGCCCCTGACGACGCAGTCCCTGGAATCGGGCTTTGCCCTGAAGCTTCATGCGCTGCTTTGCCGTCCCTACGTCAAGGGCCGCGACTGGTACGACTTCGTCTGGTACGTCGATCGCAAGACGCGGCCCGATCTGGACCTGCTGCGCCATGCCTTGCACCAGCAGGGGCCGTGGTCCGGACATGCGCGCACGGTGACCGCGCCGTGGGTGCGGGAGAAAATGGAGGCCGCGATCCGGCGCATCGACTGGAACGCCGCGCGGGCCGACGTCCAGCGTTTCCTCCCCCTGCGCGAGCAGGAGGGCCTCCTCGCGTGGAGCGCGGACTTCTTCCTCCACTATCTCGCGCGGATGAGCGGCGGGGAGAGCTGAACAGGATCGACACCGCCGCCTTGCGTCCAACAGGCCCCCAAGGGCCCCGGGGAGGGGCTTCCCCCGGTTGGCGGCACTTCTCCGGGCTACAGCTCCCGCAACCGCGGAAACCGGAAACGCATACCGTCCTGGAACCAGCGGGGATAGTCCTTCCAGTGCGCGGCGATCACGTCCACGTCGTAGCGGGAGTCGTCGACGACGAACTTGCCCGGCGCGTTCTCCTCGACGACCAGCGGCACCTTGACCCACTCGCCGCGCTGCGCGAGCAGCTTCCACGCGCGCACGTCGTCGGTCGTCTCCTCGTCGGTGTAGCGCTCGGCGATCTCGAGGCCCGTGACCGTCTGCGTCAGGTAGGTCGAGAGCGTCGCCGCGTCCTCCGGGAAGGCTCCATAGGGCTCGTCGAAGGTGCCCCTCCACTGCAAGCGTCCCGCGCGGAGCTGCGCGTAGACCTCCTCGCGCGGGAGGTGGGCGAAGAGCGCGAGCTTCTCGTGCTCGAGGCACTCGGGCAGGCTCTCGCGGTCGGTGCCCGTCAACTCGACCGTCAGGCGGTAGCGCCAAACGGTCATCGGAAACCCCTCCTGCGGGCCGGACTCGCTCATCAGCGGCGCCTCGGGCGGCGCGGGTCGGTCGGGGATCGCCGGCAGCGCGAAGGAATCTCCGGCGAGGCGACGCCGCTCCATCGCGCCGAGATAGGCGAGGTTGATCGCGTTGACCGTCGCGTGCGCGAGAGCGCAGGGCCAGACGGAGCCCGTCTGCTGCCGCAGCAGCCCGAGCACGAGTCCCGCCAGCGCCGCGAACAACGGGTACCCCTGCAACCCGCGCACCGGCACGACATGCAGCAGCCCGAAGAGGATCGTCGTGCCCGGGAGGCCGAGTTGCGGCCAGAGCGCGCCGCGGAAAAGCATCTCCTCGGTGACGCCGGAGATGACGGCGAGCAGCAGCGCCTCCGCGGGGCGGATCGGCCCGAAGAAGGTCGCGAGGAGGCGGCTCGCGCGCTGCACCGCGGGCACGAGCGCGTGGGCCACCTGGCAGAGCAGCGTGATGCCGAGTCCCACGAGCACGCCGAGGAGGAGATTGTTGAGGCTGGCCGGTTCCCTGCCGAAGAGGCCGGGCACCTGGCCCCAGACCGCCGCCCACCCGAGCGCGGCCGCGGCGACGCCGCCGTAGATGAGGATGGCCGTGCGCAGCGGGACCGACGTCATCCGGATCGCCGCATCGACCAGACCGGCGGACGGTCGCCCTCTTGCACGCGCTCGAAGTCCGCGCGGCTCGCGAGGCCGCGCCACCCCTCCGCGACGAGGATCTGGCCGCAGACGCCGCCGAGGGTGTTGCCGGGGCCGGGCAGCGCGAGCATGTCGGGAGCATACTCGCGCAGCGCGACACGGACGCTCGTCGTGAAACGGTAGGGGGTCGTCACCTGCGCGCCGAGGGTGTAGGCGCGAAGTTCCGAGGGATCGGTCGTCCACGGCGTGAAGCGCGCTCCGCGACCGTCGATGAGGGGGGTGCCGGGGGGACGGAACTCGAGATCGGCGAGTTCAAGCGCCGCCCTCTCCGCGACGCCCGCGAGCAGCGGCGTGTGATAGGGGCCGTGCTGCGCGAGGCGGAAGGGATAGGCCGACGGCCCGATCTCGACGCGCGGCAGCGCCGCGAGCAGGTGCGCGACCCCGCGCTCGCTGCCCGCGAGCACGGCGTAGCCGCCGAGGTCGATCGAAAGGAGCGCCTCGCCCGCGGACGTTGCAAGGGCCGCGTCGATGTGCGCTTGGAGTTGAGCATCGTGCCGCCACTGTTCATCCACAGCCGGATAGATGACCTGGCCCCCGCTCGCTTCCTCCATTTGGAGCAGGGCCATCGTCTGGACGAGCCGGAACCCGTCCTCGAACGAGAGCGCGCCCGCGACCGCGAGAGCGGTGTACCAGCCCATCGAGTTGCCGGCGACCGCGACGGTGTCGTGCTGGGCCATCGCCTGCTGCGCGTCGATCATCGAGATCAGGTAGATCAGCGGCGAGACGCTGTCGGGGCGCAGGTGCAGCGCGGAGTCCCAGGTGTCCGTCGCGTCGAGGTCGCGCAGCGAGCCGAGGCCCGCCTCCGCGCGCAACTCCTCGGCGCGGGCGACCCACGGATGGTCCGCCTCCAGCGAGCGCAGCGACCGCTTCGTGTAGGAGCCGCGGCCCGGGCAGAGGATCGCGATGCGCTTCATGCGATCGCCTCCCGCGCCGCGCGCAGGATCGCCTCCTCGTCGACGAGCACCGTCGCGGTCGAGGGGCCGAGCGGGACGTAGGTATCGACGGCGCGCACCGACGCGAGGCGCCCCTTGTAGCCCGTCTCCGCGAGATGAGCGACGACGGCATCGGCGATGCCGGCGCCGGTCGCGCGGCACTCGTCGACGACGACGACCGCGCGCGCCTCCTGCGCCGCCTGCCGGATCGCTTCGAACGGCAGCGGGTTGAGCCAGCGCAGGTCGAGCACGCGTGCCGGGCGGCCGAGCCGCTTCGCGGCGCGCAGGCTCAGCCGCAGGCCGTTGCCGTAGCTGACGAGCAGCAGGTCGCCTTCCCCGTAGAGGCCGACCTCGCCGGGGTAGAGCGCGTCGCCGGGCGAAGGGTAGTCGGTGAGCCAGCCGTTGTCCCCGGTCCCGTGCAGGTCCTTCTCGTGGTAGAGCGCGATCGGCTCGAGGAAGGCGCAGACCCTTCCGCACTCCCGCGCCGTCGCGAGCAGGCCGCGCAGCATGCGCGCCGCGTCGTCGCCGCGGCTCGGCACCGCGAGCAGGAGCCCCGGGATCTCGCGCAGCGCGCCGATGCTGTTGTCGTTGTGGAAGTGGCCGCCAAACCCCTTCTGGTAGCCGAGCCCCGCGATGCGCACGACCATCGGGTTTTTGAACTGGCCGTTCGAGAAGAAGGAGAGCGAACAGGCCTCGCCGCGGATCTGGTCGATCGCGTTGTGCACGTAGGCGAGGTATTGGATCTCCGGCACCGGAAGCATGCCGATGTGCGCCGCCCCCTGCGCGACCCCCAGAATCGACGTCTCGTCGAGCATCGTGTCGAAGACGCGGGAGACGCCGAACCGCTTCTGCAACCCCGCCGTCACGTAGTAGACGCCCCCCTTCCTGCCGACGTCCTCGCCGAAGACGATCATCTCCGGGCGGGCGAGCATCTCGTCGGCGAGGGCCGAATTGATGTGCGCGGCCATCGTGCGTTTCGAGGGGGTTGCCGCGCTCTCCGGGAGGGCGACTCCCCAGAAGGCCGAGCGCTGCTCCGGCGTCGGGCCGATGCGCGGACGCGACGAGAGTTGGGGGGCCAGGGGGGCGACCACGGCCGCCGTCGTGTCGAGGTGGGGACGGGAGGCGGCCTCCCCTTCGGCGGCGGCGACCCGGGCGCGGGCGTCGCGGACAATCGCCGCGAGCGCATCCGGCGTTGCGGCGCCGCTCTCGACGAGCAGGCGCGCGTTCGCGAGAAGCGGATCCTGCGCCTCGATCGCCTCGATCTCCGCGTCGGTGCGGTAGGTGCTCTCGACGTCGCTGCCCGCGTGGCCCCAGAGGCGCACCGTGCGCAGGTGGAGGAAGACCGGCGCGCGCGACGTGCGGCAGAAGTCGACCGCCTCGGCGCAACCCTCGTAGATCGCGGCGAGGTCGCCCTCCGCGAGGAAGTAGCGCAGGTGGCGCTGGTTGGACCACGCCTCCTCGATCCAGCGGCGCGGCGTCTCGACCGAGATGCCGATGCCGTTGTCCTCGCAGACAAAGAGGATCGGGACCGGGTTGCCGCGGCGGTGGCCGTAGCGCGCCGAGTTGATCCCGGAGAGCGCGGTCGCGTGGTTCGCCGATGCGTCGCCGAAGGTGCAGGCGACGATCGCGTCCTCCGGCAGCCCGGTCGCGACGCCGAGCCGCACCGCGCGCCGCAGCGCGAACGCGAGGCCGGAGGCCTTCGGCAGGTGCGAGGCGATCGTGCTCGTCTGCGGCGGCACCCAGAGCGGGCGGCTCCCCCAGACCTTGTGCCGCCCCTGCGCGATCGGGTCGTCGCGCTTCGCGCAGAGCGACAGCAGCGTGTCGAAGAGCGGTGTTGAGCCGGGCAACTGCCGCGCGCGCGCCATCATCAGCGCGCCGCTGCGGTAGTGCAGGAAGCAGGGGTCGGTGAGGCGCAGCAGCGCGCCGAGCGCGGCGTTGTTCTCGTGGCCCGCGCTGGCGATCGTGTAGAAGCTCCGGCCGGTCTGCTTCAGCCGGCGCGCTGCGACGTCGAGCGCGCGCGAGAGCGCCTGGTCCTCGAAGAGCGCGACCGCCCCGCGCGCGGTGAGCCGCAGCCCGGCGCGCAGCGGCGCGTCGCCCGGAAGCTGCGCCGCCGCCGCCGCCGCCCCGGCGAGGTAGCGGTCGAGGTTGCCCTCGACGGTGGCGACGCTGTCGCGGCTCAGCGCAGCAACTCCGCGAGCTTCGCGACGATCTCCGCCTTGCCGTAGCTGTGGCCCGGCAGGCTGAAGACGTGCTCGCCCTTCCCGTCGAACGCGGCCAACCCGTGCATCGTCTTCCCGAAGTCGTAGTCCATCGCCGCCTGCCGTCCGGCGTCGTTGTCGGCGCGCAGGACCTCGAACTTCACCCTTCCCTTGTACTCCGCTTGCAGCTCGCCCACGGCGGCCACGATCCTCGCGCAGTGGGGTCAGTTGGGACCGATCTGGTAGTACCGCACCTCAGGGAGCGGAGCGCGGGGGGGCGCGGGGGGGGTAGCGACGCCCTGCGTCGCGGACCCCCCCGAGGGATTCGTCGGCGCGGGGGGGGTAGCGACGCCCTGCGTCGCGGACCCCCCCGAAGGACTCATCGGCTTGGGGGAGGGCGGTTGCTCTCCGGAGCAGGCGGCCAGCACGAGGAGCAGGGGCATGGTTCTCACGCCGCGAAGGCTATGCGCCGCCCGCGCGGCGGTCAACTTCACCGGCCGGATCGGCAGGGCGGCCGGAGGCGCCTCGGTGAGGGACAAAAATCCCGGCCGGTTTGTGCGGCCGGAACCCCGGCCCCGGCGGCGCGTCCCCGAGGGGTGCGGCGGAGGCGAGAGTCCGGGTGCGGATGAGCTTTCGGGGCCGTACCATCCCGCTTCCTGATCCGCCCCGTCTCTGGCAGCGCGATCGAAGGAGTCACCAGAGGTGTCCAGGACTGCTCCCTCGACCCTCGCGAGCAACCACCACGCTCAGTGTACAGTGCCATGCCGTGAGCAGCCGGTCCTGGGGTGCGCTGAAGGTGCTCGAATTGGTGGCCTACGCGCTTTGGAGTGCGATCCCTTGGGCTTACCTCCTCGCCACGAGTCGCCGGTCCGAGTTGTACGAGTATGGCCCTATCGATCGCCCTTGGGTTGCGATCCTGGTGGGGGCACTCGGCGCTGTCGGGATCGGGGTGATCCGAGTCCGCATGGGGCCGACGTGCCTCCGATTCGTCTTCCTGGCACTCTGTCTCTACTCTACCGGGCTCTATGCCCTCATGCTCCTGTTCATTCGCTTTGTCCACGCGTTGTGAGCGCGCCCGTTGTCACTGTCCCTTGTCGTCCAAGCCGGAGAGTCCCGCTGTGCCCACCGATGCTCCGACCGCAAGCTGACACGGCACACGCGCGACATCAGCGTTCCGCCGCGGCGGATCAACGAGATCGTGCATGGCACGCGTGCCGTCACGGCGGACACGGCGCTCCGGCTGGGACGGTACTTCAAGACCTCCGGCCAGTTCTGGCTCAACCTCCAGAGCCGGCACGACCTCGAGGTCGAGACCGACCGCCTCGTGTGGGTTCCGGAAATTCTGGCCGGTGAGTTCCGGAAATTCTGGCCGGTTCGGT
>CAZMXP010000089.1:0-10938 GCA_964570285.1 uncultured Planctomycetaceae bacterium
CGTCGACCACGGGAAGTCCACGCTGGCGGACCGGCTGCTGCTGAAGACCGGCGTCGTCACCGAGCGGGAGTTCAGGAACCAGGTGCTCGACGACATGGACATCGAGCGCGAGCGGGGCATCACGATCAAGGCGAGCGCGGTGCAGATGCCGTGGCGCGACCTGACGCTGAACCTGATCGACACCCCTGGCCACGTCGACTTCAACTACGAGGTCTCTCGCGCGCTGCACGCGTGCGAGGGGGCGATCCTGCTCGTGGACGCGTCGCAGGGGGTCGAGGCGCAGACCGTCGCGAACGCCTACCTCGCCGTGGACGCGGGGCTCGAGATCGTGCCGGTCATGAACAAGATCGACCTGCCCGGCTCGATGCCCGACGACGTGCGCGAGCAGATCGCCGACGGTCTCGGCTTCGACGCGAAGGGGATCCTCTCGGTCTCTGCGAAGACCGGCGCCGGCGTCGACGAGGTGCTCGAGGCGGTCATCGCGCGGGTGCCGCCGCCGGAGGGGGACCCGGACAAGCCGACGCGCGCGCTCGTCTACGACGCGAAGTACGACGACTACCGCGGCGTCATCGTCTACGTGCGGCTGCTCGACGGCGCGCTGCGGCGCGGCATGCGCATCCAGTTCCTCTCCAACCGCGAGGAGTACGAGGTGACGGAGGTCGGCGTCTTCGCGCCGCGGATGAAGCAGGTGGACGTGCTGGGGGCGGGGGGGGTCGGCTACGTCGTCGCGAACCTGAAGACGCTCGAGCACGTCCACGTCGGCGACACGATCGCGCCGGCGAAGAGCACGGCCGTCGTCGCGGTGCCCGGCTTCAAGGAGCCCAAGCCGCTCGTCTTCTGCGGCATCTACCCCAGCGCGTCGCAGGACTTCGACGAGCTGCGCAAGGGGATCGAGAAGCTGCACCTGAACGACGCGTCGTTCACCTACCACCCCGAGTCGAGCGTCGCGCTCGGCTTCGGCTTCCGCTGCGGCTTCCTCGGGCTGCTCCACATGGAGGTCGTGCAGGAGCGCCTCGAGCGCGACAGCGGCGTCGACATCATCCAGACCGCGCCGAACGTCACCTACGAGATCCTCAAGACCGACGGGGAGATCGTCGTCATCGAGCGTCCCGCCGAGCTGCCCGACCCCGCGAAGATCCTCGAGTTCCGCGAGCCGGTCGTGCGCGCGACGATCATCACGCCGCCCGAGTACATCGGCGCGATCATGACGCTCGCCACGGAGCGGCGCGGCAAGTTCGCGAGCCAGGAGTACCTCGGGCGCACGCGCGTGATCCTCGCGTTCGACATCCCGCTCGCGGAGATGGTCTTCGACTTCTACGACCTGATCAAGTCGGCCACCCGCGGCTACGGGACCCTCGACTACGAGATGCGCGGCTTCGTCGACGGCGACCTCGTGCGGCTCGGCATCCTCGTCGCGGGCAACGAGGTGGACGCGCTCTCGGTGATCTGCCACCGGTCCGTCGCCCAGCGCCGCGGGCGCGAGATCCTGACGGCGCTGCAGAAGACGATCCCGCGGCAGCTCTACGAGGTGGCGCTGCAGGCGACCATCGGCGCGAAGATCATCGCCCGGGAGTCGATCCGCGCGCTCCGGAAGAATGTCACGGCCAAGTGCTACGGCGGCGACGTAACCCGGAAGAGGAAACTCCTCGAGAAGCAGAAGGAGGGCAAGAAGCGCATGCGCCAGGTCGGCAACATCAGCATCCCGCAGGAGGCCTTCCTCTCCGTGCTCGGCCGCCGCGAGGAGAAGACCGAGCGGAAGGGCAAGGGCCGGTGAGGCCGCCGGCGCTCGGGTGGCTCTGGGACAACATCGAGGCGTTCGCCGTCGCGATCGCGATGGCGCTCGTGATCCGGCACTACAGCATCGAGGCGTTCCGCATCCCGACGGCGTCCATGATGCCCACGCTGCGCGGCGACGACAAGGCCCGGCGCCTCGGCGGCGACCGCATCCTCGTGGACAAGACCTGCTGGGAGTGGCGCAAGCCGCGCCGCTTCGAGGTCGCCGTCTTCCGCTACCCGCTCAACACGAACAAGAACTTCATCAAGCGCATCGCCGGGCTGCCCGGCGAGTGGATGCGGCTCGTGGACGGCGACATCTGGACGAGCGTCGACCGCGGCAAGAGCTGGGCGATCGCGCGCAAGCCCGCGGGCGTGCGCGAGAGCCTCTTCTTCCCCTACTGGCCCCGGCCGGTGGACGCGCGCGACGCGTTCGAGGGCATCGCGTGCTGGGAGTGCACGGGTTCCTGCAGCGCGACGGGGGAGGACGCGTTCGCCTTCTCGCCCGCGGGCGAGGAGGGGACGATGCTCTTCCTCAAGCGCGTCGTGTCGTACGACCGCGTCGACCTGGAGACGCCGCCGCGCCGCGGGGAGCAGGGAAGCGACGGGGGGTACGGGGGCGCCGCCGTCGGGGACGTGCGGCTCTCGTTCACGCTGGACGTCAGGGCGGCGGGCACGCTCGAGGTCCATCTCGTCGAGCACGGCCGGAGGCACCGGCTCGTGCTCGGCGCGGAATCGAGCTTCGCCGAGATCGGGGGCCCCGAGCCCCACCGCATCCCGCTCGAGACGGTGCTCGAGGCGGGGAGGAGGATCGAGGTCTCCTTCGCCAATGTCGACGACACCCTCGTCATCGAACTCCCGCGCGACGGCACGGTCGAGATCCCCTTCCCGGACCCGCCGTCGGAGCCGCCCGCGCCGGCCGGCGGCCTCGTGCAGCGGGAGTGGGGCCTGCACGAGATCGCGGTGAGGGCGCGCGCCCTCGAGGCCGGCCTCTCGGGCGTGAGGCTCGACCGCGACGTCTTCTACGACGCGGGCGAGGGCCGCGGACTCCGCACCAACTACGACGGGGCGGGGGAGCACGACCTGCGCCGCGGGGACGGCGGCGACGGGGAGGATGTGGACGAGTGGCGCATCCCCGCGGACTCCTACTTCATGCTGGGCGACAACACGCTCAACAGCAGCGACAGCCGCGCGTGGGTGGTGAGCCAGGCGCGGCTCTCCGACGGGACCATCCTCGAGTGGGTGCCGGGCTACGTCGAGGAGAACGACCGGCGCCCGGAGATGGACAACGACACGGCAGGCCGGCCCTGGGGGGAGGGTCCGGGGGATGACCTCATGCGCCTCGCCGCCGACGTGGACGGGCTGGTCCGCTACTTCCGCGCCTCCGCCGTGCAGGAGAAGCGGACCAACATTCCCAAGCATTTCGTGCCCGCGGACCACCTCGTCGGGCGCGCCTTCGCGGTGTTCTGGCCGATCCACCTGCCGGCGATCTCCCGCGGCCCCACGCGGGTGAAGCTGATCCGGTAGCGGCGCGGGGACGGGCCTTGGTTATGCACATCGGCGAATTCGCTCCCCGGACGGGGCGGGCCGGGCGGGGAACGGGACCCGGGCGGTCGAATCCGGGCCGTCGGCGGCCGGGCGCGTCGGCCGCGGCCGACCGGCAACCCGATTGCCGCAGGCCGGGGCAACCCAATTGGTTGCTCGCCAACGAGTTGCGGCGGCGGAGTGCGGCGCGGGCGGGGGGCCCCACAAGTCAACAAGCAACCGTTCCCGCAGTTGCATCGTCCCGCAAACCCGACAGTGGCGGGCGTTTTCGCGTTTCTCCACGGCTTATCCACATCCGGGGAGGGCCGAAATGACGGTTCTCCGGGCCACGGGCCTGACGAAGGCCTACCGCCGGCGCAAGGTGGTCAACGACATCGCGTTTTCCGTCGAGCCGGGGGAGATCGTGGGGCTGCTCGGGCCCAACGGGGCGGGCAAGACGACGGTCTTCAAGATGTGCATGGGCATGGTGCGCCCCGACGCGGGGACCGTCGAACTCGACGGCAACGAGGTGACGCGTCTCCCGATGTACCGGCGGGCGCGCCTCGGCATGGGCTACCTCGCGCAGGAGCCCTCGGTCTTCCGGCGGCTCACCGTCGAGCAGAACCTCGTCGCGATCGGCGAGACGCTGCCGATCGCGCGCAAGGAGCGCGACGACCGGATCGACACGCTGCTCGAGGCGCTCGACCTCGCGGCGCTGCGCGCGCGCGGCGCGGACGTGCTGTCCGGCGGGGAGCGGCGCAGGCTCGAGATCGCGCGCGCGCTGCTCACCGGGCCGAGCCTGCTGCTGCTCGACGAGCCCTTCGCGGGCGTCGACCCGATCGCGGTCGCGGACATCCAGGACATCGTGCGCGGGCTCAAGCGCCGCGGCATCAGCGTGCTGCTCACCGACCACAACGTGCGCGAGACGCTCGCGATCACCGACCGCAGCTACATCATCTTCGAGGGGAGGATCCTGCGGCACGGCGCGTCCGCCGAGCTCGTCAACGATCCCCTCGTGCGCGAGGTCTACCTCGGCGAGAAGTTCAAGATGGACTCCTGACATGCGAGAATGAGGCCTATGGACCTCGTCGTCTGCATCAAGCGCGTTCCCGACTCGGCGGCCAGGATCAAGGTCGGCGCCGACGGCAAGTCGATCGATCCGGGGGGCGTGGACTTCGTGATCTCGCCCTACGACGAGATGGCGCTCGAGCGCGCGCTGCAGATCCGGGAGGAGAAGGGCGGCACGGTGACCGTGCTCTGCCTCGGCCCGGCGGAGGCGAGCAAGGAGATCCGGCAGGCGCTCGCGATGGGTGCGGACAAGGCCGTGCACCTGAAGGATGCCGCGGGGGGCCGGGGGCCGCTCGGCGTCGCGAAGCAGCTCGCCGAGGCGATCGGCGGCCTGCCGCACGACGCCGTCCTCTTCGGCCGGCAGGCGATCGACAGCGACAACGGCGCCGTCGGCGTGCTCGTCGCCGGGCTGCTCGGCCTGCCCTGCGTGACGCTCTGCACGAAGATCGACCTCGACGCGGGAACGGGCACCGTGCACCGCGAGTCGGAGGCGGGCACCGAGGTCATCGAGGTCAAGCTGCCCTGCGTCTTCACGGCGCAGCGCGGCCTCGCGGAGCCGCGCTACCCGAGCATCAAGGGCATCATGATGGCGAAGAAGAAGCCGATCGACGAGCGCGACGCGCCGGCGCCCTCGGGGCGGCTGCAGGTCGAGAGGCTGGAGCCGCCGGCCGAGCGCAAGGGGGGGCGCATCGTCGCCGAGGCGAAGGAGCTGGCGCGCCTGCTGCGCGAGGAAGCGAAGGTGATCTGATGCCGTCGGTCTGCGTCTTCCTCGAGAGCGCGAAGGGCAAGCTCAAGAAGTCCGCCGCCGAGGTGATGGGGGAGGGCCGGCGCCTCGCGGATCAGCTCGGGGGCGGCCTCGACGCCGTCATCCTCGGCAAGGGGGCGACCGCGCTCGCCGACGCGGCCGCGGCGCTCGGCGCCGACCGCGTGCTCGTCGGCGACGCCGACCATCTCGCCAACTTCACGATCGACGGGTTCATCGGGCCGCTCGCGAAGGCGGTCGCCGCGGCGTCGCCGCGGCTCGTGCTGATGGCGGCCTCCGTCGCCGGCAAGGACCTCGCGCCGGCGCTCGCCGCGGCGACGAAGGGCGCGCTGCTCGCCGACGTGACGGCGATCGCCGCCGAGGGCGACACCGTGCGCGTGACGAAGCCGGTCTACGCGGGCAAGGCGCTCTCGACGGTGGCCGCCTCCTCCGAGCTCGTCATCGCGACGCTGCGTCCCAACGTCTTCCCGCCGGCCGCGCCGCAGAAGGGGAGGAGCGCACCCGTCGAGGTCGTCGAGGCCGGGGGCAGCGCCGCGGAGATCCGCACCGTCGTCAAGCAGGTGCTCGCGAAGGCGAGCGAGAAGCTCGACCTGACGGAGGCCGACATCATCGTCAGCGGCGGCCGGGGGCTCAAGGGTCCCGAGAACTGGCACCTGGTCGAGAGCCTCGCGGAGGCGGTCGGCGGCGTCGTCGGCGCGAGCCGCGCGGTCGTCGACGCGGGCTGGCGCCCCCACAGCGAGCAGGTGGGCCAGACGGGCAAGACCGTCTCGCCCAAGCTCTACATCGCCGTCGCGATCAGCGGCGCGATCCAGCACCTCGCCGGCATGCGCACGAGCAAGTGCATCGTCGCGATCAACATCGACCCCGAGGCCCCCATCTTCAAGGTCGCCGACTACGGCATCGTCGGCGACGCCTTCCAGGTCTGCCCCCTCCTCGCCTCCGAGCTGAAGGCCCTCCGCGGGTGACGGGACAAAGGGGTCAGACCCCGTTGTCCCGCTAGGCCGCGCGGGCGCGGCGGCGGGCGATCGCCCAGAGCGCCGCGAGGGAGAAGCCGATCAGCGCGAACGTGCCCGGCTCGGGGACCGGCGCCGTGGGCGAGGTCGTCAGCGTGAGCGTGATGCCGTCGTTCCAGTAGTGGCAGTCCGGGTCGAAGCCGAGCGCGAAGTTCCAGCCGTTGGCGATGAAGCCCGCGAGCGTCGCGATCTGCGCGGCGGTGAAGGTGTAGGCGTAGTTCACCGCGGTGGTGCCGAAGGAGGTCGCGAAGAGCAGGACGTCGGCGGTGCCCGGCGTGACGAGCCACGTGCTGCTCACGCCGCGGGCGTCGATGCCGCCGTGGTAGCGCGTGTTGGCGAAGTCGTCGGTGATGTCGGTCACCGGGGCCGTGCCCGGGTTGTCGTCGTAGAACGACCGGACGCCGCTCCGGCGCGCGGTGTCGAGCAGGTGCACGAACAGCATGTTGGGGTTGCTGTCCCAGTTGCGGATGTTGCTGAACGACAGCGTGGCGCCCGTGAGCACCTGGCCGTTGAGGTTCACGTTGCTGATCCTCCACGTGTAGACCATGTGGTGGTCGAGGTCGTAGAGGTCCGCCGGGTTCGGCGTGTAGGTGAACGTGTCCGCGGCGGCGGCGCCCGCGAGGGCGCCGAGCAGCATCAGGGAAGCGAGCAGGTTGCGCACGGTGGTTTCCTCGGTCCCGCACCCTTCGCATCCCCGATGCCAATCCGTCCCCCGCGGCGGCGGCCCGCGTCCTCGCCCCGCGCCCCCGCGCCCCCCGAGAGGCGCGCCAGCCCCCCGGCGCGCCGAATGCAACGGTTATTTATTTGTCAAGCGGCAACGGTCCCGGAACGGGACGTCGCATCCGCGCAACATCCGGGGGCCGCGGGGGGTGCCCCCGGACCCCCCACCCATCGCCCCGCGGCGGCGGCGCTATTCGAGCCCGCAGAGCCGCAGCAGCCACCACGAGACCACCGCGATGAGCGCCGCGGCGGGGATCGTGAGGATCCACGCCCAGACGACGCGGCCCGCGACGCCCCACTTCACCGCCCGGATGCCGCGCGTGGTGCCGACGCCGACGATCGCGCCCGTGATCACGTGCGTCGTCGAGACCGGGATGCCGAAGGCGGTCGCCGCATAGAGCGTGACGGCGCCGCCCGTCTCGGCGGCGAAGCCGTGCACCGGCTGCAGCTTGCAGATCTTCTGGCCCATCGTCTTGACGATGCGCCAGCCGCCCGCCATCGTGCCGAGCGCGATCGCCGCGTGGCAGGTGATGACGACCCAGAACGGGACGCCGCTGGCCGCGGGCAGCGTGCCGGAGGTGATCAGCACCATCAGGATGATGCCCATCGTCTTCTGCGCGTCGTTGCCGCCGTGGCCGAGGCTGTAGGCGGCGGCGGAGGCGAGCTGGAGCCGGCGGAAGAGCGAGGAGACCCGGCTCGGGGCGCTCCTCCGGAAGGTCCAGTAGGTGGCGATCATCAGCAGGAAGCCGACCGTGAGGCCGAGCAGCGGGGCGATAAGGATGAAGACGAGGATCTTCCAGATGCCGCTCGCGATGAGCACGGAGGGGCCCGCGTGCGCGAGCGCCGCGCCGGCGATGCCGCCGACGAGCGCGTGCGACGAGCTCGACGGGATGCCGCCGTACCAGGTGATGAGGTTCCACGCGATCGCGCCGGTGAGCCCCGCGGCGACGACGCCGAGCGTCACCGCGGTCGGGTCGACGACGCCCTTGCCGATCGTCGTGGCCACCTTCAGGCTGAAGACGAGGAACGCGATGAAGTTGAAGAAGGCCGCCCAGGCGACGGCCCAGCGCGGAGAGAGCACGCGCGTCGAGACGACCGTCGCGATGGAGTTCGCCGCGTCGTGGAACCCGTTGACGAAGTCGAAGACCAGCGCGAGCCCGATGATGGACCAGACGACGACCGGATCAGGCATTCTTGAGGATGATCCCCTCGATGACGTTCGCCGCGTCCTCGCACCGGTCGGAGGCGGTCTCGAGGTCGTAGTAGATGTCCTTCCACTTGATGATGTCGCGCGGGTCGGTCGCGTTGTCGAAGAGCGCCGCGAGCGCGTGCTGCTGCGCGCGGTCCGCCTGGTTCTCCTGGTCGTGGATGCCGCGGCCGATCCGCAGCACGTCCTCCACCATCCGCGGCGTGCGCAGGAAGGCGACCATCTCGAGCAGCAGCCTCGTCGCCTCGACGATGCAGCGCGACAGCCGCACGGCGTCCTCGCCCGGCCGCGCCACCTTGTAGAGGAAGATCCGGTTCGCGGTGGTGTCGATGAGGTCGAGGATGTCGTCGAGGCGCGAGGCGAGCTCGTGGATGTCCTCGCGGTCGAAGGGGGTGATGAACGTCCGGTTCAGGCGCGCCATCACCTCGTGGGTGATGACGTCGCCCTCGTGCTCGACGTCCTTGATCCGCGCGGTGCGCGCCTCGACGTCGTCGAACCGCTCGACCAGCGCGGCGAGCTGCAGCGCCCCCTCGTGGACGCGCTCCACGAGCTTCTCGAACAAATCGAAGAACCCCTCGTCCCGGGGGATGAGTCTGAACATGCGCCTCCTCCGAACCGGCGGGATCGTACCGGAGGGGGCCCCCCGGCGCGACCCCCGATTCCGGCTACCGGAGCGCGCTCTTCAGCCACGCGGCCATCTCGCCGGGCCGCTGGAAGCCCGCCAGCCGCGCGACCTCGGTGCCGTCGTTCTCGAGGAGGATCAGCGTGGGCGTGCCGTCGACGCCGTACTTCGCCGCCTCCGCCGATCCCCGCTGGAAGGCGATCTTCGCGAAGACGAACCGCCGCGCGAGCTGCACGACCTCGCGGTCGCGGTAGGTGAAGCGGTTCATGCGGTCGCACCAGACGCAGTCGGGCGCGGCGAAGTCGAGCACGAGCCGCTTGTTGACCGTGGGCGACGCCGCGATATCGAGCGCGTACTGGATCGTCCGGCCCGCGAGCCAGTCGATCTCCTGGCCGTCGCCCGCCTTCGGCCGGAGCGGGTCGAGCTTGAGCTGCTGCTCCTCCGGCGTCTGCCGCGCGCGGGCGACCTTCGTGAAGAACTCCCCCTCGCTCTCCCTCGCGCCCCTCACGAGCAGCGTCACGCTGCGCCCCGCCGGGTCGATCGCCTTCACCTCGACGGTGGTCTTCTGGTCCTGCGACCACGACGGGAAGACCATCGCGCGGATCGAGTCCCCGGAGAGCAGGTCGCCCTTCGCGACCGTCTCCGGCCGGACGATCCACGCGTCCCCCGTCGTGAACTGCCCGTCGCTGTCGTCGTCCACGACCGCGACGACGTGCGCGGTCCCGCCGAGGGAGACCGAGCCCTCGCGCCAGCCGTCGCGCTCCACCTGCACCGTCTTCGGCCGCGCGTCCCCCTCCGTGATGTAGTAGAGCACGCACGAGTAGGGCTCCACGGCGTCGACGCCGTCCACCGAGTAGGGCAGCGTCAGCCGCAGGTCGAGGAACTCGACCAGCTTCGCGCCGTTCGAGTAGACCGTCCGCACGTTGCCGCGCACCGGCGCGCCGTCGTTGGTCAGGTCGAGGTCCCGGTCGCGGTCGAGGTGGAGCAGGTCCCAGAGCGTCGAGCCCGGGCTCTTGTCGAGCGCCGCGTAGAACGGGATGCCCTTCGTCTCGCCGAGCGCCACGCGGAACCAGACCGGGTCCTTCGCCTCGAACCGGGGTATCTCGACGAGGAAGCGCGGCACCGTCGTCTCGACGAGCAGCGGCCTGGGGCTGCCGTAGCCGAGGGCGGCCCCCTCCTCGGGCACCTTCCCCATCAGCTCCACCCTGACTTCGCGCTCGGCCTCCGGCGGATTCTTGGGGGGCTCGGGGGGATTCTCCCCGATGCCGAGCGAGGCGACCAGCAGGAGCGGCAGGAGGGGGCGGATCATCGTCATGGGACCTCGCTCCCAGTGTAAACGCGCGGCTCCGGATGATGCATTCGATGGACATTCCCGTGTCGCGCGCGAAGGGAGCGTCCCATTCCGGGGCGATGGGCCCTTCGGGCCCGTTGCGCCGCGTCGCGGACCTCCGTACCCTCGCCCCTCGAGGTGACCCCATGCTCGTTCGCAACACGCTGTTCGCTTCGCTGCTGTCGCTCCTCTCCTTCGCCGCCGCCGCCCGCGCCGACACGATCGTCATCGACCCGGACGAGGCCGGCATCAGTGACGGCGACAATATCGCGAACTTCTGGGCAGGGATCGGCGTGACGCTCTCGCCGTTCGGGGGGCTTCCTTCCTCCTCCGCCGTCATCGCGCTGCCCTTCGGGGGGGCCATCACCGGCACGCGCGTCTTCGGCTGGGACAACGGGCTTGGCGGCGACCAGCACTGGGGGCGCGGGGAGTCGCCCGCGTTCGACGTGACCCTCTCGGGATTTCTCGCGCGCGAGGTCTCGATCGAATTCGATACCGACGGCGCGATCCAGCTCGAGGCGTTCGGGAGCGGCGGCTCCCTCGGCGTCGTCTTCGCGCCCGGCGGCACCCCGATCGTCTTCACGAGCGCGTCCAACGACATCCTCTGGTTCCGCGTGACGATCACGCAGGCGAGCGACTTCGGCACCCTCGACCGCCTCGTCATCACGTTCGACCGCGCTTCGCGGACGACATCCTCCCCGGTGCCCGAGCCGGCGACGCTGCTGCTCGTGCTCGCGGCGGGCCTGCCGGCGCTGCTGCGCCGCGGGCGCGGGGTCTCCGGGAGCCGTCGCCGCGACCGAGGCGACAGTGCGATCGGAGGAGGGGCGGCGCTCCGCGTCATCCCCTAGGAGTTCGTCCGACGACCAGCGGGGCTTCGCCCCAGCCCAACGCGGCATGGGGAGGGCAGCGGCTCCGGTC
>CAZMXP010000090.1:0-10900 GCA_964570285.1 uncultured Planctomycetaceae bacterium
CTCCTTCTACACCGAACGCGTCACGCGGATAGACGTGGATGTTCGGACGCTTACGTCTGCCGGAGATGCAGCGGCGCTACGTCTGGCGCTCGACCCGGGTGCGCGACCTGTTCGACTCCCTCTACCGGGGATATCCGTCCGGCGCGATCCTGCTGTGGGAGACAGACGAGGAGGTGCCGCTCCAGGACACCGCGGTCGCCCAGGAATCAAGCCCGTACCGCACCATGCGCCTGCTCCTGGACGGCCAGCAGCGGTTGACCTCGCTCTCCGCCGTGATCCGCGGCGAAGCATTGAAGGTACGCGGTCGCAAGAAGCCGATCGATCTACTCTTCAACCTCGATCACCCCGACCAGCTGTCAGTGATCACCGAGGTGAACGAGGAGGGAGGGGACGACGAGGAGGGCGAGGAGCTCATCGACGACGAGACCGACTCGACCGAGGACGAGCTGTTGAAGCGCTTCAACCGGATGACGTTCGTGGTGGCGACAAAGAAGCTAGAGCAGCTTCCGCAGTGGGTCCGAGTCACCGAGGTCTTCAAGACGGACACCGACGCGCCGTTTCTCAGGCGGGCAGGCGTCATGAGCCTCGAGGATCCGAACTACGAGCGGTACAGCCGGCGGCTGGCGCGGCTCCGCGGGATTCGGAACTACATGTATCGGATGGACGTGCTGGAGCGGAACCTCTCCTACGATGAGGTGACCGAAATCTTCGTTCGCGTGAACTCTCTCGGGGCGAAGCTGCGGAGCTCGGATCTGGCGCTCGCCCAGATCACCGCCAAGTGGCGAAGCTCGCTCAAGGTCTTTGAAGGGTTCCAGAAGCGCTGCGCCGACGCTGGGTTCGACCTTGATCTCGGCCTTCACCTCAAGGGCCTTGTCGCATTCGTGACCGGCCAGTCGCGGTTCCTGACAATCGGCAACCAGCGGCTGGCCGCGCTGCAGCGCGGATGGGACGAGAGCTGCCGCGGGATGGAGTTCTCGCTCAACTTCATGAGGAACAACGCGGGAATCGACAGCCCCGCGCTCCTGTCGTCACCGTACATCCTAATCACGGTCGCCTACCATGGGCACAAGCGCGGCTACGACCTCTCCGCAGAGGAGTCCGAGCGGCTGCGGCACTGGATCCTCGTCGCGAATGCGAAAGGGCGCTACTCGCGCGGATCCAGCGAGACCATTCTCGATCAGGACCTCGCGACGCTCCGGGACGGCGGAGCGGCCGATGAGCTGACCGACCGGCTCCGGCAGCAGGTAGGTCGGCTCGACGTCGCTCCGGGCGAGCTTGAAGGGCGCAACCAGCGGAGTGCGCTCTTCAAGACCATGTTCCTAGCGTTCCGCGCCGCGGGCGCGCGGGACTGGCGGTCTCAGGTGGCCATCGCGCTCAACCACTCGGGGGCGCAGCACAAGCTCGAGTTCCACCACATCTTTCCGAAGGCCCTGCTGAAGAGCAGCTACACCGGCCGCGAGGCGGACGACATCGCCAACCTCTGTTTCGTCGCGGGCAAGACCAACCGGCAGATCAGCGACAAGCCCCCGGCCACGTACTTCCCCCCCTTGATTGAGAGGTCCGGCTTGGGCGCGTTCGAGGCGCAGTGCATTCCTACCGATGCGGGCCTGCTGGGTATCGACGCCTACAAGGAGTTTCTGCAGCGGCGCCGCGAACTCGTGGCGCGGCAGCTCAACAAGTTCCTCGGCGTGTGATCGTGCCACGCTGCGGGGGGCGTCCAGCCGGTCGCAGTTCCATTGTGCCGTGTCAGAAAATGATTTCCTCTTTGACATGACGTAGCAGGTGGGGCCATCGCCCCCAGGACCCGTGTGATCCGGGAAGGGGGGGGCGATGGCAAATAGAGAAGTTGCGAGGCAACAAACGGCCCCGGCGGCAGCCCCCAGCCGGAGGCGGCCGCACCGAGCGGGGGAGAGGCGGGTCCGGAGTGGATGCCGACCGCGCAGTTCGCCCCGGAGGAATTGCGCGCCCTGCTCCTTGCCTACGAGCCGTCGTGGCTGACGATACGGCAATTTGCGCTCCGCGCGCCAGCTCGATCGGTCCCTATGCGAGTCGGGTTCCCGCAGAGGGCAGCGAGTCCCCAGGTTTCTCAGGCGCGAACCCTCCGGAACAGATTCGCCCGCCGAAGCGCTCCCCCATAGGAACGCAGACACTACCCGCGAACCTCCCAGCGCCCGCGCCCCCCCCCCGCGCCCCCCCTCAATCCCCCTCCGCCTCCAGCAGCACAACATCGTCCCCAAAGCTCACCCAAACATCGATGCCCCCAACCCCGCTCGCATCGAACCACGTATCGGGATCCTCGGAATCGGGAGTCATGTCAAGCCCGATCGCTCTCGCCGCTTCTGCGACGGCCTTCCCCACCTTCTTGCGGTCGAAGCGCCCCGTGACGAGCACCACGCGGATGGAGTCCACCTTCTTGCCCGTGGCGAGGTCCTTGTCCCAGTCGACGACGCCGTCGAGCCGACGCGCCTTGTCGAGCCACGAGCCGCGCAGCGGCATGTAGCGGTTGTGGATGTGCTTCGCGGCTCCGGGCTGCGCGCGGTCGGCGTCCGCCATCGCCATGCCCACGCGGACCGTCCCCTTGTTCTCGTTCAGCGCCTTCACGAGGGCGCTGACCGTCTCTTGGATGTTCGCCTCAGCAGGAGCCGCGGACTCCTCTGCCGGCGCGAGGGTGAACAGGAACATCGGACACAGGACGGCGAGAAGCACGGCGAAGCGGTGCATGGAGACCTCCGTGCGGATTGTATGCGAATGCGCGGAGCGCGCGGGAGCGCCGACGGCGCTGCAAGTGCCGCGAGCGGGGCGCTGCCGCGGAACCCAAGCAATCGAGCGCCGTCCCCACTTTCGCTCGCCCGCCGCATCGCGTAGGCTCTGCCCATGACATCGCCCGGGGTTGCGCCGGATGATGCGGGATGCAATCGGGCATGGGTGGAAGGGAGGGCAGAGAGGATGAAGCGGGTACTGGAGATCCGGGAAGCGCTCTCGCATGTGGGGGGCGCATTCGCGGACTTTCCCGTGGACTGGGCCGCGCCCGGTCCCGACGAGGCAGTCAGGTCACTGTGGTGCGATAGCGCGGCGGCTCTCGACGCAAAACAGGGCGTAACGGAGCCGCGTGAGGCCGAGGACCAGTACGACGAGCCGGGGCCGCTTCCAGACCTCGAGGACCTCTTCGAGATCGGGGCGGAAGTGGATCGTGACTCGCTCGAGAGTGCCCTCGGCGGCCCAAGCGGAGCGGAGATCCGCAGGAGCATCGCGCTCAAGGGAATTGACCCGTCGCTGGGCGCATACCTGAGCTTTCACTGTCGCGGAGCCCAGTGCGGCATCTACATCCGGACGAGCGCGTTGTGTCACTTGGCCGAGGACGTGTTCGGGGGACTTGCGCTTCCCCTCGCGAACAGGCTCAAGATCGCCCTGCGCGCGATTCACCAGCACGAGCTCTTTCACTTTGCGGTCGATTACATGGCTGCCCAGTGGGAGGCGATTACGCAGAAGCCCTGCTGGCTGCCCGCGCGGTCACTGAAGCACCCGACCTCCGGCTACAACCTGCTTGAGGAGGAACTCGCCAACGCGCACATGATGCGCGCGTTCTGGGGTGGCCCAAAGCCACTGAAGGCAAAGGGAAGGGCGGATTGTCTCCGCGAATTCGTCCTCAGACAGCCGCCGGGATATCGCGACGCACCTCGCAGCGTGGCAACGCCCGCGTTCGTGGCGGCTGCAAGCCGCTTGGCGTTCGACTATGTCGGATGCATCCCAGGCTTGCGCGCGCCTGCGTTCGGTGCGTTGGACGCCTATCGCATGTTTCCGCTGGCCGATCCTCTCGACTGGCGGTACTGCCCCGTCCACATCATCGAAGACTCACACCGGCTCGGCCTTCCCCCGCTCGATCTCGAGCTGTTCAGGGAAGTCGCGGGGATCACCGAGAGCAAGCAGTTCTCGAAAGCGCTCGCGAGCTTTCCGCCGTCGCTGCGACGCCAGTGGCAGCGGACAAAGGAGAAGCTCGCAATCTCCACTGCATTGCCCGGGCTGGACTTCAAGCGATGGCGGCGGGCCCCCGACGGGGATGTCTACTCCGTCCGCATCACCTTGAACTACCGTGCGCACCTCCACTACGCCTCGGGATCCTGGGTGGCAGAGGCCGTCGGCCCGCACAAGGCAATGGGACACGGGTAGCAGCATCGCGTCGAGCCCCCGTCTCACCCTTTCCCCCAAGATGCAGATCCCTTACCCTCCCCCCGTGCCCCCCTCTGAACCCCCCTCCGACGAAGCCGCCCGCCCCGCCCCGCCCCTCCTCCTCTGGCTCATCGTCGCCGGCGCCGTCGGCGGCGCGCTCGCGGGCGCGCTCGGCGGCAAGCCCGCGTCGGAGGCGCTGAAGTGGGTCGGCGACATCTTCCTCGACTCGCTGCGGATGGTCGTCGTGCCGCTCGTGATGGCGTCGCTGATCTGCGGGATCGCGGCGATCGGGGATGTGCGCGGCCTCGGGCGCGCGGGGCTGGTCGCGGTCATCTACTTCCTCGGCACGATGCTGCTCGCGGTCACGATCGGGCTCCTGCTCGTCTCGGTGATCCGGCCCGGCGACGGCGCGGGGCCGGGCGCGCTGACGCCCGAGGCGGCCGCGCGCTTCGCGGGGAAGTCGGAGGTGGGGTTTGAAGACTTCGCGCGCTCCTTCGTACACCCGTCGCTGCTCGACGCGATGGCGCGCACGCTGATCCTCCCCTGCATCGTCTTCGCGCTCGTCTTCGGCGCCGCGCTGACGACGCTCGGCGCCCGCGGGCGCCCCGCGCTCGACTTCTTCAACTCCGTCAACGACGGACTGCTCCGCGTCGTCTCGTGGCTGATGTGGCTCGCGCCGGCCGGCATCTTCGGCCTCGTCGCGGGGCGCATCGGCGCCACCGGCGGCGGCGCCGCCGCGCTCGAGGAGTTCCGCCGCATCGGCGCCTACATGCTCGTCGTCATCGCGGGGCTGCTCATCCACGGCGCCATCGTGCTGCCGCTGCTGCTGCGCCTGCTCGGCGGCCGCCGACCGCTCGCCTATGCGCGCGGCATGCTGCCCGCGCTCGTCACCGCCTTCTCGACCGCCTCGTCGTCGGCGACGCTGCCGGTCACTCTCGAATGCATCTCCGGCAAGAACGGCGTCTCGCGCAAGGCCGCGGGCTTCCTCGCGCCGCTCGGCACCACGCTCAACATGAACGGCACCGCGCTCTACGAGGCGGTTGCCGCCGTCTTCATCGCGCAGGCGCACGGCATCGACCTCGGTCTAGGCTCGCTCGTCGTCGTCGCGTTCACCGCGACGCTCGCCGCGATCGGCGCCGCCGGCATCCCCGAGGCGGGCCTCGTCACGATGGTGCTCGTGCTGAACGCCGTCGGCCTCCCGCTCGAAGGGATGGGGCTGATCCTCGCCGTGGACTGGTTCCTCGACCGCTGCCGCACCACCGTCAACGTCTGGGACGACGGCGTCGGCGCCGCGATCCTCGAACGGATCGCCTTCAAGCCCGACGCCTCGCCGAACTAGCGCCGCGGGGGGCGCCCTCGGTTGACATCCGCATGACACCATCGCAACATCACGACATGACGCGCACGCAGGTCTACCTCACGCCGCAGCAGCACCGTGCGCTGAAGCGCGAGGCCGCTCGCGAAGGGATCAGCATGACGGAGGTGGTACGCCGCATCCTCGATCTCCATCTGCGCAAGCGCGGCGCAGGGAAGCGCCCGTCGAAGGACCTCGTCCTCTCGTTCGTCGGACTCGGCGCGAGCCGCAGCAAGAGCGTCTCCAAAGACAACGACCGGGCGCTCGACGCGGCGCTCCGTGCCCGATCCTCTCGCTCGCGGACCTGACAAGCTTCGCAACGATGGAAGCGCGAGGCATCGACGAAGTGCTCGCCTTCGACGACCACTTCAGGGTCTACCGCTTCGGCCCCGGGCGTCGCCGCGCCTTCCGCGTGCTTCCCTGAGTGCCGCGCGTCGAGGGCTAGGAGCTTGTCAGGGTTGCGGCTCGCAACGCTCGACGCGCCCACCCCCCTGCGCTACCCCCCAATCCCCCAAAGCTGCCACGCAGCCCAGAACTGGGGGTGGCGCCACTTCTGCTGCGAACGCACATGCTGCTGCGCCGCGCGCAGCGCCTCGGCGGGACCCGCGCCCGCGCTGCCATCCTTCGGACGCCACAGCGCATAGAACTTCGCCATCAGTGTAGAGGTCGCCTCGTCGTCGACCTTCCACAGCGACGCGACGACGCTCTTCGCACCGGCGAGCAGGAATGCGCTCGGGAAGCCGATGGCGCCCTCGGTGCCGTAGACGCGCCCGCGCCCCGACTCGCAGGCGCTCAGCACGACGAGGTCGGCCGGCACGCGCCTGCCGTAGATCTCGACCACGGTCAGCAGCCCGTCGCTCCCCTCGTGCGGCGCGAGCGCGAGCGCCGAGTGCATCGGCTGCCGCGCGTCGGCGAGACCGTGGCATGCGAGATGGATCGCGCGCCAGCGGGGCTCCTTCGCGATCGCGTCCAAGAGCCCCTCCTCGGTCGCGCGGTCGCCGAGCAGCACGAGGTCGCCCACCGCCTCCGCCTCGGCGCGCGTCGCCGGCAGCCGCGCGAGCTTCGAAGCGCCGTCGCCGTAGGCGGGGTCGCCGAGGGCGAGCACGCGCTGCGCGCCCCCGTCGCCCGCACGCGCGAGCAGCGTGTAGATCGTCGCCGACCCCACCAGCGAGACCGTCTGCCCATTGACGAAGGCCTGGAAGGGGAGGGCGGACATCTCGCCGTCAGGCGTCACGACCACGTGGCGCAGTTCGGAGGGGAGCGCGAGGGGAACCCAGAGCAGCCTCCTCGCCGCCTCGAGATTGTCATCGCCGAGTTCGCTCGCGTCCGCCTCGACGAGAGCGCGCACCTGCTCCTCGACCGGGCCGAGGTCGACGAGCCGGAGGGCGTCCGGCAGCACGACGAAGGCCATGCACCTCTCGTCGAGCACCGCGTAGCCGACGTAGGCGGCGCGCGGGCCGAGGCGCTGGCGGAGCGCGCCCACCGCCACCGGATCGGGGAAGAGGACGCTGCTCGCCGCCGTCGCCTGGAGCTGGAGGCGGCCGACGAAGTCGAGATAGGCCGCCTGCGCCGCATCGAGGTCGGCGCGCGCCGCCCGCACCGCGTCGCGCTTCCTCGTGCCGAGCGCCTCCTCGACCCGCGCGCGGGCGATGAGCACCGCGGTGCGCCGCTCGGCCTCCTCGGCGGCCAGCGCCGGCGGCACCGACCCTGTGTGGCGCGCGTCGCGGCCGCCCAGCGCCTCGAGCATCTGGCCCGCGCGGGCGCGCTCGCAGATCGCGAAGGCCGCCTCGATCTCCCCGGCCCCCGTGGCCCCCTCGATTCCAAGCTGGAGCAGGCTGCGCCAGAGGCTGTCGCCCCTCACCGCCGCGGTGACCGGCACGCCGCGGACGCTCCTGCCGAGGGCGAGCGCCGCCTCCGCCGCGCAGCCGAGCGCCTCCGACGGCTTGCCCGTCGCGAGCAGCACCTTGCCGAGGTGGTAGGCGGCCATCGCCTGGTCGATGCCGCTGACGCCCTCCGCGGCGAGGGCGCGGGCCGTCTGCGCGTGGGCGAGGGCGCCCTCGGTGTCGCCGGTTTCGAGCAATTCGCTCGCGATGTAGCTCTCGAGGGAGGCGGCGAGGTGCGGCATGCCGAGCTCTTCGATGCGGGCGCGCGCGGCGGTCCAGATCGCGATCGCGGCGGCGGGCCTGTCGCGCGCCGCCTCGATGAGCCCGAGGTTCGTGCGCGCGTTGAACTCCCAGAGTTTCGCGCCGGAGGTGACGGCGAGGGCGAGCCCCCGCTCGAAGAGGCTCGCCGCCTCGTCGGTCTCGCCGAGGGCCCAGTGCGCGCCGCCGAGGTTGATCAGCGCGGATGCTTGGCCCGCGACATCCGCGCTGTCGCGCGCGGCCGCCTCCGCACACGCCTTCAGCGTGGCGAGCCCCCGCTCGAGGTCGCCGAGGCCGAGGTAGCAGGAGCCGATGTTGTTGAGCGACTCGTTGGCGAGCGCCTCGTTGTTCTCCTGCATCGCGAGGCGGCGCGCCTCGAGCGAGTGCTGGAGCGCCTCGCCGTATTCGCCGCGGCAGAGGTGGACGTAGCCGACGTTCGCGACGGTCTGTGCGAACTTCTTCGGCTCTTTCTCGCGCGTCTCGTCGCGCACCGCGCGCAGCAGCCCGAGCGCGCGGTCGAGGTCGCCGACGCGGGCGTAGGTGTTGCCGAGAATCGTGCGCGCGAAGAGGGAGGCGTGGTCGTCCGCGAGCGCCGTCGCGAGTTCCGCCGCGCGGCGGGCGTGTTCGAGGGCCGGCGCATAGGAGGCCGCCTCCGCCATCTCGCGGGCGAGGCCGAGCGACGAGAACATCTCGCTGCGCCGGTCGCCCGTCTCGACGCTGATCCGGAGCGCCTCGGCGAAGAAGCGGCTTGCGTCTTCGGGCTCTCGCTGCGCGTGGGCGAGGTCGCCCAACTTGCGCAGGTTGGCCGCGACCTGTTGCTTTGCGCCGAGCCGCTCGCGGATCGCGACCGCGGCCTCGACGAGGGCGCGCGCCTCGTCGAGGGCGCCGCCCTCTGACAGGAGGTCGGCGAGCGACTCGAGGGCGTTGGCCTCGAAGGGGAGGTTGCCCGACTCGCGCTGCATCGCGAGCCCCTCGCGCAGCGCCGCCTCGGCGGGGGCTCTTTCGCCCAACCGCGCCAGCATCGAGCCCAGATTGACGAGGCCGTTCGCGGCGAACTGCCGCTGGCCCGCCTCGCGCGCAAGCGCGATCCCGCGTTCGTAGAGCGCGCGAGCGTCGGCGGTGGCGCCGCCCCGTTCGAGCGCGATGCCGAGATTGATCTGCGCGCCGGCGAGCATCGCCTTGTCGCCACTGCGCTCCCGCACGGCGACCACCCGCTCCGCCATCTCCCGCCAGCGCCCCGTGTCGCCGCGCGCCTGCGCCATGCCCGCCGCGTTCCCGAACATCGCGTCGGCGTAGGCGAGCCATCCGAGCGCGAGCGCCGCCTCCGCGGTCTCGGCGGCGGTGCCCTCCGCCGCTTCGGCCCGGCCGAGGTAGCGCAGCGCATGGAAGCGGCCGTTCAGCACCCAGATGCCCGCGAGGCCGCGGCCGGCTACGCCGTCCAGCGCGGCGAGCACGCCTTCGAAGTCGCGGCGCTGGAAGGCCACGTTCGCGGCGGCGACGGCGTCCCGCGCCCGCTCGTCGGGCGCAAGCGCCCCCTCGCGCTCGATGTACGCGACGAGCGCGGCGCGGTCCTCGTCCTTCGACGCCTCCGCGAGCGCCTTCGCCACGTCGGCCCGGCCCAGTTGCAGGATGTGGTCGGCGACCGTCCACGCCCCCGGCCGCGGGAGCGCCGCCAACTCCGCGAACTTCGCGGTGTCGCCGCGGTCGAGCGCCTCGACCGCCTCGGCGGCGATCTGGTGCGGAGGGCGCACCGGCCGCTCCTGCGCGCGGACCGGGGCCGCGGACGCGGCGAGCAGCAGCAGCGGGAGGGCAGCGGGTCGCATCGCGGCCATGATACGGGAGGTCCCACCCCGCACCGTGGAGGCGCGCGGCGCGAGTCACAGGTCCATCGCCAACGTGCGCGTCACGGCCCTAATGCCGCAGCGCGGCTCGATTCCGCAACCAAACGTGCGCAGGCCGCCGTACCGGTCATCCTGAACAATGACCACGAAGTCAGGAAGGCACGGAGCATGGGAGGCGACGACTCTGCGCGCAGAGCGCGTACCGCGTTGCGGGGGCCCCTTCGTGCCTTCGTGCCTCCGTGGTTCTCGTTCTCCCCGCTCAAGTTCAGTGACACGTCGCAATCCGCGCAAGCGGCGAGGACTCTGCGGACATGGAGTACGAGCGATCAGGGCAGAGGATTTCGGATTTGATAAGGAACCCAGGAAGGGAGGAACCCATGAGAGCAAAGGGGGAGCATCCCCGTACTCGGATGGATCGAATCCGCCCCCTCCTCGGTTCCTAAGTTCCTGGGTTCCTTCTTCCAACCGCAAGACGAAGGCTGTGGTCCGCCGCACCGCGCCGTTCCCGGTGGCCTTGGGCGCGCGATCGCTCCCCCCGCGCCCCCCTCACTTCCCCGGCTTGCGCACGTCGAAGCGGTCGAGGTCCATCACCTTGTGCCACGCGGCGACGAAGTCGCGCACGAACTTCTCCCCCGCGTCCTCGCACGCGTAGACCTCCGCGAGCGCGCGCAACTGGGAGTTCGAGCCGAAGACGAGGTCGACGCGGGTGGCCGTCCACTTGAGGTCGCCGGTGGTGCGGTCGCGGCCCTCGAAGAGGTCATTGTCCTTCGACGTGGGCTGCCAGGCCGTGTTCATGTCGAGAAGCTCGACGAAGAAGTCGTTCGTGAGCGTCTCGGCGCGCTTCGTGAAGAGGCCGTGCCTCGAGTCGCCGACGTTGGCGCCAAGCACGCGCAGGCCGCCGAGGAGCACCGTCATCTCCGGGGCGGTCAAGGTGAGCAGTTGCGCCCTGTCGACGAGCATCTCCTCCGCCGACATCGTGAACTTCGACTTCTGGTAGTTGCGAAAGCCGTCGGCGACGGGCTCGAGCACGGCGAAGGACTCGACATCGGTCTGCTCCTGCGACGCGTCCATGCGGCCGGGCGTGAAGGGCACCTTCACGTCGTGGCCCGCCTTCTTCGCGGCCTGCTCGACCGCGGCGCAGCCGCCGAGCACGATCAGGTCGGCGAGCGAGACTCTCTTGCCGCCCCCCTGCGCGCTGTTGAACTCGCGCTGCACGCCCTCGAGCGCCTTCAGCGCCTTCGCGAGCCGCTCGGGCTGGTTCACCGGCCAGTCCTTCTGCGGCGCGAGGCGGAGGCGCGCGCCGTTGGCGCCGCCGCGCTTGTCGGAGCCGCGGAAGGTGGACGCCGAGGCCCAGGCGGTCGAGACCAGTTCGGACACCGGCAGCTTCGTGGCGAGGA
>CAZMXP010000091.1:0-9884 GCA_964570285.1 uncultured Planctomycetaceae bacterium
AGACGCTCTTCACCGAGTTCCACCAGATGATCGGGACGCCCGACTACATGGCGCCCGAGCAGGCGGAACTCTCCGGCCTCGACGTGGACACGCGGGCGGACATCTATTCGCTGGGCGTGCTGCTCTACGAACTGCTGACCGGCACCAAGCCCTTCGACCTGAAGACGCTGCTGGAGCAGGGCTACGAGGCGATCCTGCGCACGATCCGCGAGGTGGACCCGCCGCGACCCAGCACGCGCCTCTCGACGATGGGCGAGAGCCTCCCCGCCGTCGCCGACCGGCGGCGCACCCCTTCGCGGCTGCTCGGCCGCCTGCTGCGCGGCGACCTCGACTGGATCGTCATGAAGGCGATGGAGAAGGACCGCTCGCGGCGCTACGAGACCGCGACCGCCCTTGTGCTGGACATCGCGCGCCACCTCGGTGACCAGCCGGTCCTCGCGGGGCCGCCGAGCGCGCTCTATCGGGCGCGCAAGTACGCAAAACGCCACTCCCTCGGGGTCGCCGCGGCGACACTGGTAACTCTGGCGCTGCTTGCGGGTGTGGTGCAGGCCGTCCGCGGCTACCTCGAGGCATCCACGCAGCGAAGCCACGCCCGCGCGGCACTCGCCGAGGCGGCGCGGGGGGCCGCGGACGAGGAGCGCGCCCGGGTCGAGGAGCAGCGGCTTGGCCTGCTCGCGGTCGAGAAGGAGCAGCAGGCGCGCACGGAGGCAGCCCGAGCCAGCAGCGTCCTCGACCTCGCCACCCGGATGCTCGCGTCCGCCGACCCAGGGAGCGTGAAGGGGAGCAACTTCACCGTGCGCCAGCTTCTTTCGGAGTTCGAATTCGAGCTCGTCGGCCGCCTCGGCGGCGAGCCGCTGGTCGAGGCCTCGATCCGCGAGTGGGTCGGCGGCATCTACCGCGACCTGGGCCTTGGCGACAAGGCCGAGCCGCACCTGAGCCGCGCCCGGGAGATCCGCGCAGGCCTCGGATCGGACTGAACCGCTCCCGTGCGACCACACCCACCACCCTTGGCGCGGACAGGGCGCCGGGCAGGTAAGCAGTTCGTAACGAACCCCTGCCCGAGCGCCTCCGTTTGCGCGAGGATGGAACCCATGCGAATCCTCCCGCCGATCCTTCTGCTTGCCGCAGCCGCCTTCGCGCAGGAGACGCCCGAGCCCGCCCCTGTGGCGCTGAAGGGGGTCCCCGCCGACGGCGAGGCGCACCACGTCACCTGCAAGGGCGCCACCTACTGGGTCGCAATCCCTAAAGCGGTCGATCCGAAGAAGCCCACGCGCGTGCTGCTCTGGCTCCACGGCTCGAACATGAACGGCGCCGCCTATGTCAACTCGCTGAAGTCGCTCGAGTATGGCACCAACGAGATCCTCGTCGGTCCCAACGGCAACGGCAGGGTGCGCGACTGGGTCTACAACTTCGACTACGACAGTAAGCCGGTGCTGAAGACGCTCGAGGACCTCGAGACGCGCTTCGAACTCGGCCCGGTCTTCGTCGGCGGCCACAGCCAGGGCGCCTACTTCACCTTCCTGCTCGTGACGAAGTACCCCGAGCGCTTCGCGGGCGCCTGCCCCTTCGCGGGCGGCCTCCTGAAGGGGTGCGACCCGAAGGCGGGCGCGAACCGCAAGGGCAAGCCCGGCCCGCCCGTCGCGATCATCCACGGCGAGGCGGACCCCGTCGTCGATGTCGAACTCTCCGATTGGGCCTACGAGATCTTCGCCGACGCGGAGTGGCCGCGGCTGCGCTATTTCCACCCGAAGGAGTTGAACCACATGTTCCTTGTGGGGCCGGTCAAGGAGGCGATCGACTGGATGTACGCGATGGCGTCGGAGGATGGCACCGAACTGCTCGCCGCGGCGGAGCGCTACTTCGAGGCCGACCGCGGCTCGGACGCCTACTTCTGCGTCCAGCGCGCCGCGGGGGCCGAAGGCGCGGCGGCGCTGGAGCAGAAGATCCTCGCCCGCGGCAAGGAACTCGCGGAGGGGTGGACCGCGCGGATGAAGGAGAAGGGGGGCGACTGGTCGGCGGACCTCTACGACGCGCGCGAGCGGTGGGGGCGCGTGCCGTCGGCGGCGCCCGCGTGGCGCGCGCTCGAGGCCCAGCGCAAGCGAGACCTCGGCGACGCGAGCAAGTGGAGCCGCGAGGCGTGGGCGCTCGCGAACAAGAACGAGAAGGGCAAGGCGCGCGAACTCTTCGGGAGGATCGTCAAAGAGTGCCCGGCCGCCTTCGAGTACTGGCGAGCAGCGCAGCGCTGGCTCGCGCGCAATCCGGCATGAGGAGAGTGGGGGGGGCGCGGGGGGGGCTGGGTGGCCGGGGCGCCGAGCTGCCTCCTGCCCGCGGTGGCCCAGTCGCGGATCCTCGCGCCGGACGGATCCAAGCACCGCCACGAGCGCTGGCCCGCAAACCACAAGGCCGAGTCGGCGCCACGCGAACCCAAGATCAGCGTCTGGGCGCCCTGAGCCACGAGGGGGTCCAAATCTCGAAGGGTGTTCGGGTTTCTTGGGCGAACGCGCTCGGAGGGGCGCGAGGATGTTGCCGCGCGCGCCTTTCAGCGTGCGATGGCACGCCCAACGCCACCGTGAACTGCGCGGTGCGGTCAACCACAGCCTTCGTCTTGAGCCTGGAAGAAGGAACCCAGGAACCTAGGAACCGAGGAAGAGGCGGATTCGACCATCCGAGTCCCGGAGTGCTCCCCTCTGCTCTCATGGGTTCCTCCCTTCCTGGGTTCCTTATCAAATCCGCTACCCTCGATCCGGATCGGCCAAAGGCCGTCGCGAGGGCGCAGCGCGGCCTTCGGCCGTCGCTGACTTGGTTGCGGCGTCAAGCCGCGCTGCGGGGTTTCGCCCGCGCAGCGCTCGGCCCTGGGAATTGCGCTTGCAGATGGTGCTATTAATGGCACCATAGAGTGATCGGCCAATCAGTGGGAATCTGGAACAAGTACACCTACCGCGTCTTCTGGTCCGAAGAGGATGGCGAGTACGTGGGAATGTGCGCCGAGATCCCCGGCCTGTCGTGGCTGGCCGAGAACCCCGAGCAGGCGCTCGCGGGCATCCGAAAGGCGACGCGCGCGGCGGTCAGGCTCCTCGCCAAGGACGGGGATGAGATCCCGCCGGCACTTGCCGCACGAAGCTACAGCGGCGTGTTCAAGGTGAGGGTGCCTCCCGAGGTGCACCGGAAGCTGGTGATCGAGGCCGCGGAGCAGGGCGTCTCCCTCAATAGGCTTGCCAGCGCGAAGCTCGCTACTTGAGTGCGAAGGGGCGCGCGCGACGTGCCGGCAGGCGACGTACAGACATCTCCTGCGAGAATGCGCCCATGTCCCCCAGGAAGCGCGCCACGATCCACCTCGACTCCGCGCTCCACCGGGCACTGCAACGCAAGTCCGCCGAAACCGACCTGACGATCTCGGAAATAGTGAACGATGCCGTGCGCAACGCGCTGGCCGAGGAGACGGGCGACCTCGCCGCGATCGACGACCGCGCGTCGGAGACGACTCGTCCGTTCGAGTCCTTCGTCAGGGGCCTGTGGCGCCGTGGAAGGCCCTAGCCTCCCCACCCGCCGTTCGGCGGAGAGGGAGATCGAGCGGCTGCCCAAGCCCGTCCGGAGGCTGCTCGTCTCGCGGATTGCCGCGCGGGGCTTGGAGCCGCGGCTCCCTGCTTCGCAGATGCTGTCAAGGAAGGGGGCCTACCGGGTTCGGAAGGGCGCTACCGCATCTTCTGCGTGATCCAGGACGCAACGCGCGTCGTGACGATCGCCTGCATCGCACACGATCACAAGTCTGCCACTGATCCGGGTCGCGCCCGTGCGCTTCGACCGGGTTGTCGAGGGCGGTAGGCCTTGCGCATTGGGACGATGGATCGGTGGCCGCGGGCCGCTCCGCTCACGCCAGGGAGCGGAACGGGTTCTCGATCGTCATCCCGTCGAAGCGCCGGCCGTGGGTGAAGTCCTCCGAGAGGACCGTGACAGCCCCCGCATGGCTTGCCGCGGCGAGGATCATGCCGTCCCAGAAGCTCAGCTGGTGGCGCTCCTCGAACTCCGAGGCGCGGAGGAGGTGCTCCGTGTCTAGCCCGACGACACGCCACGCCGCGTAGCCGCGGACGATCGCGCGGGCCGTGCTGCGGGAGAGCGGCTTCCTGATCTTGCGCGTGACATTGACGTAGAACTCCTGCAAGACCTGCGTGCTGAGGATCCCGCGCCGCTCGCGCCAGAGATCGATCACGAGCCGAGCGGCGATCTCGCGCTTTGGCCCCGCGTCGGCGTCGTGGGCGTAGATCAGCACGTTCGAGTCGACGAAAGAGTCAACGCTCATGCAACTCCTCCCGAGTCGCCCGAATCTCCCCGCCGAGGGGGAACCCTCTCTCGAGGTGCGCGAGCGCCGCGCGCATCGCCGCCTCGTAGGCATCCTCTGCCCCGACGAGCCTCTCGATCGTGTCCGCGACGAGGCGGCTGATCGATGTGCCCTGCCTTGCCGCGAGGATCTTCGCGCGGCGGACGGTCTCCCTATCGAGCTGGACCGTCAGGTTCTGCCTTCCGGCGGGGGGCCGTTTCATGTTCTGCCCTCTGAGTCCACGTATTCCACGTATTCCACGTATACCACGTAGATCGCGTGGCGCCAGTGTACGGTGCCTGTACGGTGCCGGTTGAAAACGCCGAAATCGCCGCCTACCCACTGCTCATCAGAAGGCCGCTGACCGGAAAAAACGGCATCTTTAACTGGCACCGTACCGCCCCTTCCCCCGGGCCCCCTTCCTTCCGGGGCGGTAGCCGACGGTGCGCGCGGTGCCGGCGTCCTCCGCGTGGACGTAGGTCTCGTCGGCGGCGCGGCGGCGGGCGTCGAGCGCCTCCTTGGGCGGGTTTGCGGGGATCAGGCAGCCCTCGCCGTCGCCGATCAGGTCGCGGCGGCCCGCGTCGACGAGCGCCTTGTGGACCAGAAACCAGTTCTCCGGCTTGAAGAACTGCATCAGCGCGCGCTGGACCTTCCGGTCCTTGACCTTCTTCGCGCTCTCGACCGGCTTCATCGTCATCGGGTCGTAGCCGGTCCAGTACATCGCCGTCGCGACGTCCATCGGCGCCGGGATGAAGTCCTGCACCTGCCTCGGCCGGTAGCCGCGCTGCTTCAGGAAGAGCGCGAGGTCGATCATCTCCGCCGCCGTCGAGCCGGGGTGGCTCGCGATGAAGTAGGGCACGAGGTACTGTTCTTTCCCGGCGGCCCGGCTCGCCTCCGCGAAGCCGGCCGCGAACGTGTCGCAGGAGGCCTTCGACGGCTTCTTCATCAGGTCGAGCACCGTGTCGCTCGTGTGTTCGGGGGCGATCTTGAGGTGGCCGCCGACGTGGTGGGTCGCGAGTTCCTTCACGTAGTCCGGGTCGAGGTTGGCGAGGTCCATCCGGATGCCGCTCGCGACATGCACGCGCTTCACCCCCTTGACCGCCCGCGCCTTGCGCAGGAGGCCGATCGTCGGCTTGTGGCTCGTGCCGAGCAGCGGGCAGACCTTCGGGTGGATGCAGGAGAGCCTCCGGCAGATCTTCTCCACCTCGGGCCTCGTGCAGCGCATCTTGTACATGTTCGCGGTCGGGCCGCCGACGTCGCTGACGGTCCCCTTGAACTCCGGGTCCGCCGCCATCTCGTTGATCTCGCGCAGGACGCTCGCCTCGCTGCGGCTCTGGATGATCCGCCCCTCATGCATCGTGATCGAGCAGAAGGTGCAGCCGCCAAAGCAGCCGCGCATGATCGTGACGCTGTCCTTGATCATCTCGTGCGCGGGGACTTTCTCTGTGTAGCGCGGGTGCGGCCGCCGCAGGTAGGGCAAATCGTAGGCGGCGTCCATCTGCTGCTCCGTGAGCGGCAGCGACGGCGGGTGGTGCACCAGCACGCGGTCGCCATGCCGTTGCAGCAGCGTGCGCGCATTCAGCGGGTTGGTCTCGTGGTGGTGTTTGCGCGTCATCTCGGCAAACGCGCGCTTGTCCTCCTTGACGACCTCGAAGGAGGGCAGCTCGATCCCCTCCGGCGGCGTCTCCGTGCGCCCGAGCAGCTCGCAGGTGCCGCGCAGCCCCCGCACCCCCTGACCATCCGCCAGCCGCCGGGCGATCTCGACGATGGGAGTCTCGCCATTGCCATAGACGAGCAGATCCGCCTTGCTCGACACGAGCATCGACGGGCGCACGGTGTCGCTCCAGTAGTCATAGTGCGCAAGCCGCCGCAGCGACGCCTCGACGCCGCCCACCACCACCGGCACGCCGGGGAAGGCCTCGCGGCAGCGGTGCGCGTAGATCTGCGTGGCGCGGTCGGGACGCAGGCCGATGCGGCCGCCGGGCGAGTAGGCGTCGTCGTTGCGCCGCTTCCTGCCCGCCGTGTAGTGGTTGATCATCGAGTCCATGTTGCCGGCGCTGACCGCGTAGAAGAGGCGCGGCGGCCCGAGCGCGCGCCACGCGTCGACGCTCTGCCACGGGGGCTGGCTCAGGATGACGACCTTGTAGCCGTTGGCCTCGAGCACCCTTCCGAGGATCGCCATCGCGAAGCTCGGATGGTCGATGTAGGCGTCGCCGGTCACGAAGACGACATCCGGCTGCGCCCAGCCGCGCGCGCGCATCTCGTCGGCGCTGGTCGGAAGAAAGGCCCGCATGAGCCCTCCAGTCTATGCTGGGGGCGATGCGCCTCGCACTTCCGCTTCTGCTCTTCGCGCTGGCCGCCCGCGCCGAGGGCGAACTCGCGGTCCGCCTCTCGGAGGCGCGTGCGGGCGTCGAGGTGGCAGTATGGGATGGCCTCGCGCCGTGGCGGATGCTCGGGATCGGCACGACCGACGGCGAGGGGAGGTGCAGCCTCGCCGTCGAGGAGGCGTCGCGGGAGCACGCCTTTGGGCCGTGGCTGCTCGTCGTGCGGGGCGGCGGCGTCGCCTGGAGGAGGATCGAGGTCCCCGGCGGCGTGCGCGAACTCAAGATCGATGTCGAGGGGGCGCGGGGGACGGAGGGGGTGATCGTCGACCACGAGGGCAAGCCGGTGCCGGGGGCGATCGTGCGCGGCACCGCTCCCTCGGGGGTCGTCGAGGAGACGACGACGGACGAGGCCGGGAGGTACCGCCTGCTCGCATTCGCGGCGGCGCCGGAGGTCGTCGCCGAGCGCGACGGGCTGCAGGCGGTCGTGCGCGACGGCAAGGGGTGCTTCCCGCCGCTGCGGCGCTTCGCGTTCAAGGTCGTGGATTCCGAGAGCGGCAAGCCGGTGGCCGGCGCGCGGGTCGCGCTCGAGGACCGCCTCCTCGCCCTTTCCGATGCGAAGGGGGGCGCCGTCGTGAGCCTCCCCGACGCGGACTTTGACGTCGAGGTCTCGCAGTGCTCGTTCGTCGCGGATCCGACGCCCGGCCTGATGACCGTGCGCGCCGACGGCTACGAGATCGCCGCCGTCGAAGGGGAGGTCGTGCCTCTCGTGCCGATCGCCCCCGTCGCGGGACGCGTCACCGACGAGCGGGAGGCGCCCGTCGCCGGATGCCACGTCACGTTCGGGGAGGATGCGGGGTTCACCGACGAGCAGGGTCTCTTCCGTTTCGCGTCGCCGCTCCGCGGCTTCGCGACGCTTCGCGCCTCCCGCGAAGGGTTCCTGCCGGCGCAGGTGCGCGTCGAGGCGGGACGCGCGGCCGACGAGGTGACGCTGCGCCTGCGGCGCGGCGCGCGCGTGGTGGGCAAGGTGCTCGCCGACGGCGAGCCCGCCGTGGGCGTGCGCGTGGCCTTCCGGGCGGGCGGCGACGAGGTGGCCTTCGCCTACAGCGATCGCGACGGCGTCTTCGTCGCGCCGGGGGTCCCGGTGGAGGCTTCTTCCGCCGTCGCGCTCGACGGCAATCGGCGCTCGCTCCCGGCCGCGCTCAGCGGTCTGCGCGAGGGGGAGCAGGCCTCCGCGCTGCGCCTCGATCTCGCGAAGGAGCTGCCCGTGCGCGGCGTGCTGCGCAGCGACGCCGGCGTCCCCCTCTCGGGCGCGACGGTCGGTCTCGCGTTCGGCACGCGCGCGGTGACCGACGCCGAGGGGCGCTTCGACCTCGGCCGGCTCCCGTGCGAGAGACAGGACCTGCATGTGAACGCGAAGGACCACGCGCCACACAGGCTGCGCGTCTGGCCCGGCGAGCCGGTCGACGAGGTCATCCCGTCGCGCCTCGGAGGCAACGCGCTGCGCGTGGATGTCCAGGGCGTGGGCAGCGCGCGGGTGAGGATCGAGATGGCGCGACGCGGCACGCCCGCGCTGCGGCGATCGAATGTGGGGGGGCCGGGGGCCCGGTTCGAGGAGATCCCCGCAGGCGACTACGACCTGCTCGTCGAGGCGGAGGGTTTCCTGCCGGCGCGGGCGCTGGCCGAGGTGCGGGGCGACGGCGCGGAGACGAAGGTGACCATGGCTCCCGAGCGGGGCGGCACCGTCCGCCTCGTCGCCTCCCCCGGCGCGGCGGTGGCGGTCGAGACGGTGCGCGGCCGTCCGAGCGGCCTTGCGGCGCTCGAACTCGCCACCGGCGAGAAGGAGATCGCCGACCTGGGGCCCGGGCTCTACCGTTTCATCTCCCGTGCGAAGGGCGAACTGATCGTCGTCCGCGAGATCGAACTCGGCCCCTCGACGCTGCCGCAGGCGCTCGACCTGCGCGGAGGCAAGGAGGCGGCGCTCGATCTCACCGTCGTCGACGCGGAGGGCACCCCGGTCGAGGGCGCCGAGATCACACTGGCGACGGCAGGCGGCTTTGTCTGGAACACCCACAAGCGCACCGACGCCAAGGGCGCGCTGCGCCTGACCCGGCTGATCCAGGGTGCCGTCGAGATCCGCGCGCAGAAGGAGGATCGTCTCGGCGCGGGCGCCGTGACGATCGACCCGGGCGGCGCGCACCGTCTCCGCGTGGCGATGCGCTAGGAGCTTGTCCGGGTAATCGCCCTCAGCCACTATTCGAGGCCAACCGGACCCGGACAAGCTCCTAATGCAGCGCGACGCGAGCGCCGGGTCTCCATGAGCTGTGGCCGCGCTCCGCGCCAGGCCCATTCGGCCGCCAGCTTGAGGAGGTCATGTTCGCTGCACGGGAGGCTGAACTCGCCTGCGAAGGCGCGAAGAGACGAAGGAGCCCTGCCGACGCGGGACGAGCGCCAGTCCGACTCTTGCCTGTCTCCGCGCCTTCGCGTCTTCGTGGCCATTCGTCGAGCTGACGCGTGCCGGGAGAGTTCACGCGGGTTGCCTTCGGCGCAGTGCCCCGCGTAGGCGGAGAGTACTCGGGCCTGCCCTCCGATGTTGCATGGCGCGGAGGCCACGCGGGCGAGGGTGGCACCGAGGGGTGTCACGTACGCGGAATCCCCACGCCGTCTCCGTGCTTCGCGCCCGGTCGCGTGTGGATCCACTCGACGAGCAGGCGCTCCACCTCGGGGGATACAAGACGTCTCTCCGCCACCGATCCACTGTATCCGCGTTCTTGCTATGTTCCTTCCGTGGTGCCCCGGCCCGCGTTGCATGCGCTCCTGAGTTTCGGGCCGTTTGCCCCGCTGGCGAGGCGCCTCTCGGTGATCGCGAGCCTGGGACTCCAGATCCGTGTACGTGGCCGGAGGCGCGTTCCCCGTGGCGGTCCGCTGATCGTCGCATCGACCCATCCGGGGCCCACCGACATCTCGGTGCTCGAGGTGGCGCTCCGCAGGCCTCTCGACATCCTGCTCGACGAGGCCCTTCTACGGCTGCCGATCCTTGGCTGGCTGCTCCGGATTCGCGGCGCGCACGCCGTGCGTCGAGCCGAACTGGGTGGCGACGGCGGCAACGCCACCGCGATCGCCGGCGCTGCCGCGGCGGCGCGCGCCGGCCGCGCCATCGTGGTCTTTCCCGAGGGCGAGGGGCACCTCTTCGGGCTCTCCGATAGTTTCTGTGGGTTAGGTCCGCAGGAGCGCCGAATCGGCTCGCC
>CAZMXP010000092.1:0-9340 GCA_964570285.1 uncultured Planctomycetaceae bacterium
TCTGGTAGCGGAGGACGGACTCGAACCGTCGACCTCAGGGTTATGAATCCTGTGCTCTAACCAGCTGAGCTACCCCGCCGTGAGGGCCCCGAGCGTAGGCGCGAGTGCGCCCCTGTCAAGGGACGTGGGAGTCGGCGCGTCCGCCCCGGGCCTCCCGCCACGGCCGATCAGCCGTTTCCGGGCGGCACCGGCTCCCGGCGCGAGAGCGCCTGTTCGAGCCGCGTCGCGATCGCAGGCGGCAGGCCTCCCTCCCTGGGCATCTCGTCGGCCAGCTTCTGCGCCTTCGCGCGGTCCCCGGCGTCGATCGTGCATTCGACCGCGTCCACCCAGTAGCCGAGGGCGGCCTCGAGGTCGCCCTCGGTCAGCGCGGCGAGCCGCTTGGACGCGTTCGCGAACCGCTCGGCCGTCTCGCCGGAGATCGGGCCCTGCCGGAGGATCGCGCGGAAGCGCAGCAGCATCTCGCGCTCGATCGGCGGCGCCACGCGGTCGTCGAGGACCCGCTCCAGCGCGGCGCGATAGAGCTTTCTCACTGCGTCGATGTCGGCGCCGTCGCGGTCGGCGAGGCGGGCGACCAGGAATCGCGCCGGACCCACGGCGGCCTTGCCGCTCTCCCCGGCCTGCACCGCCGCCCGCGCCAGCGCCTCGATCCGGGCCGCCTCGCCTCCGCCGCGCCACTCGTCGAGGAGGATCTGGCCCACCACCTCGAAGTCGCCCGAAGGCCCTGGCGCCTCCGCGGCGGTCGCCGTCAGCCGCTCGGCGAGCCGGAGCCGGGCGTTCGACGCGCTCTTGCGCAGAGGCGCATCGAGGGCTTCGTCGCGCGCGATCTCGCCCAGCAGCGCGTGGATGCCGCGGACGCCGGACTCCCCGATGCGCTCGAGGAGGCTCGTCCGCTCGTCGAGCCTGACCTCGGCCGAGCGCAGGATCGAGCGCAGGCGATCGAGGATCGCCGCGTCCTCCGCGGTCCCGGCGAGGCGCTTCACGAGTCCTTCGGAGGCGGCGAGCAGCCAGAGGCGCGGCGCCGTCCCCCCCGGCGCCGTGAAGTCGAAGAGCGTCGCGAGCGCTTCCGGCGTGCGGATCGAGCGGAGGATCTCGATGCACCAGCCCGCGTCCGCGTCGCTGAGCGGCGTGCCGCCCTCCTCGCGCAGCAGCCGCCGGATCGGCTCGATGGCCTGCGTGACGGGCGCGTCGCACATCGCGAAGAGGATGCGGCTGCGCACCGTCGGCTCCTTCTCCCGCTCGAGCCGCTCCGCAAGCTGGCGGCCGATGAAGTCGCGGACCGGTCCGGCATCGGGTTTGCGCGCGCAGCTCCGCATCGCGGTGATCGCGCGGATGCGCACATCCGCGCTCCCCGAGTCGCCCGCGAAGCGCGCGAGCACGCGCACCCCCGGCTCCCCCACCTCCTCAAGCAGGCGGATGCAGGCGCGGCCCGCCTCCTCCCAGTCCGCCGGACTCGCCGCGAGGCGGCCGATCGCGTCCACGAGTTCGCCCACCGGCACCACCGCCGGCCGCAGCGGCGCCTTCGCGTTCCCGCGGCTCAGGCGGGCGAGGCTGTCCGCCAGCAGCGCGATCACGCGCTGCACGGCGCCGTTGCGCTGCTCGCGGACGAAGGCGTCGAAGGTGCCGCGCGCGAACTCCTCCGGGGTCATGCCGAGCAGGGCCGCGGCGTCCGCGCTCGACTCGATCTGCTCGGCGAGCTGGAGGATGCGCTCCGCCGCCCTCGTCACGATCACCGGATTGCTCTCGCCCAGCGCGAGGAACGCATCGCGCGCCAGCGCGTTGCGGAAGGCGATGTCGATGTACTTGGATAGGCGCTCGAGGTCGCGGCTCCGCGCCCCGGCGACCTCCCGGACGAGATCGTAGTAGGAGGCGAAGGGGCGCTGGCGCAGGTAGGCGCGCGCGTGGTCGGGGGAGCCGCCGGGCACCGCGTCCGCGAGCGCGGCGCGGCACTCCTCGAGCACGCGCGCGTCCTTCTCCTTGCCCCAGACCTCCACGATCAGATCGACGCTCTCGCGCAGGGGCAGCAGCGCAAGCGCGCGCACCGCCGCCACACGCAGCAACGGGTCGAGCTTGCCCTCGTCGCCCTTCACGACGGTCCAGGTCTCGATCAGCGTGAGCGCCCGCCGCGCGAGAAGCTGGTTCTCGGCCATGCGCTGCAGGCGGGAGGCGACCTTGGGCCGGTGCGCGTCGTGCGTCAACAGGCGGACGACCGGTTCGAGATTCGACACGGGGTCGGATCCGGCGAGCAGCGCGGCCACCACCGCATGGACCACCTCGCTGTCGCCGCGCGGGTCGAGCCCCCGCTGGGCGAGCGCCGCCGGCCCCCCCCCTTCCGCCATCACCTCGGTCAGCAGCACGCCCCGCTGCTTGGGGTCGGTGGTGGGATCGAGGGCGCGGTCGAGCTTCGCGGCGAGTCCCTGCGCGCCCGCGAGGGCGGCCAGAAGGGGCAGGAGGAGGAGGGTGCGCGGACGCATCGGCAGGTTGCGTACTGATGTTAATCGGAATTGGCACGCGGCGAACGTGACGCCTCCCCGGCGGCTCGCGCGAGAATCGCGGCAACCTGACCCGGATCGAGCACCGTCGTGTCCACGCGGAACGCCGCGAGCCGCCCGTAGAGGGGCGCCCGCTCCGCCGCGATCGCCGCGATCTCCTCGTCGGGGGGCAGGCCGGTCAGGGATGGGCGCGGGAGCGGGTCGGCCGCGATCCTCCGCGCCAGCACCTCCGGGGCCGCGTCGAGCCAGGCGGTCCACCAGCCGCGCGCCGCCGCCTGCAACCCCTCCCAGAGCACCGCTCCGCCGCCCGCGGCCACGACCGCCGCGGGTCCGCCCAGCACCACCGCGAGCACCTCCGCCTCCCGCCGGCGGAAGCTCCCTTCGCCCAGCAGGTCGGCGACGGAACGCCCGGTCACCGCCTCGATCCGCAGGTCGCTGTCCACGAAGGGCAAGCGAAGGTCCGCCGCGAGAAGGGCGCCGACGGTGCTCTTGCCCGCCCCGCGCGGCCCGACGAGCAGGATTCCGCTAGCCCGCATCGCCCGTGAAGAGCCGGTACTGGTGCGCCGCCTGCGCCTGAAGGAACTGCACTCCGTCGATGCACGGAGAGGGCGAAGCGACGCCGGGCCCGTAGCGGAGATCGATCAGGAGGGGGGCGCGGGGGGGGTCGGTCGGCAGCGTGTTGACGACGATCCTCGCGGAGGTGTCGCGCGGCGCGAAGGGGGCGCCCATCTCCGCGACGGCCCCGGGACGCCGCGCCCAGACGCCGGGGCGGTAGCCGAGACGGGAGAGCGCGTGGAACGCCGCGCGCGCCGAGCCGCCGGCGCCGAGGATGAGCGCGTCGCCGCGCCCGGGAGGAACGAGGTCGAGAAAGGCCAGATAGTCGGTGTTGAACGCGCGCCCGTCGCGGAGCAGCGTGTTCGCGGCGCCGCAGAGGCGCACCTCCTCCGAAGGGCGCGTCGCCAGCGCCGCCGCCTGCCGCTTCAGCGGGGCCGTCACGCTCAGCCCCTCGCCGCCGTGGGCGAGGAAGGCGGGCCAGAAATCCGCCAGATCGCCGACGCGGAAGGCGAGGTAGACCGCATCGAGGCCGTCGCGCTCGAAGGCCGGGTTGTGGATGGAGGGACTCCTGGAGTGCCCGACCGGGTCCCCGGCGACGCCGAAGAGGCGCGGCAGGCCCGAGAGGCGGCGCACGCGGTAGGTTTCGAAGAGCTCCTCCGGGGTCGGCATTCCGGGCGCGAGCGGCGCGCGGGCGCAGTAGGTGAGCGGCGCGAGCACCCGCGTGAACCCGCCGTAGTCGCCCATGCCGAGGCCCGCGGTCGGCAGGTCGAGCAGCCGGAAGGCCTCGCGCGCGCTGCGCGGCGTCGCGGCGATCTTGACGCGGTCGGCGCCGCGCAGCAGGCAGCGCTCGAACAGGCCGTCGAGATCGTCCGGCACACCCGCCATGTCGTGGTAGCTGACGATGCGCCGGGCGCCCGCCGGCGCGAGCGCGGCCTCCGCGTCCACCTCGACATCGACGAAGGCCGCGCCGGCGGCGCGCGCGAGGAGCCGCGCCCGATCCCCCTCGCCCCCTTCGAATCGCCCGCCGTCGCGGCGCCTGCGCACCGTGACGATCGCCGGTTTCCGATAGCGCGAGGGATCGGCCTCCGGATAGAGGTCGAGCCGCAATTCGACCAGATCGACCCGGGGATCGACCTCGTCGTCGGGCGAAAGGAGCGTCTGGACGACGCTACGGGTGGGCCGCATCCGCGGGCGGCTCGTCGTAGTCGAGGTCCGGGAAGCTCTCGGGGACGTAGCCGGGCTGCTTCGCGCGATCGGTCTCGTCGTGGTAGGCCTCGATGACGCGCTTCTCGACCTGCCCGCGCATGCCGGCGTTGATCGGATGCGCGATGTCGGCGTGGAAGCGCAGGCGGTTCTCCTCGGTGACCGGCCGCGGCTTCAGGTGCGCGCCGCACTCGTTGCAGTAGCGCGCGCGGAGATGGTTCTTCCCGCTGCACCGCGGGCAGCGCGCCGTCAGCTTCCGGCTCGGCATCGCGATGAAGAAGCCGTTCTGCCCCTCGATGATCTTCAGGTCGCGGATGACGAACGCGTTGTCGAAGGTCACGGTGCAGAACGCACGCAGCCTGTCCTCGTACGCGTGGCGCACCGGCAAGAGCTTGATCCTGACCTCGGTGACTTCCAACCCGACCTAACCTTCCGTACACACCCGGATGACCGAAACCGGCACTCCGCCCGCGGTCCACCGCTGCGGCAGGGCGACCCGATGGGCCCCCTCCGGGGCGAAATAGCAACACCCAGACCCGGTCATCGTAAACGCGCGCCCATAGCGGCGCTCCGCCTCGTGACGCACCTCTGCCAACCTCGGATCGAGCCGCTCCGCAGCCGCCTGCAAGCGGTTGAAGAAGGGAACCCGGCCAGAATCCGGCTCTGCCTGAAAACGCTCCAGAAAGACGGTAGCGCTTTCGCGGCCCCCGGTCAACAGCGGTTCCAGCGCCCGGTAGACCGCCGCGGTCGACGTGGAGAGCGCCGGGCAGAGCAGCAGGAAGGGGAGGGGGCGCGGGGGAGGGGGAAGAGGCTCCACCCGTTCGCCGATGCCCCGGCACCGGGCGACCCCCCCCCACAGGAAGAAGGGCACGTCCGCGCCGAGCCGGCGGGCGTGCGGCAAAAGCCCCTCCCTGCCGAGGCCGAGGCCGTAGAGCCGGTCGAGCCCGACGAGCGCGGAGGCGGCGTCGCTCGAGCCGCCGCCGAGCCCCGCCCCCGACGGGATCCGCTTGCGGAGCGTGATGCGCGCGCCCACGCCGAGGGAGGCGGCCGCGCGCGAGGCGAGGTTGGTGGCATCGGCGGGAGCGTCCCCGCCCACCACCTCGAGCGCCACCTCCTCCGCCGCGTCCAGGTCGATCTCGTCGTGCAGGTCGATCGACGCGAAGACCGAGTCGATCTCGTGGTAGCCGTCCGCGCGGCGGCCGACCACCTCGAGGAAGAGGTTGAGCTTGGCCGGGGCCCGCGCGCGAAGCGTCACGGACCCGCCACCGGGAGGCGGCAGTTGTCGAGCAGGCGCGTCGTCCCGAAGCGCACGGCGGCGATGAGCAGCGCCTCCCCGCCCGCGCGGGCGGGGCGGAAGGTCATCGGATCGACGCAGGCGAGGTAGTCGTAGTCGAGCGTCTTGTCCCGGGCGAGTTCGGTGATCCGGTCGGGGTCCCGTTCGCCGCGCTCCCACGCCTGCCGCGCACGCGCGAGGGAGGCATGGATGCGCGGCGCGCGCTCCCGCTCCGCCATCGAGAGGTAGGCATTGCGGCTGCTCATCGCGAGACCGTCCGGCTCCCGCACCGTCTCCACCGGGACGATCTCGACGGGGAGGTCGAGGTCGCACACCATGCGCGTCAGGACGGCGACCTGCTGCGCATCCTTGCGCCCCAGATAGAGGACGTCGGGCGCGACGATGCCGAGCAGCTTCGCCACGACGGTGCAGACGCCGTCGAAGTGGCCCTCGCGCACGGCGCCCTCGTACCCCTCCGCCGGGGGGCCCATCGTGACGCGCGTCGAGAAGCCCTCGGGGTAGAGCGATTCGGCCGCGGGGACGAAGAGCAGGTCGACGCCGTGGGGCGCCAGCCGGCGCGCGTCGGCGCCGAGATCGCGCGGATAGCGGTCGTAGTCCTCCTTCGGGCCGAACTGCAGCGGGTTCACGAAGATGCTGCCGACGAGAGTGGCGCACTCCTGCCGGGCGCGCCGGAAGAGCCCCTCGTGGCCCGCGTGCAGCGCCCCCATCGTGGGGACGAACCCGAGAGGCCGCGGCGCGCCGGCGAGCGCGACGCGGGTCTCAGCGATGGAGTGCGAGATCCGCATGGAGCTCCACGACACGCTTGCCGGTGCCCGGCACGCGCCAGTCCGGGGCGATCTCGGCCAGCGGCTCCAGCACGAACGCGCGCTCGGCGAGGCGGGGGTGGGGGATCACCAGGTCGGCGTCGGAGACGACGAGGTCGCCGAGCAGCAGCAGGTCCACGTCGAGCGTGCGCGGGCCCCACCGCACGGCGCGGGTGCGTCCCGCCTCCCGCTCGAGGCGCCGCGCGAGGTCGAGGAGCTCGCGCGGGCCGAGCGCCCATTCGATCAGCGCGACGCCGTTGCGGTAGCGCGGCTGCGGCGGCCCCCCCACCGCCTCGCTGTCGCGGAAGCGCGAGAGCGCGAGCAGCGGGGCTGCCTCTCGCAGGGAGGCGACCGCGCGGTCGAGGTGCCCCTGCCGGTCGCCGAGATTGCTCCCGAGGCCGAGTGCCGCCCTCACAGCCCCTCCGGGATCTCGACATCCTCCGGATCCCCGGCCTCCTCTTCCGGGTCCGGCTTCTGCGCGCGCTTCCGGAGAGGGGCAAGCAGGGGCCCGCTGATCGCGTAGGCGACCGAGAGCACCGCGAAGCTCTCCTCGGGCCACTTGATCAGCACGCCGAGCACGACGACGACGACGAGGAGGTAGCTGAGGCTCTCGCGGCGCTGCAGGAAGCGGCTCCCCATGTGGTCGTAGGGAATGCGACTGACCATCAGCGCGCCGAGCAGCAGGCAGAGCACCGGCAGGAGGCCGAGCACGTAGCGCAGGTCGTACTTCGCCGCGGGGTCGCACGCGAGGATCGCCAGCGCGGCGATGACCCCCGCGGCGCCCGGCGTCGGCATGCCGGCGAAGTGCGTCACCCCCCGGCCCTCGCGGTCGCTCCCCTCGCCGCTCGCGTGCTCGACGTTGTAGCGCGCGAGCCGCATGATCGCGCAGAGCGCGTAGGGCATCGTCAGCAGCGCGAGCACCTTCGGGGACCAGTGCCACGGCGACATCTCCTCGCCCACCACCTTCGCGAGGAAGGCGGGCGCGACGCCGAAGCTGATCGCATCGGAGAGCGAGTCGAGATAGGCGCCGAAGCGGCTCGTCACGCCGGCCATGCGCGCGACCTTGCCGTCGAGCACGTCGAAGGCCATCGCGAGCAGGATCATCCACGCGGCCCCGTAGTACTTGCCGTCGTTGGTGTAGTAGATCGACAGCAGCCCGCAGTAGCCGTTCGCGGCCGTCACGAGGGCGGGCAGGATTCCTACGCGCTTCATCTGGTGTAGCGGAAGAGGACCGTCTCCCCCCCCTTGACCTTCTGGCCGATCTTCACCTCGACCGTCCCCGCCGTGCCCTCCGGCACGAGGAACTCGGTACGGCTGCCGAACTTGATCATACCCATGCGGTCGCCCCGGGCGAAGGCGCGGCCGGCCTCGAAGGGGAAGACGATGCGCCGCGCGATGAGCCCCGCGACCTGCCGGACCGCGAACACCCCCCGCGCCCCCCGGAATCCGGCCAGGTTGGCCTCGTTTTCCGCGATGCACTCCGCCTTGCGCGCGTCATGGAAGCGGCCCGCGGAGTAGCGGACGGCGGTGATCGTCCCGTCGAGCGGGGCGCGGTTGACGTGGACGTCGAAGACCGACAGGAAGATGCCGATGCGCAGCGCGGGGCCGCCGATCATGTGTGGCTCGTCCACGGTGCCGATGTCGCTGACGGTGCCGTCGGCCGGGGAGACCGCGACCTCGGGCCCCCCCTGCGGCGCCCGTTCCGGATCCCGGAAGAACGAGAGGACAAAGCCGGAGAGCAGCAGCCCGGGGAGGGCGGCCGCCGGATGGAGCATCCATCCGAGCAGCGCCAGCAGCAGGCCGAGCCCCCCGTAGAGGAGGATCTCCCGTGTCCCGTGCGGCGTGAGCGGTAGGCGCATGGCGGAAGGCTAGCAGGAGCGGCGCGGCCTGCCACGCCTTTGCCGGGCTGCGGGATTGTGGGAAGCTGCCGATCATTAGGGAGGGTACGGCGATGCGGAAGATCAGTTCGATGCGGGCGCGGGAGATCCTCGACTCCCGGGGCAACCCGACGGTGGAGGTCGACTGCGGGCTCGACGGCGGCGCGCGCGGCAGCGCGATGGTGCCCAGCGGCGCCTCCACCGGCAGCCACGAGGCGCTGGAGCTGCGCGACGGCGGCTCCCGCTATCTCGGCAAGGGCGTCGAGAAGGCGGTCGGCCACGTCAACGGCGAGATCGCGCGGGCGGCCGTCGGCCGCGCCTTCGATTCGCAGCTCGCCTTCGATGGCGCCCTGCGCGACCTCGACGGCACCGCGAACAAGGGGCGCCTCGGCGCCAACGCGCTGCTCGGCGCCTCGCTCGCGTTCGCGAAGGCCTCCGCCGCGGCGGCCGGCCTGCCGCTCTACGCCCACCTCGGCGGGCCGGAGGCGCACGTGCTGCCGGTGCCGATGCTGAACATCCTCAACGGCGGCGCCCACACCGGCTGGCAGTCGACCGACTTCCAGGAGTTCATGGTGATGCCGAGCGGCGCGAAGAGCTTCCGCGAGGGGCTGCGCTGGGGAGCCGAGATCTACCACGCCCTCAAGAAGGTGCTGAAGGAGCGCGGGTACTCGACGCAGGTCGGGGACGAGGGCGGGTTTGCACCCTCCGTCTCGTCGGACGAGGAGGCGCTGGAGTGCGTGCTCGAGGCGATCGGGCGCGCGGGCTACACCCCCGGCGCGCAGGTGACGATCGCGCTCGACCCCGCCACGACCGAACTCTTCGAGTCCGGGCAGTACCGCTTCCGCGTCGCGCAGACGACGAAGAGCCCCTCCCAGATGGTGGCGCTGTGGGAGGACTGGGTGCGGCGCTTCCCGATCGTCTCGATCGAGGATGGCCTCGCCGAGGACGACTGGGAGGGCTGGTGCCAGCTCACGGCCCGCGCCGGCGACCGGGTGCAACTCGTCGGGGACGACCTGCTCGTGACCAACGTCGAGCGGTTGCGCCTCGCGATCGAGCGCAAGGCGGCCAACGCGATCCTGATCAAGCTGAACCAGATCGGGACGCTCAGCGAGACCCTCG
>CAZMXP010000093.1:0-9282 GCA_964570285.1 uncultured Planctomycetaceae bacterium
GATGGCCGCTTCCGGAAGTCGCTGATCGTGCGGTGGTCCGGCGCCTGTCGGCCGGGCACCGGCAGCGAAGGTCCTCGACAACTTCTACGTCTCGAGCCGCTCTCCGAACGGGCACGCCGAGGGTTCGCCCTTCGAACACTACGGCCCGCTCCAGAGCGGGGACGCCATTCGCTATGCCGACGAGATTGTTGCACTCGTCCGTGCTCAGATGGCCTGACTCGGCCCGCGTCCGTGCGGCGGTCGAAGTCTGGGCGGAGCGCGAGATCGCGCGCCGGCCCGGCGTCGTTGCGTTGGGGCTCTTTGGGTCCTATGCGCGGGGCGACGCCGGCGTGGGCAGCGACCTCGACCTGATCGCGATCGTGGAGTCCTCAGGCGAACCCTTCGAGGTGCGACCACTCGGTTGGGACCTCCTGAACCTGCCGGTCCCCGCAGAGATCCTCGTCTATACGCGCGCCGAGTGGCGCCGCCTGCGCGGCACGCGATCGCGATTCCCGCAGACGGTCGAGGCCGAGGCGATCTGGCTACACGGCGGTGTCGATGCGTAGGCCGGACGTGCCGTCCCCTGCGCGGTGATCCAGACGGGCGCGTGCGGAGTCGCCATCCCCCCCCTACCCCCCCTGCATCGGTTACGCTCTGCGGCGCCCATGTCCCACGACCGCTTCCTCCGCTCGCTCCGCGAGGAGCCGATCGACCGGCTGCCGGTCTGGATGATGCGGCAGGCGGGGCGCTACCTGCCGCAGTACCGCGCGGTCCGGGCGAAGCACTCCTTCCTCGAGGTCTGCCGCACGCCGGAGCTGGCGGCGGAGGTGACGCTCCAGCCGGTGGACCTTCTCGGCGTCGACGCGGCGATCCTCTTCAGCGACATCATGGTGCCGCTCCTGCCGGCGGTGCCGGGCATCGACTTCGATCCAGGGCCGAAGCTGCCCGCGCCGGTCGTCTCCGTCGAGGGGCTGAGGCCCCCCTCGTCGGTCGAGGAGGCGAGCTTTGTCTACAGGACGATCGAGATGCTCCGGCGCACGCTGTCGGTGCCGCTGATCGGCTTCGCGGGAACGCCCGCGACCCTCGCCACGTATCTCGTCGAAGGCGGATCGGCAAAGCACTTCACCGCCTTCCGCACGCTGCTCCACCGCGATCCCGGCGCCGCGCGGAAGCTGCTCGCCTGGCTCGAGGAGGTCACGCTGCGCTACGTGACGCTGCAGGTGGGCGCGGGCGCGCAGGCGATCCAGCTCTTCGATTCGTGGGGCGGCGAACTCTCGCCGCAGGACTTCGAAGGCTTCTGCGCGCCGGGGCTCCGGCGCATCGTCGCGGCGATCCGCGCGCTGGGCGTCCCTGCGATCTTCTTCGCGCGCGGGCCGCTGCGCGACGTCGGCGCGACGGCCTACGGCGTCGACTGGACCGTCGACCTGCGCGCGGCGCGCGCGCGAGGCCCGGTGCAGGGCAACCTCGACCCGGCCGTGCTCTTCGCGCCGCCCGACGTGATCGAGGCGGCGGTCGCCCGGATGGTGCGCGGCATCGCGCGCACGGGTCTCGTCGTCAACCTGGGCCACGGCATCTGGCCCGGCACGCCGGTCGAGGGGGCCAGGGCCTTCATCCGCGCCGCGCAATCGGTCCCCGTCGCATGAGGATCGCCGTGCTCGGCGCCGGCATCGCGGGCCTCGCGGCGGCGTGGCGGCTCGGCCGGCAGCACGAGGTGACGCTCTTCGAGGCAAGCCCGCGCGCCGGGGGCAACATCCGCACCGAGGAGTCGCACGGCTGCAGGATCGAGTGGGGGCCGGACGGCTTTCTCGACAACGAGCCCGCCACGCTCGATCTCGTGCGCGACCTCGGCCTGACCGGCCGGCTCTGCCGCGCCCGCACGGCGCGGCGCTTCCTCTGGCGCGCGGGGAAGCTGCGCGAGCTGCCGTCGCGCCCCGGGGCTTTCCTCGGCAGCGACTGCCTGCCGCTGCCCGCGAGGCTGCGGGCGCTGCTGGAGCCCTTCGCGCGAGACGCGCCCGGCGGGGACGAGTCGGTGCACGCCTTCGCCGCCCGGCGCCTCGGGCGCGGCGTGGCCGACCTGCTCGTGGACGCCTTCGTCTCGGGCGTCTTCGCCGGCGACGCGAAGCGGCTCAGCGTGAAGAGCGCGTTCCCGCGGCTCAAGGCGCTCGAGTCCCTGCACGGGTCGCTCATCCGGGGGGCGCGGGGGCAGGGACTCGGCCCCAAGGGCACGCTGACGAGCTTCGACGGCGGCATGCAGGTGCTCACCGACGCGCTCGCGGGCCGCGTCGACCTCCGGTGCGACAGCCCGGTGCTGCGCCTCGAGAGGGGCGACTTCGACCGCGTCGTCTGCACGATCCCCGCGCCGCGCGCGGCGGCGCTCTGCGACGGCGCGCTTGCCCACGCGCTCGCCTCGATCCCGGCCGCGCCGGTCGCGGTCGTCGCGACTCTCCTCCCCGGACCCCTCCCCATCGCCGACGGCTTCGGCTTCCTCGCGCCTCGCGGCGAGGGCCTCCGCATCCTCGGCACGCTCTACGAGTCCTCGATCTTCGAAGGGCGCGCGCCCGACGGCCTGCGCCTCTTCCGCACGATGGTCGGCGGCAGGCACGATCCGGGAGCCGTCGCGCTGCCCGACGACGCCCTGAAGGCGGTCGTCGCCAACGACCTCGGGCGTGCGTGGGGCCACTTCCCCGAGCCGCTGGCGTGGCGCATCATCCGCCACCCGCTCGGCATCGCGCAGTACGAGATCGGCCACGCGGAGCGCGTCGCGGCCGCGGAGGCCGCCTGTCCGGAATGGCTGAGGCTCGCCGGGTCGAGCTACCGCGGCGTTTCGCTGAACGGCTGCATCAAGGAAGCGTTAGACTGGACGCCATGAGGTGGATCCGGCTGCTCGCGCTGCTGCCGCTCGTCGCCGCCGCGCGCGCGGACGAGCCGGCGCCCGACCCCTTCCGCCCGCCGCCGGCGGACCACTTCGGCGACGGCGAGGCGGACGCGATCCTCCGCGCCCGCGTCGCGGAGTCGCTCGCGCTCGCCGGCGCGGCGCTCGACCGCGAGCCCGCCGACCTCCGGGCGCTGCGGCGCGCGCGCGAGCTGCTCTCGGCCTACGGCCTGCAGGAGGAGCTGATCCCGCGCGCGAGGCTCGCGGTCCGGCGCGAGGGGATCCCCGAACGACAGTTCGCGGCGCTGCGCGGGGAGCTTGGCCAGCTTCTCGTCGAGAAGGCCGACAGCTTCAACGACTGGGGATTTGTCGTCATCTGGATCAACGGGCAGCGGCTCGCGCCGGAGGAGGGTCGCGGCCAGAACGAGGAGGCGCGGAAGCTCTACGCCGAGGCGCAGGACCACCTGCGCGCGGCGCTGCGCGCCGATCCCGAGGACGACGCCGGTTGCGAGGCGCTGGCGTCGGCGCTGGAAGGGGTCCTGACGAAGGAGGATGCGCGGAGCGACGAGGCGAAGAAGCTGCGGGAGATGGCCCTCGCGATCCGGCTGCGCCGCGGCGGCGAGTGGACCGACCCCGCGGTGCGCCTCGACACCCTCGCCGAGTCGCTGCGCGCCGAGGCGGCGGCGCTCGAGCTCAGGACGCCCGATCCGGACCACGTCGCGGCGCTCCAGCTCCGGCGGCACGCGCTGGTGCTCGACTTCTGCACCCACACCTTCGCGTTCGACTATGAGCCGGCGCTCTTCGCGCCGCTCGCGCGGCTCGCCGACGGTGCGATCGTGCAGGCGAACCTGACGCGGACCTTCGTGCAGCGGGACGGCAAGCCGGGGACCGTCCCGCCGCACCACATCGTGGCCTCGCCGAGGAAGCGGCTCGAGCTGGTGCGGGCCCTGCGGCTCGACACCACCCCGGCGGCGGCCGCGGCGCTGCTCGCGATCGTGCGCGGCGCGGCGGCCGCGGAGGATCCGCTCGCCCTCGCCGCCGTCGAGGCGCTGGTCGAGGGCAATCACGCGGCGGCCCGGCAGCACCTGCCCGCGCTGCTCGCGGCGGCGCTGCACAGCCGGGACACCGGGCACTTCCCCGCCGCCGGGCAGCGCCTGCTCGCGCAGCTCGCGCTGCGCCTCGGCGTGAAGGAGGCGCTGCCCGCGCTGCTCGCGGCGCTGCCGGGGGACACCGACATCCACCAGCCCCTCGGCCTCGCGGCGATCCTCGGGGGGTTCGGGGACTCGCCGGGGTCGGCCGAGGCGCTGCTCGCGGTGGCGCTGGATCCCTCGCGCGACGTCCACTTCCGCCGCGAGGCGGCGATGGCCCTCGGGCGGGTCGCCCCCGCGCGGCTCGCGGCGCTCGCCGACGAGCCGCTGCTCGAGGTGAGCGTCGCCGCGGCGCGCTACCGGCTCGAGAAGAGCGATACCGCGAAGGGGAGGCTGCTCTCGGCGCTGAACCACCCGCACGAGGGCGACGACGCCGCGCTCGCCTGCGCCGAGCTGGGCATCGTGGAGGCGCGCCCGGCGCTGGAGGCGCTGCTCGCGGCGGCCCCGCCCCACTACGCCGCGAGGGTGTTCCAGGCGGCGCTGGAGCGGCTGGGGGCGCCGTGACGGCGGCACGACGCAAGCCGCGCGTGCTCGTCCTGCCCGGGAGCGCGCGTGCCGCGTCCGCGAACCGGAAGCTCGCCGCCTGCGCCGCGCGCATGCTCGCGGACGCGGGCGCGGAGGCGACGCTGCTCGACCCGCGCGACCACCCGCTGCCCCTCTACGACGGCGATCTCGAAGCGTCGTCGGGGCTGCCCGCCGAGGCGCTCCGCCTGAAGGCCCTCTTCCTCGCGCACGACGCGCTGCTGATCGCCTCGCCGGAGTACAACAGCAGCGTGACGCCGCTGCTGAAGAACATCCTCGACTGGGTGTCGCGCAGCGCCCCGGGCGAGGGGTCGCTGGCCTGCTACCGCGGCAAGTGCGCGGCGCTCGTCGCCGCGAGCCCCGGCGCGCTCGGGGGCCTGCGCGGCCTCGTCCATCTGCGGTCGATCCTCGGCAACATCGGCGTGCTCGTGGTCCCCGAGCAGCTCGCGGTGGGCCGGGCGCAGGAGGCCTTCGACGCGCAGGGCGAGCTCAAGGACGAGAAGCAGCGCGCCTCGCTCGAGTCGGTGGCCCGTTCCCTCGTGCGTGTTACCGCGGCGATGGTGGCCGCGACCTAGGAGATTCCACGATGCGCGACAGACTCGCAACCGCGGCCCTCGGCCTGCTGCTCCTCGGGATCCCCGCGTGCGGGGGCGGGGGCGCCTACGAGGTGACGGTGATCTCGCGCGAGGCATCCGGGCGCATCAGCGAGACCACCACGCGCGGCAGGGCGAAGGGCACCAACAGCGCGGTGGCGCTCATGGTCGGCACGGAGAACGCGAGTGTCGTCTGCAAGGGGAGCCGGTCCACCGGCGGCACCTTCACGATCACCTGGCCCGACCGCTCGAAGGTAGAGGTCACCGTCCCCGCGGGCGGAAGCTCCGACCACTTCTACATGGGCGGCGACGTGGGCCTGCGCATCGCCGTCGACGCCAGTCGCTAGGAGTTTGTCCGACTGTTCGTCGGACAAACTCTTGAGTGAAAGGGGGTTCGCTGTCGGTGATCGGCCGACAGACGCCAGACCACCACACGATCAGCGACTTCCGGAAGCGGCCGTCGGACCGCGACGAGGAGCCTCCCGGCCCGGGCCGTCCGCAGGGGACGATGCCCCGCGCCGATCGCGGCGATGGCTCATGGAGACCGACGACTCGCGTCGCGTCGAGTTAGGAGCTTGTCCGGGTCCGGTTGGCCCCGAAGCGTGGCTGAAGGCCATTACCCGGACAAGCTCCTAGAAGACCGACGCGTAGGAGAAGTACTCGTCGAAGTAGGCGCAGCAGCCGACGTCGCCCTGCGCGCGGAAGCGGTCGAGGCCGTAGTCGAGGTCGAGGTCGTAGATCTCGTAGACGTCCGGGTCGTCGATGAACCCCTCCGCGTCGCCGAATCCGGGCACGAGGCCGTCGCGGGGCCGCCCGGGCGCGCGGAAGCGCGTGGCGACGTCGCAGAACGTCGCCCCGATCTCGCAGTGGCCGTCGATGAAGTACTCGACCTCGAAGGGGACCGCCGCCGTCGCGCGCGTCGCCGTCAGCGTCGCCTGCAGCGCGAAGTCCGTCCGCCGCCCGCTCGCCGCGCGCCCCTCGTAGAGCAGTTCGTACTCGAGTTCCACGAGCAGGGCGCCGCTCGTGCCGAACGAGAAGCCGAGCGGATCCGCGACCGGCACGCCGTCCTCCGTCACGCGCACCGACGCCCGCCCGGCGCCGAAGTCGAGGCCCACCCGGAACGCCTTCGGGAGGTCGTAGGTCGCGCGGTAGCCGTTGCCGGCCCCCGGCGCCCCCACGAGATCCTCCTCCTCGACGGCGTCGCCGACAAAGGCGTTCTCCCCCGTCTGGAAGACGATCGTCATCAGGTCGACGACATCCTCGACGAGGAAGCGCGCCTCGAAGCGGTAGAGGTTGTAGGTGCCGCTGCCGCATCCGGCGCAGGCGAGCAGGGCGAGCACGAGGGCGGTGCATCCGCGGGGCGACATGCTGTCTCCTTGGATGGTCAGGGGCGCGGGGATTGGCCCCGTCCGGCGCACCCCGATGCAACCAGGGTGCCTATCGGGGGGGCGGGGGCGCGACCGGTCGCAATCCGTCGAGGATCGCCTCCGCGGTGGGGAAGAGGTCCTCCCAGGCCTCCTCGGGGCCTACGAACACCCCGGTCCAGCCCTCCGCGTGCACCCAGCGGAGCCGCAGCGCCTCGCCCTCCTGCTCCCGCCTGCCCTCGAAGCTCTCGCGCTTCCTGCCGGCCAGCGCGACCTTGCCCGCCGCGACCGCGCCCTCCGGCGGCTCCGCTTCCGCGTCCGCTTCCGGCCTCAGGAAGAGCACGGAAGGCGCCCCGCCGATCCGCGGCGCGCGGACGGAGATCCCCTCCCCCGCCCCCTCCCCGATCCACCCCGGCGGCAGGGCCACGCGCATCCCGCGGGACAGCCTCCTCTCCTCCCATTTCACCTCGAGCGACTGCTCGACCGCGTCGAAGGTCGCGCCGGGGAAGTTCGAGGCGGCGGCGGAGAGTTCGAGGGTGACGTAGCGGCCGCCGAGCAGCGCGACGGTGAAGCGGGCGCGCGCGTTGGTGCCGTTGGCGACGAACGCGAGGCCGACGCGCACCGCCGGGAAGGCGCCGATCGCCGTGCGCGGCATCGCGGTGACGCGCCAGCCGGGGCGCTTCAGGAGTTCGTCGGCGAGCCGTTTCGCGAGCGCCTGTACGGTTTCCCCGTTCGCGGCGCCCGCGTCGCGCAGCACGAGGTGCGGGATCGCGCGGCCGAGCAGCGGCCCGTCGGCCTCCACGATGGTGCCGTCGGAGTCGCGCGCCTTCACCGTCCACGTGGGCGGCAGCGTGACGCCGACGCCGTGCTTCTCCGACCAGAGGCGGCCGCCCTCCGGGGCCGCGAGCAGGAGCAGCAGCAGCGCGCGCGACATCGCGCCCTAGCGTACCGCGGCCGGGCGCCGGAAGGCGCGCGCGAGGACCCGCGCGGAATTGACTCCCGCGCAGAGCGTCCCGGCGAAGAGGGCCCAGGCGCCCGCCTCGACCCACGGCAGACGGTCGAAGGCGAGACCGGCCGCGAGCGCGGGAACGCCGAGGGTCCAGAGCAGGAAGGAGAGGCCCTGCAGGGGGCGCGCGGGGAACGCGTGCGGCGGCGGCGGCACGTCGGTGAAACCGCCGCGTGCGTAGGCCTCGAGCCAGGCGAACATCGGCAGCAGGCGCATCTCGATGCCGAGGATGATCTGCCCGAGGAATCCGAGCAGGCCGAAGACGCCGTACGCCATCACGAGGCGCAGGTCGAGTTCCGCCGCGAACGCGAGCGCGAGGCCGATGCCGACGCAGAGCAGCAGGTAGCCGAGCGCGGCGATCGCGTGCAGCATCCCGATGTCGGGCCGCGGCATCCCGTGGGGGCCGGGCACGCGCCGGTGGCGCATGCGCGCGACGAGAACGAGGAAGACGAGGACGCCCGACGCGGCGAGCGCGGCGAACGGGGGCGCGAACCGCGGCGCGAAGAGATAGGCCGCGAGCAGCCCGAGCACCCCCGTCTCGAGGAGGATCGCCGAGAGCCACGGGCCCGCCCCCGCGGGGGGGTGCGCGGGCAGGAACATCGGCAGCAGGCGGTAGCCGACGCCCGCGACCATCATGACCGCCCAGCCGACGACGGCGACGTGCACGTGGCCGTAGACCGTGGCGAGCTGCACCTGCGGGAGGAAGGGCGTGTCGCGGTTGAACGCGAGCAGCACGCCGACGACGGCGGCGAGGACCAGGTTGCCGTACGCGAGGCCGATATGCGCGCGCACGGCGGCGGGCGCGCGCGACCGGCGGAGCGCCCGCAGGAACTTGCCCGCGAGGAAGACGAGGGCGGGCAGCAGCAGGATCCCGCTCCACCCGACCCCGGCGTACGTCGCGAGCAGGAAGTGGGCGACGACGCCGAGGATGCCGGCGAGGACCGCCGCGCACGCGAGCGCGTCCCCGAGTCCGGCGGCGATGTGCACGCGCAGCGCGATCGGGCCGACGACGTAGGTCGCGCCGAGGATCGCCGTCGTGATCCAGCCGAGCGTCACGAGGTGGACCACCGCGAACATGCGCGGGTGGTAGAAGAAGCCCGCGATCGCCTCGGGCTCGAGCGCCGCGAGCAGCAGGCCCGCCGCGAGGCAGAGGTGCCCGAACCCGAAGTAGACCACCGGCAGCACGCGCGGGGGCACTTCCCGGGTCGGGGCCATGGGGGAGGCTCGAGGCTGCAGGACGCGGATCTGCACCCGCGCCCTGCAGCCCGCAATCTCGAACGCTCAGCCTACATCATGCCGCCCATGCCGCCCATGCCGCCCATGCCGCCCATGCCCCCGCCGCCGCCCATCGCGGGCTTTTCCTTCTTGTCGGGGATCTCGGCGACCATCGCCTCGGTCGTGAGCAGCAGCGAGGCGACGCTGCTCGCGTTCTCGAGCGCGCTGCGGACGACCTTCGTCGGGTCGATGACGCCGGACGCGACGAGGTCCTCGTAGGTGTCGGTGAGCGCGTTGTAGCCGAAGCCGCCCTTGCCCTCGCGGACCTTCTGCAGCACGATGCTGCCGTCGACGCCGGCATTCTCGCTGATCATCCGGAGCGGCGCCTCGAGCGCCCGGCGGATGATGCCGATGCCGATCTGCTGGTCCTCGTCCTCGACCTTCAGCTTGTCGAGAGCCGGGATGCTGCGGACGAGCGCGACGCCGCCGCCGGGCAGGACGCCCTCCTCGACCGCGGCGCGGGTCGCATGGAGCGCGTCCTCGACGCGCGCCTTCTTCTCCTTCATCTCGGCCTCGGTCGCCG
>CAZMXP010000094.1:0-9150 GCA_964570285.1 uncultured Planctomycetaceae bacterium
GGGAAGCCCCCCCCGGGCCCCCCCGTCATCGCCCCCCTCGGGAGTGCGCGCGGCGGGGCGCGGGCGCCCCTCCCCTCCCTCGCGCAACGCGAGCGCGAGCAGGCCCGCCGCAAGCGCGCCAAGCGCCAGCAGCAGCGCGATCGTGCTCCGCATCTTCCTCATGGCTATCGGAGGTAGTGGGCCGAACCCCGCCCGGTTGCCAGGCCTCCCCGGTCGGGGCGGCGCCGCCTACTTCGGCGGCCCTTCGGTCATGTAGCGGTAGAGATCGGCCGTCGGCGGCAGGACCAGCGTGGTATTGGCGCCGACGACGGCCCCGTAGGTCTCCATCGTGCGCCAGAAGGCGTAGAACTCGGGGTCCTTGCCGTAGGCCTCGGCGTAGATCGTCGCCGCCTCGGCGTCCGCCGTCGCGATGATGGACTGCGCGTCCTTGTAGGCGAGGCTGCGGATCGTCTTCTCCTCGCGCGCGCGCTCGCCGTCCACCTCCGCCTTGCGGCCGCGCCCCTCGGAGCGGTAGCGCTCGGCGATGCGCTGGCGCTCGCTGATCATGCGCAGGTAGACGGTGCGGCGCACGTCCTGCACGTACTCGAGCCGCTTGATCATCACGTCGATCAGTTCGATGCCGTACTGCTTCACCACCGGCGCGGCGCTCTGGTAGATCTTTTCGACGAGCTTGTCGCGGCCGAACTCGATGCGCTCGCGGCTCTCGGCGCCGGTCGACTCGACGCCGTCCACCTCGAGCGGCAGGTCGAGCACGCGGTTGCTGAGGCGCACGACCTCGATCAGCTTGTGGGAGCTGACGATGTCGCGGGTGGCCGAGTCGAGGATGTCGTCGAGGCGGGTCTTCGCGCCGAGTTCGGTGCGGACCGCCTGCAGGAAGAGCAGCGGATCGACGATGCGCCACCGGGCCGTCGTGTCCACGAAGATGTAGCGCTTGTCGGCGGTCGGGATCTGGTTCGGCTCGCCGTCCCAGATCATCAGCCGCCGGTCGAAGCTGTTCACCTGCTGCACGAACGGCAGCTTGAAGTGGAGGCCGGCGGAGCTGACGGGCTCGCCGACCGGGTCCCCGAACTGCGTCAGGATCACCTGCTCGTACTCGGCGACGACGTAGAGCGAGGAGGAGATCAGCGCGAACGCGAGCAGCGCGATCGCGACGAGGGCGGCGAATCCGGGCTTCACTTGACTCCCTCCGGCACGAGCGGCAGCATCTTCCAGATCCCCTCGCTCTCGACGACGAGCACGCGCTCCGCCTTCGGCAGCACCTTCTCGATCGTCTCGAGGTAGAGCCGCCTCCGCGTGACCTCCTTCGAGACGCCATAGACCTTCAGCAGCTCGGCGAAGCGGGCGACGTCGCCGCGCGCCCGGTTGACGCGGTCGGCCGCGTACCCCTGCGCCTCGCTGACCTCGCGCTTCGCGTCGCCGCGCGCGAACTCGATGACCTTGTTGAACTCGCGCAGCGCCTCGTTCTCGAGCTGGCTGCGCTCCTGCTCCGCGGCGTTGACGTCGTTGAAGCTCGCCTGCACCTCGAAGGGGGGGTTCGCGTTCTGGAGCTGCACCGTGACGATCTGCACGCCCATCCGGTAGTTGTCGAGCCTGTCTTGCAGCGCGGTGCGCGCCTTCTCGGCGATCTGCACGCGCTGGCTGCCGAGCACCTCCGTCACGGTGTGGTCCCCGACGACGCCGCGCATCACCGACTCGCCGATGTCGATGATCGTGTCCTCCTGCTCGCGCACCTGGAAGAGCCAGTTCTTCGCGTCCTTGATGCGGTACTGGACGACCCACTCGACCGCGGCGATGTTCAGGTCGCCGGTCAGCATCAGCGGCTGCTCGCGCGTGGACTCGTACTCGGTCTTGCGCCCCGCCTGCTTGGTCCGGAAGCCGAATTCGATCTTCCGCACCTCGGTGACGGGCACCTTGACCGCCTGGTCGATCCCGAACGGGAGCTTGAAGTGGAGGCCCGGCGGCCTCGTCTCGTGATACTTGCCGAAGCGGAGCAGCACCGCCTCTTCCTCGGGCCGGACGGTGTAGTAGCTCGAAAGCACCAGTCCGAGCACAAGCAGCGTGCCGATCACGATCGACGCGCCCCGCAGGATCTGTTTCGGCGTGAGATCGGGCGGGGAGGGGCGCCTTGACGGGAGTTCCATGGATAGGATCCTACGGGTTCCTGCAACTACCGGGGCCGCGGGCGTGGAATTCGCGGACCTCAGGAGTTTGTCCGACGAAGCGTCGGACAAACTCTAAGGTGGAAGGAGCCTCGCTGCCGGTGGCCGGGCGCAGGTTGCGCGCATCGCCAAGACACTCTGCGCGTGGGAGGTGGAGCAGGTCTGGAGGCTGGCGCCCGCAAGGGCGTGACGCGGAACGCCGCCGCTGGGGCGCAAGCCCCCGGGCCTCAAGCGCGGCTAGGCTCGCGGCCACCCGGCGCTCGCGTCGCGTTGAGCTAGGAGATTGTCCATGTCCCGTTGGCCGCGAAGTGTGGCTGAGGACCACTACCCGGACAATCTCCTCAGCGCGGCTCCACGCCGCAACCAAAAAGTGCGACGGCCGAAGGCCGCGCTACGCCTAGGATGAGTCTCCGTCGCGTACGCCTTGCGAGAACCACCGGGGACTTGTGCCGGTTCGTACGCGGCGCCAAGGACGCCCCGCGGGCGCGTGCGGCTCCCGCGGCAGGAGGGTGTCTTTGCGTCTTTGCGTCTTTGCGTTTCTCCTTCCCCACTTGCGGGTGGCGGATGTATGAGAATTCGCGCAAGCGGCGAAGAGTCCGAGGGGTAGTAGTACAAGCCTCGGGCGCTGCGCGCCCTCGCGACGGCCTTCGGCCGATCCGAATCGGGCGTAGCCGATTTTTTGCTGAGGAAGCCAGGAAGGGAGGAACCCATGAGAGCAGAGGGGAGCATCCTGGGACTCGGATGGATCGAATCCGTCCCTTCCTCGGTTCCTAGGTTCCTGGGTTCCTTCTTCCAAGCTCAAGACGAAGGCTGTGATCCGCCGCGCCGCGCAGTTCCCGGTGGCATTGGGCGCGCCATCGCACCCTGAAAGGCGCGCGCGGCAACATCCTCGCGCGCCACCGAGCGCGTTCGCCTCTGAAGCCCGAACACCCTTCGAGATTTGGACCCCCTCGTGGCTCAGGCCGAGAGCGTTCCGAGCGTGAGGCCGGGGATCCCGGCGAAGTGGGCGCGGTTGCGCGTCAGCAGCACGCCGGAGTTCGCGATGCAGATGCCGGCGATGAGGCAGTCGGCCATCCCCGGGTCCCTCCCCGCCTGCTTCAGCGCGCGCCGCACCCGGGCCGCTTCGCGACTTGCCGGCCCATCGAGCGGCAGGATCGTCAACGCGGAGAGGAGCGTCTCGACCTTCTCCAACTCCTTCCCGGCCTTCGCCCCGGCCGTCAGTTCGAAGGAGTTGACCGCAGTCGTCGCGAGACCTCCCGCCTTGAGCTCGATCATGATGCGGGACGTCGCCCCCTCGCGCCCCCGGAGGGCGTCGATCAGCACGTCCGAATCCGCCACCATCACCGCCACTTCCTCCGGAGATCCTTCACGGCCGCCTCGAGCCCATCCGCCCCCTCGGCCCCGAGACTGCCGAGCACCGAAAGCGCGCGCCGCACGCGCTCCTGCCGCGCGGTGACGGATTCGCCCTTCAGGTAGAGCTCTACCGCCTCCTGGATCAGGCGCGAGAACCCCTTCTCCCCCCGCGCGGCGGCCATCGCGAGCAACTTCGCGCGGAGAGCGTCGGGCAACTCGATCGTGGTTCGCATCGCACAGACAGCATAGCCCACATGCACATGCATGTCGATAGGCCTAGGTGGGCCGAGTGCTGAGCCACGAGGGGGTCCAAATCTCGAAGGGTCTTCGGGTCTCTTGGGCGAACGCGCTCGGAGGCGCGCGAGGATGTTGCCGCGCGCGCCTTTCAGCGTGCGATGGCACGCCCAAGGCCACCGGGAACTGCGCGGTGCGGTCAACCACGGCCTTCGTCTTGAGCTTGGAAGAAGGAACCCAGGAACCTAGGAACCGAGGATGAGGCGGATTCGACCATCCGAGTCCCGGAGTGCTGCCCTCGTGCGGCGCCCGGAATCGAGCCAAGGTGGCCGCTTCGCAGCCATCCTGTGCGGCGGGGGAGGGACGCACGCAGCCTTCCGCCCCGCGCGCGTCCCCCGTATCCCGCAGCTCCTCACTAGGCGCAGCGCAACCTTCGGCCGCCGCTGACGTCGGCGCTCTCGCCGTGCGGGTCGATTTCGGGGGTGCCCGAGGGGGCAGGGCCCATGCCCGCGCAACGGGCGACGGGCCTCCCACGATTCAGCCATGGCCACGCCCGCTCCTGTCCCCCCCCTGCGGCCCAATGAGGGGTGCATGACCACCACCCGTGCAGCGTCGGGGTTGGAGGAGAGCGCCACGCCCTGCGGTGTCGGTCGCGTGGTCGTCGAGATCAGGGCCGAGGCGGCGGCCTGCCGGCTCTGTCCGCGCATGGCGCCTCATCTGCAGTGGCCGAGGGAGGCGTTCGGGACAACCGCGACCGGGTACATGATGGTGGCGGAGGCGCCCGGCGCAGGGGCACGTCCCTTCGAGGGGCAGCGCGGCGGGCTTCTGCGCGAGGCGCTCGCCGATGTCGGCGATCCGCGCTACGCGCAACTGGAGGATCTCTTCTTCCTCGCCGACGCCGTGCGCTGCCGCCCGCTCGACTCGAAAGCCCCGGCGCGGACTCGGGTGCCGACCACGACCGAGTGCCGCAACTGCCAGCCCTTCCTCGAACTCGAGATCCGCGCGCTGCATCCGCGCCTGGTCCTCGCCATCGGCGCCGTCGCCACGCGCGCGGTGCTCGGGGAGCCGGTGCAGATCGAGAGGGTCCACGCCAAGCGCCACATCCTGCGGGGCACGACGGTGCTGCCGCTGGTGCTCCCCGCTCCGGCGAATCGCGCCACCCTCGGCCGCCTCGGCCTCACGCTTGCGACCTATCGCCGCTGGCTCACGGGCCTCTTCGGGACGCTGATCGAGGAGGTGTAGCGCGGGGGAGTTGCTCCCCGCAAGCCTCGACCCGCAACCACAGGCGGGTCGCGGGCCGCGGATGCATTGACTTCCTGACCGCTCAAGTATAGGCTTCAGGTGATGTCGAAGGATCCGATGGCGGTCGCCTTGGGCCGGCGCGGCGGCCTGAAGGGCGGTCCCGCAAGAGCCGCCGCGCTCTCCGCGGCGGAACGGTCCAGGCAGGCGCGCGACGCCGTGGAGCAGCGCTGGAGGAACCAGCGGCTGGCGCGCTTCATGGCGCTGCTGCGGGCACAGAATCTCTTGGCCCGGGCGAAGCTCGCCCGCAGATGACCGTGCGTCGCCCTGGTGCCCAGAATCTGCTGCTTCCGAACTTGCTCGCGCCGCGCGAGGGTTCCCAGACGACGGTCCCGAGCAGGTTTTTGACGGAAGCGTTGCGCCTCGCCCCGATGGCGGCGGCGGGCAGCACGCCGTGCGTCATTCGACACGATCTCGCCGACGAACTGCCCGGTCGCCTTGCAACCGAGGAAACGGATAACATTCGGGCTCTGGAAGTGGGTAGTGGCGGGGCAGCTCAGGGCCTCCCGTCCACCCGAGGAGTGACGCCCTTGCCACCTAGGCAGCGCGGCCCTGGGCCGTCGCTACTTTGGTTGCGGCATGGAGCCGCGCTGCGCAATGACGCTGGATGAACTGATCCCGCTCATCGCCCGCCTGCTCGCCGCGGGCGGGTACAGGTACTTCACGTTCGGCGGGGTCGGAGTGAGCCTCTGGGGGCGGCCGCGAACGACCGACGACCTGGACGTTGTCGTCTGCCTCGATCGCGGCGTGATTCCGACCCTGGTGGCCGATCTGAACCGGGTCGGCTTTCGGGTCACAAGGTCGCTCCAGCGAAAGCTCCGCGAGGGTCGCGTCATCCAGCTTCCGATCGGAGCGACGCGATTGGATGTGAAGCTCGGTGCCGCCGGGCATGACATGGAGGCGCTGGAGCGGGCGGAGCCGGCGTCCTTCGAGGGGTTCGAGTTGATCGTCGCGAGCCCGGAGGACCTCGTGCTCTACAAGCTCCAGACCTGGCGAACGCAGGACCAGGCGGACATCGAGAATCTGCTTGCGAACGTGAAGTCCCTGGACCGCCGTTACATCCGGAGTCGCCTGGCATCCCTCGAGACAGCGACCGGCCATCCGCTGCGCGAGCGCTGGCGGGAGATCCTGAGCCGGAGGTAGGCCTACTGCGCGCCGATCACGACATCCATCGTCGCACCGGCCACGACCTCGCGATCCGGCCGAGGGTCGACCACCTGCCCTTCGTGCCCGGGTGCCGAGACGCGCACTCTCTCCTGCTCCAGGAGGCCGAGGTCGATCGTGCCGGAACCGTCCGCGCCCACCTTGCAGCTGACGGATTCCGCCCCTTGCAGGAAGGGCTCGGCGAACGCCGACGCAACCGGCTCGTCGGCCTCATCCACCACCCGGAAGCGCCAAGGCGTTTCGGTGCACGCCACGGTTGGACCGTGGGCGGCCGCTTCCGTTGGCACGACCGTTCCGGCCCCGGCGCGCGGTGCCGTCTCGCGCCGATCGCCAACCCCCTCGGACCGCTGCTGCCAGAGCAGGGCGGCCACGAGAAGGACGGCGACGCCGAGCACCCACCTCACGGGCTCCCATCGTACGCCGGCCCCGCCCCCCGCGCCCCCCCGGAGTCCCTCGGCGCTACTCCCTCCACTCCGCGACAAAGACGTTCGTCTCGTTCGGCTTCTCGTTGTGCCGGTTCGAGCAGAAGACGAGCCTCTTGCCGTCGCGGGTGAACATCGGGAAGCCGTCGAAATCGTCGCTTCTGTGCGCCCCCTCGCGGGTGCGGGCGAAGTGCGTCACGCGCTCGGTCGCACCGCTCTCGGTGTCCACGAGATAGAGCTCGAAGTTGGCTCTCTTCGGATCGTCCATGTTGCTCGCGAAGATGACGCGGCGGTTGTCGGGGTGCCAGAAGGGGCCGAAGTTCGCCTTGCCGTTCTTCGTCACCTGCTTCTTGTTCGAGCCGTCGGCGTCCATGACCCAGATCTCGAGCCGCTCGGGCCGCACGAGCCCCGCGGCGAGCAGCGGGCTGTAGTCGCTCTTCGTCACGTCGTCGTCGGCCCCGGGCGCGCGCCAGACGATGCGCTTGCCGTCCCACGAGTAGAAGGCGCCGCCGTCGTAGCCGGGACGGTCGGTGAGCCTCTTCACGTCGCTGCCGTCGACGTTCATCGAATAGAGCTCGATGTCGCCGTCGCGCATCGACGTGAAGACGATGCGGTCGCCCGCGGGAGAGACCGTCGCCTCGGCGTCGTAGCCGGGGCTCTTCGTCAGGTTGACGACGTTCTTGCCGTCCACGTCGGCGGTATAGATCTCGTAGCTGTCGTAGATGGGCCAGACATAACCCTTCGAACGGTCGGGGGGCGCGGGGGGTGCGTCGCCCGCCGCGTGGGTCGATGCGTAGAGGATGCGCTTGTCGCCGGGCAGGAAGTAGGAGCAGGTCGTGCGCCCCTTGCCGGTCGAGACGAGTTTCACGTCGCTGCCGTCGCTGCGCATCGTGAAGATCTGGTCGGCGTCGTAGGGCGGCCGCGTGCTCTGGAAGATCAGTTGCTCTTCGTCGAAGGACCAGTAGGCCTCCGCGTTCTCGCCGCCGAAGGTCAACTGGCGAAGCGCGCCGAACCGCGTCTCGCCGGCGAAGGGGGTGCGGGGGATCGCGACGGTCGTGGGGTTCTCGGAACAGGCGGAGAGCAGCAGGAGGAGCAGCACGGGGTATCGCATCGGCGCGGATCGTACAATGCCGCCGTGCGGCCTGCTCCGACCCGCGACCGCTGGTGGGCGTTTCTCGCGTCGCTCTGCCTGCCGGGGGTGGGACAGGCGTGGGCGGGGCGACTCTCCGCCCTCGGGTGGTTCGCGCTGCTTCCCGCAGTCTTCTTTCTGTCGATTGGGCCGGAGGGAACCGGCACGCGGCTGGAGATCCGGGTGCGCGGCCGCTGGACGGCCCGCTTCGTTCCCCGCTGGATCATTCGTGCCTGGCTCCGCTCGGTCGCGACCGAACACGGGCGCCTGATCCGCTCGGCGCTGGCGACGGCATGAGCGAATTCCGACGGTCGTGGTTCGGGCGCGACCCGCCGCGACTTTCGGGTCCCGCGGTGATCGGGGCGTCGCTGCTTGTGGGGACGATCGCCTACCTCACGACGGCCCTGCTGGCGGAGACGCAGGGCGCTTCTCTCTTCATCGGCGTGCCGGTCTGCTTCGGGACCATGTTCGGTCTCCGCCTCACGCCGCGCACATGGCTGATCGTTCTCGGCTTGCCCACGGTGATCCTCGCGATGCTGCTCGGGCTCGCGGCCCTCGGCGTACACGGACCGGCCTGTCTCGCGATGATCGGCCTCGTCTTCCTGCTTCCGGCTTTCGTTGGCGCGGCCCTCGGCGCGCTCTTCGCGGCGCTCTTCGGCAACCGCACGCCCCCTACGCGGCGCCGCTACCGGACCTTCCTGCTCCTCGCGCTTGTCCCTCCGCTGCTCCAGATCGCCGAGGACCGGCTCGTAACGCGGGACCACGCCATCATCGAAGTCTCGACGGCGCATGACATCGACGCACCGCCGGAAGAGGTCTGGCGCAGCCTGCACTTCTACGAGGAGATCGGCGGAGAGGTGCCGCTGCTGCTGCGCATCGGCATGCCGGTCCCGGTGCGCGCCGAGGGGTCGAAGGCCGCCGTCGGCGACATCGAGACCTGCGTCTACGAGAGGGGGCATCTGAAGAAGCGCATCACCGAGCGCGTCGAGTCCTGCCGCCTCGCCTTCGACGTGATCGAACAGGCGATCCACTTCGAGCGCGACCTGACGCTGGTCGGGGGATCGTTCGACCTCGCGCCCCTCGGCCGTGGCACGCGACTCACGCTCTCGACCCGCTACCGGCCGCTCTGCTATCCGTCGTTCGTCTGGCGCCCCCTCGAAGCGTGGGTGCTCCACACGCTGCACGGCCACGTCGCGGGCGCGATCCGCCGCAGGGCCGGATCGCCCGGGCAGGATGCGCTCGCGCGCACCGCGGCCAGAGACCACTAGGAGCTTGTCCGGGTAATGGCCTTCAGCCACGCTTCGGGGCCAACCGGACCCGGACAAGCTCCTGATTCGACGCGACGCGAGTCGTGGGTCTCCACGAGCCAGCGCCGCGATCGAGGGGGGCT
>CAZMXP010000095.1:0-9141 GCA_964570285.1 uncultured Planctomycetaceae bacterium
CGGGGTTATCGCCCCGCCAAGAACTACTTGCTAAATGGTGGGGAGTCCCCCCCCGGCCCCCCCCCTTCCTTGCGGTGAAACAGGGCAAAATGAGGGGATGGACACCGAAGCCACCCCGCCCGAGGAGGATCTGCTCGCAGGGTTCGAGGAGTTGCTCCGGGTCGCCGACGCCGACCTGGACGAGGAGGAGCGGCGGCGCGAGCGCGAGGCGGCGGCGCGGACCGAGAACCTCGAGCAGCAGGCGCGGCGGATCGACGAGGCGCTGCGCGAGGCGAGCCCGCGCCTGCTGAGGGCCGGGCGCCTCGAGGCGGGCGGGGTCGTGGCCCGGCTGCAACAGGCGGTGGAGGGGCTCAAGGCGAGGCGGGCGGCGATCACCGAGGCGCTCGGCTACGACCCCGCCGAGCGGCACCGCCGCGAGTCGGCGCAGGCGGCGGCGCTGCTGATCGAGAGGATCGGCGGCCCGGGCCACGCGGACGCGCTCGAGCGGACGACCGAGACGACGCTGCTCTCCCTCCCCGACCTCGACGCGGAAGACGCCAAGGCGGTCGTCGACGCGCTGCAGAAGAGGCTCGAGCGCGGCCGAGCGCCGGTCCCCCCTGCGCTTCCGCGCATCGCCGGCCTGCTCGCGCAGGGCGGGGAGAACGTCCATGCCGCGATCGCCGAACTCCTGCGCGAACACCGCCGCGCCCGCGACGTCGCCGAGGACCTCCAGCGCCTCGAAGAGGAGGTCGGCCTGCTCGAAACGGGGCTCGGCAAGCTCCCGAAGCAGGCGATCCGCGCCCGCATCCACGAACTCGCCTGCCGCGCGAAGCTCCTGCAGGCGGAGAACCAGGGCCGGATCCCCGCGGACGACGCGATCCGGATGCGCCGGACCATCTTCGGTCGCCTGCGCGGGATCGTGCGCGACGCGTCGTGCGACTTCGTGCCGTCGCTGAGGCAGGAGTGGATGCCGGCCTCGCTCGAGGCCGAGATCGCAAGGGCGCAGGCGGAGTTCGCGCAGGCGACGGACGAGGCGCCGGTCGCCGCCGCGGGCCGACCCGACGCCGATGGCGCCGAGCACATGCGCGGGCGGCTGCGCCAGGCCGAGCGGTGGGTGCTCGCCGAGGTCTACCGCCACAGCAACCGCCGCTTCGAGCGGCCCGGCGACGAGGAGGCGACGAAGGGCCTGAGGCAGGCGACGCTCCACGCGATCCACTTCCTCGGCGAGTGCAAGGACGAGTTGCCGCGGATCCTGCGCCACGATGCGGACGCGTTCGGCGAGGGGTCGGAGTACCGCTGGCTGAGGCGCCGCTTCGCGAAGCTGGCCGAGACCGGAGCGGAGGAGGTGGAGGGGCCCGGGGAGGCGGAGGAGACCGGCAGCGTCGAAAGCCTCGCCGGCGAACGCATCCACCACCCGAGCGTGCTGCGCGCGCTGCCGCGCACGCGGGGGCGGCGCGTCGTCATGGTGGGCGGCGCCGTGCGCGAGGAGCGGCGCGGGAGGCTCGCGTCGCTCTTCGAGGCCTCGCAGTGGGAGTGGATCCCCTACGAGCGGGGCGACGGCCAGCGCGGCGTGCAACATCTGGTGGAGAGGATCAGGAACGGCTCGATGGACCTCCTCGTCTGCCTCCTCGGCTTCATCGGCCACAGCGTCTCCGAGCAGGTCGTGCCCGCGGCGAAGGAGCGCCGCGTTCCCTGCGCGATCGTCCCGCGCGGCTACGGCGAAGCAGCGATCGCGGAGGCGATCCTCGCGCTGCCGCCCACCGCGTGACCGGCCAGGTGTGCGCGTGCTAGAATCGGGGAGGGCTGGCGGGGCATTTCGGCGCGGACACAGCGGGGAGGGTGCATGACGAAAGAGGACAGGGGGGCGCGGGGGGCGCAGCCCTCTTCGGCGCCGCTCCTCGACCGCTACGCACCTCTGCCCGGCGTCTATGACGAGTTCTGCACGGCGGCGGGCGCTCCGCGACCCGACGTGGCCCGCGTCGTGGGGCTCCTCGACAACCTCGGCCTCGCCGAGTTCCGGCGGCGCCAGGGCCTCGCGGAGGGCGCCTTCCAGGAGGGGGGCATCACCTTCTCGGTCTACTCCGACCAGCGCGGCGTCGAGAAGACCTTTCCGTTCGACCTGATCCCGCGGGTGCTCGCGGCGCGCGAGTGGGCGGCGCTCGAGCGCGGCCTCGTGCAGCGCGTGCGGGCGCTGAACCTCTTCCTCGAGGACATCTACGGGGAGCAGCGCATCCTGCACGAGGGCAGGATCCCCCGCGCCATGGTCGAGTCGTCGGCGGGCTACCGCGTCGCGATGCGCGGCCTGAAGCCGCCCGGGGGGGTCCGCGTGATCATCGCGGGCATCGACCTCCTGCGCCGGCCCGACGGCGAGTTCGTCGTGCTCGAGGACAACCTGCGCGTCCCCTCCGGCGTCAGCTACGTGATCGAGAACCGCGGCGTGATGAAGCGCGTGATCCCGGGGGTCTTCCAGCAGTCGCGGGTGCGCGGCGTCGCGGACTACCCGATCCACCTGCGCAACGCGCTGACGTCGGTCGCGGCGGAGGTCGCCCCCGAGGAGGCGCGCGTCGTCGTGCTGACGCCGGGCCCCTACAACTCCGCCTACTTCGAGCACAGCTTCCTCGCGCGCACGATGGGGTGCCCGCTCGTGCAGGGCACCGACCTCTTCGTCTGGCAGGACAGGGTCTACGTCAAGACGACCCGCGGCCCGCGCCGCGTCCACGTCATCTACCGCCGCATCGACGACGACTTCCTCGATCCGGAGGCGTTCCGGCCCGACAGCATGCTCGGCGTGCGCGGGCTCGCGCGCGCCTACGCGACCGGCAACGTCGCCCTCGCGAACGCGATCGGCAACGGCATCGCCGACGACAAGGCGGTCTACCCCTTCGTGCCCGAGATGATCCGCTTCTACCTCGCCGAGGAGCCGCTCTTGCCCCAGGTCGAGACCTTCCAGTGCTCCGACGACGGCCAGCGCGAGCACGTCCTCGCGAACCTCGCCCGGATGGTCGTCAAGGAGGTGGACGGCGCCGGCGGCTACGGGATGCTGATCGGCCCCAAGGCGACGAAGGAGGAGCGGAAGGCCTACGCCCTGCGCGTGCGCGCCCATCCGCGCGCCTTCATCGCGCAGCCGGTCATCGAGCTCTCGACCTGCCCGACGTGGGCGGAGACGCAGGTGGCGCCCCGCCGCGTGGACCTGCGCCCCTACGTCGTGACCGGCGCCTCCTCGACCTTCGTGCTGCCCGGCGGCCTCACGCGCGTCGCCCTCGTCGAGGGGTCCTACGTCGTGAACTCGAGCCAGGGCGGCGGGTCGAAGGACACCTGGGTCCTCGAGGAGGAGGGCGCCCGATGATCTCCCGCGTCGCCGAGAGCTGCTTCTGGCTGCAGCGCCACCTCGAGCGCGTGGACAGCACGGCGCGCCTGCTCGAGGTGAACCTCTCCTTCGTCCTCGACGTGCCGATCCCGGTCCTCGAGGCGTGGCGCCCCCTCGTGATCGTCGCGGGCGAGGAGCCGCGCTTCCGCGAGCTTCTCGGGGAGGGCGCGCTCGAGGACGGCGAGGCGGTGCAGGAGTACCTGACCTGGGACCAGCGCAACCCGGTCTCGATCCTCAGCGCGGCCTACTGGGCGCGGCAGAACGCCCGCACGATCCGCGAGACGATCAGCCTCGAGATGTGGAAGAGCCTCAACAGCTTCTGGCTCTGGCTGACGGACGGGTCGGGGCGGCGCCTCTACCGCGGCGAGCGGTCGGAGTTCTACCGGCGCCTCAAGGAGATGTCCCAGCTCTTCCGCGGCATCTGCCACGACACGATGCTGCACGAGGACCCCTTCGACTTCATGCGCCTCGGCATGCTGCTCGAGCGCGCCGGGCAGACGGCCCGCCTGCTCGACGTCAAGCACCACAAGCTCGGCCCGAGCGCGCCGGTCGCGCGGGAGACCGCCGTCGAGTTCGCCCACTGGCAGGCGACGCTGCGCTCCTGCTCGGCCATCGAGCCCTTCCTGAAGAAGGGGCGCTCCGTCGCCGGCGTCGAGGCGGCGGACTTCCTCCTCTTCGAGACGACGCTCCCGCGGTCGGTCCTGCACTGCATCGACCGCGCGTGGAACTTCCTGCGGCGCATCCGCCCCCCCGCGGCCGCGGGCGTGACCCACGAGAGCTCGACGCGGCTGAAGGCGCTCCTCGATCACGTCCGGGGCACCTCTATCATGGAGGTGATGCACTCCGGCATCCACGAGGAGTTGACCTACCTGATCGACTCCCTCGACGGCGTCTGCCTCGCGGTCCACAGCGACTTCTTCGATCCCGCGATGCCCGATCCTCAGTGGACGCCCGGGCCGGACCGGGGGGAACCGGAGGCGCCGGCGACGGGGCAGAGGCAGAGGCAGAGGCAATTGTGAGCAAGCTGCTCGCGATCTCCTTCGACGCCGAGGCGTCGCCGTCGATCACGCTGAAGGCGCTGATGCCGGGGCAGCCGGGCGGCGACACGGGCTACGGCTGGGGAATGGCGTGGTACCCCCCCCACGACCGCGCCGCCGTCGTCGTCAAGGACCCGACGTCGGTCGCCGAGGACGCGCTGTCGCAACTGCTGCGCGACTGGGAGCGCTTCCGCTCGACGATCTTTGTCTGCAACCTGCGCGGCGCGGCGAAGCGCCGCTCGCAGGAGGACACCCACCCCTTCGCGCGCAGCTACGCCGGGCGGGACTGGGTCCTCACGCACAACGGCCAGCTCCGCCGCAGCTTCCGCGAGGACCTCCCGCTGGGCGACGCCGCGGTGGCGGAACCGGTCGGCCACACCGACTCCGAACACGTGCTCTGCTGGATCATCGCGCGGCTCCGCCAGCGCAAGGTGCGCACGCTGGCCGCGCTCGGGTGGGGCGAGCTCCACGCCTGGCTGCGGGAGGCGAACGCGTTCGGCACGCTCAACCTGCTGCTCACCGACGGCGCGGATGTCGTCGCCTACCAGGACCAGGGCGCGTTCCACCCGCTGCACTGGAGGCGCCGCCGCCCGCCGCACGCGGAGTCGGTCCTCGACAGCCGCGAGCTCCGCGTCGACCTCGACAACGCGCTCGACGCGAGCCGGACCGGCCTCTTCTTCGCGAGCGAGCCGCTCGACGACGGCGCCTGGACCGCGATGGCGCCGGGCCAGATGCTCGTCGGCCGCCGCGGCGCGGTGGTCTGGGACAGCGCGGGGGAGGCGACGCGCGTGACGAAGAAGCAGATCGCGCGCGAGCGCCCCGCCCCGCTGCCGCTCCGGGTCGCGGTCGCGACGCCGATCGCCGAGGGCCCGGCCCCGGTCGAGGCGCCGGCCCCCGCGCCCCCCCGGATTCCGGTCCGCGCCTATCGCGTCACGCACACGTCGCGCTACCTCTACGCCAACCCGGTCGAGCAGAGCGCGCACTTCCTGCGATTGCACCCGGTGCAGGACCACTTGCAACAGGTGCTCGAGTTCGCGCTCGAGATCGCGCCGGTCGGCCGGCGCCAGGACTTCGAGGACGTCTTCGGCAACCAGGCGAGCAAGCTCCAGCTCGAGGGCTCGTTCCGCGAGATGGTCGTCACGGCCAAGAGCCTCGTGCATGTCCGGATGCCGTCGTGGGAGGAGACGCAGGCCGCCGCGCAGCGCTCCACGATCCCGCTCGTCTGGATGCCTTGGCAGCGCCAGATGATGATGCCCTACCTGCTGCCGCCCGAGCTGCCGGAGTCGCAGCTCACCGAGCTCTTCGGCTACGCGATGAGCTTCGTCGAGCGGCAGGACTACGACCTCGAAGAGACGATCGCGGACATGAACCAGACGATCAACCGCGACTTCGCCTACGTCCCCGGCTCGACGACGATCGAGACGACGCCCTTCGAGGTCTACTCGACGCGCCGCGGCGTCTGCCAGGATTTCGCGAACCTGCTCATCTGCGTCGCGCGGCTGCTCGGCGTGCCGGCGCGCTACCGGGTCGGCTACATCCACACCGGCGCCCGCTACGACAACAAGCTCCAGTCGGACGCGTCGCACGCGTGGGCGGAGCTCTACCTGCCCGGGCGGGGGTGGCGCGGCTACGACCCGACGAACGGCTGCCTCGTCAACAGCGACCATGTGCGCGTCGCGGTCGGCCGCAACTACCGCGACGCGACGCCCATCTCGGGCACGATCTACCGCGGCGGCGGCACGGAGACGCTGCAGATCGACGTGCGCGTCGAGCCGGTGGTCGACGGCGGCGCCGCCTGATGCTGCGCGAGGCGCTCGACGCGTGCCGGCCGCTGCGCGGCGGCGAGCTTGCGAAGTCGATCCCGGAGCTGGCGCGCGCCGATCCCGAGCTGCTCGCCGCGGCGACCTGTACCGTCGCGGGAGAGATCGAGACGGCGGGCGACGCGACGGCCGAATTCACTCTCCAGTCCATCGGCAAGCCCTTCCTCTACGGCTGGGCGCTCGGCGCGCTCGGCACCGAAGCGGTCCACGCGCGGGTCGGGGCGGAGCCGACCGGCGACGCCTTCGACTCGATCGTCACGCTCGAGGCCCGACGCCACCGGCCGCACAACCCGATGGTGAACGCCGGCGCGATCGGCGTCGCGGGCCTCTTCCTCGCCGCGCATCGGGGCGACGCCGTCCACGCGCTCCGGACGCTCTTCGGCGACTTCGCCGGCCGCGGGCCGCTCGAGATCGACGACGCGCTGTTCGCCTCCGAGCGCGCGACCGCCCACCGCAACCGCGCGATAGCGCACCTGATGCGCCACTTCGCCATGCTCGAGCCGCCGGTGGACGACGTGCTCGACCTTTACTTCCGCCAGTGCGCGCTGCGCGTCACCTGCCGCGACCTCGCGGTCATGGCGGCCACGCTCGCGGGCGGCGGCGTCAATCCGGCCAGCGGCAAGCGCCTCCTGCCCCGCGACGCCGCGCGCCGCGTCTGCGCCGTGATGGCGACCTGCGGGCTCTACGATGCGTCGGGGCGGTTCGCGTTCGACGCGGGGCTTCCGGCGAAGAGCGGCATCTCCGGCGGCATCCTCGCCGCCGCCCGCGGACGGCTCGGCGTCGCCGCCTTCTCGCCGCGCCTCGACGCGCAGGGGAACTCCGTGCGCGGCCGGGCGATCCTCGAGCATGTCGCCGCGCGCGAGGGGCTCCACTTCCTCGGCGGCAGGGGGGTGGCTGGTGGGGCGGCCATCCCGGCGGCGCTCGAAGCCGCCTCGCGGCCGACTCCGGGGGGGTGCGGGGGCCGGTGCGCGAGCTACATCGCGCCGCTCGCGCGGGTGTCGCCCGACCTCTTCGGACTTGCGGTCTGCACCGTGGACGGCGCCGAACACGCGGTCGGCGATGCCGGCGCCACCTTCACGCTGCAGGCGGTGGCCAACCCGCTCGTCTATGCGCTCGTCGCGGGCTGGGCGGGGGCGGCGGCGATCCACGAGCGCGTCGGCGTGGAGCCGAGCGGCAACCCCTTCCACGCGATCGTCTTCGACCGCAAGAGCAGCAAGCCCTTCAACCCCCTCGGCAACGCCGGCGCGATCGCGGTCTGCTCCCTCGTGCCGGGCGCCTCCGTCGAGGAGCGCGCGCGCCGCGTGCGGGAGGGGCTCGGCGCCCTCGCCGGCGGGCCGCCGCTTCTGCTCGACGGCGAGGTGCTCGCCGCCGAGCGCGCCGCGAGCGACCGCAACCACGCGATCGCCTGCCTGCTCCGCAACTTCGGCCTGATCGAGGACGAGGAGGCGGCGCTCGACCTCTACCTGCAGAACTGCTCGCTCCGGTCCGACTGCCGCACCCTCGCGCGGATGGGCGCGACGCTCGCCGCGGGCGGCGGGCGCGCGCGCCTGCCCTCGCCGCGCGACGTGCGGAACACGCTCTCGCTGATGTTCACCTGCGGGCTGCACGACGAGTCGGGCCAGTTCGCCGTGGACGTCGGCATCCCGGCAAAAAACCGGCATCTCCGGCGCGATCCTCGCCGTCGTGCCGGGCCGCCTCGCGATTGCCGCCTACGGCCCGCGCGTCAACGAACATGGCAGCAGCACCCGCGCCCTCGCGGCGCTGCGCACGCTCGCGGCCGACCTCGATCTCGCGGTCCTCTAGGAGTTTGTCCGACTCATCGTCGGACAAACTCATAACTGGAAGGAGCTTGTCCGGGTCCAGTTGGCCTCGAAATCTGGCTGAAGGCCTCTACCCGGACAAGCTCCTAACGACGCAGGTCGAGCGTCAGCGGCAGGTCGGGGCTCGCGGCGGCGGCACCGAGGTCGAAGCGGCCCTGCGTGTGGCCGATCTCCTCGAAACGCGCCTGCCTTCGTCCCTCCGCCTCGAGCGGGTTGACCGGCGGCGCGTCGTAGTTGCGGCCGCCGGGGTGGCCGACGTGGTAGCGGCAGCCGCCGAGGGAGCGGCCGGACCAGCGGTCGTAGAGGTCGAAGGTGAGCGGCACATGGACGCCGATGGTCGGGTGGAGGCAGTGCGGCGGCTGCCAGGCGCGGTAGCGCACCCCCGCGACGTGGAGCCCGGAGGTGCCGGTCGGGTGGAGGGGCAGCGCGCGGCCGTTGCAGGCGACGGCGTGGCGCCCCTCGGTCATGCCCGCGACGCGCACCTCGATGCGCTCCAGCGAGGAGTCGACGAACCGCACCGTGCCGCCGCCCCCCGGCTCTTCGCCGAGCACGTGCCACGGTTCGAGCGCGGTCCTGAGTTCGAGTTCGACGCCCTGCCGGACGATCGTGCCGATGCGCGGGAAGCGGAACTCGAAGTGAGGCGCGAACCACCCCCACTCGAGCGGCAGTCCGCAGTCGCGCAGTCCGAAGAGCACCTCCTCGAAGTCCTGCCTCACGAAGTGGGGCAGCATGAAGCGGTCTTGCAGCGTCGTGCCCCACCGCACCGGGCGCTCGCGGTAGGGCTCCTCCCAGAAGCGGACGATCAGCGCGCGCAGCAGCAGCTGCTGCGCGAGGCTCATCCGGCCGTGCGGCGGCATCTCGAACGAGCGCACCTCGACGAGCCCCTGCCGCCCGCCCGCGGTGTCGGGCGAGTAGAGCTTGTCGATGCAGAACTCGGTCCGGTGCGTGTTCCCGGAAACGTCCGCGAGCAGGTGACGGAAGATGCGGTCGACGAGCCAGGGCGCCACGGCCCCCCCCTGCGGCACCTGCGCGAACGCGATCTCGAGTTCGTGCAGGCTCTCCATGCGCCCCTCGTCGACGTCGCGCATGAAGTGCGGCTGGTCCCAGAGCGGGTAGCG
>CAZMXP010000096.1:0-8757 GCA_964570285.1 uncultured Planctomycetaceae bacterium
CCCATCGTGCCCGATCTCACGCTGCGCGCCAGACGTGGATCATCGAACGCTTACGGATGACCGGGCTCCGGCTCCCCCACGGGAGACGGGACCCGCCCCCTGACCGGTTGACCCCGCGGCGCGCGGGATCTCACTCTGCGCAGCGTTGCCGGAAGGACACGCGAAACCGAACGCAAGTGAAGTACTGGCAATGGCGTACGCCGTCACGATATCGGCATCGAGATGTGCGGAGTGTGCGTCAAGGCTCATCCTGCTGGTGAGATTGCGGAACGCCATTGCCGCAAGGCCAATGCAGTGCGCGCACGACGTCGCCTGGAGAGAGAAGCGGGCCCGCCAGCCCGCGCAACCCCTCTCGCCGCGGCGTGCGGCGCCATGGGATGCCGCCGCGGGGAATCACCCCCGCTCGGGCGCCCCACTACGCTTCTTCTTCCATCGGCAGGTCCATGTCGCGGGCCTCACCATCAATTTCAACTGTCAAGCGCAGGACCGGCGGTCGCTCCCGTACCCTGATTCGCGTCTTCCAGGTCTCGCTTCGCCAGCTTCTCTCGCGTGGCAAGTCTTGGACTCGGCGGAACTCTCCACCACCACGCGGGTCTTCCCTTGATCGGAGGTCAAGCATGGCGTTGTCGAAGTCGCGCTCGTGATCGATCTTGAGCCGCATCTTGGTGCGCGACAGTTGAAGCTTTAGGGGTCCCTTGGTCCACGCTATGACATCCGTGTGGGGAGCCCCAAGCCGTGTAGTGGTGCGCCGTCGCAGGCGAGGCCGCCACCGCGTCACATCGGGCGACGGCTCGTCAGGTATTTGTGCATCTGGGTCACGCCAGCCTTGTACCGCAACCTTCTCCTCGTAGAGCCGCCTTTGATCTTCCTGTCTTTTCTCCGGTTCCAGAAGTTCGAGCTTCTTCTGGCGACACTTGATTATGCGCACTTGGGCGGCTCGACGTTCGTCCTCCTCATCAGTATGATCGCGAACCATCTCATAGAATGACAGCTTCTCGACGTGTTTCGTGCTGATCTTTTCCACTGCCGCTCCCGCAACTGCCCCACCCACTCGCTTCCAGGCTTCTTTCCAGCCGCTTGGATCACCAAGAATCTTGGAGAGGCGGATTGAGAGTGCCGCCCGGTCTTTGCTAGTCGAAACGCCAAAGGTGGCGACACAAGCCACAAGCGCATCCTCGATGTGAGCGAGAACACCCAGCCGATCGCTCGCAGCGGCGAGCACGTTCGAGATCCCATCGGGGAACGACCGCGACTCATCAACTAAATCGCATGCGTCCTGCCAGTGCCCACTTCGGGCGCGGTGCCACAAGGCACAGATGACGATGGAGGCGAGAGTCTCGTCGAGGATCGGACCTCCGCAGTCAAGTAGGCGCCGAGCAAGGGCGAAGAGGCGCTCTTCCTTAGGTAACTCCGAGAGGATGGCCAGCGCCTCCTGCTTGTGCCCGGCCCGCTCGTAGGCGGTCGCGACTGTTACGAGCGTATCGTCCCTTTGGCCTGGCGTCGCACCGTGCGCCTCCCAGAGGTCTAGGATTTCGGATTGTTCCCCGAGCTCGTCCAACCACTTGAGGTTCTCGGGAAACGGGGAAAGTCGGGCCTTCGCTCTCACGTAGTCCTTATCATTAGGACGATCTGGCGAGAGCTTTTCCCAGATGCGAACGGCATCCTCTAGTCGTCCGCCTCGAAACGCAACTTGGGCCATCTCGATGCTTTCTGAGAGCAGGCCTTGGCCGGCTAGTCGCAGGAGGCAAGCTGCGGCCTGTCCGCGATCCTCGCTTGCAGGAAGGCCAACAAGAGCGGCCGGCAACGCCGACAACACATCTCGCCAGGTGGAATCGGTGCGCGTCGCATCGGCGGCCTGACCGTCAGTCAGCCAGTCACCAACAGTAACTAGGAGGTGCTGAGCCTCCGTGGAGCCGTGCTCCCCCACCATGAACACACTTGCACGATGGCGGAGGCTCTTGTCGGTGTCCTGGAACACTTGCCCGAGACGGCTCATCGCGACGAAGTCCGCTGCCTCCCAGAAGCACTCCGCCGCTTGCTCCCGGCGACCGAGCTTGTTGTACTCGATTCCAGCCTCGCTTAGTCTACCCTCAAGCCGGAATGCCTCGGCAAGTGCCAGACCGGATTCCGCCATTCTACCAATGCTTGCGAAGAGCATTCGGGCTTGACGCAGGAAGAATGGATCCCCCTCACGCCTGCCTTGTTCCATCAACAATTCGGCCATCCTGCCCGGATCATCCTGCTCCCCAGACCAGCTCTGATCCGTTCCCTGGCGAAGGTAGCAGACTGCCCTCTCCCAGCGCTCTCGCTGCTTCGGATCAACCCCCGCCCACAGTTTCTCCGCGTGGTCCATGCTGCGCGCGAAACGCCAGAATCCGTCGAGCGCTCTCGGCGTGTCCACGATGAACAGGCGTCGCTTTGGCCGGCTGGCAGCAACGTACAGGCGGTTCAGGAAGTACTCCAGGGGCAGATGAAGATCAGCCTCCGTCCCCTCGACGGTGCCGGATTCGAACGCGCGAGTGACTCGGTCTGGCGCGGATTCTCCAAACTTGTAAAGCAAGACGCGGCTGAATTCGAGGCCCTTTGCTCTCATGGGGCTAAAGACGTTTCGCGCTACGCCGTCTTCGTCGCGGTGGGTTACCTCCCTAAGGAACGCATCCGCTTCAACCCAATCTCGTTCCTCGCCCTCCTCGCAGTTGACGATAACCACCAAGTCCGGCTGATCCTTCAGACGCCTTGCGATGCTCGGATCCTCCACGGAAAAGTAGACGGGAAGAGGCGGATCCTCGGCGGTATCCCACCAATCTTGGGGCTCTACGCCACTTCCGGCTTCCTTGTCGAGGAAGAGGGCGCATCTGACCATTAGCACGAGATTACAGAACCGTACGATCGACTTGGAGGAGCGGTAGTTGTTGCGGAGTTCCCTGTAGTTGAAGACCAACTTCGACAGGCCAGTGCTGTCCAACGCGCGGACTACTTTGTCATGGAAGTCGGCCTTCACGGAGTGCCACCGGAACCCGGTGGGGTTAAGCGTCTGAAGCGGATCACCTGCGAACGCGAATGGGATGTTTCTCACTTCGTGAGGATGCACCGAACGACGGGAGAACAACGAGAGGCGAAAGAGGATATCGAGTTCGATGCGAGTAAAGTCCTGCGCCTCATCGCAAAAAATGGCAGCATAGCTCGGAGTGACCAGATCCTGCCTCAGCACTTGAGCAGCAAGGTCTTGATCGTCCCAATAGGCGTGATCATTGCACAGCTTCATATACCACGCCTGATAGACTTGGTCATGGATTCTGTCGAACGTCTCTCTTGTAAGGCTTCGCTGTTTCTGGTGCAGTTCGGTGTAGCTGTCCTTGTCGAAGGGCTCGTCGGCCGAGAACTCCATCCCCTTGATGTAAGTGCGGATGCCATGCCAGGCAAGGTCGAGCGGTAAACTGCGTCTTGCCGGTCCCTTGAATTGAGAGTCCCAGAGGCGGCGAAAGCGGGCATAGGTGACGCGCTTCTCGCGAGGAAAACGGAGCTTCTCGCTCGAAGGGAGCAGCTCGTAAATGAAACTGTGAAAGACCTGGAAGCTGTTGGAGACGGCACCCGCGACACGGGCGCCCCACGTATCGGCCGACATGTCGTGCGTGGCATGGCCCAGTATCGAATCCGCGTTGTGAAGAAGAAGGCGGCGCACATGGTCACGCGCTCGGTCTAGGAGTTCCCGACTACATGTCATGTAGATTGGAAGTGGGCCGCTAGCGTGGAGAGTTCGACTAAGCGTAAACCCAAGATAGTCACACATGAGGTACTGGAGAATCGTCGACTTTCCGCTCCCGGCTCGACCGTTAACAAATAGCGGGAAGACGGGCGCCGCTGGTTCTCTGCTGCGCACGGAGTTCAGGACGGCCATTTCCTCATGTGATAGCGCGAGATTGGCTTCGGCATCGCGCTGGACGGCGTACCACGCTTCGTCGTCGGCTAGAAGATAATGCGGGTAGGACCTCTGAGCGTGCCGCAGCAACACTTCTCTCTGCGCTACGGAGTCATCAAGATCTAGAATTGCCTTATGGCCAGAGGCCAGTGCGGCGAGTGCCTCAGGGCTGCGTTCAAGTACAGGCGCCATGACCACGAGTTTCTGGAGCGCTGGAAAGTACCGGTAAAGTATGCCGACGCCCAGCTTGTCATCCCACCAGAGAGGGCCCGCGTCCGGACTGAGAGGTATTCCCTCAAGAGCCTTCAGAAGAAGTCCGAGTCGGTCGGCGTAGCGTCTATCACTGAGGCATCGGACCCACTCCTGGGTCTCAAGCACGCCAAGCTCCGACGAGCCGCCTGTGAGGGCAAGCTCGGGATTGAGGAACTCACTCTCGGTGGCATCCGGTGGCGGTAGTGTCGATACTGCCGGTTTCCGGGCAATTTCTGAGACCCACGACTTGAGTTCGTTCATGTCGATACAGGATTCGAACTGGGCCGCAAACCGTTCTTCATGACGTCGCTCGTTGAACTGCACGTACTCGCTCTGCCCGCGCGTCAGGAAACGCATGAACACCACGACGTGAACGCTGTTCAGCATGTATTCGCGAGCGATCAAACGGAACGAGCGGCCGAACACTTTCTTGCGGAACGGTGTGCCCATGAAGGCGGTCATGGATCGTGTATGTGCATCACGCTCTACGCGAGCTGCGTATGCGGTGACTCGGCCAAACTCGTTATGGTCCTCAGCCTCCGCCTTGCAGGTGCGGGCGATAAAGACATGGAGAGCCATAGCCGCAGCGCCTCCTCCCTTCGAGTGAATCCTAGCCGACGCAAGTATCCCAAAGTGCTAGAGCAACAGCAAGGGGGAAGGCATGCGCAGCAAGGCCGTACGGCCGACGTGTGGCGGCGTGCGTAGCCGGTACTACACCACCAACGCCGTCACCACCGCGACCACGAGCGCCACCGCCGCGAGCACGCAGAGCACGACGAGCGGCGAGACCTCGGGCCAGCGGGGGCCCGTCGCCCGCTGCGCGGGCGGTGGGTCCTGAAGGTCCGGGCGCCCGACGGCGCGGGTCGCGCCGTCACCCGCTGAGGGCGAGCTTCACGGCTTCGAGGCGCTTTCTGTCGTTGGTGTCGGGGGGGGCGGCACGGAGTCGCTCCTCGATCAGGGGGAGAAGGCTCCGCGCATCCTTGCCGAGCATCAGCAGGATCTCGACGACGTCCTCCTTGTAGGCCGGCTCGCCGAAGCGACGGAGCGATTGCTCGAGCTCCTCCAGCAGGGGGGCGAGGTCCGCCGGCTCTCCCGAGATCCTCCAGAGCGCGAGGCGTCTCCAGGGGCGGACGTCCTGCTCGTCGTTCCGGACGAGCTCGCGCAGCCAGTCTTCCGCCGTGCGGGCCTTCGGTCCGATGATCGCCAGGGCGCGCGCGGAGGCCTGGGAGGCGCGCCGCTCCCGCACGCCGAGCTGGCTCCGGATGGCGGAGATCACGAACTCGTCCTCGGGCGCGATCCGCACGAGGGCCTCGATGCAGCGCACGGCGTCCACGCCCCGTTCCATGGCCTCCAGAATGCCTTCGACGGCAATCGAGGCATCCGCGCCGTGCCCACCGAGCGTCCAGACGACCGTGGCGCAGAGATCGTCGGAGGGATCGTCGAGCAGCGAGGCCATGAACTCGACCGTCAACTTGTGGATGGCGAGCAGGCAGTGGAATGCCCCCAAGCGGACCCTGTCGTCGGGATGTGCGACGAGCGCCGCCCGCAGATCCGCTTCACGATCGACAACGCCCCGCTTGCCGACGATCTGCGGCAACACGTCCGCGGCCGCGGCACGGACGCGACCGTCCGCGTCTTCAAGCATGAGCCTGGTGATCGCGCCCTCCGCTTCGCGCAGGCGGGCCTCGTCGTCCACGCGGGCGAGGGTTTCGAGAACGCGCTTCCGGAGCAGCGGCGTCGCGGAGCCGGTCGCCTCAAGCAGGTGCGGGAACATGATCTCGAGGTGCTCCTCGATGCCGAGGAGCAACGCGTGGAGATGCCGCCGGTACCGGATGTCGCCGAGTCGGTCGAGGAGCGCTCGCACCCCCTCGGGCCCGAGCCGACACAGCACCGAGGAGGCCCGCTGGTACTCGTCAAACCCGTAGCCGTTTGTCGGGAACTCGAGGTGCTCGGACCGGATGAACTCGCGCACGGGACCGACGAACGAATCGTCGGGTCCCGCCGCAGAGAGCACGGCGAGTACACCCCCGGCCAGCATCCCGTCGCGCAGGTGCGCGAAGGTGTGCGGTGCGCAGGCGCGGGCGGTCGTCGGGTCGCCCTGGGCCAGAGCCAGGCATCGGCTGAGTTCCATCGGGTCCTTCGAGGTGGAGAGGATCCCGACGAACTGCTCCGTCAGCCCGCGCAGCACTGCCGCGTCGAGCGATTCGACATTGAGCAGGCCGCACAAGGCGGCGGACCGGGCGACCCCCTCGATAACCTCGGCCACGAGCGCATCGACGCCATGCCCGCCGAGCGACGCGAGTCCGATCGCGGCGTACGCCGACGCATGCTCGTCAGACGATCGCAGCTCCTTCCGGAGCAGGGTCAGGGCCTCCGTCGCGCCGGCCCCGAGCTTGAACATCGTGACGGCCGCTTCGATGCGGACCTCGACCGCCTCGTCGTCAAGGCAGGCGCGGAGCTTGGTCCGATCAACGCCGCCCTCGGCCACCATGCGGCGGAGCTGGGCGACCCACCATTCGATCCTCTCCTGCTCGTCCCCGCCCCGACAGAGGCCACCCAGCAGCAACACGATCGCGAGGGGCGGACACAGGCGCATCGGTGGCTTCAGCCCTCCGCGCCTACGCCCCGAGCGCCTTCTCGTAGATCGAAAGGGGCTTTCCTTCGTGCACGATCCGCTCCATCAGGGTCCAGCGGCGGCGTTCGAGCAGGGTGCCCGCCGTGGACGTGCCGCAGTAGAGGCGAGCATACCCGAACCTCCTCGCCAGCCCTTCGACGGCCCCGACCAGGGCCGACCCGATGCCCCGGCCGCGGTGCTCGGGCTGGACGAGGCCGGCGGCGGCCCACGGGCTGAGGTGCCCATGCGAGGCGATCGACGTCGCCTTCAAGGCCGCGATGCCGCGCAACTCGCCCCGTTCGATCGCAACCACGGCGACGGGCAGCGCGTCCCTCCCGGAGTACGCGTCGAGGTCCGTCCGCGCATCCCCCCGCCCCCCCTTGCCATAGTAGAAACCCCACTCCGCCTCGAACCACCCTGCGAGCACGGGCACCTGTTCGGGATTGTCGGCCAGGAGCTCGATCGTGAGGTCGGTCGCCATGGGGAAGAAAACCACAGAGTCACGAAGGCACGAAGCTGTGCCGGCGACTCCGGCCATTCTACGCGCTTCGTGTCTTCGCGCCTTCGTGTTTGTTGCTCGCCGCACCGCCGCTATACCACGAGCGCCGTGATGATCGCGACCACGAGCGCGACCGCCGCGAGCACGCAGAGGACCGTCAGCGGCGAGATCTCGGGCCAGCGGCCGTCGCGGCGGGGGAGCGGCGCGCGGTCCTGGCGCAGCGGGGCGCCGCACGAGGGGCAGGCGCGCGCGCCGAGCGAGGCTTCGCCGCCGCAGACGAGGCAGAAGGTGATGCCCTTCAAGTGGTCGGCGGCTGGGGAGACTGCTGCTGCATCTGGGCGAGCTGCTGCTGGCGCTTCGCCTTGAGCTCGCGCAGCTTCAGGATCTTCTTGTGGCGGTCCGCCTCGAACTTGCCCTCCTTCGACTTGCGCCACTCCTCGAGCGCCGCCTCGAGCTCGGCGGCGCTCTGGTAGCGGTCGTCGGGGTTCTTCTCGAGCAGGCGCAGGCAGATCGAGACGAGCCCGCCGGGGATCATCGGCTCCACCGTGTGCGGGTGGGGCGGCGGCTTCAGCATGTTCATCTGCAGGATCTCGATCGCGGTCTTGCCGGTGAAGGGGCGGCGGCCGGTCAGCAGGTAGTACATCACCGCGCCGAGGCTGTAGAGGTCGGCCCGGCCGTCGATCGCCCCCATCTTGCCGCGCGCCGCCTGCTCGGGGCTCAGGAAGGCGGGCGTGCCCATGATGAGCCCCTCGGCGGTCTTCGTCGCGTCGTCGTGCTCGCGCTCGATCGTCGCGATGCCGAAGTCGATGAGCCGGATCTCGCGGTTCTTGTCGAGCAGGACGTTCTGCGGCTTGATGTCGCGGTGCCAGATGTTTCGCTTGTGCACGACGCGCAGCACCTCCGCGAGCTTCGCGATCACCTCCATCGACTCCCAGAAGTTGAGCTCCTGCCGCATGCCGACGCCGAGCAGGTCGCTGCCGTCGATGTAGTCCATCGCGATGTAGTGCATGCCCGCGTGGCGGCTCAGGTCCCGCACGCGCACGATGTTCTTGTGGTTGAACGCGGAGATCGCCCACGCCTCCTGCTTGAAGCGCGCGATGTTCTGCTCGTCGACGACCTCGCTGCGCAGCAGCTTCAGCGCCACGTCGATCTTCTTGCGCCGGTGGCGGGCGCGGAAGACGACCCCCATCCCCCCCTCCGAGATGCGCTTCACGATCGTGTAGTGGCCGAAGATCACCGGCCGCTCCCCGCCCGCGAGGATCCTGTCGAACACGTCGCGCTGCTGCAGGAGGCGCACGAGCGTCGCCTCGCTGTCGATCTCGATCGCGTTGGCCGGGAGCTCCTCCGGGCCGATCGCGGCGGTCGTCTCCGCCTCGATCTGCGCCACGTCCTCGGCGGTGGCGGCGTCGAGGGCGGGGGCCGCGGGCGCGGCCTCGGCGGCCTTGGCGGCCTCGGCGGGCGCGGCACCCGCCG
>CAZMXP010000097.1:0-8376 GCA_964570285.1 uncultured Planctomycetaceae bacterium
GGCGCTCGCGCGCGGGGCGGCGGGGCGGACGGGCGAGCGGCCGGAGGAGCGACCCGAGGGGCCGGGAGGCGGCGCCGACGGCGCGCGCGGCGCGCGCCTGCTGCGCCTCGTCGCGCGGCTGCCCGGGGCGGGAGGGCTCGCGCCGCACGAGGTGCGCGGCCTCTTCGAGGCGCTCGACGCCTGCTGCGCCGACCTCGCGATGGAGGAGGGCGTGTTGCGCGCGCGGTCGTTCGACCTCGCGAGGGGAGCGGCGCCCCTCGACCAGATCCCCGAGCGGCTCGCCCGCACCGCCGCGGCGGTGTTGCGCGGCGCGCGCGTGCCGGAGGGCGAACTGCTCGAACAGCTCGTGCGGATCGTCGTCGCGAGCACGGGATAGCGCGGGTTTCATGGCGCGCGGGCGCGGGCCCGCTGCCGCCGACGCGCGAACAAGGCCTTGGTATGGACTGGAGGTGTCACCGTGAGGAGTCTCTGTCATCCGCTCTCCGCCGCAGGCATCCTGGCGATCGCCCTGCTGCTCGCCACTCCCGGCACGACGGCGGGAGGCGAACGCGTCGAGGTGTTCGGGAAGGGCCACGCGGCCACCGACCGGCCCGCCGACACGACCGACCCGCCGCCGCAGCTCACTTCCGAAGAGGCCGAGCACGACCCGGCGGTGGGGGTGTTCTTCGCCGGCACCGCCGACTACGTCGTGCACGATGGAGGTCACCGCGTGCTGCCGCGGAAGGTGGACCTGAGCGACTACATCCTCTGGGCGGTCTACGGGGCGACGCTGGTCGCCCAGGGGCAGGCGACCGACACGCACCCGGCGACGGCCACCATCGTGCGCGGCGAGGCGTGGGGCGACGAGGTGATCCCGGTGTCGGTCACTCCGGCGGAGGGGGCGAGCGCCACCCTCGAGGCCGAGAACGTGATCGGCTTCTCCTACTCCTACCTCATCTCGGGGCCCGCGATCGCGGAGGCCAGCGTCCAGCTCGAGGGCAACGCCTACGACATCTTCCGCAAGCCGCACCAGTTCCACCTGAGCGAACACAGCGGCGAGAGCGTCACCGCCTCCACGGAGAAGACCACCGGCACCAGCGAGTCGGAATACAGCAAGCTCACCGCGACCTACTCGACCAACGAGAAGAGCGGCGGTGCCTCGGTGGGCGGCGAGGTCGGCTCGACCGTCGCCGACCACGACGAGCTGGCCGTCAACATCTCGCGCCGGTTCGGCAAGTCGGGAGGGAGCACCGGCGGCTCGCCGAAAGTCTCGCTGAAGGACGTCCGCCACCGGAAGACGCCCATCTCGCACACCTACCAGGTCTTCTCGGACGGCTGCGTGCAACTCGCCGCGCGGGCGGCCCCGCGCACGGACAGCGTGCCCGCCTCCGTCGTCGTGCGACTCTCGGAGTTCAAGATCCAGAACTCCCTCCGGGTGTGGAAGACCATCCACGACACCTACACGCCTCCCCCCGGCTCCGACCCCGGATCGCCCGGCGGCGTGAGCACACCCGGCGCGGGTGACGGCGGGGCGGGAGGGGGCGGCACGGGTGGCGGGGCCTCCCCGGGCGGTTCGACGCCGAGCGACACTGGCGGTGCCGCCGCGGGCGAGCCGCGAACGGCAACCGACGGATCGACGCCCGGCGAGACTCCCTCCGACGCCGGCGCGGACAACGAAGCCCCTTCCGCCGCGGATCAGGCGGCGTCGGCCGTGGACGCATCCACGCTGCGCGTGGTTGCCACCGCGCCGCACGGTCTTGCGGGCGAGCCGGGCACGGTGCCCGGAACGCTCACGCTGCGGAGCCTCGTGCCCGCGGGGCGCGACCTGCGGTTCGCTCTGCAATCCGATCCCGCGGGCGCGCTCGATCTCTTCGCGCCTCGGATCGAAGTGCCTCGGGGGGGCCGCGGGGGGGTGGTCCACTTCGAAGGGCGCGGCGCCGGCCACGCCGTGGTGCGCCTCACGCAGATCGAGGATGACGGTCGAGCCGGCCCACTGACACTCGAGTGTCCTGTGACATGCCACTCCATCGCCGTGCATGCGTCGCCCCGCCTCTGGGCGGCCACGGGCGAGAGTCCGTGGACCTGCACGCGCTACCGCACGCTGCGCGTCACGGGTGGCCAGGCGGGGCTCCCCCTCTATGTCGGCCGGCTCGGCTTTCGCGGATGGGAGGACGAAGCCACATCGGTCGGGCTCTCCGTCGACGATCCTCGCGCGCTGCTCGGGCCGCTCCCGGGTACGCTCGTGATCCCTCCCGGCACGGGGCACGTCGTTCTTCCGGTCGCCATCGCGGACGCCGAGGGCAGCGCACGCTTGACCTTCTCCGCGGGCGAGGAGACCGTCGACCTCACGCTTCTCGTGCAGAAGCAGCGCTGGGCCGAGACCGGGAGGGTCGGCATCCCGGCCGGGGCGATGGGCAGAATCCCCTTCCGCCTCAGCCATCCGGAGGAGCGGCCGCGCATGGTGACCGCGCGTGTCGAGCCGGCCGGGATCGTCGCGCTCGAGGGTGGCGCGGACGGGAGGGCTGGCGAGAGTTCGCTGCTCGCCGGCGAAACCTCATGGGAGATCCTCGCGACCGCACAAGCCGTCGGGCAGGTCGAAGTCGTGCTTGCATCGGAGGGTCTCGACCCGCAGGTGATCCCGGTCACCGTCGTCCCGGCCACGGTTGACATCGGCGACGGGAGGGTCCGCCTGCTCGACCTGCACGAAGTCTCGGGGGGGGCGCTGAGCATCACGGCGCCGCCGGGCATGGTCTTCGCCGAGGCGGCGCTCGCGCCCGAGGCCCGCGAAGTGCTGTCGCTGCGTGGCGCGGGGACCGGGCGGCTGCTCGTCGGGTTCCTGCCCGCCGGAGCGCTGACGGCCCCCGAGATCCTCGAGATCGCCTTCGCCCTCGAGGGGCCGCTTCCGGCCGACGGCTGGTTCGAGATCAAGGACTGCTTCCGCCGCGCCTCGGCGGGGGTCGCGCCGGTTCCCTACAGGATCGCGGCCCGCTAGCATGTTGGCAATGCGGGGGGCTTCAAGGCCCCCCGCACCAGGGGGGAATCGTGCGCCATCACGCGTCTCGACTTGCCGCGGCGGCTCTGGCGATCCTGCTCGCGGTCGACCTTTGCGGGGCCGACGAGGAGATCCTCTCCGTCACGGTGACGGACGCCGAGACCGGGGCGCCGCTCCCCGCCGCGCGCTGCATCCTCGTCGACGTGAAGGCCGGCGCGGAGTACGCGTCGTTCGAGGGGCCCCGGTACCGGGGCCCGAGGGCACCGGTGGCCGGCGACAGGCTCTACGTCTACCTGCTCGGCTACGACGTGACGGTCTGGACCTTTCCTGAGGAGGCGGTGCTCCCGCGCCAGCTCGACATCACGCTCGCCAAGGCGCGTCAGTCCTGCACGATCGAGATCGAGGGCGACGAAGCCGCCTCGCTGCGGTACTCCCTGACGATCTATGTCCTCACGCCCCTCCGGTGGCCCCAGCGCGTCGATCTGGGCGACGATCCGCGCGAGGCTTGCAAAGGCCCCGAGCGAGTCACCATCCCGAAGGGGGGCGCGGCGCTGATCCTCCCCCGTTGCGACGAGGGGCTGCTCTCGCCGCACGCCTTCTACGGCCTGCCCGGCGAGACGCACCGCCTGCACTTCGACCGGGACCAGGTCGTGCCGGTCCAACTCGACGAGGTTCCCGAGGGGGTCGACCCCACCTGCATCGAGGTGCTGCCGGACTTCCTGTGGACTCCGCGCGCCTCGCCGGTGCAGATCGACGCATGGCGCCTCGGGGTGAACCGCGCGGGCTGGGGGCGCGACGGGCTTCTCCAGCGCCCCCGGCACCTGCGCCTGCGCCCGGCGGTCCCGGTCCACTTCTTCGCGCGGTTCGGGGAAGACGCCGTCTACCGGTACGTCCCCGTCGGTACCGAGGCGCTCGACCTCCGCGGGCCGCACGGGCGGAAGCGGATCGCGGCGCGTCCCCTTGTCGACGGCAGGCCCCTGCCTGCCAGCACCTGCATCGCCCCGGGGCGTCTCGACCTCTATGCCATCTCCACGCTCGTGGCGCGGCGGCGGGATCTTGCGGGATGCTGCCTGATGCTCGGCCTCGTCTCCGAGGAGTGGCAACCGGCCTTTCTCCCGCAGGCGGAGTTCCTGACCGCGTGGCATCCGACCCTCGGGCTGGTCCACATGGCGTGGGCGGACCGCGGGACGCCCTCGGGCCATCCCTATCCGGGCGCGGCGGAGGTCTCCCTCGCCCCAGGTGTCACCGCGCGCGGCTACGTATCGGTCTTCCCGACATGGAAGGGTGGGGGCAAGGGGCGCGCGACCCCTCCCGACGGTCCGCTCCGGAAGAAGTTCGCTCAAGGGATCAGCGAACTCCGGTTCCCCGGTCTCCCGATGGGCATGTACGCGATGGAGGTCCAGGTGGAGTTGGCCGATGCGTCCGGCGCTCCGGTCCCGGAGCAGACAGGCTCGCGCGAATTCGAGCTTGTGCAGGCGGCGCCGACCCACCGGATCGTGCTCGGGGCGAAGTGACCGCCGTCGCGGCCGCGCAGGCGCGACAGGGCGCGCTCCCTCCTGCCGCGCGCTTCCGGCGGCGTCTACGATGGGCAGCGATGCGAGGCGACGCGCGCCGCGCTCCGCGCGGCAGACCCGGGGGCGAGGACCGATGAGCGAGGCGAGCCGAGGCGCGCCGGGACTCCCTCCCCGCCTTCTCGGCCGCCTCGATGCGGCCGTGAGCGCCGCGCGCGAGGCGGGCGAGGAGACCCTGCGCTGGTTCGGCGCGCGCGAGATCGGACTGAGGACCAAGGAGAACGGCACGCCGGTCACCGCCGCCGACCTCGCCGCCGAGCAGGTCCTTCTCGCGCGCCTGCTCGCGGCCTTTCCCGACGATGCCGTGCTCGCGGAGGAGTCGGGCGCCCGGCCCGGCACGAGCGGATACGAGTGGATCCTCGACCCGATCGACGGCACGAAGTCCTTCGCGCGCTCGGTGCCGCTCTACGGGACGCTGGTCGGGCTCGCGCACGCGGGGCGGCCGGTCGTCGGCGTGGCCTACTTCCCCGCGCTGGGCGAGATGGTCTACGCGGGCCGCGGCCTCGGCGCCCACTGGGTCACGGGCATCGGGGGGCGCGCCCCGGAGGTCCGCCGCCCCGCGGCCGCTTCCGCCATCGACCGCTGGGAGGATGCCTGCTTCTGCTTCACCTCGCTCTCGGGATTCGACCGCGCGGGCCTGCGCCCCGTGCTCGATCGCTTCCTCGCGCGCGCGGGCCTCTCGCGCGGCTGGAGCGACTGCTACGGCCACATGCTCGTGGCCACGGGCCGCGCCGAGGCCATGCTCGACCCGCGTCTCGCGCCATGGGACTGCGCGGCGCTGCTGCCGATCCTCGAAGAGGCGGGCGGCGGCTTCACCGACCTCGCCGGCACGGCGACCCACCTCGGCGGCAGCGGCCTCTCCTGCAACGGCCCGCTGCTGCGCGAGGCGCTCGCGATCTGCCGCTGAACGCCGCCGCGCCCGCCGCGTCCCCCGCGCCCCCGGGACCTCACGCCGGCCGCGTGAGATTCATGATCTGGAACTTGAACTCCGGATAGCTCTTGACGAGCTTGCTCCGCTCGCCGATCTCGCAGTCCGCGCGCTCGTAGCCCGGCGCCACGGTCGCGCCGAGCAGCGCGAACTTGCCCCCGGCCTCGAGGCGCATGCCCTGCCAGACTCGGCGCGGCACGTGCATCTGCGGCTCGATCCCCTCCGCGCCCGAGTTGCCGATGCGCACCGTACGCCCCGTGCCGGTCTCGAAGAGTTGCAGCATGAAGACCGGATCGCCCGCATGGAAGTGGAAGATCTCGTCGGTCTTGAGCCGGTGGAGCACCGAGTAGCAGGTCGGCGTGATGAGGTAGTAGATCGACGTGTAATGGGTCCGCGGCGCCCCGTAGCGCGCGGGCAGGCACTCCGGCGTGAACGTCTCGTCGGAGCGGAAGGTCTCGCGGAAAAACCCCCCCTCGTCCTCCAGCGGGCGCAGTCCGAGCCGCTCGATCCACTCCTCGGGCGTCTGCAGCATCGCGCCATCGTAGCAATCGGGGCGGTCCCTTTGCACGCGTCAGGGTAGGCTACCCGTCCGATGCGCGCGCAGGCCTGCCTCCTCCTTCTGCTCCTTGCCGCGGGCCGCGCGTGGGCGGCGCCCGAGGCGCCCAGGCGCTGGCTCGCGCTCGCGTCGGTCGACACGCGCGGCCGGCGCCCCTTCAACCCCGACGCGGTCTTCGCGCGCTACCTCCTCGACCGCTCCGCCCCGCCGCCGCGGGAGGGGGAGCCGGTGAGGGGCGGGGACGGCCAGGAGGCGCGCTGGGTCGCCGTGGAGGCCGATGATCAGGGGGTCGGGGGGCAGCACGCCTACGCCTACGCGCCGCTCGAGTGCGAGAGCGAGTCGATCGTGCTCGCGCGCCTGCCCGGCGGCGGCGCGCTCTTCGTCAATGGCGACGGCTTTGCCGGCGACATCTACGGCACCGGTCACGGCGGCGTGCCCGTCCTCCTGCGGAAGGGCCTCAACCACCTCTATGTACGCGGCGTGCGCGGCGCGTTCCGGCTCGAGTTCGTCGACGTCGCCTCGGGTGTGGCCGCGGTGCCCGGCGACGAGACCGCGGCCGACCTGCCCGGCCCCGCGCTGCCGCGCGCCTCGGTCGTGGTCAACGCGTCGGCGGAGGGCGCGCCGGGCTTCGTGCCGCTCGGTGTGCGCAAGGTCGCGGAGGGGGTCGGCGCCTCCGCCGGGAGGCTGGCGGGCCTCGGCGGCACCGCGCACCGCATCACGTTCGTCAGTGGCATCGACGGCTCGGTGCAACAGTACTCGGTCCTCGCGCCCACGGGCGACGCGGAGGCGATCGTGCTCTCGCTGCACGGCGCCGGCGTGGATGCGCTGAACCAGGCGCGAAGCTACTCGCCGAAGGAGGACTTCTGGATCGTCGCGCCTACGAACCGGCGCCCGTTCGGGTTCGACTGGCAGGACTGGGGGCGCCTCGACGCCTACGAGGTGCTGGCCGACGCGCTGGCCCGCACCGGCGCCGATCCGCGCCGCGTCTACCTGACCGGCCACTCGATGGGGGGGCACGGGACCTGGCACCTCGCCGCGAACGACCCCGACCGCTTCGTCGCGATCGCGCCGAGCGCGGGCTGGTGCAGCTTCGACACCTACGGAGGGCGGCCCGGCGGCAGGCACGACCCGCTCTGGCGCGGTGCCGACGGCGCCTCGCTGACGCTCGATCTCCTTGAGAACCTCGCGCAGGTCCCGACCTACGTGCTGCACGGCGACGCCGACGACAACGTGCCCGTCAGCGAGGCGAGGGCGATGATCGCGGCGCTGCCCCACGTGACGAGCCACGTGCAGCCGGGCGCGGGCCACTGGTGGGACGGCGATGCCGCGAAGGGGGCCGACTGCGTCGACTGGCCCGCCCTCTTCGACTTCTTCCGCGCGGCTCCCGTGGCCCCCGCGCCCCCCCGGATTCGCTTCGTGTCGGCCGACCCGTCGATCGACTCGAGGCACCATTCGATCGAGGTGTTGCAACCGTTGCGCTATGGCGAACGGCTCCGCGTCGAACTCGAGGGCGGGAGCGTCTCGACGTCGAACGTCCGCCGCATGCGCCTGCCGGACGGGCGCTACCGGATCGACGGGCAGGAGGTCGAGGGGGCGGGGGACCTGCTCTTCGAGCGCGGCCGCTGGGCGGCCGTGCCGCCGGACACGCGGGAAAAGACGCCCCGGCGGTCGGGCCCGTTCAAGCGCGCGTTCGACCGCCGCTTCGTGATGGTCTACGGCGAGGCGGATGTCGAGGCGATGCGCCGCGCCCGCTACGACGCGCAGACGTGGTGGTACCGCGCGAACGGGGATGCGCCCGTGCTCAGCGACGCCGAGTTCGCCGCGGGAGACTTCGCGGGCCGCAACGTGATCCTCTACGGCAACGCGACGACGAACCGCGCCTTCGCGGCGGTGCTGCCCCCGGAATGCCCGATCCGCGTCGAGGCGGGCTCGCTGCGCGCGGGGGAGCGCTGCTTCATGGGTGCGGGGCTCGGCTGCCTCTTCGTCTATCCGCGCGCGGGGGAGAGCGAGGCGCTCGTGGGCGTCCTCGGCCACACGGGCACGAGCGGCGCGCGCCTCGGCTACAACCTGCTCTTCTTCGTCTCGGGCGTCGGCTACCCCGACTACGCGCTCTTCGGCGAGCAGATCCTCGCGGCCGGCGACGACGGCGTGCTGATGGCCGGCTGGTTCGACCACCGCTGGGAACTGGCCGACTAGGGCCTGTCTGAAAACCCCACCTGGAGTCGGCCGGCTGCGGCTGCGCCGGGACTGCGTCGCGCCGGCTCGCCGCATTTCTCCGTTAATGCGGGTCGCCGTCGCTCCTTGCCCGGCTTGTCCTCGCTCGGCCTTGGTCCGACGGCGGGGTTTTCAG
>CAZMXP010000098.1:0-7525 GCA_964570285.1 uncultured Planctomycetaceae bacterium
GGCGCCGATCGTGATCGGCCGCGACCACCTCGACTGCGGCTCGGTGGCGAGCCCCTACCGCGAGACCGAGGCGATGAAGGACGGCAGCGACGCGATCGCCGACTGGCCGCTGCTGAACGCGCTGCTGAACACCGCCGCCGGCGCGACCTGGGTCTCCCTGCACCACGGAGGCGGCGTCGGCATCGGCTACTCGATCCACGCGGGCATGGTCGTCGTCGCCGACGGCACCAAGGACGCCGCGCGCCGCCTCGAACGCGTGCTGACCACCGACCCCGGCACCGGCGTCATGCGCCACGCGGATGCGGGGTACGAGGAGGCCGTCGACTGCGCGCGCGCGAATGGCATCGATCTGCCGATGGTGGGACGGTAGTCACAGGGGATGTCGTTCAAGTGGAGTCCACGGCCCCCCGGGCGGCCAGGCCTGGCCAAACGTGTCGCCGTGGGCGCAGGCCGCTAGCACTGGCCCGAGGAATGCCAAGAGCATCTCAGCCAGCGCTGTGGCTTCCGTGGGACCGGGGAGGCGCCCGCGGCGGAGAAAGGCTCGCCACTGGACCTGACGTTCCGGCGCCCTAAGGAACGCCCGGCCCAGCACCAGCGGCTCGTCCACCGGCAGCGGCGTCCCGCGTCGCTCGAACGTCGTTCGGATGGCACTGGCAAGCGCAGGTCCCGCGAAGGGGAATGTCAACGCGAGCGCATGCACGTCGTAGAAGTCCTTCATCCGGCTATTGGTGACCCCGAGCGTCAGCATGGCCTCGACCTTCTCGGCCACGACCGCCTCGCGCGGGTACGCCAGGATTCGGGGAGGAGCGTGGTCGAGAAGAGTCGGATACGTCTGCCGCATCGGGGCCGGCTCGACCGCGTCGCCGAACCCGACGTCCACCTGTACCGGGATGCGTGCGTCGCCGAGCCTGGCCTCGAGCCGCACGCGCACGCCCGCGTACTCGTCTGCGGCCCGGATCTCCTCTCCCGCAATCGACGCCGCATCGAAGACGATCCCGTCCTCGGCGCGGGCGGTGCACAGATCGCGGACGACGGCGATCACGTCGGCGACGGCGCTCGCCCCACGGCCGAGAAGGTCGAGATCCCAGGTGGCGCGATGGCGGCCGGCGCTCCACAGTTTGAAGAGCATGGCCCCCTTCAGCACGAAGCGCTCGCCGTGCGCCGACTCGCCGAGCCGAAAGAGCAGGCGCTCGATGGCGAACTCCGAGAGCACGAGTTGGAACTCGTCGCCGCGTCGGCGCGCGAGATTCAGCAGTCGCGCGCGGACCGAAGCGGCGAGGTCGGCGGGCCGCCGCGCCGGGCTCACACGATCGCCTCCATGTACGGGCCCATCACGCGCGCGACCCGGTCCACCGCGGCAAAGCGCCAGATGTCGTCGAGGCGCTTGGCATGGAGCCGCCGATAGTCGCGCAGCGCCTCCACGGCGACGTCGGTTCCGATCTTGTTCCTGAACTTGAAGCAGTCGACCACCGTCTTGGCCGCGCTGAAGACCCGGACCGACACGCCCCCGACGTCGTGCTCCTCGACGCCTTCGCCCAGCGCCCGGCCGGACAGGTATACGAGCCTCAGGGGTGGGCGCTCGATCCGAGGCCGCCACGCCTTTCGGTCGATCGCCATCCACACCTCGAACGGGTTTTGCGTGGTGAGCCCGTGGAACCGCAGCGCCGTGAGCAGGCAGACGACCCCCCCAGGCACGCCGCGAGCCGCCTCCGCAAGATCGTGGCGCTCCGTGAGTACCCGCCCGGGACGGCTGTAGAGCCCGCGGCCGATTCGCGCGAGGATTCCGCATGCCAGCAGACGCCGGATCTGGGTGCGAGAGACGCCGGCGCCCTCGAGATCGCGCGTGCGCGCGATCCCCGTCCGCTCGACCACTTGCAGCGCCCGCTCCGTGGAGGTTCTTTTTGTCACGAGTCCTCGGCTCTTACGAATAAGTGCCGATGAATTGTAACGCACGCACCGCGACCGGGCAATCGCGAATCGCCGCTCCGATCCACGCCGGCATGGTCGTCGTCGCCGACGGCACGAAGGACGCCGCGCGCCGCCTCAAACGCGTGCTGACCACCGACCCGGGCACCGGCGTCATGCGCCCTGCGGGCACGGGAAAGGAGGAGGCGGTCGACTACTTGTCCGAGACGCCGAACCGGAAGGTCTCGACCCCGCCCGAGGCCAACGCGTCGACAGCACAGAGAACAGTCTGCAACTCCATCCGGCCAGGGGCGGTCAAGACAGCGCATCGCTGACGGCCCACCCGATGCAGCCCGCCTCCCAGGTCGGCCCGCACCGCAAGAGAGATCGTGCAGGTCGGAGCCCGGGCCGCCTCGGAGGGGGCCAGCGGCACCGCAAGCTTGTGCGAGGGCGGTCCCTGGCTCAGCCGGAAGTCCGGCTCCGGTTTGACCACGCCCTCGGTCGCACACCCGAACTGAAGACGGGTCAACCCCTCGGCCTCGATGACGTCGATCAGGGCCACGATCCCCGCCCATCGTGCCCGCCGGTCTGCCCGGATCAGCACAAAGAGATCCGACGCCTTCGCAGCCTCGACTTCGCTGCGCGCGCTCGCCTTCCACCTTGCGATGCGGCGACACCTCCGGACTTCGTTCGCGACTCCCGCGAGAGGCAGAGGCTTGCGAAAGAAGTAACGTCCGCGCCGGTCCACCGTGAACACAAGCCTATCCGCGACATCGTCGCCCTTGTCCAGCACGCTGCCGGGTGCATGCGGGAGTTGGACCTTCCTGAAGGCAGAGCGTGCAGACTCGCAGGCGGCGGCAGCGAGAATCACCGCGGCGAGCAGGACTCGGGCACGCCACGCCAAGCGCATCTACTCGAACTCCCGGAACTCCCCGCCCGTGCAGTCGGAGTTCTTCCGGAGCTGCTCCTTGAACCAACTGCTGTCGCTATGGACGATCGTGTGAACGACGAGCTTGCGGAAGCGGTTGCGCTCCCTCAGGTGCTGCGTGACGCGGTTCCAGTGTACGTAGAGGCCGATGTCGGGCTCGCCCGACGAGAGCAGGAACGCGGTGTCGATCTCGGGGTCGTCGAGCACGGTCTCGAGCGCGAGCCAGATGTCCTTGCTGCCCACAAGCGCGATCTTGTCGAGGAACCTAAGCGCCTGCTTCTGCTCCTTCGCGTCGAGCTCGCTCGCGCGCTTCCGGAAAGGCGTCACCGCCTGCGCATAGGCGAAAAGGTGGAAGCGTATGTCACCGTGGAGCTTGGAGAATACGCGCGCAAGCTCCTCCCGCGCCGCCTTCTCCTTCGTCTCCTTTCCCTCTTTAGGTCTTTCCGCCATGCGGAAAGACTTGTCGAAAAGGAATGCGACGTGATCGCTCGCGACGGTTATGCCGTGGTAGGAAACCGACTTGCGCTCTTTCGATTCCGGGGGGGCCGCGGGGGCCGCGCCCTCGGCGAACTCGAACTTCTCCCGCGCGGCGCGCCACCAGGAGGCCCACGACTTCGCATCGTGGATCTCCTTGCCGGTCAGCGAGCGCAGCCCGGCGGCGGCCCTTCCGGCGACGGCGGGGCGGGTGTCCGCGAGCGCTTCGATCAGCGCGTCGACGGCGCTCTTCGTCCGCGTCGCGGCGAGGTTCTCGACGGCCTGAGCGCGCGGCCGCCAGTCCGCATCCGCGAGCGACGCCCGCGCGAGATCTTCATGCAGCTGCGGGTAGAGCGCCGGCGCCGCGCCGAGCAGCGCGCAGCGCACGCCGCCATCCTCGTCGATGCGCAGCGCGCCGAGGAAGGACGCGGCCCCGGCATCCGCGTCGATCCGCGCGAGCGCCTCGATCGCGTTCGCGCGCAACACGGGATCCGGGTCGCCCACAAGCCCTCCGAGCGCCGCCGACGCCGGGGCGTGGCGCAGCGACCCGAGGGAGCGCGCCGCCGCGCGACGCACGCCGACATTGGAGTCGCCGAGCGCATGGACGAGGGTCGGCCCGAACTCGCCGGCGCCGTAGACGCCGAGCAGCTCCGCGCACCATTGGCGGACGAAGGGGCGGCGGCTTGGCTGCAACTCCTTCTCGACCCTCTGGCGCGCGTAGAAGTCCTTGATCCGCGAGAGGCCGTCCCAGGCAAGGTCGCGGTAATGCGCCGCCGCCGGCCCCCGCGCCCCCTCGAGATCCAACACTTCCAGCAGGAGCCCCACCGACTTGACGCTGTTCTGCTGGACGGCGAGTTCGACCCCCTTGCGCACGACCGCCTCCTGCGCCGACGCGATCAAGGTGGCGGTGTCGTCGGCCGCGAGCACGGCGAGCAGCAGCAGGTGCGCCACGCGTCCCAGCTTCGCAGATCGGCCGGGCGGCGGGAACGTCCTTTCTGGTAGATATGACCGCGTGATCGACCTGCTCGTACGCAACGCGTCGCAGATCCTGACCTGCTGCAAGCGCGGGGAGGCGCCTCCGTATGCCGGGAGGAACCAGGGCGAGGTCGGCCTCGCCACCGGGGCGGTGGCCATCGACCAGGGGCGCATCGTCGACGTGGGGCCGGGGGCCGAGGCGCTCGCGGCGCGCGAGACGCTCGATGCGCGCCGCGGCGTCGTGATGCCCGGCTTCGTCGATTGCCACACGCATGCGGTCTTCGCCGGCAACCGCGTCGAGGAGTTCGAGGAGCGCGCCCGCGGCGTGAGCTACGAGGAGATCTCGAAGCGGGGCGGCGGCATCAAGTCGAGCGTGCGGATGCTGCGCGAGGCGACCGACTCGGACCTCGCGGCGCAATTGACGCGCCACCTCGACCGCTTCCTCGACCTCGGCACGACGACGATCGAGGCGAAGTCGGGCTACGGCCTCTCGCCCGAGCATGAACTCCGCTCGCTGCGCGCCCTCGGCATCGCCCACGAGGTCGAGGTCGTCCGCACCTGCCTCGCCGCGCACACGATCCCGCCCGAGTTCGCGGAGAACCGCGACGAGTACATCCGGATCGTCTGCGACGAGATCTTCCCCGCGGTGGCCGACCAGAAGCTCGCGGAGTTCTGCGACGTCTTCTGCGAGCGCAACGTCTTCACCTTCGCCGAGGCGGAGCGGATCCTGCGTGCCGGCAAGGCGTGCGGCCTGCGCCCGAAGATCCACGCCGACCAGCTCTCGCGGCAGGGCGGCTGCCGCGTCGCCTGCCGCGTCGGCGCGATCAGCGCCGACCACCTCGAGTTCGTCACGAAGGACGACGCCGTCGCGATGCGCGAGGCGGGCGTGCTCGCGGTGCTGCTGCCCGCCGCCAACTACTACCTCGACCAGCCCGACCGCCCGCCGACGCGCGCGATCATCATGATGAACTGCCCGATCGCGCTTGCCACCGACTTCAACCCCGGCAGCGCGCCGACCCAGAGCATGCCCTTTGTCATCAACGCCGCCTGCGTCCGCTTCGGCATGACCGTCGCCGAGGCGATCGTCGCCTCGACGATCAACGCCGCCTGCGCGATCGGCCGCCAGAGGGAGGTCGGCAGCATCGAGAAGGGCAAGCAGGCCGATCTGGTCCTCCTCGACCTGCCCGACTACCGCGAGCTGGGGTATTGGTTCGGAGCAGATCCGGTGCGGGCGGTCGTCAAGCGGGGGATGATTGTGAAGGGGCGCGGGGGCGCCGCCTCAGCCTGAGGGATTGAATTCCTCTGCTTGGTCACGCGGCGTGCTTGTGAGGATGCGCTCGCTGCCGGCCGAGGGCTGCCCGACGCCGCGCGATTCCCCCGGCCGCGTGAATGGACAGATCCATCCCCCATAACGCAGCGCGGCTTGACGCCGCAACCAAATCAGCGACGGCCGAAGGCCGCGCTGCGCCTAGTGAGGAGCTGCGGGATCCGGGTGACGCGCGCGGGGCGGAGGGCTGCGTGCGTCCCTCCCCCGCCGCAGAGGATGGCTGCGAAGCGGCCACCTTGGCTCGGTTCCGGGCGCCGCACGAGGGCAGCACCAGAATTTGCGCAGGGAGCGCGAAGCCTGCGGGTCAGTAGTTCAGAAGATCCGCGGCGGACGACCGCCCACGAGCCCCGCGATAAACCCCACCGTTACCCACCACAGAACTCCGAGGATGACCAATGCCGGTATGGCGGCGATGGCCCACTTTACAATGAACACAACCATTGACGTAAAGGGCATCTTGACATCGATGACGATCACGTTTCTGCTCTCAGGGTTCATGCTTTCACTCCTCTCTAAGGATGCGATCGGACGAACACGCGCCCAACCCCGTGAGGAGTCGAGTAGGAGATGCGTCTGATGGAGTTGCCGAACACTCCTGCCAACAACTCTCCAAGTACGGCAAGAGCGATCAGGGCAGGGATGGTGCCGATAACCTATTTCACCATCAATAGTACCATCGATCCGAGCGGCATCGTGACATCGATCTTTTTCAGCTCTCCGCCTGTAGGCTCCATGGTTGTACGCGAGAACGACCACGTCGCCATAATCACGATGTGGCGAGTCATGCAACACGTCAGCATCAGCAACAGGAACATTGCTTGCGCTACTGGACCTCGACGGTGAATTCAAAGTCAGTGTCCGGAGGGATGGTCAGCCCGGGATCGTGCGTGCGGATGCTCCCACGGACCGTATACGTGCCGGGCGGCACGTTCTCGTAGGTCGCTCGACCGAATACGGTAACTCTGCCCAGCTTGATGCCCGTTGCGATGCCGGCGAATGTCTGCTCAAGGGCTTGGGAGTTTGTCGCCTCCACGAAGGTCCCCCCCGTCGCGGAAGAAAGGCCTCGCAACTCACCGAAATCTAGCCCTGCACCGAGGCCAACAGCGTATACCGGCGTCTGCTGTGCGAGAGCACGTGTGACAGCCTCGTTCGCCGAGGCTGTGCCGGTGGATGCACCATCTGTCAACACTACGACGACTCCGCCGATTCCAAGCCTCGCACCGAGACGAACGAGTGCGTCGAGAACAGCCTCGTAGAGCGGCGTCCCACCCGAAGCACCGAGGTTATCGAAAGAAGCGCGCAGCCTGCTATGGTCGCTCGTAAAGTCCTCGAGCAAGCGCACCTGACCCCCGAACTCGAGTATTGCTACTTCGTCGAGTGGACTGAGCGAGTCGAGGAATGAGTTGCCGGCCTTCCGGCGCCCGTCAGTACCTGGATCGTTGGATGCCATACTACCGGAGCTGTCGAAGACGAGCGCGGCGGTGAGTTGCGAGGCGTTCGCTGACTCCACAACGACTCCCGTAACGAAGGGGCTCGCCGAGAAGACTCCCGCCTGTCCGTGTAACGACACGTCCACGAACTCGAACGCGGTCTGAGGAAGGCTAGCCCCGACGAACTCGTCGGCGTGGCCGAGCGGTGATACCGCCACCTCGAATTCCCCGGCGCTCCCACCGAAGTCCCCCGACGCACCGACGAGTACCACACGGCCAACGAGCGGAGCTGCCGGAGCGCTCGTCTTGAGCGTGTCGCGGATCCGCGAGATATGGCTCAGGATTCTAGCGCGGCTCGCGGTTCCCGAGGCCAGATATCGCTCCGTGAAGATGTGGCACAGGAACTCAGGCGTGCCGTTGTCGATGGACTCTAGACCTGAAACAAGCGAAGATTGGTAGTCTTCCCGCGGACGGGCTCCGAATGCC
>CAZMXP010000099.1:0-7509 GCA_964570285.1 uncultured Planctomycetaceae bacterium
CTGCGCGCGCTGCCGCCCGCGCGCGGCGCGCCGCTGGCGCCCGCGGCGGCGGGGCTGATGCGCAAGCTCGAGAGCGCGCTCGGCAGCGGCGACGTGAAGCGGCTCGCGCGCCGCATCGGCGCCCGGCGCGCCGGCGGCGCCCTCGGCAAGCGCATGCAGCTCCTCCAGGAGGGGCTGGAAAGCCGCCGCGCCGTCCGGATCGAGTACTACACGCAGCGGCGCCGCGCCCTCAGCGAGCGGTCGGTCCGCCCGTACGCGCTGCTCGACAACCTCGGCCACTTCTATCTCGTCGGCCGCGACAGCCTCCGCGGCAAGGAGCTCTCCTTCCGCGTCGACCGCATCCGCACGGTCGAGCTGACCGACGAGAGGTTCGAGAAGCCCCGCGGCTTCTCCGCGCAGCGCTACCGCCGGGGCGACCTCTACCGCCCGGGCCCGGGCGACACCCCCGTGAAGGTGCGCTACACCGCCGCCGCCGCGCGCCAGGCTCGCGAACTCTGTTCCGCGGGCGAGATCCAGAACAAGCCGCAGGGCGCCGTCGAGCGGACGATCCGCACCGACCAGCTGCGCTGGGCCATCGACCAGGCGCTCCAGCATGGCGACGAGGCCGAGGTGCAGGCGCCCGCCGCCGCCCGCGAGGCCGCCGCCGGGGTGCTCGACGCCTGGATCGCCTACTACGCCGCCCACGCCAAGGCCTAGCACCTGCGCGCCAGGAGTCGCGCCGTGGCGCAGCGCGGCTCGACGCCGCAACCAACCAAACGAGCGCAGGGCGCCGCACGGGTCATCCTGAACAACGACCACGAAGGCAGGAAGGCACGGAGAAGGGGAAGCGACGAGCCTGCGCGCCGCGCGCGCACCGTGTCGCGGGGGCTCCTTCGTGTCTTCGCGCCTTCGTGGTCATCGTTCTCGCCGCTCGAATTCAGGGACTCGTCGGGACTCGCGCAGGCGGCGAGGCCTCCGCGGGCATGGACTACGAGCGATCAGGGACGAGGGCATCGGATTTGAGAAGGAACCCAGGAAGGGAGGAACCCAGGAGAGGAAAGGGGAGCATCCCGGTACTCGGATGGATCGAAGGCGCCCCTTCCTCGGTTCCTAGGTTCCTGGGTTCCTCCTTCCAACCGCAAGACGAAGGCTGTGGTCACCGCACCGCGCAGTTCCCGGTGACCTTGGGCGTGCGATTGCACACTGAGAGGCGCGCGCACCGTGTCGCGGGGGCTCCTTCGTGTCTTCGCGCCTTCGTGGTTCTCGTTCTCCCCGCTCGAATTCAGTGCCTCGCCGGGATCCGCGCAAGCGCCGAGGACTCTGCGGGCATGGAGTACGAGCGATCAGGGACGAGGGTATCGGATTTGATAAGGAACCCAGGAAGGGAGGAACCCAGAAGAGCAAGGGGGAGGATCCCGGGACGCGGATGGATCGAAGGCGCCCCTTCCTCGGTTCCTAGGTTCCTGGGTTCCTTCTTCCAACCGCAAGACGAAGGCTGTGGTCCACCGCACCGCGCAGTTCCCGGTGACCTTGGGCGTGCGATTGCACACTGAGAGGCGCGCGCACCGTGTCGCGGGGGCTCCTTCGTGTCTTCGCGCCTTCGTGGTTCTCGTTCTCCCCGCTCGAATTCAGTGCCTCGCCGGGATCCGCGCAAGCGCCGAGGACTCTGCGGGCATGGAGTACGAGCGATCAGGGACGAGGGTATCGGATTCTAGAAGGAACCCAGGAAGGGAGGAACCCATGAGAGGAAAGGGGAGCATCCCGGGACTGGGATGGATCGAATCCGCCCTTTCCTCGATTCCTCAATTCCTGGGTTCCTCATCCCATCCTTCAAGACGAAGGCTGTCGTTGACCGTGAAACGCGCGCGCGGCAACGTCTTCGCGCGCCTCCGAGCGCGTTCGCCCCTGAAACCCGAACTCCCTTCGAGATTCGATCCCGCTCGCCGTACCGTGGTGCTGCGGGACTCCACGCGGCTGACCTGGAGTCGATGTTGCGTGACCCGCGCCATGCCGCCCTGTGCTGCTTGCGCCGGCCCCCGGGCCCCCCCGAGGATGAGAGGGCAGGTGCGGCGCGGCTAGGCGAAGAGGCGCTTCGCGTGGCGGCGGATCGCCTCGCAGGCGCGGCCGATCTCCTCGAGGGTCGGCACGAGCGCGAAGCGGACGTAGCCCGCACCGGCGTTGGTACCGTCGGCGGCGGTCTCCGCGAGCCACGGGCCCGGCGTGCAGACCACCGCGATCTGCGGGTCGAGCAGGCGCTGGGCGAAGGTGACGGCGTCGAGCCCGGCGGGAAGCTTCTGCCAGAGGTAGATCGCCGCCTCGGGCGTGCAGTCGTCGCAGCCGAGGTCGCGGAAGGTGCCCGCGAGCAGGTCCCGCTTCGGGCGGTAGTGCTCGCGCATCGCGGCGACGTGCGCCTCGTCGTCGAGGGCCGCGATCGCGGCGTCCTGCACGAAGGTGGGCGTGCCGCTGTCGATGTTGGTCTTGACCTTGCGGAAGACCGCGATGGCCTCGGGGTCGCCCGCCGTCCATCCGATGCGCCAGCCCGTCATCGCGCTGCGCTTGCTCATCGAGTAGAACGCGACGACGCCCTTCGTGCCGAACTCGAGGATGGAGCGCGGGGCGCGGTCGCCGTAGTAGAGGTCGATGTAGGCCTCGTCGCCGACGAGCAGGATGTCGCGCTCGCGGCACCAGGAGACCGCCTTCTCGAAGAAGGCGTCGGGCGCGAGCGCGCCGGTGGGGGCGCCGGGGTAGCAGAGCCAGAGGATGCGCGCACGCTCGGCGACCTTGTCCGGGACCGCGTCGAGGTCGGGGAGGTAGCGGTTCTCGCGCGTGAGCGGGAGGAAGTGGGGCGTGCCCCCGGCGAAGAGCGTCCCCCGGGAGTAGGGGGGATAGCCGGGCGACGGGCAGAGCACCACCTCGCCCGGCTCGAGAAACCCCTGCGGGAAGTTGAAGATGCCCTCCTTGCTGCCGATCGTGCTCGTGATCTGGGTCTTCGGGTCGAGCGCGAGGCCGAAGCGGCGCCTCATCCAGCGGGCGACGGCGGCGCGGAACTCGGCGCTGCCGATGTAGCTCGGGTAGCCCGCCGTCGCGCGTTCGTCCACGGCGCTCTTGAGCCGCTCGCGCACGAGCGCGGGGGTCGCGATCGTCGGATCGCCGACGCCGAAGTCGATCGGTTCGAGCCCCGCCTCGCGCAGGCGCCCCACGGACTCGTCGATGACGGCGAAGGGGTAGGCGGGGAGCGCGCGGACGCGGGCGGCGACGCGGATCGGCATGCGGCGATGATACCGGAGCCCGCGTGCGGGGAGGGGCGAATGGTCGGGAGGGGTAGAATCGGGGGCATGGTTCGCGCGATGACCTGGCCCGCCCTCCTGCTGCTGGCGCTCGGCGTGCGAGGGCTGGCGCAGGACGAGGACCTGCCGCCCGACGAGGTCGGCGACATCGTCGAGCGCTACGCCGAGCGCGGCGTCGAGAGCCTGCGCGAGGGGAACTACGACGAGGCTCGGCTCCGCTTCGGCAAGGCCATCCGGCGCGACCCGGCGCACAAGGGCTCGCGCCTCGGCCTCGCGGCCTGCCACGGCGCGGTCGGCGCGTACGGGAAGGCGCGCGGCGAACTGGAGGCGCTGCTCGCGAGCCGGCCCGGGGATCGCGACGCGCGGACGATGCAGGCGGAGATCGACCTGCGCACGGGCGATCTGCTGCGCGCCCGCGAGACCGCGAAGGCGGTGATCGCGCAGGGCGGCGAGGGTCCCGACCTCGCCGGCATGCGGGCGAGGATCGTGCTCGGGGAGTCGCTCGCGCGCGAGGGGCGGCGCGACGACGCGCGCACGGCGCTCGACTTCTTCCCGGAGTACTACCGCGGGCGCCTCGACGCGCTCGCCGATGCCGCCTTCCATGCGGAGAAGCTCCGCCACGAGCCGGCGAAGGCGCGGCCGCTCGCCGAGGAGATGACGCTGGTCGCGAAGGCGCTGCGCCTCTACGTGGAGCTCTCGCCGCTCGACTTCGCCTTCGCGGGCAACGCCATCGAGCTGCTCGGCTACGCGCAGGATCTCGATCCGGAGGGCTGGGACGCGTGGATCGAGTTCGTCCGCGTCTCGCGCGTCGAGCGCGAGCGGGCGATCGCGCGCGCGCGCAAGGCGCTCGCCGTGGCCGAGAAGAAGAACCCCGAACTCGCCGACCTGTACGCGGAGGCGGCGCGGTCGATCCTCACCGGGTTCGACCAGAGCGAGGCGAAGCGGCTCGCCGGGCTCGCGCTGCGCGTCAATCCGCACCACACCGATGCCCGGGCGATGCTCGCGCGCATCCTGCTCGAGGACAACGAGTACGCGGAGGCGGAGACGCACCTCGACGAGGGCCTGAAGACCGATCCGCGCCACCGCGAGCTGCTCGCGCTCCGCGCCACGCTGCAGCTCCTGATCGGCGACGACGCGGCGTTCGAGAAGGGCATGCTCGAGGTGCTCGCCCTCGATCCCACCTACGGCGAGGGCTTCCACCTCGCCGGCCTCGTCGTCGCGTCGAGGCAGCGGCGCTACGACCGCGCGGTGGATCTCGTGAAGCGCGGTCTCGGGATCGACGCGCAGGACTTCCAGGCGCACGCGTCGCTCGGCATCTTCCTCGCGAACCTCGGCCGGATCGAGGAGGCGCGCGAGGCGCTGCTGAAGTCGCAGAAGATGTTCCCCTTCTCGCATCCGATGCGGGAGAACTTCCGGACCGTCCTCGACTACGTGATCGGGACGATGACGGAGCTGCGCAGCGAGCACTTCGTCTACCGCTTCGACCCCGCCGACGAGCCCGTGCTCGCGAAGTTCCTGCCGGGGCTGCTCGAGGAGTGCTGGGAGGACATGGTCGCGCGCTACGGGTTCACGCCCACGGCCCCGATCCGCGTCGAGGTCTTCCGCAAGGCGGACGACTTCAGCGTGCGCACGATCGGCCTGCCGGGCATCCCGGCCATCGGCGCCTGCTTCGGCGGCCTCATCACGCTCGACTCCCCGCGCGCGCTGCCGGAGGGGCAGTTCAACTGGGCCTCGACGGCGCGGCACGAGTTCGCCCACGTGATGAGCCTGCAGATCTCGGAGGGGCAGGTGCCCCGCTGGTTCACCGAGGGGCTCTCGGTGCTCGAGGAGATGCCGCTCGACGTCGGCTGGGCGAAGGAGGAGCGCTACGAGCGCGAGCTCTTCGACGCGTGGGCGACGGGGACGCTGCCCAAGATCGGCACCTTCGACGCGATGTTCCGCAGCCCCCGGGTCGGCTACGCCTACTACATCGGCGGGCTGATGCTGGAGTGGCTGCGCGCCCGCTCCGGCGAGGCGGGCATCGTGAAGGCGCTGCGGCTCTGGGGCAAGGACCGGCCGATGGAGGAGGTCTTCACCGAGGCGTTCGGCCTCGCGCTCGCCGATTTCGACAGGCTCTTCGCCGAGCACATCCGGGAGCGCGTGGGACGCCACCGTCTCGTGCCGAGCTTCGGGCTCGTCTCGGATCAGCTCGCCGCGCGCGCGGCGAAGGACCCGGCCGACGGCGACGCGATGCTGAAGCTCGCGTGGGCGGCCTTCCAGGACCGCCGCCACGTCGACGCCGCGATGTGGCTCGACCGCGCGCAGGGTGCCGGCAAGGGCGAGGATCCCCTCGCCGTGCTGCTGCGCGCCTACCTGAGCCTTCGCGCGGAGCGGGGCGACGAGGCGGTCCGGCTCCTCCAGCGCTTCTTCGAGCTGGGCGGCGAGGACTACCACGGCCGCCTGAACCTCGCGGCCATCCTCGCCAGGCGCGGCGAGGCCCAGGCGAGCGCCGAGCAGCTCCGCAGGGCGAAAGAGGCGTGGCCGTGGGGCGTCTCCGGCAACAACCCCTACGCGCTGCTGCGCGCCTACTACAAGGCCGAGGGGCGCCACGACGACGCGCTGGCCGAGATGGAGGCGCAGGCGCGCATCGCGAGCAAGGACATCCCGCTGCGCTACCAGCTCGCGCGCGAGTACGTCGCCCGCGACCGGAAGGCGGACGCCGTGCGCGTGCTGGAGGAGGCGCTGCGCATCACGGTCTTCAACCGGATGATCCACGCGGCGCTGCTCCCGCTTTACCGCGAGGGCAAAGTGTGGGATAAGGCGATCCGCGCGGCGCGCTGCATCGTCGCGCTGCCCGACGAGACGGACAGCCCCGAGGCGCAGGCCGACCAGTGGCTCGACCTCGCGGCGACCCTTCTCGATGCGGGCAAGACGGAGGAGGCGCGGCAGGCGTTCGCGGAGGCGAAGAAGCTCAGCGACGCGGAGAGTCTGCCGCGCATCGCGGAGATCGAGAAGCGGCTCGGACAGTAGGGACCGCGGGGGGGGTATGGCGTTCGAGTCTTTCGAGGCGCTCCGGCGCCTCCAGGAGCTGCTGCCGAAGGACGCGGCGGCAAGATGGCTGCGCGGCGCCCGCGTGAGGAGGCGGCGCGGCGGCATCCCGGTGCTCCATGTGCAGGGCCCGATGGAGAAGCGCTGGTTCGAGACGCTCGGCGCGACGGCGCTGCGGTCGGCCCTCGGCGAGGGCGCGCTCGTGGAGGCGGCGGTCGGCGACGCGGCTCCCGACCGTTCTCCCGTCGCGAGGCCGCGCCTGAACGGTCCGGCCGGGGAGTATGCGCTGCGCCTCGTGCGCTCCTTCGTCGAGGGAGGCCCCGCGGCGACGCCGCTGCTCGTGCTCCACGGTCCGCCGCGCTGCGGCAGCGACACGCTTGTCCGGTGGGCGCTCGGCCTCGGAGGGCGGCGCATCTTCAGGCTCGACCTCGAGCGGTTGCGGTCGGGCGGGAGCCGCGAACTCGTCCCGCGCAAGCCGCTCGTCGTCGTCGAGGGGCTCGAGCGGATCGCCGGGCGTCCGGGGGCGCAGCGGACGCTCTGCACGCTCCTCGACGGCGTCTGGGCCCGCGGGGCGCGGGTGCTCGCGACGATCGAGGGCCACCCGGGGGACCGCGAGGGTCTGCTGCCCGCGCTGCGCAGCCGGCTGCAAGCGGGCGTGCCGGTGCCGCTGCCCGCGCCGGGACCCGCCGAGGTGCGCCTCGAGCTCCGCGACCGCGCCCGGGAGCGCGGGCGCCGCCTCCCGCGCGGCTGGGAGGAGGAACTCGCCGCGCTGCCGGTCGATGCCGCGCTGCGGGCGCTCGACCTGCGCTTCGGCGGCGCGCACGACGCGGGCCGCGCCGAGGTGCGGGGCCCGCTGGAGCGCATGAAGGACATCGCCGCCCGCCTCTTCGAGGTCGAACGCGAGACCCTCGATCTGCCGATCAAGCGCCGCTCCGTCGTCGAGGCGCGCCGCTCGGTGATGGCCGCAGGCACGCGCGCGGGACTGCCGCCGGAAGAGTTGGCCCGCGCGTTCGGCATCGCCTCGACGCGGGTGGTGCGCGAGGCGTGCCGCTGGGCCGAAAGGCAGGAGAAGCGCAGCGACCGCTACTCCCGCATGATCCACGAGGTCGGCAAGGCCCTCCACTGACCCGCCGCCAGCGCGGGACGGGGGGCGAGGGGGCACCGCCCCTGTACCGTTCATGACGTGATGTCGGGAACGTTTTGGGGCCCCCTCATA
>CAZMXP010000100.1:0-6178 GCA_964570285.1 uncultured Planctomycetaceae bacterium
CGGCGCGCGCAGGTCGGCGACGAAATCGCTGATCGTGAAGTCGACCTCGTGGCCGACCGCGCTGACGACAGGCGTCTTTGCCGCGAAGATCGCCCGCGCGACGACCTCCTCGTTGAACGCCCAGAGGTCTTCCAGCGAGCCGCCGCCGCGCCCGACGATCAGCACGTCGAAACCGCGCCCGTCGGCGAGCCGGATCGCCTCCGCGATCTCCTCTGCCGCTCCGTCGCCCTGCACCTTGACCGGCACGACGACGAGTTCGACCGCCGGCCAGCGCCGGCGCGCGACGGTCATCATGTCGCGCACCGCCGCACCCGCGGGGCTCGTGATCAGCGCGATCCTGAGGGGGTACGGGGGCAGCGGGATCTTGTGCGCCGGATCGAAGAGCCCCTCCGCCTCGAGCCGCTTGCGCATCTGCTCGAAGCGCACTTGCAACGGCCCCTGCCCCACCGGCTCGACGCCGTCGACCACCATCTGGTAGTTGCCGCGCACCTCGTAGACCGTCAGCGTGCCGCGCGCGCGCACGAGCATGCCGTCCTCGAGTTCGAACTTGAGCCGCTGCGCCGTCGAGCGCCAGAGCACCGCCGAAAGCTGCGCGCCCTCGTCCTTCAATGTGAAGTAGTGGTGCCCCGACGGATAGCGCCGATGGCCCGAGATCTCCCCCTCGACCCAGACGCTCCCCTGCTCTTCGAGCAGAGTGCGCACATGCGCCTGGATCTGCGAGACGGAGTAGATGCGGGGGGGCATGGGGGGGGCCGCCGGAGCGAAGGCCTGCATCGTAGAGCGGAGAGTGCGAGAACGCACGCACCGTTGCGGGGTCCATCGCGCACGTCGCTTGGGGTCGGCGTCGCAGCGGTACCGCGTCCGCCGCTCGGCCGCCCACGCGCGCGGACGGACGAAGCGCGCCTACCTCGTGCGGCGCATCCGCTCGAGCTCGCGCCGGAGCGGCTCCCAGTAGGCGCGGTCCTCATTGCGGATGCGGCGTTGTTCCTCGAGGAGGCGCTCCTCGACCGCGATCTCGCCCTCGCGGACAGCGGCGGCGAGCCAAGGACGGGAGGCCGCCTGCGGGACGAGGTCGAGGTGTGCCCGTGCCAGCTCCAACAGGTAGCGCGCGCTCTGCAACTCCGCCAGCCACCACGTGATGTCTTCTCGCCCGGCCTCGGTCTTGCGCGACAGGTAGTCCGCCTCGACGAGGCGCCGCACGTGACCCCAGTCCTTGTCCTGTTGGGTCGTCTTGGATCGGACGAGGTCTCGCAGCGAGAGTATGGGGACCTCCCCGGCCCCGGGTAGCTCCACGACTTCGCGGCGCTCCCATAGCGCGGGAAACGCATCGCAGCCGCGCAGCACCGCCATTACGTCCAGACGCAGTCCGTTCGCCTCGGGGTGCCGGCAGCGGAAGTGACAAGCGTGGCCGCGTCGCAACACGTCGGCGTCGAGCGCGGGGAAGAAGACCTGCTCCGCATCCAGCTCGTGCAGCGCCCGCCGCAGCGCGTCGAGGTTGTCTGCCGACAAGTGGACGACGACGTCCGCGTCGCGGCTGAACTCAGTCCCGCCGTAGAGGATGCACGCCTGCCCGCCGGAGAGGAGGAACCGCACGTTGCAGCTCCTCAAAGTCGAAAGGACTCTGTGAATCGGGTTCGGGGTCAAGCGATCCCCCCATCGAGAGGTAGAAGTGCCACAGCTTGTCCTGCTCCGCCCACCGCTGCTGCGGCGTCATCGCCGCCCATTCGTCCGGTTCGTCGAAGAATCCGTCGGGAGCGTCCATTAGCAGGCTGGAGGCTTGAGGCTGGAGGCTGTAGGAGGGCGCGCGGCATGCATCTGCCTACAGTTTACGCGGTTGAGCCCCGCTTGCCATCGCTCCTCCCTGGGAACTTGCCCGGGTAATGGCCTTCCGCCACGCTTCGGGGCCGACCGGACCCGGACAAGCTCCTGATTCGACGCGACGCGAGTCGTGGGTCTCCACGAGCCAGCGCCGCGATCGAGGGGGGCTCTTGCGCGAGGTGCGGCGCTCCGCGTCACGCCCTCGCGGCGGCCAGCTTCAGGAGGTTGTGTCCGGTCCACGTGCCACACCCGCCGTCTTGGCCATGCGCGCAACCTACGGCCGGGCGTCGATAGCGAGCCCCCTTTCAAACAGGAGTTTGTCCGGCGAATAGTCGGACAAACTCCTGGGGGCCGGCCCTCGCGACCAGCGGGCGTAGGGCGATGGTCTTGGGGCGAAACGTCCGGAGGCCGACAGGGCCGCCCTCACGCGGCGGGGGTGCGGGGCTTGACCTCGAGCCGCACCCGGGCTGCGACGCGGGCCTTCGCCTCTTCGAGATCGTAGTCGGTCTGCAAGCCGAGCCAGAATCGCTCCGACGTCCCGAAGTAGCGCGCGAGCCTGATCGCCGTCTCGGGGGTGATCGCGCGCTTGCCGAGGACGATCTCGTTGATGCGCCTCGGAGAAACCCGGATCTCGCGCGCGACGCGATTCTGACTCAGCTCCAGGGGTCGGAGGAACTCTTCGAGCAACACCTCCCCCGGGTGGACATTCGCCAATCTCCTTCGCATCGCCCCTCCTAGTGGTAGTCCACGATCGCCACGTCGTGCGCCCCCTCCGCACTCCAGGCAAAGCATATTCGCCAGCGATCATTGATGCGGATGCTGAGCTGGCCGGCCCGGTCCCCCCGGAGCCGTTCGAGCCGGTTGCCGGGTGGGGTCCGGAGGTCGGCCAAGTCGTGTGCGTTGTTGAGCATCCTAAGCTTCCTGCGTGCCACCGGCTGGATGTCTGGGGGCAGCTTCCGGGAGCGTAGGCCCTTCCAGATACCCTCGGTCTCCGGGCACGCGAAGGACCGAATCACGGGTGGAGTATAACGCATGCCGTCATGGCGTCCAGATCCAGTGGAGAGCAGCGCCGCGCGAGTCGCCATGCTCGCGAGCGCATCAACGGCCGGCGCCTTCAAGCCAAGCCGGAGTGGACTGGTGTCGGACCCTCTCGACCGCTCGGAGGCGCAGCGTGGCCCCCCCGCCCCCCACCGATCAAACGCCACGGGCCCTTCAGGGCCCAAAGCCCGCGCAGCGGGCGACGGGCCCCGCCTCATTCCTTTCGCAGGACGACGCGCTCGATGGAACGCGCGCGACAACTCTTGTCGTCGATCTCGACGATGACGCCACAGGCGCGCACATCGTCGGTGGCGACGTCGAACGGCGCGTACATCTTGGTCGTGAAGCTCTTCAGCACGGCGTCGGCGCGGCGGCCGATGACGCTCCTGTAGGGGCCGCACATGCCGAGGTCGGTCACGTAGGCGGTGCCCTGGGGCAGGATCTCCTCGTCGGCGGTGGGCACGTGGGTGTGGGTGCCGAAGACGACGCTGACCTTGCCGTCGAGCCACCAGCCCATCGCGCGCTTCTCGCTCGTGGCCTCCCCGTGCATGTCGACGAGGATGATGCCCGGCGGCGCCGCGGCGACCGCGCGGAGCGCCGCGGCGAAGGGGTCGTCGGCCGGATCCATGAAGACGCGGCCGATCAGGTTGATGACGGTCACCGCGGGATGGCCGTCGGGGCGGATCGTCGTCATGCCGCGGCCGGCGGCGCCGGCGGGGTAGTTGAGCGGCCGCAGCACCCTGTCGCCCTCGTTCTCGAAGAGCTTCAGGATGTCGGCGCGCTTGAAGACGTGGTCGCCGGTCGTGCAGACATCCACGCCCGCCGCCCGGAGCGCGCGGTAGGAGGCGGTGTTGACGCCGCTGCCGTCGACGACGTTCTCGACATTCGCGACCACGAGGTCGACCGCGTTCCGCTCGCGGAAGGGCTTCAGATGCGTGCCGAGCAGTTCGCGGCCGGGCGGGCCCACGACGTCGCCGAGGCAGAGGATCCTCACCGGGCGTACTCGACGACGCGCGTCTCCCGCACCAGCGTCACGCGCACCTCGCCCGGGTAGGTCAGTTCCTTCTCGATCTCCATCGCGATGTCGCGCGCGATCTTGACCGCGAGCTTGTCGCTGACCTTCGCGTTGTTGACGATGACGCGCACCTCGCGCCCGGCCTGGATCGCGAACGCCTGCTCGACGCCGGGGAAGGCGCTCGCGACCTCCTCGAGCCGCTGCAGGCGCTCGATGTAGCGGTCGAAGGTCTCGCGACGCGCGCCCGGGCGGCCCGCGGAGAGGGCGTCGGCGACCTGCGTGAGGACCGCGTAGGCGCTCTCCATCGGCACGTCGTCGTGGTGCGCCGCGATCGCGTTGACGACGATCTTGTTCTCGCCGCAGCGGCGCGCGATGTCGGCGCCGATGGCGGGGTGGCCCCCCTCCATCTCGTGGTCGACCGCCTTGCCGATGTCGTGCAGCATCACGCAGCGCTTCGCGAGCTTGACGTCGAGCTTCATCTCGGAGGCGAGCGCCCCGCCGATGTGGGAGGCCTCGATCAGGTGGTCGAGCACGTTCTGGCCGTAGCTCGTCCGGAATCGCAGGCGGCCGAAGAGGTCGATCAGCTTGCCGTGCAGGCCGTGGATGCCCACGTCGGCGAGCGCCTTCTTGCCGGTCTCCTTGAGGCTCGCCTCCATGTCGCGCTTGACGTTGGAGACCACCTCGTCGATGCGCGCGGGATGCACGCGGCCGTCCTGGATCAGCTGCACCATCGTCCGCCGCGCGATCTCCCGCCGCACGCCGTCGAACGCGCTGACGACGATGACGCCGGGGGTGTCGTCGACGATCACGTCGACGCCGGTCGCCTTCTCGAAGGCGCGGATGTTGCGCCCCTCGCGGCCGATGATGCGCCCTTTCATCTCGTCGTTCGGCACATCCACCGTCGAGACGGTCGCCTCGCTCATGTGGGTCGTGCCGAGCCGCTGGATCGCGGTCAGCACGACCATCCGGGCGCGCTGGTCCGCCTCCTCCTTCGCCTCGTCCACGCGCCGGGCGATCAGGCGGTCGGTCTCGACGACGATCTCCTGCTCCACCCGCGCGAGGACGCGCTTTTCCGCCTCCTCCCTCGAGAGCCCCGCCACCTCGAGCAGGCGCGCCATGACCTGCGCCTCCTTCTCGTCGAGCTCCTTGTCGCGCTGGATCTGCGAGGCCTGCCGGTGGGCCAGGCGCTTCTCCTGCTCGGCGAGGCGCCGGTCCCGCGCCCCCACCTCCTCGTCGCGCCGCTCCAGCATCTCCTCGCGCTTGGAGAGGCGCTTCTCCTGCTCGCGCATCTCCGATCGCGTGCGCTCCGCCTCCCGGTCGAACTCCTCGCGTCGCGTGACCACCTCGTCGCGGGCGCGGATCTCCGCCTCCTTGACGAGGCGCGCGGCCTCCGCGCGCGCGTCGCGCACGATCTGCTCGCCCCGCGCCTCGGCCTCCGCCGCCTGCGCCTGGACCACGCGCTGGTAGAGATAGCGCCCGAGCAGGAAGCCTAGGACGGCTCCCACGACGAGGGCGCCTGCGCCGACGTAGTACTCCATTATTCCCAGCCTCTTGAGAGCGGCCGGGAACCAAAGAAGGACCGCCTGTCTATGTCAAGCTCTGTCCCGTGCGCGGTCGCCCCGGGCAGGCCTTCTTCAGATCCCGATCTATTGCATGATCGTCCGGCCCACGAGGGCCGGGCGTTGGCCCCTATCCTAGCACCACGGCCCTTCGAAGGGGCGAGGCGCGGGAGCAGCCCGGCGCGACCGTGGAGCGGGCGGGCAGGCTAGGGCGAGGTCGCCTTCCACGTCAGCCTGCCGTCCGGTTCCACCACCGCGTTGCGGGCCACGTCGGCGAGCCACCCCTCGAGCCCGACCTTCGCCACGAGCACGGAGTGCCCCCCCTTCGGGAAGGGGATCGACTCGATGGGCGGGCGGGTGCTCGTCGAGGCGCCCTCGCGGAACCGCAACTCCACGGCGTCCTTGTCGCGCAGGCAGAAGAGATCCAACTCCTTGCACAGCAAGGAGTTGAGCATCTGTTGGTTCAGATAGCGTCCGACCCTGGCGTCGCGCAGCGTGCCCGAAGGTCCGATCTCGCCGAAATCGAGGATCTCGTAGATCTCCTCGCCCTGCGCCTGCCCGAGCAGGCGGTTCAACATCAGCCTCACCTTGCGCTTGTCCCGCGCGGTGAGCGCGCCCGGGACGGGTTCCTTGGGCGGGGGCGGGATGACGCCCATCTCCCTCGCCGCGTTCTTGATCGCCTCGGGATCCCCCTGCTTCTCTTCGATGCGCTGCTTCAGGAACATCTCGTAGACGCTCTCGCGCTCGC
>CAZMXP010000101.1:0-5941 GCA_964570285.1 uncultured Planctomycetaceae bacterium
AAGAGCCAGGATGCAACATCCATACTCCGCCGCGACGCTTGCAAGCTCGGCGGTTGCCACCTTGCCGGGGCCGGGTTGCTGTAGCTGGCCCTCCAAGTCGAGGTCTCCGAGCGTGTCGATGACCACGAGGTCGGCGGGCCACTGCCGGAGCGCGTCGCGGAGCCACTTCAAGCCCCCGCCCTCCGGTCCCTTGAGCTTCAGGACCGGGTTGTTTGGCGAGTTGGTGAGGAAGCGTAGCCCCTGCTCCACTGCGTCGTCGTCAATCCCCGCGAGATGGAATCTCCGCCGCACGTCGGAGGCGGGTTCGTCGGGATGGATGTACAGGACGCGCCCCGCCTCGAATATCCCCCCTCCGAGCGGGTAGGCATCGCCACGGATGACGCGCGCGGCGAGGTCAACCGCTGCTGTACTCTTGCCGGAACCGTATCGCCCCCCGATGAGGCTTGCATGGCCCCGGCTGAGGTAGCCCGGCCAGAGCCAGCGGACATTCTCGATTGCAACCGCGTTGGGATTGACGAGCGACACAAGCGGTCGCGTTGTCTCGGAGTGTTCGGGCTCGCGCCCATTTCCTTTTTCTTCCGTCTCCTCTCCGGGTGCCCAATCGACGGCGGAGGTCTCGACAAGTCGCAGAAGTTGCGCGCGGATGTCTTCGGCGTCGGTCGCGTCGCGCAACGCGAGCCAGTCGATGATGTCGCCCGCCTCGGACAAGTCGGGAAGGCGAAGCACGCGAACCCCCGCGCGTGGCACGAGCCCCGCGAGGATTTGCGCCGCATCGCCGATGTACCCTTCCCCGGCCATATCGTTGTCGGGAAGCGCCACCACGTTGGCCCCGGAGAGCGGCGTCCAGTCGGTTCCCTTGGCGTTCTTTGCGCCGAAGGCGCTCGTGGTCGCCGGAAGGCCGAGCTTCGCCAGTTCGTCGGTCTTCCTCTCCCCTTCGACAAGGAACACGGTCTCTCGCTTCGCCACGGCGGCGATGATTACCGGCAGGTTGTACAGGGGGAGCGCTCCCTTCGGCTTCTCGGCCAGCCAACCGCGTGGCGTCTTGTGCATCGCCCGGAAGGTCTTCTTGGGCTTGCCGCTCCCGTCAGTCGTCGGCAGGTTGATTCTCAGGATTTCAAAGGCTCGCGATTCGTCAGCGGCGCGATAGGTGAACGCTCCCGCAAGTTTGCCGCTTGACGGAACGCACGCGGCCACGCACGCCTCGCGCGTCGCGTGTAGGACGGGCGGCTTCGCCTTTCTCGTGCGCGACGGAGCCGGAGGCGGCGCGCCGTTGCGCGGGTAGCGCGTTGCGTCGATTCCGAGCAAGCCAGCGAGTTTCACTGTGCCCCCCTTGATGCCGCAGACGAGGCACGAGAAGACGGCCTTCTCGTGGTTCCAGCGGCAGGACGGCTTGGCGTCGCCGTTGCGGTGGCCTGCCGGGTTGGGGCAAGTGAAGCGCGTTTCGCGCCCGTCCTTCGTTGCGTTCCGCCTGCCGATTTCGGCTTCGACGGCAGCGATGAGGTTGGGATGGACACTGCCGCTCATCGCGCCCCCCTTGCCGGGGTCCGGCGCGATTCGACGAACGCGGCGAGGTCGGCCTCGGTGACTCTGAGGCATCGCGGCGAGAGACGTACAACGCGGAGCGCCCCGGAGGCGATGTATGAGCGGCAAGTCCGCTCGTGAATTTGGAGCGCCTCGCAGACTTGCGGGAGCGTGAAGTAGACGCCGAGCTTGGCGTGGCCGCTCATCGCGCACCCCCAGAAAGCGCGAGGCGGCGCTCAGGATTGCGTAGGGGGCGCGAAGGGATGCCCGCGAGCGGGTCGGGGTCCTCGCCTCCCGCTGGCGAGGCTGGCGCGTCGCCGGTTGGCGATGGCGATGGCGACGAGGCGGGGGAGGTTGCAACGCTCGACGTTGCGCCGGCGGAGCGCGAGAGCGGAGCATTGCGAGACGAAGGGGGCCGGTGCGAACGGGCACGAGCGCGAGCGCGGACGAGAGGGCGAGGGCGTGGCGAGCGATTTCGTCGGACCCGTACCACGACGGGGGGCGTGTGTTCTGCGGCGCGGGAGTGGTACTCAGCGAAGGCGTGGTACAGGAAAATCGACTCGTCGATCGCATCCGCCTCGCTCTCGGCGGTGCTTGCGTTCTCGTCTTCGGTATTGCCGAAGATCCCCGCTCGCCATGATTGGACGGCGGCATTCTCCAAGTCGCCGTAGGCAATCTCTTCGTGCGTGTTTGCTGCGCGTGTGAGGCGTTCTTTCCTCAAGTCGCGTAGCGCGTCCGCAAAGTTGAGCGGGCCTGTCGCTTGCGAGTGGGAGCCGGGTGAGGGTAAGATGTCCGGGGAGCGGTCGGGCTTCATGCCGATTCCTTTCTGGCCGCTCTTGCCCCCGCCCTCCCCCCATAGGAGGGCTCTATCTTTCGGGGTGCGGCTTCTCCAAGCAATGCTACTACGAGCCACCCCCAAAGCCTCGCGCGCGCGCGTAGGAGGGTGCAGGAGCGGGAAAAGGTTGCTCGTCTACCCCGCCGTATCGAGCCCGGCGAACCGCAGCAGCGCGTGGAACGACTCCGCGCCGGTCGGCGATGCGGCGTCGCATGCGTCGGCCAAGCGGGCCTCAACGGCGCTCTCAATGCCCCGCAAGGCGATTTCGGCGGCGTGGGCGCGTAGGGCGGCGAGGATGTCGTCGTGGCGGGCGCAAACGTTGAACACCGTGCGGCGGGAGACTGAGAGCGCCTTGGCGATGGCTGTAGTGGCGCTACCGGTCGCGCGACTTGTCAGAATCAGCGAGTGCTTGGCGGGGAGGGCAGCGAGGGCAACGGAGAGCGGCGAGCGCATCTTCGAGTCACTTTCTGCGGCGCGACCACCAGCGACGGGCGCGAAGCATGAGGCGGATGCTGCCCACCAGGAGGGCAGAGTTGAGCGCCATCGTTAGCGCCGCTCCGTACAGGGTCCGGGATTGCAGGAAGCCCGCGACAAATGAAGCGCACATCCACAGAGCAATTCCAATCCTTCCGGCAAGGCTGGAGGGAACCCATGAAGAGATTGGGTCGGCAGGGTCGATAGGCCCCTGCGTGGGCAGTCTAGCGCCATCAGGTTCGCCGACTTGCCGAGACCGGGGGGGCAGAGCGTCGCGCTCCGCTTTCATTCGTAGGAACCGCACGCGCGCTGCCAACGGGAGGGCTTCCCGCTCTGCTTGGGTCATGGCCTCCCACGCCAACGCCAACGTTTCGCGTCGAGCCCACCGGGCGATTGCGGCGGCTTCGGCTTCCGACTTCGCGGGGATGCGTCTCACTAGGACATACTCGCAACCCTGATCGGAGCGGCAGAGTTCCGAGACCAGCCAGCCTCCCTTGGACGATTCGACTACCCAACGCCAGTTGCCGTCGTCTAGTGTCGCAGTTCCAGTTTGGCCGTCCCCCCTAGCGCCGGGCGCTTGTTCCTCGCTGCACCGTCGGAACAATGCCCTTTCGCCCTCACTGAGCGCCGCGCGCGCCGCTTCATCCATCGTGTCCCACGCAAGCGCTAGCGTTGCCCGCCGCTCGCGCTGTGCAATCGCGCTCGCCTCCTCTTCCGATTTTGCGGACAGCCTGCGGAGGGGCATGAACGCTGTGCCGCTGGCGTGCCGCCGAAGTTCAGTCACCGTCCATCCCGACGCGCTCCCCTCGATGACCCAGCGCCAATTGCCGCCGTCGATAACGATTCTGTTCGACACAGCATCGCATCGTACCGAATCCGCACGTGTGGTCCCTGCGCGCGCGAGAGGGCGGGGGCTCGGCAAGGTTGCAATGCGGGGCGTCGGCGCAGGGGTCGTAGGGGGGGGCGCGGGGCCGTGGGAGCCGATGGGGTGTCACGCCTGCGGGAACCGCTGGCGATGCTTGGCGAGGTCCTCGCGAATCTGCCGCAGCTCCACGCGCCGCTCCAAGGGGAGGGCCTCACGCTCGGCTTGGGTCATTTCCTCCCAAGCCCATACCGCCCGCTGGGCTTCGTCTACGGTCATGCTCGCGTAGAGCATGGTCTTCGCGCGGTCGGCGGCGCGAGCGTCCTCGGCTTGGCGCTCGCGCGTCTCGGCCTCATTCTGAAAGACCTTCCCGATCACAAGCGCCGCGAAGGCTAGGAACGTCACGAGCGCGGCGATAGCGAGGGGCGACACTTGCTGGCATTCTCGGCGATCCGTGGGCGGAACCGCAAGCGCCGGGCGGCGTGCGTCCCGTAGCGATGCCTTCGGGCCTACGTCGCCTTCCTGAGCGCCCCCACCCTCGCCCCGGCGAGTAGCGCCTGAGCGGCGGCGATGAGGGGGGCGGGGTCGGCGGCGTCGGCGGCGCGGCGGAGTAGCTCGCGGGCGAGCGTTTCGGGGTCGATTTCGGGGGTTTGGGGTATGGTGGCGGGGAAGGTGCTTCGCTCGGGTGCCCCGGAATCCGCCCCGGAAGCGGGATTTCCCGCGTCGGCCATCGGATTTCTAATCCGGCGGTTGGGGGTTCGAGTCCCTCCCGGGGTGCCACGATTCGGGAACGTTCGCACAGGATCATGCTATCGAGACGCCGCGGCGCCCGGGCACGGCGCCTGCGCCGATCGTCCCATCCAAGGAGAACCATACCCATGCGCAAAAGCCTGACCCTCGCCTCCGCCGCGCTCGTGCTCGGCGCCCTCGCCCTCGTGCAGTCTCCGACGCGGTCGGCGCCGCTCGCGGGCAACGTGACCGTCGACGCGGTGCACTCGAGCGTGATCTTCCGGATCCAGCACAACGGGGCCGCGATGTTCTACGGGCGCTTCAATCAGATCGCGGGCATGATCACCCTCGTCGAGGGGGGCACGGGCGCGATCGACTTGACCGTCGATGTCGAGAGCGTCGACACCGCCAACGAGGGGCGCGACAAGCACCTCAAGAGCCCCGACTTCTTCAACGCGGCCCAGTTCCCGGAGATCACCTTCCAGAGCGAGTCGATGAAGCACCTGGGCGGCAGCAAGTACGAGGCGAAGGGCTCCTTCTCGATGCACGGCGTCACGAAGGAGATCACGGTCGCGATCGAGCACACCGGAACCGGCCAGAACCGGCAGGGCGCGTCGGTCCTGGGGTTCGAGACGACATTCACCGTCAAGCGGAGCGACTATGGCATGAACTTCATGCAGGGTCCCATCGGCGACGAGGTGCGCCTCATCGTCTCGATCGAGGGCGTGCTCGCGTCGAAGTGACGCTCCGCGACCTGCTCGACGTGCTCCTGCGGACCGCGCTGCCCGCCTTCGCGGGCGGCGTGGTCGCGCTTTTCCTGACGCGGCGCCTGCGCTCGCGCGCGATCGCGGGCGCGCTGGTCGTCAGCCTCGCCTACATGGCAGGTCATGGGGGGGCGCGGGGGGTCCCCGCGCCCCTCCCCATCGACCACACCGAGATGGTCTTCCACTTCGCGCTGTTCGCGCTCATCCTGCCGCTGCGCACGGCACTCTGCGCGCTGATGCCGTGGCTCCTGCTGCGCGGCCTCCACGCCCCGCCGGGAGCGCTCGTGATCGTCGGCCTCGGCGCCGCGTGCGCCGGTCTCTCGCTGCTGATCGAGCATCGCGCGCGCGGCATGCGCGGGGACGCGATGCCCGCGGCGGCGGCGATGGCCGCGGCGGCGGGGGCGCCGGCGCTCGTCGCCGCGGGGAGCGCCGTGCTCGCCGCGCAGGCCGTCGCCGTCGCGGTCGGCTTTGCGTTCTTCTCGCTCACCCAGATCGCGCAGCGCCGTCTCGGCGGCGCGGTCGGCACGGCGCCCCACGCGGCGCTGCTCTTGCCCGCGCTCTGCCTCGCCGGCGTCTACTTCGCCGAAATGCGCTGGCCGAGCGCGCTGCTGCTCGCGCTGACGCCGCTCTGCGCCCACCGCAACGCGACGCTCTCCGCCCTGCTCGCCTTCCCCCCCACGGCCCTCGCGCTTGGCCTCGGGTAGGAGGAGCACAGAGACACAGGGGCACAGAGACCGGAGGGAAGATGAGCGGGGG
>CAZMXP010000102.1:0-5670 GCA_964570285.1 uncultured Planctomycetaceae bacterium
CGGCTTGTCCTCGCTCGGCCTTGGTCCGACGGCGGGGTTTTCAGACAGGCCCTAGCCGAGGAGCGCCGCAAGCGCGGGGAGCGCGACGCCCGCCTCCGCCCCGACGAAGTGGGTGACGCTGTCGGAGAGCAGGGTCCGCTCGACGTTGACCTCGACGGTGAGCCGGCCGGCGCGGCGCGCGGCGAGCACCGGCTCGACGATGTAGGGAAAGAGCGCGGTGGTTCCGACGGTCAGCACGAGATCCGGCGGGTCGGCGAGCATCTCCTCCTCGATGCGCGCGAGCTTGTCGGTCGGGAGGAGTTCGCCGAACAGCACCGCGCCCGGCCGGAGCGTGCCGGAACAGTGGGGGCAGCGGGGGGCGCCGTCGAGGCTCGCGATCACCTCCGGGGCGAGGCGGCCCGGCTCGCCGCACTCCATGCACCGGACGGCGGTCAGGCTCCCGTGGATGTCGATGACGTTGCGGCTGCCCGCCGCCTGGTGGAGGCCGTCGACGTTCTGCGTCAGGAGTACGAAGCCCTGGGCGCGCGCTTCCATCCGGACGATCGCGTGATGGGCCGCGTTGGGCCGCGCGTGCAGCGACTCGCGCGTCATCCTCGCGAGCGCGCGCCAGGTGCGGTCGGGGTCGCGGCGCAGCGTCGGCCCCGAGAGCGCGTCGATGGTCGCGTCGCCCTCGTCGGGGTCGTCGTAGACGCCCCCGCGCCCCCTGTACGTCCGTATGCCCGATTCGCGCGAGACGCCGGCGCCGGTGATCACGCCGATGCTACGGACGCCGCGCAGCGCGTCGCGCAGCGCGGGGCTCAGTGAGGCAGGCGCGGGCGGAGCCATGCGTAGGCCCACGCGCCGAGCAGCGCGCTGGCGAGCAGCACGAGCGCGGTCGCGTATCCGGCGCCGACGAGCGCGAACATCGGCCCGGGGCACGCCCCCGAGAGCCCCCATCCGAGGCCGAAGATCGTGCCGCCGAGCCAGTAGCGGACGCCGCGGCCCATCTGCTTGCGCGGGATCGAGATCTCCTCGCCCCCGGCCGCGCGCCGGCCGGCGCGCGCGAGCAGGCGGATCGACGTCGCCGCGACCGCGAGCGCGGAGCCGATGATGCCGTACATGTGGAAGCTCTGGAACCGGAACATCTCCTGGATGCGGTACCACGAGACGACCTCGGACTTCACGAGCACGATGCCGAACGCGAGCCCGATGAGCAGATAGCGGAGGAGGCCGCCGGCCGTCCTCATGAGAGCACCGGCCAGAGAAGGTGGGTGGCGGCGAGGCCGCCGGCGAAGAAGCCCATCACCGCGATCAGCGAGGGCAGTTCCGCGCTGGCGAGGCCGGTGATCGCGTGGCCGGAGGTGCAGCCTCCGGCGTAGCTCGATCCGAAGCCGACGAGGAAGCCGCCGCCGACGATGACGAGGAGGCCGCGCACGGTGCCGAGGGCGTCGACCGCGAAGACCTGCTCCGGCAGGAGTCCCGCGCCGGGCGCCGCGATGCCGAGCGCGGCGAGATCGAGGCGGGTCGCCGCGGCGAGCGCGAGCGGCTCCGTGTTCCGGAGCAGGAAGGACGCGATCGCGCCGCCGCCGGTGATCCCGGCGGCCATCGCGAGGTTCCATGCGCCGGCCGTGCGCCAGTCGTGCCGCAGGAACTCGGGCTTGCGCGGCAGCAGCGCCGCGCAGAGGTGGCGCAGGTTGGAGGAGACGCCGAAGGGGCGGTTGCCCGCGAGCAGCAGCGCCGGGACGACGAGGCCGATCAGCGGCCCGGCGACGTACCAGGGCCAGGGTTGGGAGATCCAGTCGAGCATGGCGCGATTCTATCGGATCGCGCCTTGGGGGTTTGCCCGACGATTCGCCGGGCAAACCCCTAGGAGTCCTCGCCGCGGACGAAGAAGACCGGCGCGTAGTAGGTGACGACCGGGCGGGGCACCTCGACGAAGTTCGGCGGGGGGTTGAACATGAGATTGATGTCGAACTTCATGCTGCCGCGCTTGAAGCCGCTGTCCACGTAGGAGGTGCCGTCGGAGCGCGGCTTGATGTAGGTCTCGAGGATGCGGTCGTTGCTGATGATGCCGCCGATCCGGCGCATCGAGTCCTTCACGTAGGAGCGGGTCCTGTAGCTCGTGTTGTCGTAGGCGTCCTCGACCCTCTTCTGCTCGGGCGTGAGCAGGCTCTTCCAGTTCTTCTCCGGGTCGCCCGCGGAGGTGATCGAGAAGCCGTCGATGCCCACGCGCCCGCCGGTGGACATCAGCGTGCCGTTGATCTCCGCCTGCGTGGGCATGTCGCGCGTGAAGACGATGTCGCCGCGCGCGATCACGCCGAGCACGCTGTGGCCGTTGTAGTCGGTGTTGCGCGCATAGGGCTTGGTGTAGTCGTTGCCGTTGATCATCGCGGTGCGGCCGCCGTCGTCGACGTAGCGAAGGTCGCCGGTCACGCGCACCTTCTCGTTGCCGACGATCGTGAGTCGGCCCTTGAGGTCGCCGGAGAGCTTCGTGATGCGCCCGTCGATGAAGATCGTGCCGGCGCTGTCGCCGAGCGTCACCGTCGTCGTGTTCACGAGCGTCGGCGCGTCGAAGACCGTGACGATCCTCGTGCTCGTGCGCGTCGAGTAGAGCGGCACGTTCTGCGTCACCTCGTAGGTCTCGGTCCCGTAGACGGGGACGGTCACCGTGTACTGCTCGGTGCCGTAGACCGGGACCTGCGTCGTCACCTGCTGCGTCGTCGTGCCCGTCTGCACCTGGCGCGTCCGCTGCTCCTGGGTCGTGCCGACCTGGACCTGTTCCGTCGCCATGTAGGTCTCGGTCGTGTAGCCCACGATCACGTTCTCCATGACCGTGTAGCTCTCCTGCACCCAGACGTACTCGCCGGCCTGCCCGCCGCTGCCGCCGCCGCCGACCGCGGTGCCGCCGCCGCCGTCGCCGCCGGTGTCGTAGGGCACGAAGACCTGCACCGACCGCGTCCGCGTGACCGGCTGCATCTCGTAGACCGGCACCTGCCGCGTCCTCTGGACCTGCTGGGTCTGGTAGACGGGAACGGTGACCGTGTAGGTCTCGGTGCCGTAGACCGGCACCGTCACCGTCGAAGTCTGCGACGTGTAGCCCGTGATGATCTGGCGCGTGCGCGTCTCCGTCGTCGTGCCGGTCTGCACCTGCCGCGTCAGCGTCTGCGTCTCCTGCGTGTAGCCGGAGACGTAGCTCTCGGTGAAGGTCTCCTCGACGTCCCGGTAGCGCGGCGGCGTGTACTGCCGGATGCGGACCCTGCCGTCCGCCGTCATCCGGATCTCGGCGTCGAGGCCCGGCGTGCCGACGAAGGTGTTCGCCTTCGTGCGAAGGTCGTCGAAGTCCACCTGCTCCAGCGAGATCGCGACCGACTCGGGATTGCCGTTCGCGACGCTGGTGTTCCCCACGGTCGCGCCGGCCTGGTAGCCGAAGCCGCCCACCGCGGAGACCGAGTCGACGTAGTTCCCGTTCGGGAAGTAGAAGTCGATCTTGTTGTTGCTGTGGATCAGGCCGCGCGGGGCTCCGGACACGCCGAGGGGGTGGCGGTTCTGGAAGAAGACAAAGGAGGAGAAGGGTTCGTTCTCGCGCACGAGGGCGGAGATGAGGCGCACCGAGTCGCCCGCGCGGCCTGTGGATTCGAGCACGAAGTAGTTGGCGGAGAGGTTGGTGGGGTCGATGCTCGCCGAGACGCTCTCGCCCTTGAGCTGCTGCAGGCGCTTGATGTAGTCGCGGGCGCGGTAGACGCGCACGTCGGTCGTGCGGACCTTGCCGTGGAGAACGCCGACGGGGTCGGCCATCCACGCGTCCGCGTGCCCGGTGGGGAGGCGGACCTCGCCGCCGGCCGTGCCGCCGTGGAGCCCGGCGATCGCCCCCTGCAGCTCGAGATTCTCGTTCTCGTCGTTGTAGGGGCTGTTGTCGACCACGTTCACGGCGACGTGCAGGCTCGCGTAGGCGTCGTTGAGCGCGCGCGCCTCGTCTTCGAGCACGCGCTGGTAGCGCGTCTCCGAGACGACGCGGCCCGAGCTCAGCGCCGCGAGGCCCGCGATCGCGGTGGCGATGAAGATGATCACGAGGAGAAGCGTGCCGCGTTCGCCCCGGGGATGTGTGCGTTGGGTCATTGTTGGATCGATCCGGATACTGTGCGTCTCTAGGGAAGGGATACCCCCGGCTCCGCGCGGGGCAAGCGATCCCCCCCCCGCGGCCCCCCCGCGTCCCGCTTTGAAACGCAGGGCGCGCCGTACAATCCCCGCGATGCCCAGCTACCAGTACATCTTCACGATGCAGGACCTGCGCAAGGTCGTGCCGCCGGGGCGCGAGATCCTGAAGGGGATCTACCTCGCGTTCTACCCCGGCGCGAAGATCGGCGTGCTCGGCGCGAACGGCGCCGGCAAGAGCACGCTGCTGCGCATCATGGCCGGCGTCGACAGGGATTTCCTCGGCGAGGCGAAGCCCGCCGACGGCGTGCGCATCGGCTTCCTGGCGCAGGAGCCGCAGCTCGACGCGACGCGGGACGTGCGCGGGAATGTCGAGCTCGCGGTGGCGGACAAGCGGGCGCTGCTCGACCGGTTCGACGCGATCAACGCGCGGATGGGGGAGGAGCTCGAGGAGGGGGAGATGGACCGCCTGCTCGAGGAGCAGGGCGACGTGCAGGCGAAGATCGACGCGGCGGACGCGTGGGACCTCGACCGCCATGTCGACGTCGCGATGGACGCGCTGCGGCTTCCGCCCGGCGACACCGACGTGTCGGTGCTGAGCGGCGGCGAGCGGCGGCGCGTCGCGCTCTGCCGCGTGCTGCTCGACCGGCCCGACCTGCTCCTGCTCGACGAGCCGACGAACCACCTCGACGCCGAGTCGGTCGCATGGCTTGAGCACCATCTGTGCGAGTTCCCGGGCACCGTGGTCGCGATCACGCACGACCGCTACTTCCTCGACAACGCGGCCGGGTGGATCCTCGAGCTCGACCGGGGCGCGGGCATCCCGTGGCAGGGCAACTACTCCTCGTGGCTCGCGCAGAAGCAGGCGCGGCTCGCCGTCGAGGAGAAGCAGGCGTCGGCGCGGCAGCGCACCCTGCAGCGCGAGCTGGAGTGGATCTCGATGTCGCCGCGCGCGCGGCAGGCGAAGTCGAAGGCGCGCGTGAGCGCCTACGAGAGCCTGCTCGCCGAGGAGCAGCAGGAGCAGGAGGGGACCGCCGAGATCCTGATCCCTCCCGCGCCGCGGCTGGGCGACGACGTCGTCGTCGCGGAGGGGCTCGCGAAGGGGTACGGGGACCGGCTGCTCTTCGACAAGCTCGACTTCCGGCTGCCGCGCGGCGGCATCGTAGGCGTGATCGGCGCGAACGGCGCCGGCAAGACGACCCTCTTCCGGATGATCGTCGGGCAGGAGAAGCCCGACGCGGGCACGCTCAAGGTCGGCGCGTCGGTGAAGGCCGCCTACGTCGACCAGAGCCGCGACAGCCTCGACGGGGAGAAGACGGTCATCGACGAGATCAGCGGCGGGAAGTCGGAGCTGCTCTTCGGCAGCCGCCGCGTGAACCCGCGCGCCTACGCCGCGGGGTTCAACTTCCGCGGCACCGACCAGCAGAAGAAGGTGAAGGACCTCTCCGGCGGCGAGCGCAACCGCGTGCACCTCGCGAAGCTGATCAAGAGCGGCGGCAACCTGCTGCTGCTCGACGAGCCGACCAACGACCTCGACGT
>CAZMXP010000103.1:0-4771 GCA_964570285.1 uncultured Planctomycetaceae bacterium
GATGGATCAGAATCTCCCCGCGCAGCCGACGCTCGACGACCTGCTCCCCTACGCGTTCGCCGCTTGCCGCGAGGTCGGCCGGCGCACGAAGAACATGCGTCACTTCGACGTGCAGATCGTCGGCGGCGCGTGCCTGCACCAGGGCCGCATTGCCGAGATGGTCACCGGCGAAGGCAAGACGCTGGTCGCCACGCTCCCCGCGTATCTCAATGCCCTCACGCGCCAGGGGGTCCACGTCATCACCGTTAACGATTACCTGGCTCGCCGCGACTGCGAATGGATGTCGCCGATCTACAACGGCCTCGGCGTCACCTGCGGCTTCATCCAGAGCGACATGGATTCGCCCGATCGCCGCAAGGCCTACGATTGCGACATCACCTACGGCACCAACAGCGAGTTCGGCTTCGACTACCTGCGCGACAACATGAAGACGCGGCTGGAGGACCAGTGCCAGAAGGTCCGCAACTTCGCGATCATCGACGAGGTGGACTCGATCCTCATCGACGAGGCGCGGACGCCGCTGATCATCAGCGGCCCGGCCGAGGAGGCGACCGACCGCTACTACCTCGCCGACCGGGTCGTGCGCCGCTGGAAGCAGGCCAAGCGCGGCATCGAGAAGGCCGATCTCGACGAACTCGTCGACAAGGCCGTGAAGGGCCCGGGCCCCGAGAAGGAGGAGGAGAGGCTCCGCCTCGAGCAGGACTACTACTTCGTCTACTCCGAGAAGGGGCACAACGCCTACATGACCGAGGCGGGGATCGTCGCCGCGCAGAAGGAACTCGGCATCTCCGACTTCTACGCCCCCGAGGTGATGAACGACAACTGGCCGCACCACCTCGAGCAGGCGATCCGCGCCCACATGCTCTACGAGGTGGAGGTCGCCTACGTCGTCAAGGAGGGCGAGGTCATCATCGTGGACGAGTTCACCGGCCGCCTGATGGAGGGGCGTCGCTGGAGCGACGGTCTGCACCAGGCCGTCGAGGCGAAGGAGGGGATCAAGATCCAGCAGGAGAACCAGACGCTGGCGACGGTGACGATCCAGAACTTCTTCCGGCTCTACGACAAGCTCTCCGGCATGACCGGCACCGCCCTGACGGAGGCGGCGGAGTTCTTCAAGATCTACAAGCTCGATGTGATCGTGATCCCGACCAACCGCCCGCTGCGGCGCTCGGCGAAGGACGACCGCGTCTTCCTGACGGAGAAGGAGAAGTGGGCCGCGGTCGTCGGGGAGATCATCGACACCCACAAGTCGCACCGCCCGGTCCTCGTCGGCACGACGTCCATCGAGGCGAGCGAGCGGCTCTCGGGCATGCTCGTGCGGCGCGGCGTCCCGCACGAGGTGCTCAACGCGAAGTACCACGAGCGCGAGGCGGCCATCGTCGCGAAGGCGGGGCAGCCGGATGCGGTCACGATCGCGACGAACATGGCGGGCCGCGGCACCGACATCCTGCTCGGCCCCGGCGTGCCGGAGATGGGCGGGCTTCACATCGTCGGCACCGAGCGCCACGAGGCGCGGCGCATCGACAACCAGCTTCGAGGCCGCGCGGGACGTCAGGGGGATCCGGGGTCCTCGGTCTTCTACGTGGCGCTCGAGGACTCGCTGATGCGGAAATTCGCGCGCGAGGGGGTGAAGCGGCTGCTCGCGCGGCTCGGGATGGGGGACGGCCAGGAGATCACGTCGCCGCTCGTGAGCCGCGCCATCGAGCGCGCCCAGCGCAAGGTCGAGGAGCACAACTTCGACGTGCGCAAGAACCTGCTCGAGTACGACCAGGTCAACGACGATCAGCGCAAGGCGATCTACGGGCTGCGCACCTCCATCCTGAGGGGCGAGGGGCTGCTCGAGACCGTCTGGGCGCTGGTCGACCGCATGCTCGACGGGCAGGTGGAGGAGCATCTGCCCGCTTCGCAGCCGCCCTCGACCTGGGACATCGGCGAACTGATGGCCTGGGCGCGCCGCAAGTTCGGCGTCGAACTCGACGCGGCGGCGCTCGGCGCCGCGAAGGCCCCCGCCGAGGCGCGGGGCCTCGTCCGGGCCGCGATCGAGGCGCGCATGAACGAGGCGCAGGCGGCGATGGGGGGGGAGGACCTGCTCCGCACGCTCCGCTACGTGCTGCTGCAGGTCATCGACGAGAAGTGGAAGGAGCACCTCCGCGAACTGGACGCGCTGCGGCAGGCGATCGGCCTGCGGGGCTACGCGCAGCAGGACCCGAAGGTCGAGTACCGCCGCGAGGCCTCGCAGATGTTCGGCGAAATGGAGCACAACATCGCGGAGGCGGTGACCGACCTGCTCTTCCGCGTGCGGGTGACGGACGAGATGGACGACCTGCTCTCGGGCCGGTGGAAGCCGAGCAGCCTCACGCAGGAGCAGGTCTCGGCGTTCGAGAGCGGCGACGCGGCGGGGGACGTGGACTCGCTGGGGCCCGCTCCCGACCGCATCGAGCCGATCCGGCGCGAGGAGCCGAAGGTCGGGCGCAACGACCCCTGCCCCTGTGGCAGCGGCAAGAAGTACAAGAAGTGCCACGGCGCCAACCCCGGCAAGGACTCGGCCTAGGAAACCCCGTCTCCTCCGCTAGGGGCTTCCGATCGCCTCGCGCAGCGCACGCACCAGGTCGCCGGGGCTCCTTCGTGTCTTCGTGCCTTTCGTTCTCCCCGCTCGAGTTCAGTGACTCGTCGGGACTCGCGCAAGCGGCGAGGCCTCTGCGGGCAGGGAGTACAAGCGATCACGGCCGAGCTTATCGGATTGGATTAGGAACCCAGGAAGGGAGGAACCCATGAGGGCAATGGGGGGCATCCCGGGACTCGGATGGATCGAAGGCGCCCCTTCCTCGGTTCCTAGGTTCCTGGGTTCCTTCTTCCAAGCTCAAGACGAAGGCTGTGGTCCACAGCACCGCGCAGTTCCCCGGGGTTTTGGGCGTGCCCTCGCACCCTGGAAGGCGCGCGCGGCAACATGCTCGCGCGCTTCCGAACGCGTCTGCCCCTGAAACCCGAACACCCTTCGAGATTCGGTCCCACTCGTCGCACCGGGCGCCGCCCGCCGCGCCGCTCCCCCCCCCGGCCCCCCCCGAATCTTGTGCCTGTCCGGGGGGCCATGCATGATTCGGCCCATGCTCTTCACCTCCGAGTCCGTGACGCAGGGCCATCCCGACAAGATGGCGGACCAGATCTCCGACGCCGTCCTCGACGCGGTGCTGGCCCAGGATCCGCACGGCCGCGTCGCCTGCGAGACGATGCTGAAGACGGGGTTTGTCGCGCTCGCCGGCGAGATCACGACCCTCGCGCACCTGGAGTACCCGGAACTCGTGCGCAAGGTGGTCCGGGAGATCGGGTACGCGGACGCGACGTGGGGGTTCGACGCCCACACCTGCGCCGTCCTCTGCGCCGTGGAGCGGCAATCCCCCGACATCGCGATGGGGGTGGATGCGAAGGAGGGGAAGGACCTCGGCGCGGGCGACCAGGGGATGATGTTTGGGTACGCCTGCCGGGAGACCGAGTCGCTGATGCCCGCGCCGATCACCTGGGCGCATGCGCTGACGCTCGGGCTGGCACGGCTTCGCGAGACGGGGGAGCTGAAGTGGCTGCGCCCCGACGGGAAGGCGCAGGTCTCCGTGGAGTACGACCCGAAGACGCGCAGGCCGCGCCGCATCGCCGCCGTCGTCGTGAGTTCGCAGCATGCCCCCGACGTGAAGCTCCCGGAGATCCGGGAGGAGATCGCGGCCCGGCTGATCCGCCGGGTGATTCCCGCGGCGATGATCGACGAGCGCACGGTCTTCCACATCAATCCGACCGGGCGTTTCGTGATCGGCGGGCCGATGGGGGACGCGGGCGTCACCGGCCGGAAGATCATCGTGGACACCTACGGCGGCATGGGGCGCCACGGCGGGGGCGCCTTCTCGGGCAAGGACCCGACCAAGGTGGACCGGAGCGCCGCCTACATGGCGCGCTACATCGCGAAGAACGTCGTCGCCGCGAGCCTCGCCGACCGCTGCGAGGTCCAGCTCGCCTATGCGATCGGCGTTGCCGACCCGGTCTCCGTGCTCGTCGACACCTTCGGCACCGCGACGGCGGACGAGGCGCGGATCGCGAAGGCGGTGCGCGAGGTCTTCCCGATGACGCCGCGCGGCATCATCGACGGCCTCGACCTGCGCCGTCCGATCTACCGCAAGACCGCGAGCTACGGCCACTTCGGCCGCAGCGAACCCGACTTCACCTGGGAACGCACGGACAGGACCGGGGCCCTCCGCTCGCTGGCCGGCTGACCCGCGGCGGCGGCCCGCGGCTCTCCCCGCGTTTCCTCAATACCGGTAGTGCTCCGGCTTGTAGGGGCCGTCTACCGGGACGCCGATGTACTCCGCCTGCGCCGGCGTGAGGCGGGTGAGCTTGACCCCGAGCTTCGCCAGATGGAGGCGCGCCACCTTCTCGTCGAGCGACTTCGGCAGGCGGTAGACGCGGTTCTGGTAGCGATCGGAGTGGGCGTGCAGCTCGATCTGCGCGAGGACCTGGTTCGTGAAGCTCGCGGACATGACGAAGCTCGGGTGGCCGGTGGCGCAGCCGAGGTTGAGCAGGCGACCCTCGGCGAGCACGAGGATGCTGCGGCCGCTGGCGAAGCGGTACTCGTCGTACTGGGGCCGGATGCGGATCCGTTCGACGTCCTTCGCGCGGGCGAGGCCCGCCATGTCCACCTCGTTGTCGAAGTGGCCGATGTTGCCGACGATCGCCTTGTCCTTCATGCGGCGCATCAGCGCGAGCGTCAGGATGTCGCGGTTGCCGGTGG
>CAZMXP010000104.1:0-4710 GCA_964570285.1 uncultured Planctomycetaceae bacterium
TGAGGTCGCAGGGGGGCTTGTCCTCTGCCTCGGGCGGCGTGCCGCCGAGCATGATCTCCTTCTCGACCTCGGCGAGGAAGGCTTCGGCCTGCTCGCGGGTTTCGAAGGAGCGGGTGATGAAGCCGATGCGGCCGTTGCCGTTGCGGCGCTTGGTCGGGTCGCTGTATCGGGCCAACCAGCCGCTTCCGCCCGGCCTTCGGAAGATGGAGCCGAATCGGCGGCGTCGCGCGCGCCGTCTCGGCCTGCGTATCGCGGTTTCCATGACCCCACATGAGCCACGGACTCCGGGAGCATCAAGGCGTAACTTGCGTGCTAGCATCATGTTAGGTCGTCACCGCCCCGAGTCCACGCACCCTTGCCGCGATGGCGTCGGCGTCGGGCACCACGGGGCGTAGGCGCGCCTCCACGCGCGCCGTGTCGAGGTAGGCCACCAGGTCCCCCCGCGCCACAAGCACGCGCCCACCGCGGCGTCCGGGCGCCACGACGCGGTAGTGCGGGATGGCCCCGCGCCTCAGCAGGGCGTAGAGCGTCGCGCGGCCGACCGGCACCAGCGCCAGCGCCTCGCGCATGGTCAGCAGATCGCCGGGCTTCAGGGCCTCGCTCACCGCGACGCCCCCCTCCCGGCCCGCAGCGTGGCGGCCACCTCCATGCGCTTCCGTGCGAGCTCGGACAGGACGAGGGCGTCGAAGAGCAGCGCCGGCGGACCGCTGAGTTCGATCCTGCCGCGGCGGTCGGTGCGGAGGGTGCCGCCGCGGGAGGCAACGTGGCGGAGGAGCGCGAGGGCGGTCACCGCGCCCCCGGGTGATTGCGAGCGACACGCCGGCGCTGCCGCGTGGCCCTGTCCACGGGCGTTGCTGCCCGCGCGACGACGAACGCCGCGCAAACTTTTTTTGCGTAACGGGGCCCATATGTACTTCCACACCCGCCTGCGCGCGCGCGCGTACGCGCGCGTAAGCGAGAAAAAAATGTGCGGACGGGGCGGGTTGAGGAACGGATACAACCCACGTGTCCGCAAGGACTTGAGGCGGAGGCCCTAGCGTGGCACATCGGGGGTCTCCGGCTGCTGGGCGCTTCCCTCTGTCCAGTCGCCCCGCTCACCGTCGCTGGACACCTCGCGCTCGGTCTCCGGCTCGTCCCCTCCCGCGCCCTCAAACACGATCTCGCGGGAGAAGGCGCGGCCCAGCACGACGGCGCGCACGCGGCCCCCGCCCTCCAGCGGCACCCGATCATCGGGGGCCGCGCCCTGCTCGGCGAACCCGTAGCGCCGGCCCAATGCTCGCAGCGCCTTCGGGTCCGCGAGGGAGGGGATTGCGATCCTGCCGACTTGGCCCCGGAAGAGCTGCGGTCGGATGGCGATGTGGAGGATCGGCGGACTCTCCCGCGTGCCTCCCTGGGCTTTCCCGATCGTGATCCACGCCCATGCGTCGACCGACCGGAGGATGCGCTGCCAGCGCGGACCCTCCGACGGCGATGCGGCTTCGACCAGCCCGCGCACGATGGCCGCGAGGCTGGTCCGCTCGGCGGCGTCGATGCCGTCGGAACGCGTACGCTTCCAGACCTCGGTGATGTTGAAGATCTCCGCGATGCGCGCCCGGCGGTCGGCGGCCGCCCTTGAGTCCGGGCCGAGATCCGCGCGCAGCTCGTCGGGGAGTGCGTGGGAGAGGTCGCCCCACGCCGTCCTGTGGAACGCCTCGAGGTGGCGCACGTGCCGGCTCGGGTTGCTCCCGGTCGGCGGCGCGTAGTCGTGGGCCTCCTTGACGGCTTCCAGCAGCGCGCTGCCGCCCAACCTCGTGAGCTCAGTGAAGTCGACGAGCCTGCCGAGGGACTCGGACCAGAGGCGCCCGCAGTGCGAGCGGAAGGCGAGGCCGTAGCGCCCGCGCATCGTCTCGACGGCGATCACCGCCATCGACCGCCCGCCGTTGACCGCGCCCGTCCTCATCGCCGCCTGCCTGCGCTCGAACGCGGCGGCGTCGGCCTCGAGCTCCGTGGACATCCAGTTCGACCCGGCCCATCGCCGCAGGTCGGCGAGCTCCCCGCCCCGGAGGGGCGACCGGCGGTGGTCCGCGATGATCTCGGCGAGGCGGTCGATAGCATCCTTCACGCCGCGCTTGGCGGTCGTCACCGTGACTTCGGCGATCGCCTCCTCGCCGCACTCGACCCGGTAAGAGACGTGGAGCGACTTCGGCTTGCGGTCGACGCGCACCGCCGACAGGACGCAGCCGAGCGGGGTCTCACGCCGGGGCACGGGGGGAACGACGCGTTCGCCGGCCGGTGGCGCGCCGGCCAGCTCGTCGTGCGGTTGTCCGGAGTAGAACTCCGTGCGCCCGTCGAGCGCCTTCGCGATCGTGTTCGCGCGGTAGTCCTCGCGGTCGAGCCACTTGCGGGGGCAGAGCTTCGAACGGCGGAAGATGCGGTCGATGCGCGCGCGGTCCGGACCCGCGTAGAACGCGAGGATCGAGACGAGGGCGAGGTCGGCCTCGGACTGGCTCGGGTAGCCGCCCGCGTCTCCTGCCCACAGGCGCGTGAACTTCGCGCCGTTCGCGGCGCGAGAGGCGAGCGCGATCAGGTCGTCGTCGCTGCCGGGGAATCCCGCGTGGCAGCCCCCCGGCGGCGGCTGTGCCTCCGGGGGCCTGCGCTTCTCCGGGAAGTACTGCTGCAGCAGCGCGTCGATCTGCGGCTGGCGATCGCCGACGGCAGCGGGCGTGCCCTCGAGCTCCCAGCCGGTCAGCGTGAAGAAGCGGGACCTGCAGTAGACCTCGATCTGCCCGAAGGTCTCGGGCTTGGTGCGTCGGCCCTTGCCGCCGCCGGGCAGCGTGCCGCGCACGAAGATCTTCACGCCCTTGCCGCTGGGCGAGACCTCCGTGTAGGAGTCTATAGCGTCGATGATCTCCCGCGCCTCGGGAACCGGGTGGCCGTCGTCGCCGAGGCAGTCGTCGAGGTCGATGCCCACGAAGCCGTCCTTCTCGGCGAAGACGAAGCCGACGCCGTCGAGGTCGCCGTCCTTGGCGGCGCCGAAGGCGTCCTCGAAGCTCGACCACGCCGAAGGGTCGGTCGTGCTCGCCTTCTCGCCCGTGGCGGGGTCGACGGGGATCTTCGTCCAGCGCTTCCCGTCCCATTCGTAGCGCCAGGCGACCCAGCGCGGCAGCGCCTTGAGTTCGTCGGGGATGCGCTCGACGCGGATCGACGCAAGCGTCGAGGCGGGGCGGTCGACTGCCGTGCTCACTGCGGACTCTCCTGGGCGGAAGTCGCCGGGCGCGGCCGCAGCGCCTCCACGTCCGTCCGCAGGAAGTAGCGCCGCTTGCCGGGCCCCCGGAAGGTCCGGAGGCGCCCGGTGTCGGCCCACCAGCGGAGCGTCCTGCTCGTCCTGCCGAGCAGGGCCGCCGCCGCGGTGATGGAAAGGAGTTCGCCGATGGACATGTCGCGAGCCTCATCTGGCACCCGGGCTAGTCAACCCCCGCGCGGGAACGCGCCGTTGCCGTCATCGCGGGTTGCGGGGCCGGGTGCACACCCGGAGTCTCGGTTGCGCACTTTGCGCGCGGCTGGCGCAAAATCGCGGGGCGGATCAGGGGGTGCGCCGGCGGCGCCCCTCAATCAGCCTGCGCACCCCCGCGCCCATGATCGGCATCGGATCGAGGACCAGCCTCTCGTTGCGGTCGCCGACCAGCGCGAACGCACACCGGGACTCGGCCAGCGCCCGGCGCAGTCGCGACGCCGCCGTGGAGGGCGCGCTGCCGCCGCGATCCTCGAGCAGCCGCAGGAGCAGGCGCCCGACGTCGTTTCCCGCCGTGACGGGCCGCGACCGTCTTCCCTCCTCGTAGCGGAGGCCAACGCCCCCGGCGACGAAGTGGCCGCGGGCATCGACGTCCACGACGAGCGGGGACTTCTCGTCCGGCGAGACCGGACACTCGCCGAGCACGGCATCGAGAAGGGCGACCGCATCGTCCTCCCGGATCGCGCTACGCGGCCGCGGGCCCGACGCCTCGCGCACGCACGCGGCGAGCCCGCGCGCGTAGTCGCGAAGGCGGGCGTCGATCCCGCCGTTCCCCGCGACCTTGTCCAGCATCGCCACGAACTCGACCTTCGAGAGGACCCCGAGTTCCCAGACCTTCGTCGCCAACGCGAGGCCCGCGACGGCGCAGGCGTTCCGGTTCCGGTGTGGCGCGTCCTCCCCCGTCGCCAAATCCGCGAGGCGGCCCGCCGCGGAGTTCCACGCGCCGCGGAAGCCGCCCTCGTAACGCCGCGTGCTGCTTCCGTGGAGCCAGGTCGTCGCGCCGACGAGCGCCTGCACCGCATCCTTGTCCGCCGGGGCGATGCCGCGCCGGCACGCCCTGCCGGCGAGCAGCGTCAGCGGGGGCGGCTGCACGATCGCGGCGTCGGCGTGCGGCTCGAGATTCAACTCGCTGAGCAGCATGTCGAGGGAGCTCGGGGGAGTGGGACGGCCCGTCTGTGTGCGCACACCCCCGATGATGCGGGCACCTACCCCCCTGCGCGCCCATCGTCGGCACCATCGCGCGCGTTATGGGTCCCTCGAATCCGCCCCTTCCTATTGGGAGACCGGGACGAAAGCGCTTGAGCTGTGGCGCCCCCGCTGGCCCCATGCGGATGTAGACCGCCGGGACCCCACTCCCGAGACGTTCTCCCTGGGGGGCCCAGAGCCCCCGGAAAGGCGCCACCATGGCCGGATCCCGGACACCTCCCCGCCAGGACGCG
>CAZMXP010000105.1:0-4657 GCA_964570285.1 uncultured Planctomycetaceae bacterium
CGCGGCGCCGCCGCGCACCCCGGTGCGCCCCGCGGCGCGCACGACCGTGCCGGTGCGCCCGGCGGCGCCGCCGGCGCCGGTGCAAGCACCCGCCGCCACGGAGACGACGACGATGGCGCGGCCCCGCACGATGGCGCCGCCGGTGAAGGCGGAGCCGGTCGGACGGCCGTCGGCCAACAAGCCCATGGGCCGCGTGCAGATCAAGGAGCGCACCGACAAGACGCGGATCGTGGTCACGCTGGTCGTCGCCGCCGTCATCCTCGGCGCGGTCGGCTTCCTCATCCTGAAGTACCTCTAGCCAAGACGGAACTGCACCATGGCGAAGCCCCGACAGCTCACCGACAGCGAACTCCGCGAGAGCCGGCTCGTCTTCTACAAGGAGGACGTGCAGGCGATCGACGGCACGCTGCGCGAGTTCCTCGCGCGCTCCAAGTCGAAGGCCGCGATGCTCGTGGACAAGGACGGCCACCTGATCACGCAGGAAGGCAGCACGGAGAAGACCGACACCGACACGATCTCGGCGCTCGTCGCGGGCTGCTTCGCCGCGACGCGGGAGATGGCGCGCATCCTCGGCGAGGAGGAGTTCACCGCGCTCTTCCACCAGGGGCGACGCGACAACCTCCAGCTCACGCTGGTCGGCCAGCGGACGATCCTCGCCGTGCTCTTCGACGACACGACGACGATCGGCATGGTGCGCCTCTACTCCGCCGAGGCCGCCCGCAAGCTGACCTCGCTCTTCCGCAAGATCAGCAGCCGCCCCGCCGGCAGCGGCGGCAGCGACGAGATCAGCGACGGCTTCCAGGAGGCCGCCGCCGACACCCTCTCGAACGTCTTCGGCAACGACTGAGAGTTTGTCCGGGTAGTGGCATTCAGCCGCGCTTCGGGGCCAACCGGACCCGGACAAACTCCTAGGACAGGCTGGACGCTTCAGGGCTCGCGTGCGCGCGCGAGCCCCACGTCTGCGGTCCAGCGCGAGCGTGCCGCCTGATCCCCCTCAGACCACCCCCACCTTCACGCAGTGGATCGGCGGCAGCGAGGAGAAGAGGCACTCCCACTCCTCCCCGCCGTCGCGGCCCATCCAGAGCTGGCCCGTGGTGGTGCCGAAGTAGAGCGCGGGCGATTTCAGATCGTCGATGTCCATCGCGTCGCGCTGCACGGTGAACCAGCTCTCCCTCTTCGGCAGCCCCTTCGCGAGGCGCCGCCAGGACTCCCCCCCGCTCTCGCTGCGCCAGACGGCGGGCACGCCGCCCGGGCAGGCGCGCGTCATCCCCTCGTGCGGCATCACGTAGACCGTGTCGGGGTCGTGCGGGTGGACGACGATCGGGAAGCCGAAATCGGAGGGCAGCCCCTTCGCGATCGACCGCCACGTCTTGCCGTGGTCGTCGCTGCGCAGCACGCCGATGTCGGGCCGCGCGCCGCCCGGCCCGTCCCACTCGGCCCATCCGCCGTGGTTCTGCATGTAGAGCCGGCCCGGCGCGTCCCTGTGGCCCGCGATCTTGTGCACGCACTGGCCGAACTCCGGGAAGGGGTCGGGCACGAAGCCCGCGCCGACGCCGTTGTTGGACGCCGCGAAGGTCGTCCCCCCGTCCTCGCTGGCGTAATGGCCCCCCGCCGAGATCGCGACATTCATCCGGTCGCCGTCGCGCAGGATCGTGTGCAGGCAGAGGCCGCCGTTGCCGGGGTTCCACTTGCGCGCGTGCTCGTGGTTGCTGATGCCGGAGACGAGCTCCCATGAGTCGCCGCCGTCGCCGCTGCGGAAGAGGGAGGCCGGCTCGACGCCGCACCAGAGGTCCTTCTTGGTGTCCCCGGTCTCGAAGCTCCAGATGTTCGCGAGCGCCCGGCCGTCCTCCTTCGGGAAGGCGGGCGCCGACTTCGTCTCCTTGAACTTCCTGCCCAGATCGGTCGAGCGCAGCACCTTCATGCCGAAGAACGGATTGCAGCTCGACGCATAGAGGCGCGGCGCGCCGCGCGTGTCGATCTTCGCCGCATAGACGGCCACGCCCGGGCCGAAGGGCCCGCGCAGCTCGAACTTCCGCCGGGTCTTCGACCCTTCGGCGACAAACAGCCCCTTCTTGGTTCCGATCGCGAGCAGGACGCGGTCCGGCATTCCTATCCTCCTGAGACTGCGGGCATGATGGTAAGCACGTCCCCGCTGGCCAGCGGCGTATCGAGCCCCTGCCGGTCGCGGACGTGCGCGGTGTTCACGAAGACGTTGACGTGGCGGCGCACCGCGCCGGTCTCGTCGCAGATGCTGCGATGCAGCCCCGGATGGCGCCGCTCGAGCGTCTTCAGCGCGGCGCGCACGGTCGTCGCCGAGAGCGCCAAGACCGGCGCGCCCCCGCAGCCGGAGCGCAACGGCGCGGGAACGCGCACGGTGATTCGGGGGGCGGGGGCCATCGCGAGGGAGAGATCGTAACCGCCGGAGCGCTACTTGTGGCCGACGTAGCGCCCGCGATTCTGCAACGCGAGGTTGAGCAGGAAGCCCGCGTTCTGCTCCTTGCTGACCCCGATGGTGTGGATCACCACGCCGAGCAGCCGGTTCTGGCTCGCGATCGCCTCGAGGATCTGGTGCGGGTCCACGATCTTGCCGTTGGTCGGCTGGCCGTCGGTCATGAAGAAGAGGGTGTCCGCCTCGGGGTTGTCGTCCTTCCCCTTGCCGTCGCTCGCGGCCACCTGCAGCGAGGCGGTCAGCGCGTCGTAGATGTTGGTCGCCCCGGCGGGGCTCAACCCGTCCACATACTTGCGCGCGGCCTGCTTGTTCTTGATGGACGCCTCGACGAGCCGCGTCTTCCAGACGTCCACCGTCGAGTTGTAGGAGACGATGTTGAAGCGCGCCTCCTCGGGCAGCATCGTCAGCGCCTGCACGAGCTCCCGCTTCGCGGTCTCGATGCGCGGCGGCTGCTTGCCCTTCTCCCCGTCGAGCGGCCACGCCATGCTGCCGCTGACGTCGATGCAGAAGACGATGCGCTGGCTGCTCGTCTTGATCCCGTAGAAGTAGACCGAGCCCTCCTTCTTCCCCTCCCCGGGCCCCTCCTCCTTCGCCTCCGCGGGCGGCGTCCATGTCTCGCGCCACTTCTCCCACCAGATGCGCCACGGCTCCGCCTCGGCGTCGTAGCGCTGGCCGGTGAGGCGGCGCAGTTCGGTCGCGATGTCGTCCTTGAGGCGGCCCTCCTCCTTCGCGAGCCGCGCGACGAGCAGGTCGACCGCCTCCTTGCGGCGCAGCCTGCCGAGTTCGCGGATCACGGCGGCGCGCACGGGCCAGTCGGGGTCCTCGAGCCGGGCCTGCAGCAGCGCGAGCAGGTCCTCGCCCCCGCGCTTCGCGCGGATGCGGATCAGCTCGCCGAGGACGAGGGGGTCCTTCTCGTCGGCGAGCGCCTTCGAGAAGGCGGCGACGGCGGCGGGGTCGGAGAGGCCGCCGAGCAGCCCCGCGCAGCGCACGCGGTAGCTCCAGTCCTTGTCGGCGAGCCCCTTCGCGAGGGCGGCCACCGGCTTCTGCCGCTCGTCGTCGGTGAGTTCGCCGAGGAGCGTCGCGATCCTCCCGAGCATCCAGTCGGCGAACTGCCGCTCGCTCTGCTGCAGCGAGAGCACCGCGTGCAGCGCGCGCGACTTCGCGTGGAAGTCCTCCATCAGCGCGCGGTTCACGAGCACCTGCGTGGGCGGCTTGCCGGTCTTCTTGATCGCCTGGTCGATCTGCGGCTGGACCGCCGTGTCGTACATCTCCTTGACCTTGACGTACGCCTCGGTCGTCTCGCCGATCTTCTTCTCGAACTTCGACTGCTCCTTCTCCCAGGCCTTGAGCTGCTTGACGAGCCCCTCGAGCATCGACGCGGAGGCGGGCTGCACCAGTTGCTCGAACGACGCCTGCTTCTTCGCGAGCCGCTCGTCGAAGCGGAACCCGGGGTGGCGGTCCTGCGGATACTCCTTCTTGCCGGTCGGGTTTTTCCTCCGCTCCTCCTCCTCCTTCTCCTGCTTCTTCTTCTCCTCCTCGGGGTCGGGCGGGTCCGGCGGCGGGTCCACCCACGCCTTCGGGTCGGTCCCCATGGACGCGAACTTCGTGTCGCGGTCGAGTTGCTCCCACTCCTCCCAGGCGTAGGGGCGCAGGGGCCACTCGGGGTGGTCGGGCTCGAAGAGGTCCTTCAGCTTCACGCCGGCCGCGAGAAGCAGCGCGCAGAGAGCGAGTGTCGCGATCGCGCTGCGGCCCATGGCGGCGGATTCTACAATGTTCGCGGTGGCCGCCTATACCCCCCTCTGCCCCGACGGCGCGCTCGCGCCCGGGGAGGCGCGCGCCTTCGACGTCGCCGGGCGGCGCATCGCGCTCTTCCGCACCGGCGAGGGCTACCACGCGATCGACGACACCTGCCTGCATGCGGGAGGCCCCCTCCACGAAGGCACGCTCGATGGGACGACGGTCACCTGCCCTTGGCACCAGTGGCAGTTCGACGTCGCGGACGGGAGCTGCCGCCTGAACCCGTTCCAGAAGCTCGACGTCTTCCCGGTGAGGGTGAGCGCGGGCACGGTCGAGGTGCTCGTGGAGGAGCGCGACGCCCCGGCCTGACCGGCCGCCCTTCCCCGACGGGTGGCAGCCACCTAGGAGTTTTAAGTGAGAGGGGGTTCGCTGTCGGTGCCCGGCCGTAGGTTGCGCGCATGGCCAAGACAG
>CAZMXP010000106.1:0-4345 GCA_964570285.1 uncultured Planctomycetaceae bacterium
CTGGATCGACGACAGCCTCTTCATCCTGGGCATCCGCATCTACGTTCCGTTCTGATCGAACCCCGCGTTCGACCTGAAACGATCTGAACCGCGGCGCCCCTCCTCGTGAGGGGCGCCGCTTTTTTCGTATCGTGGGGGAGTGCCGACCCTCCTCCTCGCGCGCCACGGCGCCACCGCCTGGAACGAGAGCGGCTACTGCCAGGGTCGCCGCGACGTCCCCCTCTCCGCGGCGGGACGCCGGCAGGCGCAGGCGCTGCGGGAGGCGCTCCGCCCGCATGCGCTCGATCGCGTCTACGCGAGCCCGCTCGCCCGCGCGCTCGAGACCGCGCGCCTCGTCTCGGGTGCCGAGCCGGTCCCGATCGCGGAGCTTGCCGAGATCGACCGGGGCCACTGGGAAGGACACGCGATGGCGGAGATCCGGCGCCGGTGGGGCAAGCTGCACGAGGCGTGGTACCTCGACCCGGCGGGTCTCGCGATGCCCGGGGGCGAGCGTTTCGACGACCTGTGGGCGCGCGCGGGCGGCGTGCTCGACCTCCTCGCGGGCGCGTTCGCGGAACTCGCCGCGTCGGGCGCGGCGAGCCCGACGCTCTTCGCCTGCGGCCACAAGGCGATCAACCGCGTGCTGATCGCCCGCGCCCTCGGGCTCCCCAGCCGCGGCGTCTGGCAGATCCCGCAGCCGCAGGCGTCGCTGACGGTGCTCCTGCGCGAGGGCGACGGCTGGCGGGCGGAGCGCGTCGCCGACGTCGCCCACCTTCCGGCGGACCTGCGCTCCGACTCCTGAGACCGGACTCGCCAAGTTCGGTACCATCTGCGCGTGACCGTCACCTGCGCTTCCGGCCTTTCCACCGAGGCTGACGTCGAGCGGGCGCTCGACGAGGTCGCGCGCGACGCGGGCATGGTCGGGGCCGATCTCGCGGTGGTGTTCCTCTCGAGCGCGCATCGCGAGAGCGCCGGGAAGATCGTCGCGGGCATCCAGAGCCGCGTCGGGCCCCGCCACCTGCTCGGCTGCACCGCCCAGGGCGTCATCGGCACCCGCGCGGAGATCGAGGCGGGCCCCTCCCTCGCGCTCTGGTGCGCGGCGATGCCAGGCGCGGAGATCGAGAGCTTCCACTGCGTCGCGGAAAACGCGGGGGGGGCGCGGGGGCCGGGAGCCTGGCGTTTCCAGGGGCTGCCCGCCTGCGGCGAGGGCGACACGCTGCTGCTGCTCCCCGACCCGTTCACGACGCCGGTCGAGCCGCTGATGGCCCAGGTCGGCCCGGGCACGCGCGTGATCGGCGGGGTGGCGAGCGGCGCGGAGGCGCCGGGCCAGAACCGCCTCGCGCACGGCCAGAAGATCTATTCCGTCGGGGCGGTGGGGGCGCGACTGCGCGGCCTCGACGTCCGTCCCGTGGTCTCGCAGGGTTGCCGGCCCATCGGCCGGCGCTTCGTCGTGACCAAGGCGCAGGACAACCTCGTCGTCGCGCTCGCCGGGCGTCCCGCCTTCGAGCAGCTCCAGGAGGTGCTCGGGGACCTGCCGCAGGAGGAGCGGGGCCTCGCGCGGCGCGGCCTGCAGATCGGGTGCGCGCTCGACGAGTACAAGGACCAGCACGGCCACGGCGACTTCCTGATCCGCAGCGTGCTGGGCGTGGATCCGAAGAGCGGCGCGATCGCCGTTACCGACCGCTTCCGCGTCGGGCAGACGGTGCAGTTCCACCTCCGCGACGGCGCCTCGGCGCGCGGCGACCTCGAGAGCCTGCTCCGCCGAGCCTCGGCCGGGGACAAGGCCAAGGGGGCGCTCCTCTTCTCCTGCAACGGACGCGGTACTCACATGTACGGCGCCGCCGACGGCGACATCACCGCGCTGCGGACGATCCTAGGGCCCGTCCCGCTCGCCGGCTTCTTCGCCGCCGGCGAGATCGGCCCCGTGGGGGGGATCAACCACCTTCACGGCTTCACGGCGAGCCTCGCGCTGCTCTTCTGACGCCGTCCACGCCTCGACTTCGCGCCGCCGCGGCCCGCTCGGCCCCGCGCGGCGCGCTCCCCCGCACCCCCCCCGACGCGACACTCAGTCCGTGCCGCCGACCTGGCCCTTGTCGATCCGGACCTTCAGCGTGCCGAGCAGGCGCTGCACCTTGTCCTCGACCTTGTTCAGGTTGATCACGTTCTCGAGGATGATCGGCCGCTCCTCCCCCTCGGGATCGAGGACGAGGGTTCCCGCGCGCAGCAGCAGGTGCTCGAGCACGTCGGTGATCTCCTTCTTCATGCGCAGGCGCTGCGTCGGGTAGCGCTGCACGTCGCCGAGGAAGCCGTGGTGGTGGAGGATCTCGTTGGGCTGGATCTCCCAGTAGTTGAAGCGCGACGCGATGAACACGAGCAGGTAGATGATCGTGAAGAGGGCCGCGATGACGTAGTAGAAGACCTTGTTCATCAGCAGCTGGAGCCCGCCGAGGAAGTGGCCCACGACGTCGAGAAACCCCATCTGGATGCCCGCGAAGACGAACGCGATCACGAAGAAGGCGATCGCCACCGACCGGATGCGGCTGAACTCGAACGAGATCACGAGGATGTTGAGAGCGAAGATGGCAAGCCAGATCCGGCCCAGCAGGAACCCCGTCTGCACCTGGTCCGCGCTGAAGGCGAGGGCCCCGTCCGCGTCGGTCGCCGACGCCTCCGGGTGGAGCACGCCGCAGACGAGCGAGGCGAGCCACGTGAGGTAGAGGTAGACCACCTTCGGGTAGGGACGGATGATGACCTGCGTGGTCTCCTCGGGCGGCAGCGCCGGGACCGCGTCCTTCGGGGGCTGGGATTGCGCCATGGGGCGAGGCTAGCATGGCCCCCGCAGGGGCGCAATTCCGCCGGGAAACGGTTAAGATCCGCGCCATGTCGCGGCAGGATGAGGTCCCCGGTTGCCGCCACCACATCCACGTCGCGGAGCAGCGTGCACAAGCCACGCCGACCCACCTCTGTTCCTGCCCGGGCGGGCTCATCCACATGCACGATTGCCCGGTGCTGAACGGGCTTTCCTGCGTGCACTTCGCCGCGCCCGAGGGGCCTCCCGCGCCGCTGTCGGAGCGCGAGCACGAGGCGCTGCGCCAGCGCCTCATGGAGGACTTCCTCGATCAGACCTACCGGCACAGGATCCGGGCGCTCTCCCCCGCCGGCAGCGCGTGGCAGCGCCGGCGCGCGGAACTGCTCGAGCACTATCGCGACCTGCTTGAGGGCGACCGCGCCGCGCAGGCCGACCCCACGCCCGAGGAGCAGGAGAGCTACGAGCGCGAGAAGGAGACGCTGATCGCGCAGCGCAGGCTGCGCGACGAGGAGCGGCGCCAGCGCGAGGAGAAGACGAAGGAGGAGCGCGCGCAGGAGCGCGCCCGCATGGGCATCCGCACCGTCGTCGAAAGGGCGCGCGACACGATCGAGGCGCAGGGAAACGTCGCCGCCTCGATGCTCGACCCCGCCTCGCCCCCCCCCGCGGCCCCGGAGCCTCCGCCGGGCGGGGCGGCGCGGGAAGGTGGCCCGAGGCGTCGCCGGCGCAAGCGGAAGGGCGCGGCGCCCGCGCCCGCGGCCGCGCCGGAGGCGGGAGGGGAGCCGCGCCGTCGTCGCCGCCGCAGGCGTCGCGGAGGCGGGGGGGGGCCGGCCCCGGGGGGAGCGGCCGGAGGGGGCGCCGCCCCGCCCGCTTGACCGCGGGCGCAACGCGTGCACACTTCCCCGCGAGCCTCATGCCGCGCCGCACCGACCTCAGCTCCATCCTCCTCATCGGGAGCGGCCCGATCGTCATCGGCCAGGCGTGCGAGTTCGACTACTCCGGCACGCAGGCGGTGAAGGCGCTGCGGGAGGAGGGCTACCGGGTCATCCTCGTCAACAGCAACCCCGCGACGATCATGACCGACCCGGAACTCGCGGACCGCACCTACGTCGAGCCCATCACGCCCGAGGTGGTCGCCGACATCATCGCCCGCGAGCGGCCCGACGCGCTGCTCCCGACGATGGGGGGCCAGACGGCGCTCAACGTCGCGATGAAGCTCCACAAGGCCGGCGTGCTCGAGAAGTACGGCGTCGAGATGATCGGCGCCAAGCCGGAGGCGATCCACCGCGCGGAGGACCGCGAGGCCTTCCGCGACACGATGCGGAGCATCGGTCTCGCGGTGCCGCGCTCCGAACTCGCGCGCAACATGGAGGAGGCGCGCCGCGCGCTCGAGGTGATCGGCTTCCCCGCGATCATCCGCCCCGCCTACACGCTGGGCGGCAGCGGCGGGGGCATCGCCTACAACATCGACGAGTACGAGCAGATCTGCCGGAACGGCATCAGCCTCTCGATGGTCAACGAGATCCTCGTCGAGGAGTCGGTCCTCGGGTGGAAGGAGTT
>CAZMXP010000107.1:0-3987 GCA_964570285.1 uncultured Planctomycetaceae bacterium
GAGCTCCGCTACGTCCGCGGCGGGGACCTCGTCCCGCACCCGCAGAACTACCGCACCCACCCGCGAAACCAGCTGCGCGCGCTGCGGGCGATCCTCGAGGAGGTCGGCATCGCCGCCGCCCTTGTCGGCCGCGAGCTGCCCGACGGCCGCGTCGAGGTCATCGACGGACACGCCCGCGCGGGCGTCCTGCCCGAGGAGATGCTCCCCGTGCTCATCCTCGACGTCGACGAGCGGGAGGCGGCGAAGCTGCTCGCGACGCTCGACCCGCTCTCCGCGATGGCGGGAGTGGACGGCGAGGCGCTCCGCCAGGTGCTCGCGATGGCGAAGCTCGAGGACGAGTCGCTGTTGCGGATGGTCGACGACCTGATGCCGCCGGTCGATCCGTCGCAGGGGCTCACCGACCCCGACGACGTCCCCGAGCCTCCCGAGGAGGCGACAACGAGACCCGGGGACCTGTGGATCCTCGGCGAGCATCGCCTTCTGTGCGGCGACAGCGCGAAGCCCGAGGACGTCGACCGGCTGCTCGACGGCGCAACGATCCACCTCGTCAACACCGACCCGCCGTACAACGTCAAGGTCGAACCCCGAAGCAACAATGCAATCGCCGCCGGGTTGTCATCGTTCACGCAGACGCACCACCAGAAGCTCGATGTCGTGCGGCACCCCTCCAAGGCCAAGGGCACGACGAAGCGGCTGCGCCCCAAGGACCGCCCGCTGCAGAACGACTTCGTCTCCGACGAGGCCTTCGACGCGATGCTCCGCGCGTGGTTCGGCAACATCGCGCGCGTGCTCATGCCGGGAGGCTCGTTCTACATCTGGGGCGGCTACAGCAACCTCGGGAACTTCCCCCCGGCGCTCAAGGCCAGCGGCCTCTACTTCAGCCAGGCGATCGTGTGGAACAAGATGCACCCCGTCCTGACGAGGAAGGACTTCCTCGGCTCGTACGAGGTCAGCTACTACGGCTGGCGCGAGGGCGCGGGCCACCGCTTCTTCGGCCCGAACAACGTCCCCGACATCTGGGAGGTCAAGAAGATCCCTCCGCAGAAGATGAACCATCTCACGGCCAAGGCCGTCGAGCTCGCCGAGCGCGCGATCACCTATTCGTCGAGGCCGGGCGAGAACGTCCTCGACCTCTTCGCCGGCGGCGGCAGCACGCTCATCGCCGCCGAGCAGCTCGGGAGGCGCTCGTTCCACATGGAGATCGACCCGCTCTACGTCGACGTGGTGGCGGCCAGGTGGGAGCAGTTCACGGGCAAGAAGGCGGAGCGCCTCCCGGCATGAGCCTCCTCGCGTGGGTCGCGCTGATCATCCTCTTCGGCACGCTCCGTCGCCCGAGGTGGCCGCGATGACGTGGCTCCTCGCCGCGACCTCCCTCGTTGCGACCGTGCTCAACATCCGGCGCATCCGCTGGTGCTTCGCCCTCTGGACGGTCACCAACGCGACGTGGGCCGCCGTCGACTTCGCCGCGGGCCTCCCCGCGCAGGGAACCCTCATGTGCATCTACGCCGGCCTCGCGGTCTGGGGCCACCTAGCCTGGAGACCCCGCCATGAACCGGCCTGAACTCCCCTTCCTCCCGGGCCGGATCCACTCCCTCCGCGCCGTCGCCGGATTCGAGCGCGCGAGCCGCGAGCGGCGCATCACGCCCAAGAAGCAGAGGCCCTTCTGCGGCGCGAAGACCGCGAGCGGCGCGCCGTGCCAGATGCGCGCCAAGTGGGACATGGAGAACGACCGCCCCGTCAACGGGCGCTGCCGGCTCCACGGCGGCAACGCCACCGGCCCGAGGACCGCCGAGGGCAGGCGGCGCTGTTCGGAGGCCTCGAAGCGGTACCACGAGGAGATGCGCCGGCGCCGCGCGCGGGCGCTCCCGCCGGCGTGAGCGGGGAGAAGCGCTCCGCCCTCGACCTCCTGCCCGAGAAGGACCGGAAGTTCGTCGAGGGGATCTGCGCGGGCATGACCGCGTCGGAGGCGGCGCGCTTCGCCGGGTCCGACGCGAAGACGCCCTCCGGCCTCGCGTCGCACGCCTCGCGCTGGCGCTCGCGCCCGGAGATCCAGGAGGCGGTCGTCGAGCTCAGGGCCCAGCGCTCCGTCGAGGCCGAGGACCTCTGGGAGCTCGTGATGAAGGCGCTCCGGGAGCTCGTCACAGACCGCGCCAACCCGCACGCGCGCGCGAAGGCGTGCGAGCTCATGGCGCGGCTGCTCGGCAAGACCGGGCCCGAGCGGCACGAGCACGTCCACGCGCACGCCCACGTCGCGGCGCGCGACCTCTCCGACCCGGGCGACCGGGCCGAGCTCGTGCGCGTCGTGCGCGTGACCCTGATGGCGCTGCCGGAGGGGGAGCGGCGCGATCTCCTGCGCGAGGCGCTGGAGGGGGGGGATGCCGGGGACGGCGCGGGGGCCGGCGACCCGGAGCCCGCGGAGGATGCATGAGCGAGGACCTCCTCCGGCAGGCCCACGCCTTCGCCGCCGGCGCCGCGCGCCGCGACTTCGGCGCGTTCATCAGCTACGTCGGCGTGGACGAGCGCGGCGAGCCGCTCGACAGGCGGCCCTTCGACCGCTTCGTGTGGGAGTTCGCGGAGAAGTGCTTCGCGGACGGCGCCCCCTGCGGGCTCATGCTGCCGATGGCGTTCGCCAAGACGACGCTCGCCTGCTACCGCGCCGCCTTCGAGATCGGCAGGGACCCAGGGATCCTCGTCACGCTCGTCTCCTACTCCGCCGAGCGCGCGGGCGAGCTGGTCGAGCTCGTCCGCGGCATCCTCGACCTCGAAGCCTACCGGCGGGTCTTCCCCGGCATCCGCGTGAAGCCCGGCAAGGACTCGATGGGGCGGTTCACCGTCCTGCGCAAGGGCGTCTCCAACAACCCGACGTGCTCTGGCTTCGGCGTGCTCACGGGCACGGGCATCCGGTCGAGCCTGCTCATCCTCGACGACGTCGTCACGCTCAAGAACGCGATCCTCGAGCCTTCGAGCCGGAGCCACGTCCTCGACGCGATCCGCACGACGTGGATGAGCCGCCCGCAGCTCCGGCAGGAGGGCACGAGGCGCGTGGTCTGGCTCCAGACGGCGTACCACGCCGCCGACGCCTCCGCCGTGCTGCGGGAGGATGCCGCCGCGGGATGGCGCTGGCTCGTCGTGAGGGCGGAGGAGCCCTACGAGCGGCTGCGGCACGAGCGGTGGGAGGGGGGACGGCTCGTCGCCGCGGGGACGATCGCGACCCCGGTGCCCGCCGAACTCCTTCGCGAGCGCGCGGCGCGCATGGGCCCGACCGCCGCGGCCCGCGGCCTCGCCAACCGGCCGGTGTCGGGGGACGTCTGCCCGTTCCGCGAGGAGCACTTCCACGCGCCGCCGCCGCTCCCCCCGGAGGCGTACCGGATGAAGGTGTTCTTCGCCGACCCCGCGGGCGACGCGACGAGGGCGCGCACCGGCGACACCGACTGGTGCGCGGTCGTCGCCATCGGGCTCCACCCGGCGGACCGCTGCTGGGAGGTCTACCTCGCGGGGAGGGTCAGGGGGTCGCCGAGCCGCCAGGCGGACTTCATCGCGGGCAAGGCGCTCGACGCGAGGGCGACGCTCGTCTGGCAGGAGGCGACCAGGGACGAGGCGCTGGTCGAGGTGACCCAGCGCGCCCTGCGCAACCTCGGCGCGTACGTGCCGGTGAAGCCGGAGAAGCCCGCGGTGAGGAAGGAGCTCCGCATCGTGCAGACGCTGGAGCCCGCGCTCGCGGCCCGGCCGCAGTTGCTTCGCGTCTGCGGCCGGCTCTTCCCCGAGCTGCGCGACGAGGCCCTGGCGTTCCCGGCGGCGTCGCACGACGATCTCGTGGACGCCCTCGCGGGGGCCTTCGCGAAGGCCGGATCGACGGGCGTCATGCGCCACGCGCGCGCGGGCCCGAAGCCCGTCGACCGCGAGGCCCTGCGCGAGCGCCGCGACCGCCTCCGCCTCGCCTCCAGGCAGGGTCGCGTCTGGGAGCGGAGGGGGAGGGTCTTCGACTGA
>CAZMXP010000108.1:0-3839 GCA_964570285.1 uncultured Planctomycetaceae bacterium
ACCGAACCGGCCAGAATTTCCGGAACTCACCGGCCAGAATTTCCGGAACCCACACCGCCCGCCCCGCCCGATGGGCCGTCTATCCTCTCCCCCTTCGGGTGCCGCTTCCCGCGGTCCCGGTGCCGCTTCGACCGGGTGAATCCGATGTCGCGCTCGAACTCCAGCCGCTGATCACCCGCGTCTACCGCGCCGGCGGCCACGACGACATCGACTACCGGCCTCCGCCGGAGCCGCCGCTGGAGGGGGACGAGGCGGCGTGGGCCGACGGGATCCTCCGGGCCGCGGGCCGCCGCTGACGGGCGCGCAAACTCGCAATCCCCCCCGCCCCCCTTCATCATGGGCGGGCCATGAGCGCCGCCTTCCGACGCGTCCTCCTCAAACTCTCCGGCGAAGCGCTGATGGGCCCGCAGGGATACGGCATCGACTCGGCGACGGTGAATGGGATCGCGGGCGAACTGAAGGACGCGCAGGCGCTCGGCGTCGAGATCGCGGTCGTCATCGGCGGCGGCAACATCTTCCGCGGGCTGGCGGCGAGCGGGCGCGGCATGGAGCGCTCCGCCGCGGACTACATGGGGATGCTCGCGACGGTGATGAACGCGCTCGCGATGCAGGACGCGATGGAGAAGGTGGGCGTCGAGACGCGGGTGCTGACCGCCATCGAGATGCGCGAGGTCGCCGAGCCCTACATCCGCCGCCGCGCGATCCGCCACCTCGAACGGAAGCGCATCGTCGTCTTCGCGGCGGGCACCGGCAACCCCTACTTCACGACCGACACCGCCGCCGCGCTGCGCGCGAACGAGGTCGGCGCCGAGGCCTTCCTGAAGGCGACGCAGGTGGACGGCATCTACACGAGCGACCCGAAGAAGGACAAGGGCGCCCGCTTCCTGCCCGAGGTGAGCTACCAGGAGGCGCTGTCGAGCCGGCTCGCCGTGCTCGACAGCACCGCCTTCAGCCTCTGCCTCGACAACCGGATGCCGATCCACGTCTTCAACCTCGGGGTCAAGGGGAACATCGTGCGCGTGCTGAAGGGCGAGCGCGTCGGCTCCGTCGTCCGGTAGCGCGCCGGACGGTAGAATGGCGCGCCTTGCGCGCGCTGGCCGTGCTCCTCGCGTGTGCCGTGGCCGCCCGGGCGGACGACCCCTTCGTCGGCACCGTCACCGATCCGCGCACCGGCGAGCGGCAGGCGGTGTCCGCGAATCACATGCGAGAGGCCATCGATCGCATGAACCGGGCGGCCGGCTACCAGAAGTGGCAGGCGATCCCGGCCGGAGGTTGAATGAGGACTTCGATGTTGGCTGCCCTGATTCTCCTCGCCGGCGCGGCCCTCGCGGCCACGCCGTACGAGGAGGCCCATGCCCTATACGCGGCCGGGAAGTACCCGGAGGCGCTCGCGAAGCTGAAGCCGCTCGCGGACCAGAACCTTCCCGAGGCGTGCAACCTGATCGGCGTGATGTGCGCGCAGGGGCTCGGCGTGGCGAAGGAGCCGGAGAAGGCGGCCGCCTGGTACCGCCGCGCGATGGAGTTGGGCCTCGGCATCGGGGCGCGGAACCTTGCCGACCTGCTCCGCGGCGGCGCGGGGGTGGAGGCGAACATGGCGGAGGCCTGCGCGGTGAGCCGGCGCGGCGCCGAACTGGGCGATCCCGAATGCGCGAACTACCTCGGCTGGCACCTCGAGAAGGGCCAGGGCACGGCCAAGAACGAGGTCGAGGGGGCCGGCTGGTATCTGAAGGCGGCCTACCGCGGAAGCGTCCAGGGCATGCACAACGCCGCGATCTGCTGGCAGTACGGCCGCGGCCTGCCGATCAACGAACAGGAGGCCTTCCGCTGGTACGGGCAGGCGGCGCACCAGGGCAGCGCCGGCGCGATGTGCGACTTCGGCTGGTGCTACGACGCCGGCTTCGGCGTCGCGAAAAACGACTTCGAGGCGCGGAACTGGTTCCGCAAGGCCGCCGAGACGGGGCACGCATCCGGCTTGCGCAACCACGCGCTGATGGTGCGGGACGGCCGGGGCGGCGCGAAGGACGAGGTGGCCGCGTTCGGTCTGATGAAGCGGTCCGCGGAACTGGGCAACGACCTCGCGATGTACGATCTCGCGCTGATGTACGAGGAGGGGCGCGGAACCGCGGCGGACGCTGCGGAGGCGAAGCGGTGGCTCGAGAGCGCCGCGCAGAAGGGCAACGAGCTGGCGAAGAAGCGCCTCGGCGGGTGATGGCACGCGTCGTCTTCACGTCCAACCTGCGGCAGCATGTGAGCTGTCCGGAGGTCTCGGCCCCGGGCGGGACCGTCCGGGAGGTGCTGGACGGGGTCTTCGCGTCCAACGAGCGCCTCCGCGGCTACGTGCTCGACGACCAGGGCGAACTGCGCCGCCACATGAACGTCTTCGTCGACGGCGCGATGGCGCAGGACCGGCGGCACCTCAGCGACCCGGTGGGACCGCAGTCGCAGGTCTATGTGATGCAGGCACTTTCGGGCGGATAGCCCACGGAGAGGATGATGAACGATCAGATCTGGGTGGCGACGCGCAAGGGCGTCTTCGAGATCCTGCGGTCGAAGGCGGGGTGGAGGATCGCGAAGGTGCACTTCCCGGCACAGAACGCGTCGATGGTGCTGCACGACCGGCGGGACGGCGCGCTCTACGCCGCCCTCGGCCACGGCCACTTCGGCGTCAAGCTGCACCGCTCCCTCGACGGCGGCGTGAAGTGGGAGGAGATCAAGGCGCCCGCCTACCCGCCGAAGCCGGAGGGGGTCGAGTGGAAGAACTGGGCCGGGAAGCCCGTGCCCTACAACCTCGAACTCGTCTGGGAACTCGCGGCGGGCGGCGCCGACGAGCCCGGCACCGTCTGGTGCGGCACGATCCCCGGCGGCCTCTTCCGCACCCGCGACCGCGGCGAGACGTGGGAGCTCAACGCCGGGCTCTGGGACCATCCGAGCCGCACGAAGTGGTTCGGCGGCGGCGCGGAGTGGCCGGGGATCCACTCGGTCTGCGTCCACCCGAAGGACAGCCGCCACGTCACGATCGGCGTCTCGTGCGCGGGCGTCTGGATCACCCGCGACGGGGGGGCGACGTGGACCAACGACGGCAAGGGGATGCGCGCCGAGTTCGTGCCGCCCGAGCACACCTACGACATGGTGGTGCAGGATCCGCACCTGCTCGTGCAGAGCCCCGCCGACCCGAAGGTGCTCTGGGTGCAGCACCACAACGGCATGTTCCGCTCGACCGACGGCGGCGCGAACTGGACCGAGATCACCGACGTGAAGCCCTCCGTCTTCGGCTTCGCCGTCGCCGCGCACCCGAAGGAGCGCGACACGGCGTGGTTCGTGCCCGCGCAGAAGGACGAGCACCGCGTTCCCGTGGGCGGCCAGGTCGTCGTCACGCGCACGCGCGACGGCGGCAAGAGCTTCGAGACGCTGCGCAAGGGGCTGCCGCAGGAGCACGCCTACGATCTCGTCTTCCGCCACTGCCTCGCCGTCGACAAGGGCGGCAACCGCCTCGCCTTCGGCAGCACGACCGGCTCGCTCTGGGTCAGCGAGGACCAGGGCGACTCGTGGCAGACGATCTCCGAGCACCTGCCGCCGGTCTATTGCGTCCGGTTCGGGAAGGGATAGCAAGGGGCGTAGCGAAGCGGAGTCCCCCCCGGATGATCCGGGCGGGGAGGGGGACACCCGGCGGCGCGGCGGTCGCCGCGCGTGGCACCCCCGCGCGTCTATACTGTGTGGACCCCTTCCGGGTGCGAACATGGCGCGCGCGATCACAACCGCCGAACAACTGCTGCGGGCAAGCGATCTCGGGCGCTGCGAACTGCTGCGCGGGGAGCTGGTGCGGATGATCCCCGCGGGCG
>CAZMXP010000109.1:0-3785 GCA_964570285.1 uncultured Planctomycetaceae bacterium
TTTCGGGCTATTCCGCGAAATCGCGCTGCGAAATCACGCTTGTCCCAGGCCTAGTGCCGAATCGCAAGCGCTCTCCTTGGCGCGCTTGGGATTCCCGGTTGCGTTCTTCGGAGACTCGGACACTCAGCGGTCGCCGACGGCTGAGGACATGGCCAAGGCGGGAATCGCCGTCGTCATCTGGGCAGACTCGCTCGCTGTCGAGGAGCGTGTCGCCACCGATCTTCCGATCGAGGGCCTTGATCGCATGTTCGAGCTTGCGTGTGAACTCAAGGGCGACCAGTCGGCTCGGGGGGCCGTGGCTCATCGGCTGAAGCGGAACGCCGCTGACCTTCACGGAGCGCCGTCGACATGGCTTGCCACCTCGGGTGATGCCGCTGTTCGACAGGCACTTGGGATCGCGGCAAAGGAATGCGATTGGTTCAAGCAGGTTGAGACAGGCCAGAGACTCGGAGACATCGTGGTCCAGCACATCCAGGAAATGAGGGGCCGGGACTTGGCGGCAAAGATCGCCGAGCTTCGGGCGTGGATCGAACGGCCATGAGCGAAGAAGCGCGAGCGGTCGCCGCCGCGCGCCGCGGGTACGTCGTTGCACCGGCGGGATGCGGCAAGACGCATCTGATCGCGCGCGCCACAGCGACGAAATTCAAGGGGCGTCGGCTGATCCTCACGCACACGCACGCGGGCGTTGCAGCGCTGCGCCGTCGTCTGCACGACCTGCGGGTTCCGCCCCGGAGCTACACGGTCGAGACCATCGCGGGATGGGCGCTGCGCTATGCGTCGTCCTTTCCGAGGCTGAGCGGCATGTCCGTCCCCGAGCCGTCTGGGGACGACTGGAACTTGGTCTACGCGGCCGCGCGCGACGCCCTGGAACGACGTGTCGTGCGAAGGGTCGTCGAGGTCTCCTACACCGGCCTTTTTGTGGACGAGTACCAGGACTGCGTCAAGGAGCAGCATCAACTCGTCCTGAGGCTGTGCGAGCTGCTCCCCTGCTGCGTTTTCGGTGACCCGCTACAGGGCATTTTCCGATTCAAGGGGAACGACCCCGTCGACTGGGCCAGCGACGTCGAGGGCAACTTCGAATTGTGCGCCATGGACTCGCGCCCGTGGCGCTGGGACGGGAAGAACGAAGCGCTCGGTAGTTGGCTGCTGCGCGCCCGGGAGGACTTCTTGAAGGGGCGGTCGATCGATCTTCACCGAGCGCCGGTCACGTGGCTGCCAGCGACCCGGGAGAACGGGATGAAGGCGTGCAGGAGCGCCGCGCGGACTCCGGACCAAACGGCCGTAGCCTTGGCGCAGTGGGCTGCCGGGTGCCACAAGATCGCGAGTCAGCTGGGCGGGCTCTACGTGGTCGCGGAGCCCATCGAATGCAGGGAGCTCGCCGATGCGGCTCGGCGCATCGGTGCGACTTCCGGAACGAACCGAGCCCTCTCGGTGATCGACTTCGCGGCCGCGTGCATGACCAAGCTGAAGGCGACGCTCAAGTCCGTGAGAGGCGCTCTCGCTGGTGCCAAGCCCTTCCGGGGGCAGAAGCACAAGGATCTGTACGGCCGCTTGTCGGACGTCGCGAGCGATGGGTCGCTGCTCGCCGTGAAGCAGGCGCTAAAGGCGCTACGAGGCATCAAGGGTGTCGTCCTCTACCGGCGGGAGCTGTTCAACGAGATGATCCGGGCGATCGATGAGTTTGCCACGGGGCGGTACCCGACCCTCGGGGATGCGGCGTGGCACTCCCGGAACCGCAGCCGACACGTCGCACGAAACCCGCGGGGGTGCGTGGTCAGCCGCACGCTTTTGGCCAAGGGGCTTGAGTACGACCACGTCGTCGTCATGGATGCCGACAAGCTGAACCGGGAGAATCTGTACGTGGCCATGACGCGGGGCTCGCGCACTCTCACGATTCTGTCCCAGCGGAGCCACCTTTCGCCCCCCGGGTCCGACTGATGCGCCGGGGAGTCACGCCTTGAGCCGCCCTTCCGCTCCCGGGGGAGAATCTACTAAGATGGTCCGCTCGCATGGCGTGGCTCTGGTACGTCGGATCGAGCGGTTCGCGGCACATCAAGGCCGGCGGGGCCTAGCATGAAGATCCTGCGGAACACCGGGACGGAGCGGGTCATCGACCTGATCCGGCCGCGGCTCGGCGCGGGAGGCGGGCTCGACCTGGTCACGCCGGCGTTCTCGCTCTACGCGTTCGGCGAGGTCTTCAGTGACCTCCGCTCGCTGGGCAAGGCCCGCATCGTGCTTCCGGCGGACGGCGCCGACCGGTGCCTGTTGGGCGGGCAGGCGGACCGGCCCCTGCGCAATCGCCTGCAATCGCGCTGGCTCGCCGCGCAGTGCGCCGCATGGCTGAAGGACAAGGCCGACCTCCGCCGCGCGTCGGGTCCCGTCCCCCAGGGCACGGTCGTCGTGCGCGATGGCGATGCCGACCCCCAGCAGGTGGTGCTCGGCTCGTTCGCCTTCACGACCGACGGCCTCGGAATCACGCCGGGCAACCCGCTCAGCCTGATCCAGGCGTCCGAAACGCCGGACGAGAGCCGTTTGCTCTCAAGCTGGTTCGACGCGCACTGGCAGAGCTTGCCCGACGACCCGGCGGGACGGGATGCCGTCCTTGCCGCATTGGGCGCCCTGGCCTCGCATCGTGCGCCGATGCTCGTGTACGCATCGATCCTCCATCGCCTCTTCGGCGACCGAGGCGACGAGCTGGATGAGGAGCGCGTGGTCAAGTCCGCCACGGGCATCCGTGGCACGGTCGTCTGGAAGAAGCTGTTCAAGTTCCAGCGCGACGGCGTAGTCGGCGCAATCGACAAGCTCAACCGCTTCGGCGGTTGCATCATCGCGGACAGCGTGGGCCTCGGCAAGACCTTCGAGGCACTCGCCATCATCAAGTACCACGAGCTACGCAACGACCGCGTGCTCGTGCTGTGCCCGAAACGTCTGCGCGACAATTGGACCCTCTACCGGGCCAACGATCGGCGCAACATCCTCGCGTCCGACCGCTTCAACTACGACGTGCTCAACCACACGGACCTGTCGCGCGACGGTGGCATGTCCGGCGACGTTGACCTCCTCCACGTCAACTGGGGGAACTACGACCTCGTCGTGATCGACGAGTCGCACAATTTCCGCAACAAGCGGACGCCGCGGGCCGGGGGCGAGACGCGATACGACCGGCTCATGCGCAAGATCATCAGGGAAGGCGTCAAGACGCGGGTGCTCATGCTGTCGGCGACCCCGGTCAACAACCGTATGGCGGACCTGCGCAACCAGATCGCCTTCGCGACTGAGGGCGACGACTTGGCGCTGGTCGACCACGGCGTCGCGAGCGTCGACAGCACGACGCGGCTCGCCCAGAAGCAGTTCAACCGCTGGCTCGAGCTCGAGGACGTGGAGCGTACGCCGTCGCGCCTCGTCGAAATGCTCGGGTTCGACTACTTCACGCTGCTCGACCTCCTGACGATCGCGCGCTCGCGCAAGCACATCGAGAAGTATTACGGCACCGCCGAGACGGGGCGCTTCCCCGACCGACTGAAGCCGATCAACATCAAGGCCGACGTTGATCGGGCGGGCGAGTTCCCGTCAATCCGCGAAATCAACTTCGAGATCCGCCGTCTCAATCTCGCCGCCTACGCTCCCCTCCGCTACGTCCTGCCCCATAAGCAGGAGGCGTACGACCGGAAGTACAGCACGGAGATCCGCGGAGGTGAAGGGTTCTTCCGCCAGGTGGACCGCGAGGAGAGCCTGATCCACCTGCTGCGCGTCAACGTGCTCAAGCGCATGGAAAGCGCCGTCCC
>CAZMXP010000110.1:0-3666 GCA_964570285.1 uncultured Planctomycetaceae bacterium
CCGCTCACCCCCTCCCGTCGCCAACCCCCAACCCCATCACCCCGCGATCCGCGGCCACGTCCGCGAAGCCCTCGACGCGCTCTCCTCCCGGTAGCCCGCCCCTGTCGCGCCCTTGTGCAAAGGCGGAAGCGAATAGCACAGAGACACAGGGACACAGAGGGGGGGGAAGGCTGCGGCCCCGCCGCGTCAGTTGATTGAGGCGAAGCTCTGTCCTGCTAGCCCTCGGATTTCGCGCTCCCTGCGAAGATTCTGGTGCTCACCTGGTGCGGCGCCCGGAGCCAAGCCGCGGTGGCCGAAGCGCGGCTCTCCTCGGCGGCGGAGGCGAGACCAACGCATCCCTCCGCCCCCGCGCGCGTCACCCGGATCTGGCAGCTCCTCACCAGCTTCAGCGGTCGCTGAGTTGGTTGCGGCGTCAAGCCGCGCGGCGCATCCGCACCCAGGGCAGCGGAATGAGCAAGGGCCGGCAGCTTTCGCCACCGGCCCTTGCGATTCAGGAAAAGTGCCGGACTACCACTCGACGAAGGTCGCGAGCACGTCCTCCGTGACGACGATGGCGCCGATCGCGCGCGCCTTCTCGATGACCTCGTCGAGGCGCTTGTCGCGGGCCAGCTTGGCCTTGCGCTCGGCGACGGCGGGATCGTCGCCGTCCCCGTCGCTCACCTCCACCGGGGGTTCGCCGAGGACGATGATCTGCACGGTGTCGTCGAGCCGGTCCACCATCGTGACGCCGCTCGCGGCGAGGCGCGCCTTCGCGGTGTCGGTCGTGTAGCGCTTGAGGTCGCCGCTGATATGCACGCGGAGCGTGTCGGTCGGGCTGTAGAAGGGATTGCTGATGTTCATGCCCTTCACGACCGAGACGCCGCTCTCCTTGATGATGCGCGCCTCGGCACGGGTCTGCTCCACGCTGAGCACGCGGATCATCGCGACGTCCTCGCGCACGTTGCCCTTGCCCGCGCGCCAGACGGTGAACTTCTGCCCCGCGGAGACCTTGTGCTGGCGGCCGAGGTTGATCCAGACCGTGCCGAAGGTGTCGCTCGCGACGAGGATCTCGCCGTCCTTGGGATCCTCGGCCATCGCGATGGCCTTCTTCTCCTTCTCGTTGATCACGCGCCCCTTCCAGGCGGCCGTCTCGCGCTGCGCGAGGCGCACCGACTTCGCCGCCTCCTGCTTCGCGGTGGCGAGCTCGCTCTCCATCTGGTCGCGCACATCGGTGAGCCCGCGCACGTTGTCGCGCGTCGTGGCGAGGTCTCCCTGCGTCGTCTCGAGGGCGGCCTGCTTGCTCGCGATGTCGCTCGTGTAGCTCGTCTTGCTGGCGGCATTCGCCTTCGCGAGTTCGTCCACGCGCTTCCGGTACGCGTCAACCTCCGTGGTGAACTTCGTGTTGTTCTCGCTCGCGATCGTCGCGGCCAGCGCCAGGGAGCGCGGGATAGAGTCGACGAGACCCTTCACGGTGAGGGTGTCGTCCGACTGCCCCTGCACGTAGAACTTGATCAGGACGTCCTCGCCCTTCGTCTCCTGCGCCGGGGCGCCTTGCGGCACCGTGTAGTGCTTGGTCGAGAGCGTGCACTCCCCGCTCTTGGCCATATCCTTCGACACGCCGGTCAGGAAGGCCTGCACGGCGGCGCGGATCGCGTCGGGCTTCGGCATGACGCCGCCCTTGCGGACCAGCTCCTCGGCGGTGAGGCCGGTCTTCTCGAGCAGCGCGTCGTAGGCGTTCTCCGCCTCGACGACCTTGTTGTCCTTGTCCGTGTTGTCCTTGCGGAGCGCCGCGTTGGAGGACTTGAGGGTGTCGGCCTCGTCCTTCGCGATGATCGAGAAGGCCAGGCAGACGACAAACAGGATCAAGACCGCGATGAAGGGCATGTTGCCGATGCCGCGTTCCCGGATGCTCATACAGTTCCTCCCGCGTCGGGGAGCGCCCAAGCGAGCGCCGACCAGTGTGCTCAGTTTCGTCCTATGTTCGTGGGGGGGCGGCCGGAACCCGGCCGACCCAAGGGGGAAACCTTACCCCAACCCCCTTCCGCGCGTCAACAGCGGCGGCGCCCGACTTGACGCTCTGCCCCCCCCCTGCTAACGTTTTCTCGTCCACTTACGGCGCGGCCGGCGTTCGCCAGGCGGGCCCCACCCCCGGTTTTCTCCGTCCGATCCCCGCGCCCGCCCCCCCGCTTCATGTCCCCCTTGGTGGTTGGTCTCGTCGGAGGAGTCGCTTCCGGCAAGAGCACCGTGGCCCGGATCTTCGCGGAGGAGCGGGAGGTCACGCGGATCGACGCGGATTCGATCGCCCGGCGGGTCCTCCGGCAGGCAGCCGTCCGAAAGGCGCTCCGGGAGCGATTTCCGGGGCTCATCGACCGGCACGGAACCCTGGATCGGCAGGCCCTCGCGTCCCGAGTGTTTGCCGACCGGGAGGAGCGAACGGCCCTGGAGAGCATCCTTCACCCCCCGATCCGCCGCGCGATCGAGCGATCGATCTTCGCGGCGGCGACACCCTACGCCATCCTCGATGCCCCGCTGCTGCAGGAGACGGGGACCGACCGGCTCTGCGCCGCCGTGGTCTACGTGCACTGCCCGGCGCGGGTGCGCCGGAGGCGCGCAAGGGCGGGGAGGGGCTGGACCGGCGCGGAGCACGCCTCCCGCGAGGCGAGCCAGTGGCCGCTGCGCCGGAAGCGCGCCGGGGCCACGGATGTGGTCGACAACGGGGATGGTCCGGGGAGGACGCGCCGCGACGTGCGCCGCGTGTTGCGACGACTCGAGCGGGGAGGTTGACCATGGCTGGCAGAAGACGCAGGGGCGATGGGGACGACGGCGCGCGCAAGCGCCCCGGGGGCCGGAGACGCCCCGCGGCCCCGCCGCTGGAGGGGCTGCCGTTGACAGACCCGGCGCTCGAGGCGGAGGAGATGGAGGCGCGCCGCGCCGGGGCGGCCCCCGAGCCCCCTGCCGATGACCCCGCCGGCGGCGAGGGTGCGCCGAAGGCGGCCCGCCCCCCGAAGGAGCGGGTCGACCTTCACATGAGCGACCTGCAGCGGATGAGCGCCGCCGAACTCCACGCGCTGGCGGCGCGGGAGGGGGTCGTCGAGGTGGACCGCCTGCCGAAGCAGGACCTGATCTTCCGGATCCTGAAGGACCGGAGCGAGCAGGATGGCCTGCTCTACGGCGAGGGCGTGCTCGAGGTGCTGCCGGACGGGTTCGGGTTCCTGCGGTCGCCGCTCTACTCCTACACCGCCTCCCCCGACGACATCTACGTCTCCCCGTCGCAGATCCGCCGGCTCGGACTGCGCAGCGGGTCGTTCGTGGCGGGGCAGGTGCGCCCCCCGAAGGAGGGGGAGCGCTACTTCGCCCTCCTGAAGGTGCAGCACGTCAATCGCGAGGCGCCGGAGATCGCCGCCACGCGCCCCATCTTCGAGGAGCTGACCGCGCTCTATCCCGACCAGCGCCTCATCCTCGAGACGGCGAAGGACGTCATCGAGACGCGCATCATCGACATGCTCTCGCCCATCGGGAAGGGGCAGCGCGGGCTCATCGTCTCGCCGCCTCGCGCCGGGAAGACGATCATCCTGCAGCTCATCGCGAACGCGATCTCCGCCAACCACCCCGAGTGCGACCTCATCATCCTGCTGATCGACGAGCGGCCGGAGGAGGTCACCGACATGGAGCGCAACACGAAGGCGG
>CAZMXP010000111.1:0-3600 GCA_964570285.1 uncultured Planctomycetaceae bacterium
GGCATTCGGAGCCCGTCCGCGGGAAGACTACCAATCTTCGCTTGTTTCAGGTCTACCAGTACAAGAGCGGACGAACACCGAAGGCAGCGAAGGCCCTCGTCACGGATGACATCGTCTCCAAGCCCCGAGTGTCCGAGGCGATACGTGCCGGCGTGCCCATCGTGTACCTCGCCACATGGGAGAGACACGCGAGCTTCGAGAGGGACGTGCGCGACGAAACGCGCGCACGCCTCGCGTTGACAAGTGATCCAGAGTTCGTGTTCATCGGACTTTCCAATCTCTCTCATGCAGTTATGGATCACCCAGCGTTGCTGCATCGTTTCGTCGGCGTCGACGCCTCGCTTCTCGCGTTCGAGGACTGGGCAGCACAGCAGAGGCACGCGACTCCGTTCCAAGCTGACGTCGCGGTCCACAGGGGCCTAAAGGACTTGCGAGCACTGCTCTCGGCGGAGCGAGCCGTGGTGCGAATCGCGGGTGCCGCGGGCAGCGGCAAGACTCGGACAGTGATGGAAGCCCTTCGGGCGTCCCCACTGCGGCTGGACACGCTCTACGCTGGAACTCCGGAGGAGTTACCCCCTTCGCTGCTCGGTCACCTGCACGACACGCAGACCGCTAGCTGCTGTCTCGTCGTCGACGAGGTGACGGACGAGCAGGCTGACCGTCTGCGCGAGCGCGTTGGCTCCATGCGTGCGTCGGTTTGCCTAGTCATGATCGGCAGGGGGTCCTCAGCCTCGGCGACGGCCTCCGGCGCGATCATGATCAAGGAGCTCACGCAGGAGGTCCTCGCCCAGATCGTGCAGGCGCTCGTACCCGGGATCCCGGCAGCGACGGCCAAGTCGGTGGCCCGGAACTGCGCGGGAAGCCCGAAGTTGGCCGTGGTCATCGCGCGGCGCATTCACGACGATCCCTCCCTTGCCAGCGTTCAGGGAGCCCTTGCGGTGGATAGCGTGCGCAGCGCTCTGGACCGGTACCTTGGCTTCCAGGCGAACGATTCTCGTTGGCGAGCACTGTCGATCCTCGCGTTGTTGGACCACGTGGGGTGGAGGGGGGACCTTCAGGAGGAGTCGACGCGCTTGTACTCCGCGCTGGGACTTGATCCCGTCGGTTCCCGCCAGTTGGTCAAGCTCGTCGATGACGAGCTCGGCGTCGCGCCCGAGGCAGGCAGGGTTCGGTACGTGAGTCCGAGCATCCTCGCCGACTATCTCGCGGCCCAAGAGATGAACTCCTGGGACGCGCCCACGTTGGCGCGCATGATGGAGGCGCTGACTCCCTCGATGCAACAGCGACTGTTCCGGCGAGTGCGGCGCTGCGCCGTTCTATTGCAGGACCAAGGACTCTTCGAGGAAGGACTGCTCGGCGAAGCGGGGCCCTTTCGGACCCTAGCTCAAGCGGACGGCGGAGGGAGCATGGTTCTGCTGCACCTCCTCGCCGGTCCCTTTCCGTCTCGTGTACTGCTCGTACTGCAACGCCTCATCGACGGAGCGACGGACGCCGAGCTTGGGGCCGCGAAGAGGGCGAGGCGCGACATGGTGCGCACCCTCGCAGACCTCCAGTGGGACGCGCGTAACTTCGAGGTTGCGTCTGCGCTGCTTCTCCGGCTCGCCGTCAACGAGAATGAGACATGGGCGAACAATGCTGCGGGCACCTGGGTGGAGACCTTCCAGACGAGGCTTGGAGGGACCGCAGCCCCGCCGCCGGTCCGGGAGCGCGTCCTGCGCTCGGCCGCCGAGTCCCGCGAGGCGCGCTACCGGCTTCTGGCGGCGAGGGCACTGTCAGAGGTCGTTCACGTCGGGAACGTCTCCCGCATGGGCGGCCCACCGGAGGACATGCCCGGGACTCCAGAGGCGTGGAAACCTGACACATGGGGCGACCTCTTCGACGCAGTTCGTCGCGGCCTCTCCCTGCTCCGGCCCCTATTGGGGGACGCCGACTCGGCAGTGGTCGAAGAGACCGTGAAGGCGATCGCGAAGAGCGCAATTGCCGCAGTCGCATACCCACCGCTCGCGACGGACTGGGTCGAAGCTGCGGCTCCGCTCTTCGCGATGGAACACCGGCATCGGTCGCGCGTTCTGAAGGCCTTGCGCTGGCACCTCGCACACGCACCAAAGATCGAGAAGACGCCGACAACTAGCGACGCGGAGCTCGCAGAGAGGAACGAACAGTACGCCGTCGCGCGCCGCACCTTGGAGGAGTGCGCGACGCGTCTGGAAGGTTCGGACTTCAGTTCACACTTCCGCACTGTCCTGACCCAGGACCTCATCTCGGAGATGCGCGAGGGTGAACATCACTCGAGAGCAGAGGAGAGGATTGCGGAGCGGATCGACTGCCTGGCGGCAGAGGTGAACGCCAATCCAGCACTTCTCGACGGCGAGTGGCAGTGGCTCTTCGAGGCGGGACCGCCGAGCACGATGCGTTTCTTCCGCTCGCTCGGCGAGCAAGACCGCAGTCGCAGATTCGCCCCCGCGCTCCTTGCCCTCGCACCGCAACATCCAACCGCGATCGGGTGGGCGTCCATCTACGAAGAAGGGCACGCACGCGTGGCGGAAGCCGGGCACCTGGAGAGAGTCCTCCGAGAGTGGGCTGCCGACAGCACGGTCCCTCGTCTCTTGGTCTTTGACCTCGCGACTCGCGCGGGGTGGAGCGCCGAACGGGAGGCTCTCCTCTGCCTTCTCTTCGAGTCGAGATCCGTTCCTGGGCACCTGCTTGCGTCTCTGACGTGGAGCGACTGGCCGAGGGCCGCAGGAGTCGACGGCGTCCGGCGACTCGTCGACGCAGCCCGCCGCGACCCAGAAGCGGCATCCGCAGTCCTTGTCTTCCTTGGCCGCTACACACACCACTTCCCTGAAGCGGCCGTCGCCATGGCCGACCTGATCTTCGGCCTGCTGTCCGAGCCTTCTGCCCCGGGAGTCGATGAGACCTTTGACTTCGAGTGGATGAGGCTTGCGGAGCGAGTTCTTCCCATTGATCCGGTCCGAGTGCTCGCCCTGATCCTCGCGGCCGTCGCGGATCGCGAGGATCATCTGGGCGATGTCGTCACGGATCTTGCTCGGGAGGCATGGGCGCGGGCAGACAAGCAGCGCGCCTTCACGCTGATCATCGCCCCGTGGCTAGAGGAGGACCACGTTCGTGCGTGGTACGTGCGGAGGGTCATCGCGACTCTACCCCTGGAGGAGGTCGGTCTTGATGTCCTGGAATCCTGGATTCACGAGAAGCCCGTGGAGAGGACCGAGGGAGTGACCGCGGTCGCCAGCACAATCGGAGATCGTCCAACGCCCATCCAAGGCCTGCTACTGGAGAAGTTCGATGCCGACGGCAGGGTTACCTCTGACCTCTATAGCGAGTACGCAAGCGGAGGCTGGTTCGGCCCCGAGTCCGCCTATCGGGAGAGGAAACTCGACCGAATGACGGGGTGGCTGAATGACGCACGCGCTCACATCAAGAGGTGGGCCGAGAGGGTCGTGGAGTGCGAACGCCGCGCAATCGAACGGGCGCGCCAGGAGGAGGCGGAGGAGCGAGTAACTCGTGGGTGGTAGCGGCCGTTCCCCGCAGATCAGGAGCAGCCGGCGCGTGGTCCACGCGTCGTGGCCGAGGAGGCGGTCG
>CAZMXP010000112.1:0-3118 GCA_964570285.1 uncultured Planctomycetaceae bacterium
ACGTGCTCGGGAAGGGCGACGCGCGGCTGGGGCGGATGCTGGAGCCGGCGTAGCTACGCGGGAGCGACGCGATTCTCGGGGGGCCGACAGCGGCCCCCTTCTTCGTGTTACCGTTCCGCCGCCGGAGGCGAGAGACTGCGTGCGCGCCGGCGGGGAGGATCGCCTTGGCTCTCGTCGTCGACCCTTGGCATTGGCTCATGCCCGATGGCGGCATCCGGCACGAGCCGCTCGGAGTGCGGAAGAACCTGCTGCTGGTGATGCGCACCGTCGAGTACGGCGCGACGCTTCCGCGCGGCCACTTCCGCGACACCCTGCTGGAATGCACGCGACGCCCTCGCGGGAAACGATGCCTCGGCTTGCTTGTCGTGGAGCGGCTTCGGGACGACACGCTGCAAGCGATCTGTCCCCGATGCGGCGTGGTCGTGCTGGTCGTCCACAACTGGGAGCGGACGAGGTGGGCGCGCGGTCCGCTTCCGCCAATGCCCTGCCGCGACGAGTAGGCACGACGTGGCGAGGTGCCTCCCGATCAGCCGCGCAGCGCGTAGACCCCCCGCGACTCCCGCGCGACGACCCCCGCCCTCATCGCCTGCCCGAGCACCATCGTCGCGTGGTTGCGCTTGATCTTGAGCGCCTTCGCCGCGTCGGGGGTCGAGAAGGGCTTGGCACGCTTCGATGCCCACGCGACCAGCCGTGCGGCGTGGGAGCCCTCGCGGAGAGTTCCCGGGCCCTTGGCGCGTGCGCGCTTGCCACGCGACGCCTTGCCGGCCTTCGCCTTCGCGCGAGGCCGCTTCGCCTGCGCACTGCCGCCGCCCGAGGCCGCCGTCGCGGTCACCGTCGTGTCCCGCTCCGCGCGCCGCAGCACCCTCAGTGTCGATGCGTCGAGCCGGATCGTGAGCGTCGCCATGGCGGGAGTGTAGCAGGGTGCAGATGGCATCGCCGAGGGGCTTTACCCGCCGCTCTCGGAGCGCTTGGCGCAACACACCGCAACACTTCGGCACATGTGCTATCGCTCGAACTAGAACCACAGCCAAGATCCGGGATGAGGGAGGGTAAGCGATAGAATCTGCGCTCGTGACGGAGAAGAGGCACCTCATCGGCAGCGTACCCGTATTCGACCCGGTGCTGAGCCGCGAGCCCGACGCGTGGATGCCCATGAACGGGCCGGCGCACCTGCTCGTTCACCTCCATCACATCCTGCGTGACATTGGGGCCCTCTGGTCGCTGCGTGAGGCGCAATCGGATCCCGAGCTTCGCGCTCTGCTACTGAAGCTCGCGCTTGTCGAGACCCACTCGGGGCTCCGCCCCTTCGACGCTCTGAAGAGACTCGTGTTCCGTTCGTCCAGCGGGGCTCCCGCCGGGATGGCGATCGGACTGCGGGCCGGAGAGCGGGAGACTGCCAAGGACCTGTTCGGGCGAAGCGATGGCTTTCGCAAGCGGCTCAAGCCGGCCATGGAGCGCATCCGCAACGCGATTGGGGCTCATCGGGAGCACGAGTCGTGGTCGGAGGTGCTTCAGCGCTACGATGATCTGTTCAGCATCGAGGCTCGCCTCCGAGACCTCTGGGTGAGCATGGCAGAGTGCGTTCGGTTTGTCAGCCAGCTTGAGGTTGTCGAGTGGGCACGACGGGACCGCGCCGGCAACCACCACCTGATCCACTTCCGGTTCAGGCCCGGTGACATCGAGATCGATGGGCAGAGCCCCGGTCCGGAGCCGGGGCCATGACAGATGGCCCGTAGGCTTGCCCCGGCCTTCCTGACGGCGGTCGTTCAGTCGATGCTGACGCCGAGGATGATCCAGAACGCCCGCTCGGCAATGAGGCGAGTCCCGTACTGGCGTGCCGTGCGCGCCTTGCCCGACCGCGAGTCCGGATCGGCCAGCACGAGCACGTCCAGCTTCTTCGTGACACGCGGCGCAACGACGAGGCCCGCCTCCGCCGCAAGCATCTCCTGGCGTGCGCGGTCAAACCTGTGGCCGCCAATCGAACAGACGCTCTCCCCGGTGAAACAGACCGACAGGCCTGCCAATTCGCTCCGCCGGTCGGGCTTCCTCTTGTCGTCACCGAGTATCTCGCTGGCGGCGACTAGGGCGGGGAGTTCCGCGACGAGACCCAGCAGGGCCGCGACTCGCTCAATGTCCGCCCGCTCCTGGTCCGTGACGCGCCCGTCGGCAAGGGCCATGCCGATCAGGCTTGTCATGTAGGAGCGGTGGATGTCTTCCACGTCCCGCTGCCCCAGATGCCACAAGGTCGCCGTCTCCGCGAGGGCATCCACCTCGTCGCTTGAGACGCGACGATCCTCGAGCACGTGGTCGAGTAGATCGGCGTACGCGACGACCGCACTGGACTCCGAGTCCACTGCGGCGGCTCGCGCCGGAAGGCTGGCGAGCAGGTCTCGGAGCGGTGACTCGCGGTTTCGCCGAGACCCTCGCGCGTAGACGTGGCCGGATGCGTTGGTGGCAGGCGGCGCGTTGAAGAACAGCGGCTCGTGGGGAGGCAGCCCCTCCCCGCGCCGCTTCAGTTCGGTGGCGCAGGCCCCCAGCAACGCGGCGGCGGCCCTCGCATCGGCCAGCGCGGAGTGGTCCGGGTACGCGTCCAGGCCGAGGCTGCGGCAGCAGTTCTCAAGGGTCCTCCCGCCGCCCACACGGACGCGGCACGCGAGGTCGAGAGTGCACAGGCCCCGCGCTTCGGGTAACGCGATGCCGAGGCGCGCAAACTCCTCCTGCAGGAACCCACTGTCGAACGGCAGGTTGTGGGCGACGAGAACCGAGCCCGAGAGGCGGCAGGCGACCTCGGAGGCTACGTCTGCGAATGCGGGAGCGTCGACGACGTCTCCGCCCGTGATGCCGTGGAGGCTGACCGGGCCGACGTCCCGTCCGGGATTCACGAGTGTGGTCCACTCGTCCAGCGTGGACATGTCAGGCGCGACACGCACGACCGCGATCTCCAGCACACGGTGGTGCCTCCGCGGCCAGAGCCCCGTCGTCTCCAGGTCGATGACGGCGTACACGAGGGCCTGGATTGTCGCGATGCACGGCACCGGCGTCAACGCAGGGCCGTGACTGGCATCAGTCGAAGACCCTCCCCCTCCGCTCCCAGACGCGACCCTGCCTGGAGGCGAGG
>CAZMXP010000113.1:0-3113 GCA_964570285.1 uncultured Planctomycetaceae bacterium
CCTCGCCTCCAGGCAGGGTCGCGTCTGGGAGCGGAGGGGGAGGGTCTTCGACTGACGCGTCCGTCAGGCACCATGTGCGCGTGGCACGGTGCATCGGCCATAAAATGACTGCCGATGCTCGCACAGGTGTTCGGAGTCTCCGACCGCGATCCGGCGGCCCTCGCCGCCGCCGTCCAGCGACTGATCGTCGATCGGCGCGAGGAGGATCTCCATCTCGAGTTCAAGAGCGAGTACCCCGGCAAGGAGAAGGACGCGCCCCGCGAGTGCTGCCGCGACGTCGTGGCAATGGCCAACGGCAGTGGGGGCGTGATAGCGTTCGGCATCCTCGAGGAGAACGAGCGGGCGAAGACGGTCACGCCCGTGTCGCTCGGACGCGATGCCGAGCGGCTGATGGCAATCCTCCGCACAAACGTTGAGCCGTTCCTCACGTGCGCAACGCCCCTGAACGTCCCGCTGGCCGAGGACGGTACCGGAGTGCTGCTGCTCGAGGTCCGTGCTTCGCCGCGGCGGCCGCACGCCGTCGTCGAAGACCACGGCTATCTGAGCTATTGGCGGCGCTCCGGCAAGTCGAAGCACCAGCTCTCGGAAGCCGAGGTCGAGCGGGCCTACCGTGACCGCTGGGCCGCCCACCGCTTGCAGAGCGAACGCGTCGACGCGTTGCGCGAGATTGTGCGGAGCAGAACCGACGTACCCTGCGTCTGGGTGGCGGCCGTCCCCGTCGAGGTTGATGGGCGAGTCGTTCCCGCTCGTGACTCCAGCGCTCGCACTCTCCGCGAATTGGCAGGGCAGCCCCACCTGCTCACGCCGGAAGGCACCAAGGCCCTGATCGAGGACGTGCGCGTCTCCTTTCGTGCGCTCGACTCCCATGACGCCTCCCGTTCCTTCGCCAAGCAGCACTGGGATCGAATCAGCGACAGTGGGGACTTCGTGAGCGTTCGGCGGGCCCGCGATGTGCCGGGGAACCCGCCCGCCGAGGGGGCGTCCGCGTGCAGGGCTGTGGATGAGTTCACGCTCTTCCGAGATATCTCTGGAGGCCTCGTCGGCTATCGGGAGATAGCCCGCGCATTCGAGATCGCCGGTGAGTGTGCGATCCTAGCCGGGCTCAGAGCACCTACGGATGTTCGCTTCTTGCGGCATCACCTCGGATTCGCCGACTGCGTCGGTGTTCTCCACTCCGGCGCCGATCTCGCCTCGACTCGGCAGGCGACCGTTGACGAGCTGTTCGACGGTCGCAGCCTGCTCCTGATCGTCCGCGGCTTTCTCGAGGACATTCTCGGCGGCTTCGGCATCGGCGAGTGTCGCGCCATCCGCGAGACGGGCGAGATCGCCTTGGCGGAGCTCGGCAGCCACCGGGCCCGCGTCGAGGAATGGGCGAGAGTGTGCAAGCTGCCGGTCACGGGCACGTGACGTGGCCTAATGCACATGCGAGAGACAGACCGGTAGCGCACTGCGAGGGGGCCTGCGGGAAGCTCAGCCGGCAGCTCGCCACCGCGTGGTAATGGGCGCACCTCGCTTACGCCGGGCTCCGGGCATCGTGAGAGACAACGCCGATCTCTGCATGGACGGTTCGGCGCGCGCTTCCCACTCCGAGCCGGCGCAGCGCGATGCAGTTGGCGAGTATGACCACCGATAGTACGAAGCGGTCGCGGAGTCCGAGGTCGCCCTGAAACGGACGACCCAATTCGCAGCGCGTCAGCTGCGCGCACCACCGGTTGATACGCATCGAAGCGAAGGACAAGCCATGCAATTGGTGAGCGAACGCGTTACGGATGCTCCTGATGAGCTGCAAGTCGTGGATCTCCGAGGGGGAGAGGAGGCCCAGTGCGTACGCTAGGGCCGCCCTGCTTGCGAGTGTCGCCAGCGGTGCCGATCCTCCCTGGAGCAGCGCGGCAGCGCGCTTCCTGTCGTCAACGAAGAATGCCTCAAGGAGTGCTCGTAGATGCTCGTCTAGGAACGCAGCCCCGAGAACCGCGCAAGCGCGGTCCGACTCTCCCTGGAACTCGTCCATCCACTCCTGCCACTGCTCGCGCTTCTCTGCCTCGGCCATTTGCCCCAACCTCACCTCGCCGGACTGTGTGGCGACACCACGTTCGCCCGTCCGTCGAGCCACGATGCTATCGGAGCTTCCCCCCGAAACCCTCAGCCCCCCTGCTAAACTCCCCCCGATGGCGACGCTGACGATCAGGCTCGACTCCTCGACGCTGAAGGCTCTGCGGCGCGCTGAGCGGGGCACGACGGTGACCGCGACGGCGGCAGCTGGCGACGGGGAGACGCAGGCGAAGCGCCCTCGCGCGAAGGCGAAGGCAGCGAAGGCGTCGCGCGGCAAGCGCGTACGGCCCAAGGGCACGGGGACTCTCCGCGAGGGCTCCCACGCCGCCCGGCTGGTCGCATGGGCGTCGACGCGCGCCAAGCCCTTCTCGACCCCCGACGCGGCGAAGGCGCTCAAGATCACGCGCAACCACGCGACGATGGTGCTCGCGGAGGCGGTGCGGAGGCGGGCGGTCGTGAGGGAGGCGAGGGGGGTCTATCGCACGGTGGGCTGAGTCGGGTGCGTACCGCGACCCGGCGCCTCTCGGAGATCCTCGACGATCAGGGACAGCCCTTCACGGCACAGACTGTCCGGTTGGCGAGCCACCACACGATGATCATGGCCTGGTGCCAGCCGGGAAGACTCTCATACCACTGCCGATCGAGCTCGCACTGTGTGCAATTGGTATTCGAGGGGTCATTCGGATCGGGTTTGGGGGCGTCGTAGGACGAATAGGCCCCCGCGGCAAAGGAGCCGACCACCACCACGGCCGCCACGATGAGTGCGATCTGCAAGGGTCCCATCCCAGCACCTCCAGCCCGAGGGGGTCGCCGCTGCGGCACGTCGTGCTGTCTTGCGCCTCTACCCGGACGCCGACTCCTCTGCGAGCCAAGACGAACGCGATCTGAACTCAACGTACCACGAAACGGGCAAGATCACTTGCGTGAGAGGGGAATAGGCCCGCGGCTCGGCACTCCCACGAAGAAGGGGGGCCACGATCGGCCCCCCGGTCGTCGCGAGCGCGCCCGCAGCTACGCCGGCTCCAGCATCCGCCCCAGCCGCGCGTCGCCCTTCCCGAGCACGT
>CAZMXP010000114.1:0-2499 GCA_964570285.1 uncultured Planctomycetaceae bacterium
CGTAAGCATCCGGCCATCCACGTCTGGCGCGCAGGCTGACGTCTGCGACGATCAGCCTCGCTCGAGAGGAGGCAGTCGATGGCGGGTCGCAGGCGGGCGCGGCGCGAGTGGATGTCGCTGGTCGCGGAGTGGCGCGGGAGCGGCCTGAGCCAGGGCGCGTTCGGTCGCAAGCGCGGGATCGCGCCAGCGAGCCTCTCCTACTGGGTGTGCCGGCTGCGCAGGGAGCGGGGGACCCGGGCGACGCTGCTGCCGGTCCGCCTAGTGGAGGCGGCACCCGTGGCGGCGGCGGACTTCCGCCTCGACCTCGCGCGGGGACGGACGCTCTACGTCCCGCCGTCGTTCGACGCCGATGCGCTCGGGCGCCTGCTCGCCGTCCTGGAGCGCGACGCGTGCTGACGCTGCCGCCCACCGTGCGGGTCTTCCTCGCGGCGGGGGCGACCGACATGCGCAAGGCGTTCGACACGCTCGCCGCGGTCGTGCGCGGCACGCTCGGCGGCGATCCGCTCTCGGGGCACCTCTTCGTCTTCTGCAACCGGCGCCGCGACCGGCTCAAGATCCTGCACTTCGACGGCTCCGGCCTATGGGTGTCCGCGAAACGTCTCGAGAAGGGGACCTTCTCCTGGCCCGGGGCCGACGCGCCGGCGGCGGGCGTCGAGCTGCGCGCCGGCGAGCTCGCGCTGCTGCTCGGCGGCATCGACCTCCGCGCGGCGCGCCGGCGCGCGTGGTACGACCGCCGGCCCGCGTGACGCCGGGCAGCGATGTCCACAATGCCAGTGTCATTGCGGGCGACTGTGATTACTTGACAAGTGTGGCATCGGCGCGGTAGCTTCGCCCCCGATGGATGCGGGCGCGTCGGCCGAGATCGCGAGGCTCCGGGAGGAGCTGCGCGAGCGCGACGAGCGGCTCCTCACCCGCGACGCCGAGGTCGCCACGCTTCACGAGGCGCTCCACGCCGCCGCGCGCGACAACGCCTTCCTCCGCGCGAAGCTCAAGGCGTACCTGCGCCGGGCCTACGGGAGCCGCAGCGAGAAGGTCCCCGCCGGCCAGCTCGCGCTCGACCTCGGCGAGATCCTCGACGCGGTCGACGACGCGCCCGTGCCCGAGGCCCCCGCGCCCCCTCCGGACGTCCCCGACGAGGAGTCCGCGCGCGAGAAGCCCGCGGAGAAGCGGCGCAAGGGCGCGCACGGCCGCGGGCCGCTGCCCGCGCACCTCCGCCGCGAGCGCGTCCTCCACGAGGTGCCCGAGGACCGGCGCACCTGCCCCTGCTGCAAGAAGCCGATGACCGCCTTCGCCGAGGATGTCACCGAGGAGGTCGAGTACGTCCCCGCGCAGTACGTGGTCATGCAGCACGTGCGCCCCAAGTACTCCTGCCGCCAGTGCCAGGAGGGCGTCGTGCAGGCGGACCTGCCGCCCCGTGCGGTGGAGAAGGGGCGCCCCGGACCCGGGCTGCTCGCGCACATCGTGGTCTCGAAGTACAAGGACCACCTGCCGCTCAACCGCCAGTGCGGCATCCTCGCCCGCCACGGGATCGGGATCGCGCGTTCCACGCTCTGCGACTGGATCGCCGGCGTCGCGGAGACCCTCGAGCCGGTCGTCGCGGAGATCGGGAAGGGCGTGAGGGCCGGCCGCATCGTCGGGGCCGACGAGACGCCCGTGGTCGTGCTCGACGGCAACGACGCGCGGCGGCGGCGGCAGGGCTGGTTCTTCGTCTACCGCGGCGAGGGGGGCGAGGTCGTCTACGACTTCCGCCCGACCCGGGCCCGCGACGGCCCGGAGGAGTTCCTCAAGGACTACCGCGGCTACCTGCAGCGCGACGCCTACACGGGCTACGGCAACCTCGACCGGGGCATCGTCCACGTCGGCTGCATGGCGCACGCGCGGCGCGGATTCCACGAGGCGCTCGCGACCGAGCCGGAGGAGGCCGCGCTCGCGATCGCGCTGATCCGGCGCCTCTATGCCGTCGAGCGCGAGGCGACGGAGCGGATGCTCGATGCGCAGGGGATCGCCGCGCTCCGCCGCGAGCGGTCCGTGCCCGTGCTCGACGCGCTGCGGCAGAAGCTCGGCGAGTGGCAGGCGAGCGCGCTCCCGAAGAGCCCGCTGGGCAAGGCGGTCGCGTACGCGCAGCGCCAGTGGGAGACGCTCGTCCGCTATGTCGGGGACGGCATCATCCCGATCGACAACAATGCGACGGAGCGCGCGCTGCGCGGCGTCGCCTGCGGCCGGAAGAACTGGCTCTTCGCGGGCAGCCTCGCGGGTGGCAGGCGCGCCGCGACGATCTACTCGGTGATCGAGAGCTGCAAGGCGGCCGAGGTCGACGCCTTCGCGTACCTCAAGGACGTGCTGCTCCGCGTCGCGACGACGCCCGCGAGCCGGATCGCCGAGCTGACGCCCCGCGGGTGGAAGGCCGCCCGCGAGTCGGGCGGCTCGTAGCGCCTCGCGCATCCCCCTTCGTACCCCGTCCCCTCCTGTGCGCCAAGGCGTGCTTGGCCGGATGCTTAC
>CAZMXP010000115.1:0-2373 GCA_964570285.1 uncultured Planctomycetaceae bacterium
CTCGGGACCTCCCGGCGCCGATCGCCACGAATTGAGGGCCTGCGAGGCCCCGGGGACGCGTGCGCGCCCGGCGTGCGGCCAATCGCCGCGCCGGGCCATGCGTGGATTCACGTGGGCCTTCCTGACGGGCCGCCCCCAGCGTTCAGCGCGTCACCGATGGAGCTCCCCCGCGGGGATACCCGGAACGCGTGAACCGGGTCTCAGGCCTGCGCGTTCGGATCGCGCCACTGTTCACCCGGGTCGAAGTCCTGGCCGATCGCGTGCTCTCCGTACGCACGGACCCACGCCGCTCGACGCTCGCGCGCCTCACGGTCAAGCTGGGCGTTGCCGCGATCGACGACCTCGAGGAACTGCCCTACCAGCGAAGCCGCGTCCCGGCCAAGGAGGTCGAAGCGAGTCTCGCCGTTCTCCCGGGTGTGGGCGTTGTGGAGGCGGTCGTAGAAGCCGCATACCGCCTCTACGGCCTCGCGGACCTGCGCGCGGCTCACGCCGCCGCGATCGCTGCGGGCCAATGCGACCTCCCGGTCTCGGTGCGCGATCCTTGCATGGCGGCGCTCGACCAAGGGAAGCAGGGCGGCCTTCATCGCCCGGATCTCGCCGACGAGCGTCGCGTGAGCCGCCTCATCGATCGCGAGGAGCTTTGCGGCGCCCTCGAAAGACATGTTGGCCTGGCCGCGCGCCGCGGCGGGGTCCAGGAGCGCCGTGACCTCGAGCACGACCGCGTCGAGAAGTGTCTCCTGGAGCGTGCCGACGACGTGCGCCGTGCGTCGGTTCAGCATTTCGATGCGTTCGTCAGAGTGCCCGAAGAGCTCGTCGTACGTGGCCCACTTGAGGCGGAGCCAGCAGAGGTGGTTCCAGAGGTACTCGAGGGCGCGGTCGATGTCTGTCCCCACGCGCCTGATTGTAGGGGGGGGCGGCGCGAATCCCCGACCGGAGGTCGAAGTAGAGTCTCCGGCGTGGACGCCTTGAACGTTACCCTCGTCGGCGCGTTGGCCGGTGCTGTCGCCGCGGGCATCGTGACCCTCGCCATGGAGAAGCTGCGCTCCCGGGAGATCGAGCGCGACCGCCTGAAGTTCTGGCTGTTCCACCTCCGTTGGTACGACCTCAAGCTCAAGGGGATGATCGACCGGATGCCCGACCCGGTCGCGACCGACGCGTTCGGGGCCGCACGCGGCACCGTCGCCACGGTGGACCGGATGCGCGCGCGCCTCGCGCCACGGGAGCCTGAGCTCCACCTGCTGTCGCTCCGCGCCTCCGGTGTCATCGCCGACCTGCTCACGACGATGGAGGCCCTCGCGGACCTCGGATCGGTTCCCGAGGACCACCTGCGCCGGGAGGTCGACGCAATCCCGAGATACGCAGCCGCCGTCGGCAAGCTCCTGCGCATCTGCCGGGAGCGCGCCGGAAGCGCGCTCGCCGCGTGCGAGGAGTCCTTCATGGCGCTCCACCCGTTCCATCGCGGGCGAGCGGATGCGCTGGCGAAGGTCAGGCAGGCCGCCGATGTGCGGGAGAAGGCCAGCCGAGATCCCGACGGCTGAGCCGGGCGCGGCGCCGGGACCGTGGGCTTGCCAGAGGGTGCGCCGCGGAGGGGGGGTAGCGACTGCGGCCGATCCCCTGCACCCCATCCCACGCTCTTCGCGAAACGCGGCAAGTTCATGCCGCCCTCGACATCGCGCGGGTCTTGAGTAGCTCCTCGCGCCCCTGACGCTCGGGTCCGTGTCGAATCGCGACCCGCTTCATGGGCCGAGCGGTGATCTCTACCGCCCCGTGGAGGGCTTCGCCGCGTATCGGGTCGGACGGGACGGGAGCGTCTGGACCCGCTACGAGCACGCCGATCCCAACGGCCCGCTCGGCGTGCGGGGGGCGACCTACGTGCATGGCTCCTGGCGCAGGCTCGGGCTGCGTCCGAACCGCACCGGCTATCTGCGCGCGGTTCTCTACGGAACGGGTCGTCGCGTCGTCCGCATGGTCCACCACCTCGTGCTCGAGGCATTCGTGGGCCCCCGCCCCGAGGGCGCGTGTGCGTGTCATGCGAACGACCGGAAGGACGACAACCGGCTCGAGAACCTGCGGTGGGACACGCCGCGCGCCAACTGGCGCGACCGGAGGGCGAATGGCCTCGTCCACCCGCGACGGGGCTCGGACCATCCGCAGGCGAAGCTCCGCGAAGGGCTCGTGCTGTTGGCCATCGACAGGATGCGACAAGGCGAACGCCAGTGCCAGGTCGCGCGCGAGCTCGGTGTCTCCGAAACCACGATCAGCTCGATCAGGAAGGGGAGGACGTGGCGTCACGTGGCACGGTGAGGAACCGAATCCGCGAGCTCCGCTACGTCCGCGGCGGGGACCTCGTCCCGCACCCGCAGAACTACCGCA
>CAZMXP010000116.1:0-2016 GCA_964570285.1 uncultured Planctomycetaceae bacterium
CATTCGGAGCCCGTCCGCGGGAAGACTACCAATCTTCGCTTGTTTCAGGACTAGGCTGGGCGCGGCGGCAGCACTCAAGAAGTCACAGGAGCATGTGCGCGCGCAGGAGCGATGGAATCACCCGCGCTACTGGGCCTTCTGGTGCCTCTGGGGACTGGTCGAGTAGTGGGGAGTCCCTGAAGCGTCGTAACCGCCATCGCGATGCATCGGTCCCAGAGACCTAGCTAGCGAGCTGCGCGACCTCGGATGCGTCATGCCCGCAGCATGCATACATGCTATTATGGCGGTGTCATGAAGCGTACGACGATCATGCTGCCAGAAGACCTTAGGGCACGAGCGGCCCGCCGCGCACGCGGGCTCGGGGTTTCGTTGGCCCATTTCATCCGCCGCGCGATGGAATCTCATCTGGAAACCACGAAGGGGGCGATGGACGACGACCCGCTTCTTCGGGACGACGCGGTCTACGAGGGACCGGCACCCAGCGACCTTGCGGCGCGTCACGACGAGTATCTCTACAAGCGGCGGGAGCGAACCAAGTGATCCTGGTGGATACGGGCGCCTTCCTCGCCCGATACCTCGCGCGCGACCAGCACCACGCTGACGCGGTGCGCGGCTGGGCGCGGGCGGGCAAGGAGCGGCTCTTCACGAGCAGTCTCGTCCTCGCGGAAACGTTCACACTCCTTGCCCGGTGGGCAGGCGGCGGTTTCGCTGCAGAACGCGCCCGGTCCATCCTCGCGTCGGAACGCATGGCGATCTTGCGCCCAGGGCTTGCCGAGGAGCAGGAGGCGATCCCCCTTCTCGAGAGATACGCCGACCAGAAGACGAGCTTCACCGACTGCATCTCCTTTGTCCTGATGCGAAAGCAGGGGATCGAACGCGCCTTCTCCTTCGACCGCCAATTCGTCGCCGCCGGCTTTCGCCTCTGGCCTTAGCACGCCACATGCGGGGTTCCCCCAAATGCAACCGGGGCGCCCCCCGAAAGGGGGCGCCCCGGTGTCTTCTGGTGGCGGGGGCGGGATTCGAACCCGCGATCCCCAGGTTATGAGCCTGGTGAGATACCACTTCTCCACCCCGCGGCGGAGACCCACCAGCATAGCGCCCCCCGCCCCTACGACAAGTTTGGCGGGACAAAAGGGTCAGACCCCGTTGTCCCGCCCGGTTTACCATGGCGGGATGCGGCTTTTCCTGCTCGTCGCGCTCTTGGCCGCCCCGGCGGCCAGGGCCCAGGAGGAAGGCTGCGGCGGGGATGGCTGCGACGACGGCGACTCGACGATCGAGATCAGCGGCGGCCCCGAGGAACGGCGCTACGACGTCGAGATCGACCCCTTCGAGGAGCCTGCGCCCGAGCCGGCCGTCGAACCCAACCGCCCCGACCCGATCCGGGTCGGCGAGTGGGAGCCGCCGGAGCTGTCGCCCGCGCTGGAGAGCGAGCGCCTCGCGCTGGAGGCGCGCCGCGGCGAGACCCCGGACGACGTCCACCTGCGCTACCGGCTCGCGCAGTTCTACGTCGATGCGCGCTGGTACGAGCACGCCGAGGCCGAACTGCTGCGCTGCGCGGTGCTCGATCCCGGCGGCGTGCGCCCGTGGGAGACGCTGATCGCGCTCTATCGCGCATGTCTCGATGGCGGCCCGGGCGACGGCGACGAGTTCGACTTCATCGCCGTCAACGGCGGCTGGCGCGCGGTGCGGCCCGGCCGCAAGCGCGGCAGCGCCTCGTCGTCGTGGCTCTCCGCCGACCCCGTGGCGGAGGCGAACCGGCGCATCGCCCGCGCCTACGGCGAACTGCTCGCGCGCCGTCCCGACGACCTCGCGCGGCGGCGCGAGTTCCTGCTCCATCTCGTCGCGCAGCGCGACCACGCGGGCGTCGTCGAGCAGGCGCGCGCCATCCTCGAGCGCATGGCGGGCGATTCCGACACGCGCTACATGCTCGCGGAGTCGCTCCGCATCCTCGACGCCCGCGCGACGGAGGGGCATGGGGGGGGGCATGGGGGGGGGCACGGGGGGGGGCAGGGGGGG
>CAZMXP010000117.1:0-1921 GCA_964570285.1 uncultured Planctomycetaceae bacterium
CCCTTCGTACCCCGTCCCCTCCTGTGCGCCAAGGCGTGCTTGGCCGGATGCTTACGGTGGTGCGGTGAGCGGGCGCGATGCGGCGTACGCCTCGGGGCGCCGCGACGGGGCCGCCCGCGCCGCGGAGTACATCGGGTCGGGTGCGTCCATGTGGGCGCCCGACGCGAGGCGCCACCTGTTGCCGGAAGATGCGCTGTGCGCGGCTCAATCCGACGGCTCGCTCGCGGTACGGCTCGGGCTGACCGCGACCGAGTGCGCCGCCCGGGGCGACGCCTACCGCCACGCGCTCACCGACTACATTGCCGGATGGGACGACGCGGTCTGGGACGCGACTGTCGAGGCGGCGCGCGCCGCAGGCCTCTTCGCGGAGGGCGGTGCGCTGTGAGGAGCATCGGCGAGGCGCGCAAGGCGCTCGCGCCCTTCGGCTGCACGGTCGAGGACCGCAGCGAGGGGCCGCGGGGGATCAACTGGGAGATCATGCCGCCGGAGGGCAGGAGCTTCCAAGACGGCGGCTCGGTGCTGAGCGGGCTGCCGTGCTGCGACGCGCACGACGTCTGCGAACGCGCGAGGATGATCGTCAGGGGAGAAATCGGCGTCATCGACGACGAGCCGGAGGGTGAGCCGACGCGCGAGGAGGAGGCGTTCGACGCCTACCTGCGGCGCGGGGGTTCGACGGTCGCGCGGGATGCGTTCCTCGCGGGCTGGCACGCGGCGACGTGCGCGCGCGACGACGACGACGGCGTGTTCGAGGCGACGGCGGAGGAGGCGGCGGCGAGCGACGAGCGGTCGGTGTACTGGCTGGCGGGGCCGGGGTGGTACTGGGTCGACGCCGAGGCGCAGGAGCCCGTGGGGCCTTACGCGACGCGGGAGGCGGCGTTGGGCGCGCGCGCGAAGGGTGACGGCGCGGGCGCGTAGCGGGGCGCGTGGGCGCGCACGGTGGCCCACGGTGCGCGTGGTTCGAACTCAGCCGCGCCCCCTACGGCTTCTGGTCTTCCTCGCCCTCTGGCGTCGCGCCGTCGCCGGCGGGCAATCCCTTTGCCCCGTCGGTTCGACCGCTCGCGGTGCCAGCAGCGAGGCAAGCATCCGCCGCAATTCGCGCTCGCGTTCCTCCGGCGACGGTTCGCAGCCGGGCATCCCGAGCTTCTCCAGCATGTAGCCGCGAGTCCCCGCGCACTCCTCGTCGATGCGCCCGGCGGCGTAGGCGCGGTCGATGAGATCGACCGCCTGCGTGGTCCCCATCTCGGCGAGGTCAATGACCAGGAATGCGTTGAGCACCGGGTCGTGCTCGGCGTAGCGCCCCAAGTGATCCAGCAGGATCGCGGCGACGCGCTCGCCGCACTGCGGACGACGCTTCGCTACCTCGCGCAGCGCGCTGGCCGCCACCGCACGGGCCATGACCCTGTTTCCCGCATCCGCCAGGAATCGCGCGACCGGGTCGATTGCCGCCTCCCCGACGAGGCCGAGGACCACGGAGAACTCGTTGGGCGACCATTCGTCATCCCCTTCGTCGAGGACGTTGATCATCCCGAGCAGCGGTTCCACGCACTCGGTTGCGCCGAGCAGGCCGAGCGCTCGCCATGCGTACACGGGCGCGAACGCCGAGTCGTCCTCGGGGAACTCCGAGGGGTCGGAGGCCCACAGGAGGGTGATCGCCGCGAGGTCGCCCGCGTGGGCCGCGGTGATTCCCGCCCGCTCCAGCAGGCTCGGCGACTCCTCCGGCCACTTGAGGCCGTACTCCGGCCGCCCCAACCGCGTGAGGCGTTCGATGAGATCCCCGTGCTCAAGCGGGGGGATGTGCCGCCACATGGCCACGATTCTGCCCTATTTCCGCCCGGAGCGCCGCCCCTCCGAATGATTCCAGATTCTGCGGAAACAGCCCTTGAGCTTGCCCGAACCCGAGCCCTCATGTGCCCCGATCCGA
>CAZMXP010000118.1:0-1918 GCA_964570285.1 uncultured Planctomycetaceae bacterium
CTCCTTCTACACCGAACGCGTCACGCGGATAGACGTGGATGTTCGGACGCTTACGGCTAGATGACGAACCACTCCTCGACGACGATCTTCGGGCGGGGCTCCCCGATGCAGACGATCTGGGCCTCCTGAGCGGCCGCAACTACATAGACCACGAAACGGTCGGTCTTCTCGTCGACGAGCCGCCGGGCTCGTGCGATCAGCCTGCGGCGCTCGGCCTCCGAGAGGCCGGAACGTGTCAACGATTTTGAGACACCGACCTGTAGCATTTAGTGAGCTACCTCCACGAGGGCAACGCCCTCGTGTTGCCTCGTCGCCGCGACACGCGGCGACGAGGGTCCCGGGACGAGAATCAGGGGTACCCGGGGGTCCAACGCGGTTGCGATCATCGATCCTGGGGCATCCTGGATCCCCGTTATCTGCGGCGGCGGGTTGATCCAAGCCGCGGCGGGAAGTCGCGGCGGTTGGGGCGGCTTCCGCACGAAGCGTTCGGGATGGGCGGCGTACGCCGCCCGCAGGGTGTCGCGGCGGGCCGCGACGATCTGTTCGGCGTATCCGTAGTGGATCGACTCCGGCGTCATCAGCCCGAGGCCGGAGTGCCGGTGCTCGGTGTTGTAGTACGAGAAGAACGGGTGGCAGAACGAGCGGGCGTCCTCGATCCCGCCGAAGTGGGCCGGAAACTCCGGGCGGTACTTCAGGGTCTTGAAGTGCGCCTCGGAGAAGGGGTTGTCGTTGGAGACGTGCGGCCGCGAGTGCGTCTTCGTGACGCCGAGGTCCGCGAGGAGCAGCGCGACCGGCTTGCTGGTCATCGACGACCCGCGATCCGCGTGGACGGTGAGCTGCCCGGGGAGGATCTCCTGCTTCTCGCAGCTCTCCTCGATGAGCCGCTTCGCCAGCGTCGCGGACTCGTTGTGCGCAACCATCCAGCCGACCACGTACCTCGAAAAAATGTCCAAGAGCACGTAGAGGTAGAAGTAGGTCCACTTCGCCGGGCCGAGGAGCTTGGTGATGTCCCACGACCAGACCTGGTTGGGAGCCGTGGCCAGCAACTCCGGCCTCTGGTAGTGGGGATGCCGCAGCTGGTCGCGGCGCTCGCGGACCTCGCCGTGCGCGGCGAGGAGGCGATACATGGTGCGGACCGAGCAGCGGTAGATCCCGTCGTCGATCAGCTCGGCCCAGACCTGGGCGGGGGCCTTGTCGACGAAGCGGTCGGAGTGGAGCGTGTCGAGGACGACGCGGCGCTCGGGGGCGCTCAGCGCCCGCGGCGGCCTCGGGCGGACGCGAGGGGGCTCCGCGGGCCGCGGCCGGCGGGAGCGGTAGAGGCTCGCGCGGGAGACGCCCAGCGCCTCGCACGCGGCGGTGGTGCCGAAGGTCGGGGCGAGCTGCTCGGCGGCGGCCATCAGTCGTTCTCGTCGTCGTCGAGGGGGCTCAGGGGGATCCCCAGGAGCTCGGACGTTTTTTTTAGCACGGCGAGCATGACGTCCGCCCGCTGGAGGCGACGCCGGAGCTTGGCGTTCTCGCGCTCGAGCTGCTTCGTGCGCGGGTCCACGGCGCGCGCCCTCGGCCCGCGCCTCGTGGCGGCGAGGCCGGCCTTGGCGATCCGGTCGCGCTGCCGGCGCCACTCGGTCAGGAGCGAGGAGTACAGGCCCTCCCGTCGCAGGATGCCCCCGATCTCCCCCGGAGCCTTGCAGCGGTCGACCTCGCGGAGGATGCGCACCTTGTACTCGGCGGTGAACTTCCTCCGCTTGGCCTTCTCGGGCACCGCGGGGTCGGGGGGGGGCGGGGCGCGCCGCCGGGGGGGGGGGGCCCGCCGCCCTACGGGCGGCGTCCGGTGCCGCCCCCGCGGCAGTGGGAGACGTAGTAGCCGCATGAGAAGGACTCATGGGTGAAGACCCCCCCCCCGCGACCCGGAATTCGCTGG
>CAZMXP010000119.1:0-1670 GCA_964570285.1 uncultured Planctomycetaceae bacterium
ATCGCCGCCTGAACGTGACTCATCCGGCACGATCAAGCGGGATCAAGGGCTCTAGCGTTTCTTGCCGAAGGAGGGCGGGAAGCGGTCCATATCGTCCACGCCGAGGTAGTTGCCCAGATCGTAGAGGAAGCGCTCGATGATGCGCTGCCCGAAGGGCGCGTTGACCACGGTCATCACCGACCGGCCCTTGAGATTGCGGTTGGGCGCGAGCGCGTACCGCTCGGCGGCGGCATCGTCGCTCGTGACGGCGCGGAGCATCGCCCTCAAGTGGTCGGGGAGCGATGCGTAGTCGGGATAGCGGGGCACGCTGCCATTTTCCCACGGGGGTATGCTCGTGGGCATGAGTCTGCACGAGAGCTTCCTCTCCCGGCTGCGACAGTTGCAGGTCGTCATCGCCGCGCTGGCCGGCGGCGCGGCGATCTTCCTCGCCGTTGTCCTCGTGCTGCCCCGCCCCGGTGACGTCGAGCGGGCCGACCCCTTCCTCGTCTATCTCGCGGTCGCCGTCACGGTGGGGGCCGTCGGCGCCCGTTTCGCGCTGCCCGGCCTGCTGCGCACGCAGGGACGCCGCCAGATCCGGGCGGGCCAGTCGATCCGCGGGGCGAGCGACGACGAACGGCTGCTCGCCCTCTACCAGAGCGAAGTGATCGTCGCGGCGGCGCTGCTCGAGGGTGCGGCGCTTCTCTGTGCGGTCGCGTACATGGTCGAGCGGAGCACGGTCGGCATCGGCCTCGGTATCGCCCTGGTCGGACTGATGCTCCTCTGGGAGTTCCCGACTCGCAGCCGCCTCGAACAGTGGCTCGAGGAACAGGGCAAGCGCCTTCGCGCCGGCGACTGATAGACTCCCCACTCCACGCCGGAGTGGCGAAATGGCATACGCGCGGGATTCAAAATCCCGTGCCCGCAAGGGCGTGAGGGTTCAAGTCCCTCCTCCGGCAATTTGTTGCGCGCAGGGCCGCGCAACAAATTGCTAAGGGGTACGATTCTGGATGGGGGCGCGGGGGCTGCGGGGTGGGCGCGTGTTCACGATCGACAGGAGAGGACTATGGGAGAGGCGGGCAAGTGGACTCCTCCGCGCAGCAGGGCCGGCAAGGCCTGCGTCTACATCGGGATGGCGGTCGCGATCGTTGCATTCCAGGTACTCTTCCCCCCGGTGCGCGGCGAGGGGTTCGACTTTGTCCGCGTGCTCTTTGCCGGACTGTGGGGGGCGATCGGGGCAGTCGCCGGGACGCTAATCGGGCTGCTGATCGAGAGATCCAGAAAGTAGGCGCGGCGCCGGGCCGGGACCTTCGGCGAAGATGGATGGATGGCGACGAAGACCATCTACTCCCGCATCGCCGCGCTGCTTCTGGGCGGTGCCTTCCTGGTCGTGGCGGCGACGCTGCTTCTGCGCGATGCCCGGGCCGGTGACGACGAGGTCAACGCGGGCTGGACCGTCGAGCAGAACGGGGCCGTCGAGACCTACCTCTGGAAGGATCGCTGGCGCGGCTCACCGAACCCGGCTGGCTTCACGATCACGAACGAGGGGACGCAGGTCTCGGTCTACTACTACGGGACGTTCCGCGTGACCGAGCGGCGGCGGTAGGGCTGCTCCCGGGGGGGGACACGCTCGCGGGCGAGCCAGTCCTGTTGCACGGGGGGGCTTCGCGGCGCTGCGCGCCGCTGCGCGGAGG
>CAZMXP010000120.1:0-1608 GCA_964570285.1 uncultured Planctomycetaceae bacterium
GCTGCCGGGCACCAGAACCTTGCCGCCCAGGTGCCCGCACTTCTTCTCCGACGAAAGCTGATCCTCGAAGTGCACCGCGGCCGCGCCGGCCTCGATCATCGCCTTCATGAGTTCGTAGGCGTTGAGCGGCCCGCCGAAGCCCGCCTCGGCGTCGGCGACGATGGGCACGAACCAGTTGACGCCGTTCTTGCCCTCGGCGTGGTGGATCTGGTCGGCGCGCAGGAAGCAGCGGTTGATCCGCTCCACCACCTTCGGGACGCTGTTGGCGGGATAGAGGCTCTGGTCGGGGTACATCTCCCCGGCGAGGTTCGCGTCCGCGGCGACCTGCCAGCCGCTGAGGTAGATCGCCTGCAGCCCCGCCTTCGCCTGCTGCAGCGCCTGGTTGCCCGTCAGGGCGCCGAGCGCGCGGACCGCGGGCATCGTGTGCAGCGCCCTCCAGAGGCGGTTGGCGCCCATCGTCGCCAGCGTGTGCTGGATCGTCACCGATCCGCGGAGCCTCAGGACGTCCTCGGGGCCGTAGGGCCTCCGGATTCCGTCCCAACGCGGGTCGATCGCCCACTGCTCGCGCATCGCGCGCGCTTCCAGGTGGTTCAGCATGGTGCGTACCTCGATGTTGTCAAATGTGGTCGTAGCAGGGCAGGGTCAGGAATTCCGCGAATTCCGTGCCCGTGGTGAGCTTCTCGAAGAGCTTCGCGGCGAGCGGGTAGCGGGAGGCGGCAAACCCCTCTTCCCCGAGCTCGGACCGGACCGCCTCCGACTCGCGCTCGATCCGCTCGCGGACGAGCGCGGCGGTGACGCGCGTACCGTCCTCGAGCGTGGCCCCGTCGTGGCGGATCCACTGCCAAAGTTGCGCGCGGCTGATCTCGGCGGTCGCGGCGTCCTCCATCAGGTTGCGCAGCGGCACGCAGCCCGAGCCGCGCAGCCACGCCTCGAGATAGCGGAGGCCGACGGAGACGTTGAGGTCGAGCCCCTCCCGCGTGATGCGGCCGGCGGGGACGCGCAGCAGGTCCTCCGCGCCGATCGCGAGCTCGTCGGGCGGGCGCGCGATCTGGTTGGGACCCGGCATGCCCCGGTCGAAGACCTCCCTCGCGACGGGCACGAGCCCCGGATGGGCGACCCAGGTCCCGTCGTGGCCGTCCCCGACCTCGCGCTCCTTGTCGGCGACGACCTTCGCCATCGCCTCGGCGTTCGCGCGCTCGTCGTGCCTGATCGGGATCTGCGCCGCCATGCCGCCCATCGCGTGGGCGCCGCGGCGGTGGCAGGTCCGGATCAGGAGCCGGCTGTAGCTGCGCAGGAAGTGCGCGGTCATGCCGACCGACGCGCGGTCGGGCAGCAGGCACTTGGGGTCGTTCCGGAACTTCTTGATGAAGCTGAAGATGTAGTCCCAGCGGCCGCAGTTGAGCCCCGCGCTGTGCTCGCGCAGTTCGAAGAGGATCTCGTCCATCTCGAACGCGGCGAGGATCGTCTCGATCAGCACCGTCGCGCGGATCGTGCCCCGCAGGATGCCGAGCGCGCTCTGCGCGAAGAGGAAGACGTCGTTCCAGAGCCGCGCCTCGAGGTGGCTCTCGAGCTTGGGCAGGTAGAAGTAGGGCCCCGAGCCGGCCCGGA
>CAZMXP010000121.1:0-1520 GCA_964570285.1 uncultured Planctomycetaceae bacterium
GAGCCGGAGGACCTGCAGGACATCGACGGCCACCTGCGCGGCGGCATCCCGGAGCGCGATCTGGACGCGCTCGGCGCGTACTGGAAGGTGCTCCCCAGCGTGCGAGCCGTTCTGTTCGAGTCCGCGGGGCGGCCTGGATACGCTCGCCTGAAGTTGCCGCTCTTCGAGGTGAAATCCGCCATCCTCGGCCACGCCGAGTTCGCTGCGTTCCAGCAGAAGGCGACCAAGGGCTTTGCCGACTGGCGGAAGGCAACGACTCCGCGCCTCGCCGGGTTCGGCAAGGAAGGCCACCCAAAGGCGCTAATTGAGACTATCGCGGAGGACCTCCTACACGCGTTCCGCAAGGCACCGCTCCTCGATGCCTATGACGTCTACCAGCACCTCATGGACTACTGGGCCGAGACCATGCAAGACGACGCGTACCTGATCGCCGCCGACGGATGGGTAAGGGGTGCTCAGCCGCGCGAGATCGTACAGGTCAAGAACAAGGACAATAAGCGCGTCTGGCCGGAGCCGCACGACTACGTGAGAGGCAAGCGACGATTCAAGTCGGACCTCGTTCCTGCGCCGACTCTCGTCACCCGCTACTTTGCCGCCGAACGCGATGTTATCGAGGCGCTCGACAACCAGCTCGCCACGCTGGAGCAACTGCTCGACGAGATGCGCGAGGAGAACAGCGGCGAGGATGGGCTGCTGGCCGGGGTGATCGAGGGCGAAGGCGATAAGCAGAAGATCGCGGCGAAGGCCGTGAAGGCGCGGCTCAAGGAGATCGGCAATGACCCCCTCCATGCGGACGAGCGTGCAGCGCTCAAGGCATACGCGGACCTGCTGGAGCAGCAGTCGGAGGCCAAGGCCAAGAGCAAGGCGGCACAGGAGGACCTCGACATCAAGATCGACGCCAAGTACCCCAAGCTCGCCGAGGCCGAGATCAAGACGCTGGTGGTGGACGACAAGTGGATGGCCCGCCTGTCGGCCGCCTTGCAGGGCGAGCTAGACCGCGTCTCACAGACCCTCACCGGCCGCATCCGACAACTTGCCGAACGCTACGCCATGCCGCTGCCGAAGCTCACCGAGGCGGTGGAAAGGCTCGCCGCGCGGGTCGTGGGGCACCTCAAGAACATGGGGGCGTCATGGGCGTGAGGCCCGGCTACAAGCAGGCGCGCGTGGGGGAAATCCCGGAGGATTGGGACGAGAAGGCGATTCATCAACTCGCTTCGATCACTACCGGACCCTTCGGCACACTGCTCAAAGCCTCCGAGTATTCGCAGGGAGATGGAGTACCGTTGATTTCGGTTGGCGAGATCCGAGAGGGCTTCTTGAGCCTGTCAGATACCACGCCCCGTGTGACCGAAACCGTGACGCGACGGCTTCCGCAGTATGTCCTACGCCAGGGGGACATTGTGTTTGGCCGCAAGGGAGGCGTAGAGCGGTCAGCGTTGATGCGACGCGAGCAGGACGGTTGGTTCCTAGGCCTGGGACAAGCGTGATTTCGCAGCGCGATTTCGCGGAATAGCCCGAAA